>JBEKWU010000014.1:0-76968 GCA_049512775.1 Bryobacteraceae bacterium
TCGCTTCGAACTGGCCCTTTACGGTCTGAGAAACCTGCAGAACATGAGCGGCGAGCCCTCCGCCCTCAATCCGCTGCCGCAGCAGACCATGATGGGAGGCGCGAAAGACCCCGGACAGATGCAGTGGCTGCGATCGCTGGTTCTCGAGAAGCCTTCCGACAGGGTGATCGATAACGTCCCGTTTTGGAGTCCTCGATCCTAGCACCGTTCCGCGGCGTCGCCTCCCTGGCGCGGGGCGCCGCCGCGGACAACCCGTTTCGCGCATGCCATGCAATCGCTCTTTCTGCTGTCGCTGATTAGTTCGGCCGTGCCTCCCCCGAACCGGCCCAGGCCGCAGCAGATGTTCGCGCAGCTCTCGCCACAGCACGCCAGCCGTTGGCCCAGCTTTCTGGCTTCTGCGGCGCTCCACCTGCTGTTCGCACTGGTAGTACCACCACTGGCCGACCATCTCGCCGGCCCGGTCGAGCGCCAGACCCTGATCCGCCAGGAGAGGCTCTTCCGTACCCTGCGAATCCGGGTCCCGGAGCGGTTGTACATCGCTTCCGCCGGTCCTTCGACGGCTGGCGGCAAGCCTGTCATCTTCTACCAGCCCGCCCCGGCTGCCCCATCGTCCCCGCCCCTGCGGGGGGCGGCTGAGGGGAGCGGGGCCCGCCGCGCGCGTGCTCCCAGCCGGCAGCGGAGGTTCGACTTGCCCCCCTTGCCCCGGCGGACCGACAGCGACCAGAGCATCGTCCAGCCGAAATACTCGGCCGACATGCTGCCTCTACGCGACCTCCGCATCCCAGAGGTGTTCTTCTGGGCCCCGCCGACGACGCCCCTGGCCGTCGCCAAGCCGTTTGTGCTGCCAGGTTACGCGGCGCCCCCGACGGCGCCCCGGCTGCTCGACGCCCCGCCCAAGCTCGAGTTGCCCTCCCCCGAGCCTGCCGCGCTGGCCTCGGTCGAGACTCTCCTGTTGATGCAACACGCGGCTCTTCTGGCTCCTCGGGCCGCGATGCCGATCCGCACCACCTACCCGGAGCAGCCCAGTCCCCAGACCGGCGTCTCGGCGGACCCGGCCGCGGGAGACCCGACCAACGTCTTGTCCATCTCGTCCAGGCCCTCGCCGCTGCGGGAGTATCTCATCGTTCCACCAGGCAACCAGGTGGGGCGATCCCCGGCTTCGGGATTCGAAGCGCAGGGCTGGTCGGGCGGGGCCGGCCATGGTGAGCGGGGTACGGGTGCGAACGGGACGTCCGCGGCTCAGGGCGCCTCGACCACCGGCGCGGGCGGCTCCGGAGATGCCCGGTCCGGAGCTGCCGGAAGCCGGACCGCCGCTGGCCTCCCCTCGGACACCCGCTCCGGCAATGCAGGAACCCAGGCTGGCGCTGGCGCCGCTGGGGATACCCGCTCTTCCGGGGCTGCCGCAGAGCGAACCGCCGCCGTGGCCTCTGCCGGCACGAGCAAGACCGATTCCTCCTCCGCCGCTGCCGGCTCGGCTCCCTCTCAACCCGGCACGCCGGGCAAGCATGGGGAAACTGGCAGTTCGCCGGCCGCCGGTGCGCCGCCATCCGGCGGCACAACGACCCGGTCGGCCGCCGTCGATGCTACCCGAATAGTGCATCCCTCGGGAGGCGTCTTCGACGTGGTGGTGCAGTCCTCCGGATTCGATGGCTTTCCGGAAAGCGCCGGCGTCCTCAGCGGAAAGCCGATCTACTCGGCCTACCTGGCGGTGGGCGCCCCGAAGGAGTGGATCCTGCAATACTGCATCCCGGCCGAGGAGTCCGAGAGCGCCCAGGTGGTGGGCGGCGTGGTCAAGCTCGGAGTTCCCGCGCCTCTGGTCGCCCCCTACCCCCGGGTGACCTTCCGGCCGTCTCCGCACCGCCGGCCCGGAGGCTATCTCATGGTCCACGGCTTCATCGGGGCTAACGGCCGGTTTCAGGACCTCAAGGTACTGGGGAGCGGCGATCCGCAGGAGAACGCCAACGCCATCGCCGTCCTGGAACAGTGGGAGTTCCGCCCCGCCACCCAACAAGGCCGGCCGGTGCGCGTCGAAATGCTTCTGGCGATCCCCGCCGAATGATGCGGCGCCTTATCCGATCAGGTTGATCTGGCCCACGCCGCCGGAGATGTCGATTCGGAGCCGCACTCCCGGCTTGTCGTAGGCGTCGTTGACGTAGAAGCCCTCGCGTTCGCGCAGGCCCTGCACGTTGATGCCGCCGATCCCGCCGCTGGCTTTCACCCGCACACCCACCTCCCGCGGCAGTCGAACGGTGGCTTGGCCGACCCCGCCGCGGATGTGCGCCTCCAGGTTCTGGTCCCAGGCTCCGCTCAGGTCCACTTTCAGCTCGCCCACCCCCATTTCGATCTCCAGGACGCGCACCGCCGTACCGCCCAGTTTCAGCGTCCCGTCGCCCGCCCCGAGGTGCACTCGCAGGTCCAGCGGCACCCGGTCGTTCAGGCGCAGGTCCCAGGAGTTCTGGCCGGCCTTCGGGCCGATGCTCCCAAAGGGCGGCTGCCGGAGGGTCAGGTAGCCGCGCGCCCCCGTGACATCGTACTTCACCGCCGGCTTCTCGTCCGGGGCCTGGTAGCGGAAATCGGCGTCCAGCAGTTTCTCCGTGCCGCCCTCCAGCCGCAGTTCGCCGGCGCCCAGCTCGATCTGAACCCGGGCCGACCTGGCGCCAGCCAGCTCGACGGTTCGGTTCTCGGTCAGGTCCGGCCCGGCTTGCATGTGGATATTGCACCCGGCCAGCAGCAAGGCGGCGCCGGCCAACCAACCCCAACCCGTTCTCGCCATACTGTGAGATACGCTTCGGAGCCGCCGGGAAGTTCCGCCTATTGGAAACGGAATGAGCGCGCCAGCGCATAGCCGGCGGCGAGCGCCAGGGCGGTGAGTGCCAGCACATGCGGGATGACGGCCGTCGGCCCGGCTCCGAAGCTCACCAGCTTGTGAAGCGCGTCCATGGCCCAGCCGGTGGGAAGGGTCAGCGCCAGCTTCTGGGCCCACGGGGGAGTGATCTCGATCGGCCACCAGCATCCGCCTAACAAGGCCAAGACGTTGGAAGCCAGCACCCCGATTCCAATGACCTGGCCCTCCGTCCGCCCCAGGTTGCCCAGGAGCATGCCCAGTCCGGTCGCCAGCGCCGCGTAGGCCAGCATTACGGCGGCTACCGCGCCCAGATAGGGACCCCAATGGACGCCGAACAGCACCCTGGCCGTGAGCATGGCGAAGGCAATCTGGACCATGCCCAGCCCCATGCGCGCGCCCCACTTGCCCAGCACCACGGCGCCGCGGGACATGGGCGAGGAAGCCAGCCTCCTCAGGATGCCCTGATTGCGCTCGATGGTAAGAGTCACCGCGCCGGAGGTGAACATGATCAGCAGCACGAACATCACCATGGTCCCGGGAACCGCCTGCTCGAAACCGCGGGGCGGCTCGAGGCGCTTACCGGCGGGAGTCACGCGAAGAGTGAGGTTATGCGGCCGAGCGGCGACTGCCGCCAAGCCCTGGGGCGTGACGGTCCCATCTCTGGCGCCGACCACCAGGTCCGCCAGCAGGGTGTACACCGCGCGGGTCACGCGAAGCTCGTCGTAATCGGCCCCCAACCCACCGCCCTTCCGGGTGAGCGTCACCGTGACCTGCCGGCCGGCGAGCACGCTCTGGGAGAACGCCGCCGGCAAGCTCAGCAGCCGGTCGTAGCCAGCCAGTTGGCTTTCCGTTCCCCTCACCACGCGGTATTCCCGCTCCTCGAGCCGCTTCGCCAGGTGGTCGGCCAGAAAGCCGGCATCGGCGGGAGCGCTGAGCGCGATCGGCTCGGTCCGAGCCCCCGGGCTCGAGTAGCCGCCCGTTATCGTGCCAATGAAGTAGAAGAACACGATCGGCATCAGGAACGTCCAGAGCCAGGTCTCGCGGGCGCGGAACATGTGGCGCAGGTCCTGCCGCATCAGATAGAGAGCATCGCGCAGCATATCGGCCTCAGACCACGAACTTGACGCGCAGGCGCCGCGCCGCGACCAGAAACGCCAGAGCGCCCAGCAGCGCCACGGCGGCGAGATCCGCCGCCAGCCGCCCGGCTCCGATCGAGCCGTCCAGAATCGCCTTGAACTCGAGCAATAGCCAGCCGTTGGGAGTCCATCGCCCAATGGCCGCCATTTGTTTCGGCATGGCCTCGAAGGGGAAGAAGGTGCCGCCCAGCATCATGAGCGGCATCACGAGCAGGTTGACGACGAGGTTCGCGCCGCGCTCGCTGGAGGCGGTGGTCTGGAGCAGAAGCATGAGCAGGAACAGGACGGCGCCGGATGACACCACCCAGGCCAGCGCCGTCCAGTCGTTGCTGGGATGAAGACCCGCCATCCAATACCCGGCCGTGAGGCCCGCCACGCCCACCGCCGCCACCACCAGGCTCACCGAAAGCAGCTTGCCCGCGAGCGCCGCCGAGAGGCGCGAGGGCGTCGAGACCAGCCGGCGCAGCGTCCCCAGGCGGCGCTCCTTCCACACATCGGAGCTCAAACCCATGGTGACAAACAATACGGACTGAAACAGCAGGCAGGGAAACAGAATCGCGGCGAAGTTCGGCGAGGCCGTGGCGCGCTGCTCCACCACCGTGGTTTTCAACTTGATCACCGGAGGGTCGAGGTACGCGCGCAGGTTGTCGTAGCGATGCCGCAGCGCGATGATGGACCCGGACAGCGCCAGGTCGGAAAGCGCGCCCTGGTCCCCGGAAAACGCGCGTAATTGGTCACCCGCCAGCAATTGCACATAGAACCCCAGGTCCATCACCATGGAGAGCGTTTCCGCAATGATCTGCGGAAGGATCTGCTGCGACGGATTGGTCACCAGGCTAAGCTCGAAGCGCTGGTTGCGGAGGTAGGCCTCGGCAAAACCCTTGGGGATGATGAGCAGCGCCGAGCCGTCTCCACGATCCAGCCGGCGGCGTCCCTCGCCGCGCTCCACCCGCTCGACGGTGATCATTTTGGCCATCGGCCCGCGGTCGAACGAGCCGGTCAGGAACCCACTGAGCACCGTCTCGTCCTGATCGGCAACCAGCAAACGCCCGTGCGGCGTGGGGCTGCTCCCGCCGCCGAACAGCGCGGTGAGCATCAGCCCGATGATAACCGGGATGCCGATCCACACCCCCAGAGCGAGCGGGTCTCGCCGCAAACGGCGGAGGTCCTTGAGCGCGCTGCTGAGCACAAAGCGCATGGGCTATTCGCGCAGTTCCTTGCCGGTCAGCTTGATGAAGAGGGTCTCCAGGCTGGGCCGGGTCAGCGTGGTCTCGCGCACTTCGGCCTCCGCCGAGGCCAGCGCCGAGAAAATCGCCGGGAGCCGCCGGGAGGCCTCCGCCGCCGCCAGAATCAGCAGTTCGGCCTCGGCCTGGACTATTTCGGTCCCCTCCAGGTCCTGCAAGGCCCGCCGGACGGCGTCGGGCTTGAAACGGCCGGTAAAGCGGAGCAGGTCGCGCTGGCCCAGCATCGAGCGCAGCTCCGCCAGGGTGCCCTGCGCGATGACCTTGCCGCGGTCGATAACCGCCAGCCGGTCACAGAGCGACTCGGCTTCCTCCATGTAGTGCGTGGTGTAGAGCACGCAGGTGCCGGCCCGGGCTTCCGCGCGAACCATCTCCAGCAGCCGTACCCGGCTCTGGGGGTCCACGCCGACCGTCGGCTCGTCCAGAAGCAGCACCTTCGGCCGGTGGATGATGCCGCAGGCCATGTTCAGCCGCCGCTTCATCCCGCCGCTGAACTTCTTCACGGCTTCCCGAGCCCGGTCCTGGAGTCCGGTCAGCTCGAGCACCTCGGCGATCCGGGAGCGCAGCGTGGGATCCCGCATCCCCTGCGCGCCGCCCCAGTACTGAAGATTTTCGCTGGCCGACAGATCCTCGTACAGCGCAATGTCCTGCGGCACGACTCCGAGGGCGCGCCGCGCCTCGATGCCGTCGCCCACCACGTCGTGCCCCATCACGCGCACCCGGCCCGCCGTCGGCGTAAGCAAGCCCGAGATGCAGCCGATGGTAGTCGTCTTCCCCGCTCCGTTTGGTCCCAGCAGGCCGAACAGTTCTCCCGGCCGGACCGTGAAGCTCACGCCGTCCACCGCCACCAGTTCGCCGAATGCCTTCCGCAGTTGCTCGACCTCGATCATGCTTATCAGGATACGACGCGAAGCCGTGGGAAAGTTCCCACTTTTGACAGGATAAGGCTCCGCCTTGTCCCGGCGGCGTACCCGGCATCCCTGCCAGACTGGGGCGTTTCGAACTTTTTTCCGTCCCAAATTGCGCCGGTTGTGGTATAAGATTAGGAGCGTTTGGCGCTATGGCTGTTCGCCTGGTTCGATCAGAGGGACCGCGAAGGCAAGACTCGCGGTCTTTTTTGTGTGGGCCGGACGGCGGGCGCCCAGGCAGCGCAGAAGCAGAATGAGGATTAAGGAATGAAGGAAAAAGGTGTTGTGAAGTGGTTTAATGCAGCCAAGGGTTATGGCTTCATCCAGAGAGAAAACGGCGAGGACGTGTTCGTTCACTTCTCCGCCATCCAGGCTTCCGGATACCGCACCCTGGATGAGGGCGCGCACGTGGAGTTCTCCGTCAAGAAGGGCCCCAAGGGCCTCCAAGCCGAGGATGTAAAGGTCCTCTAACTTTCCGTTTCGTCCCTGTAGTCCAGGTACCGCCGAGGCGCAGAGGCCGCGCAGATTGGGTGCGTGGCCTTGCGCCTCGGGGTGGATTCTCTGTCGTCACTGCGTCAGATCAACGTTCGCCAGTCCGGCTGGAACTCCCCGGCGCGGTACAGCCGCCAGAGCTCCAGCGCCTGCGCGCAGAACGCCGTAGAAGCGGGGTTCACGTACGGCAGCGCCTGTGCCCCTTTGCGTCCGAAGTAGAAACCGCCGCCGATGCGCGGGTCGGAGCTCGAGGCCTGGAACTCCAGGATGGACGCCGCATCCCGCTCGGCCGCATTCTCCTCCAGCGGAGCGGCGCCCAGGGCCGCGGCGAAGACGCGCAGGCGCAGCAATTGCGCGTACACGTCGGAGCGCTCAAACAGCGGTGCGGCATCCGCCAGCAGGCTGGCGACCCGCACCAGGCCCTCGCGCAGGGCCGCAGCGCAATCCGGCCGGGTCACGCAAGGCAGCAGGCCCTCCAGGAAGTAGCAGTATGCGTGGAGCCGGTCCACGACCCGCTCGCGCTCCGGCTCTCCAGGCAGGAATCCAGCGTGGGCGTCCAGCGCGTAGTTGAGCAGGCGGTCGTAGAGAGCGCGATATTCGGCCCGGCCGGTCGCCTCCGCCAGTTCGTACCAGGCCATCGCCGCTTTCAACTGATAGCAGCCCGGCCGGCGCGACCACCGCTGGTCCCGCGCCGCCGGTTTCTTGGAGGGCAACTCGACCACCGGATGGAACTCCGGCCCGGCGGCGAAATCCCGCGCCATCGACTCGGCGCAGCCCTGCGCGGTATCCAGAAACTCCGCCTCTCGCGAGACCCGCCACAGCGCCAGCAGCCCCCGCGCAATGATCCCGCTGTCGAAGAAGTAAGCCTGCCCGTCCGCTGTTCCGCCGGAGGCTGGAGCCTCGAACGGAATGGCGCCGAGGAGGCTGTCCCAGGCCTGGCGCGTGAGGAAAATCCCGGCCCGCCGCGCCTGCTCCAGGTAGCGCGGATTCCCGGTGCGCCAGTGCAGGAACACGTGCGCGCTGGCGGCGTATCCGGTGATCTCCGTCGAGATCGGCGCATTCGACGACAAGTCGGACCGGTAGTAGCGCGCGAGGCCTCCCCCGGGCTCCTGAATGCCCGATTCAAGCAACCAGCGGCCGGCGAGCTCGAGGGAGGAAGGGATGAGAAATCGAGCGTTGGCGTTGGACACAGGCGCAGTGGTCAGACGTTCAATCGTAAATGATGCCGGGCCGATCGTCAATTCGCCATGATCGCCACTATCGGAAACGCAACCCGGCCCAGGTACGTCTGAAGAGACTTGACGGGACGCCTCGCCTGCCGCGCGGCGGCTGCCTGGGGAGCACCACATCCAGGCCCGCCAGGTGGTCCGAGGAGAGGTCCTGAAGCCCGGCTGGGGATGGACCAGTTGGCGGGCGGGCACTGGACAGCCTACAATCGTGAATTGAGTTGCTATACTAGGGGATTCTGAATCCGTCCATTATGAAGTGTTTAGCGGCACTTATCCTGGCTGCCGGCAGCGCCGCGGCGGCCGACTTCGCCACCGGCCAGGCGGCCCGTGCGGTCATTGGTCAGCCAACCTTCACGGCACAGGCTACCGCGTCTTCCCAGATTGTGAGTGAGTCCCAAGGCGTCATTACCACGCTGCTTGGGGGCGCCGGCGGGCTCGCCTACGCCAACGGCAAGCTGTTCGTCGCCGACTGCAACCGGATCGGCGCCAGCCCCAACAACTACCGGGTGCTCATCTTCAGCCTCGCTAGCTTCTTGCCAGAACCGGCGGGGGATCTGCCGCAGGGGGCGCGGTGCCCGCTGTGCACCAGTCAGCCCGACCTGGTGTTGGGACAGGCGGACTTTACGATACCCGACCCCACCACCGGCTGGGGCCTTAGTCAGACCGCCATGCGCCTGCCGACGGCGTTGGCTACCGACGGCACGCACCTGGTGGTGGCCGACACCGACAACAACCGCGTGCTGATCTGGAATTCCATCCCCACCACCAGCAACGCCCCCGCCGACGTGGTCCTGGGCCAGCCCGATTTCAAGACCGGCACGCCCAATAGCGGCACCGGCGACGTGCGCATCCCCAACGCCAAGACCTTGCGCGGCCCGCAGGGGGTCTGGCTCCAGAACGGGAAGCTCTTCGTCGCCGACGACATGAACCACCGCGTGCTGATCTGGAACTCGATCCCGACTTCGAATTTCCAGGCCGCCGACATGGTCCTGGGCGAGCCCAATTTCAATACCGCAACCCAGCCCGATCTCACCAAGCAGACCTTGGGCGCAGCCGCCAACACGCTGCTGAACCCGGTGGCTGTGAGTTCCGATGGCGTCCACCTGTTCGTCACCGACCTGGGCCACAACCGCGTGCTCATCTGGAACTCCATCCCCACCCAGAACCAGCAGCCGGCCGACGTCGAGATCGGCCAGCCGGACATGGCCTCGTCCACCCCCAACTATACTGGCTCGGGCGGCCTTTGCGCGTCGAACGGAACCGACAGCGACGGAAACGCCACCTATCCCCCTGTGTGCGCGGGCACGCTGAACTTCCCGCGCTTCGCGCTTTCCGACGGCACGCGGCTGTTCATCGCCGATGGCGGCAACGACCGCGTGCTGATTTTCAACCAGATCCCCACGCAGAACGCCGCCGCGGCCGATCTGGTGCTGGGCCAGCCCGATCTTGTGTCCGTGCACACCTCCGATACCACGGACGCCGCCGACACCGCCCGCCGCGCCTCTTCGGACTCGGTGCGGACCCCGACGTCCCTGGCCTGGGACGGCACCAATCTGTTCGTCAGCGAGCCGTACAGCCGCCGCATCATGGTGTTCACCGTCGGCGCCCCGGCTCTGCCGCTGACCGGCGTACGCAACGCCGCCAGCCTGGAGATCTACGCCGTCGGCTCGGTGGCCCTCAGCGGCACCATCACCGCCAAGGACACGGTCACCATCAAGATTCAGGACACGTCGTACAAATACACCATCAAGACGGACGACACCTTCGCTTTGGTCATCGACGGGCTGGTTGCGCTCATCAACGCCGGCGACGGCGATCCCAACGTGCTTGCCACCCCCAACTACGCTTTGGCCTCGGTCGCCTTGACCGCCCGCGTCGGCGGAGCGGATGGGGATTCCGTCACGCTCTCGGCTACCGTCTCTACCAGCGCCACCATTACTGCCAATGCCAGCGGCGCCAACCTCTCTGGCGGCGGGGACGCGGCCAAGATCCCCTCGGGTACGCTAGTGGCCGTCTTCGGCGACAATCTGAGCGACAATAGCGCCTCTGCTCCTCCGGGCTCCGATCCTTTGCCGGCCACCTTGGGCGGCGTCGAGGTGTACGCCGACGGCATACTCTGCCCGCTGCTGGCGGTCTCGCCAACCCAGATCAACGCGCAGATCCCCACCCAGGTGCTGGATGCGACCAGCATCAGCCTCTATGTCCGGACCGTGCACACCGACGGTTCCATCACCATCACCACCGCGGTAGGTGTGCCGGTTGTTCCCGCCAATCCCGGCATTTTCGCGCAGGGCGGACAGGATCCGCGGCCCGGGGTGGTTCTGCACGCCAGCTCGCAGGCCACTGGCACGGTGATCATCGAGGGCACCGCCGTCCCCAGCGATGTCGCCACGGTGACGATCGACGACCGGACCTACAGCTATACCGTGGTGGAAGGGGATACGCTCTACACCATCCGCGACCATCTCCTCGACATGATCAACGCCAGCGATCCCGAGGTCTACGCTTTGGCGTCCGGCCAGTGGTCCTACATCCGCCTGCGCGCCCGGGTCGAAGGCCCCGACGGGAACGGCATTCCCATCAGCGCCGCGGGCAACGCGGGCGGCAACCTCACCATGAGCACCTCCAATATCGAGCTGTGCTGCGCCAATGTTGCCGGCGCCGTGGTCGACGACGATAATCCCGCCGTGCCCGGCGAGTTGATTACCGTCTTCGGCACCGGCTTGGGCATGATCCAGCCCGACGAGGCCAAGTTCGCCCTGACGACCGGGTTCACCTACAAGGGGCCGGCCCTGAATCAGCCCAACGTCTTTGTGTCGTCCCTTGCGGGCGGCAAGAGCGCCGGCGTCTACTTCGCCGCGATGAAGGTGGGCGAGGTGGGCATCTTCCAGGTCGACCTGGAGCTGAATGCGGATATGCCCACCAATCCCGTGACCCAGTGCACCATCGCCCAGGACGTTTACGTCAGCAACATCATCACCTTTCCGGTGGTGAACCCGAACCCCCCGTCGCAGTAAGCGGCTCGTAAGAGCGATAGCCGTTCTGGGCCAGCAGGCGGCGGGTGGGCTGCTCCGCCTCCTGCGCCACATAGAAGAACGCGCCCACGCGCTCGCTCCGGAAGACCAGGCCCCCGCTGTAGCGGTCCGGCTCCACCAGGTAGTCCAGTCCCGACTCGGTGAGCAGTTTCTCGAGCTTCAGCGCCTCGCGCAGCCGCTTCGCGATGTAAACCAGCGCCAGCTCCCGCTCCCCGAAGAAATCCGGTTCTCTCCGCATGCGGTCTCCGTTATGCCGCCGCCGGAATGCGCCGGATCAGATCGCCGAGTTCCTGGCGGCTCTCGAAGCCGATGGTGAAGCAGTCGATGCAATCCAGGCCCAGGACGAAGCGCAGCATCTCGTCCACCCGGCCGCGCAACTGCCCTTCGCCGAGCACCTTCATCCCGATCACGCCCTTGCCTGCGGCTTTCATCTGGCGCAACACCGAAACGACGGTCCTGGGATCGGCATCCATCAGTACCCCCGCCGGGTTGATGCGGGCCAGGTCGACGTGCACCCAGGGAGTCCGGGCGGCGGTCCGCAAAGCCTCCAGGGAATGGCAGGAGACGCCATGCGTGCGCACGATCTTCTTTTCCCGAGCTTCCGAGAGCGCCTCCATGGCGCCCTGGAGCCGCTCGGGCCAGTCCCCCCGCGTCACCGCGTGTAGCAGCACGATGTCCAGGTAGTCGACGCCGATTTCCTTACGGAAGCGCTCCAGATCCTGCCGCATCTCGCCGGCGGTCTGGGCATGCGTCTTGGTCAGGATGACCACCTTGTCGCGCGGAACGGTTTTGAGCGCCTCGCGCAGGTGCGGATGGCTGCCGTAGGCGTCCGCGGAGTCCCAGAAGGTCACGCCGTTGTCGAATCCGAAGCGCAGCAGGTCCGAGAGGCCCTGCAACCCCAATTGCCGGGTTTGGGCCGAGCTCTTCATGAAGCCCTTCGTTCCGGTCCCCATGGCCAGGCGCGACAGCTTCACCTGGTCCGGCCCCAGCGTGACGATGTCGGCCGCGCGGGCCGGCGCGGCGCGAGCCACCCGGGCCAGGGCGCCTGCCCCGAGCAAACTTGCGTGAAGGAATTCGCGGCGTCTCATTGGGAGAATTATAGCCCAGGGCAGGGAGTCCTGCGCCTGGGCTACAATCACAGATTATCGTCTCCATGCGCCTCCCAGCCAGTACTCTCGGTGTGCTGCTTCTCCTGTCCGCGATCGCTCGGGCTGCGATTCCCGACATCACCGGTTTCCACATAGCCGGCGGCGGCTCCGGCGGCTGGTCCAACATCTTGCGCTGTCTGGGCCTGCGGGAGCGTCCGGCCGCGGAGGCACGCGTCTTCGTCGTTCCGGAAAAGGCCAGCGGCGCGTCCCAGGAGTGGCTCGCGCGGCTCGCAGGCGGCGCGGTTCTGATCCTCGAAGGCGCCTCCCCGCTGGCCACCGAGCTGGGATTCCGCGCGCGAAGCCTCCGCGTCCGGCTGCAAGCTGTGCGCGATGAGCGGCATCGGGAGATCCCCATCGTCTGGGAAGACCCCGTCGTGGCGCCGGTATTTGACGTGCCCGGCGATGCGCGGGTCTTCTGCCGCGCGCGCCGTGGCGGCGCACCCCTGGTGGCGGGCCTTCGCCGCGGCAGCGGAGCGGTGCTCTGGGTGGCGGTCCCGCCCGGCCAGCAAGGCTACGAACGATTTCCCTTTCTGCCCCACGCCCTGGTCGAGCTCGGCGTGCAGCCCCCCTTTGAGTCCCGCCGGTTGGGGGCGTTCTTCGACGCCGCTTATCGCTTGCGGGACGATCCCGATTCCCTCGCCCGGAGCTGGCGGGACGGCGGCATCGCCAGCCTGCACGTGGGCGCCTGGCAATACTTCGAGCCCGACCCCGACGGCGACGCGTACCTTCGCAAACTCATTGCGGCCTGCCATCGGCACAACATCCTGGTGTACGCCTGGCTGGAGTTGCCTCACGTCAGCGACCGCTTCTGGCGCGACCACCCCGCCTGGCGCGAAAAGACCGCTCGGCTCCGGGACGCCTACGTGCCCTGGCGCCGGCTGATGAACCTCGCCAACCCCGATTGCCACCGCGCCGTGGCCCAGGGCGTCGGACAACTCATGCTGCGCTTCGACTGGGATGGTGTCAACCTCGCCGAGTTGTACTTCGACGGCGTGCTGGGCGTCCGCAACCTGAAAGAGTTCACTCCGCTGAATGCCGACGTCCGGAGGGAGTTCAAGCTCCTGCACGGCTTCGACCCTCGGGAGTTGTTCACGCGGCAGCCGCAGGACCCGAACAAGCTCCGCGCCTTCCTCGACTACCGCGTCGATCTGGCTGCGCGCCTCCAGGACAACTGGATGGCGGAGTTGGAGAAACTCCGTCGGAATCAACCCGGGCTGGACCTGGTACTGACCTACGTGGACGACCGCTTCGACACCACCATGCGCGATGCCATCGGAGCCGACAGCGCCCGCGCACTCAAGCTGCTGGACCGCTACCCGGCGACCTTCATCATCGAGGACCCGTCCACCGTCTGGGACCTCGGGCCGGAGCGCTACACCGAGATCGCCCGGCGCTATCGCCCGCTTACGTCGCACTGGGATCGCGTGGGCGTGGACATCAACGTCGTCGAACGCGGCCAGGACGTGCATCCCACCAGAATGCAGGTGGGCTCCGAGCTTCTGCAATTGATCCGCGCCTCCTCGGAGTCCTTCACGCAGGTCATGTTCTACTATGAGCTCTCCATCCTCCCGGACGACTTCCCGCTTTTGCCTGCGGCCTCCGCCATCGTCGACCGCTGCGAGAGGCAGGGCGACGCCCTCCTGATCGAGTCTCCCTACGGAGTAGGGATTCATTGGGAGGGCCCGGCCTTACTGGATGGCCGGCTCTGGCCCGTGCGCGACCGCGATCGCGTCTGGGCGCCGCCCGGCAAACACCTGCTGGCGCCGGCACCCGCCGAGCCGCGTGCGTCCCTGCTGGATTTCAACGGCGTCGTCGAGACCGCGGCCAGCCTCCCGGAGGGCATCGAACTAATGTACACTTCCAGGTCCCGAGCGCTCGCCACCTTCGACCGCAAACCCGCGCGGTTGGTCCTGGATGGCCACGAGGCCCAGCTCGAACTCCTGGGGCAATCCGGCTCCGGCTATGTCCTGCGCCTGCCCCCAGGACGGCACACCGCCGTGGTGATGGTGGAGTAGGCGAGCCTCCCCCATGGTGTGTTAACGTCTTGCTGATGCTCCGTATCCGAAACGTGACCCGGAATACGGTTCTGGCTGTGGCGGCCGATGTCGCCGATACCAGCAGGAAGCGGCGGACTGGCTTGCTCAAGCACAAGAGCCTGCCGGCCGGCGAAGGACTGTGGCTCGCGCCATGCGAGGGGATTCATACCTTTCGCATGAAGTTCGCCATTGACGTGCTGTTTCTGGACCGCAGCCGCAAAGTGCTCAAAATCCGGCACTCGATGGGGCGGGCCAGGATCTCCCTCTGCCTGCGCGCCCATTCCGTGCTGGAGTTGCCCGCCGGAACCGCCAAGGCCACCGCAACCGTCGAGGGCGATCAGCTCGAGTTCGAGCGCGTTACCGCGTCATCTTCCGGTGCTCTTTGAGGATGCAGCGGTCCATCACCACTGCCAGGCCGGCCGCGCGGGCTCTCTCCGCCGCGGCCTCGTCGGCCACGCCTTCCTGCATCCACACGGCCCCGGCGCCCACGCGGATGGCGGCCTCCACAATCTCGGGCACGAATTCGCTCCGCCGGAAGACGTCCACGATATCGATATGCTCGGGGATCGCCTCCAGGCTCGGGTAGGCCCGCTCGCCCAGCACTTCGGTCTCTTGCGGATTCACCGGAATGATCCGGTAGCCCGCCCGCTGCAGGTACTCGGACACGCCGTAGCTGGGGCGCTTGCGGTTCCTCGACAGGCCCACCACCGCAATCGTTCGCGCGCTGCGAAGCAGCTCAGGAATGCTCGCCATCTTCGGGGCCGCCCATTTTCAGTATCCTCCGAAACCGCGCCACCTCGGCGGGCGTGAGGGGACGGTACCGCCCCGGCTCGAGCGAACCCAGTTCCAGGAACCCGATTTTGACGCGCTTGATCTTCTCCACCAGCCGGCCGAAATGCTTGAACATCTCGCGGATCTGGTGATGCCGGCCCTGGGTGAGCCGCACCTCGTACCAGGGGTTCTCGGCGCGCCGCACCAGCTTCAGCCCCGCCGGCGCCGTCCGCCTGCCCTCGAGCGGGATCCCCGCGCGGAACTGCTCTTCCTGCTCGGGCGTGAGCAAGCCCGTGACTTTCACCACGTAGGTTTTCGCCAGGTGGCTGGCCGCCGAAGTGATGCGGTTGGCGAACTCGCCATCGTTAGTCACCAGCAGCAGGCCCTCGCTCGAGTAGTCCAGCCGCCCCACCGGAAACACGCGCTCTTTGACGCCCTTGAGGAACTCGATCACCGTCGGCCGGCCCTGTGGGTCGGAGACCGTGGTGACCACACCTTTGGGCTTGTGGAACGCCAGGTACACCAACCGCTTCGGCGGGTGCAACAGCTTGCCGTCCACCTTGATGTGGTCCCGCTCGAGGTCGGCTTTGGTCCCCAGTTCGGTGACCGTCCGGCCGTTCACCGCCACCCGGCCCTCGAGCATCAGCGCTTCGGCCTTCCGCCGGCTGGCCACGCCCGCGCGCGCCAGGATTTTTTGCAGCCGTTCCTCAGGCATCCGGATTCTCGACCGTTTCCGGCGCCGGCTCTTCGGCGGCCGTCTCGGGCGGCTGCTCCGCCACTGGTTCGGGCTCGCTTACCGCCAGCCGGCGCAGTTCCTCGAACTCCTTCAGCGTCGGCAGCTCGCTCAGGTCCTTCAAGCCGAACTGCACCAGGAATTCCTTCGAGGTCTTGTACAGGATCGGCCGGCCCACCACGTTCTTCCGCCCGCAAGTCTGGATCAGCTTCCGGTCCAGCAGCGTCTTGAGCACTCCGGCGCCCTGCACGCCGCGGATCTCCATGATCTCCGGCGCGGTGATCGGCTGCTTGTAGGCAATCGCGGCCAACGTCTCCAGCGCCGCCAGCGACAGCTTCAGCGGCGGCTTGAGACTCTTGACGAACGCCCGGATGGCCTCGTGGTGCTCGGGCTTGGTGGTCATCTTGAAGCCGCCCGCCACCTCGCGGATCATGACCCCGTGCGCGGGCCCGGAGAACTCGGCCGCCATCTCGTCGAGCACTCGTTTCACGCGCTCTTCGGGCTGCCCGATCGCCGTTGCGATCTGCGCCGCCGCGACCGGCTCTTCCGTGACGTAAACGATGGCCTCGACGACCGCCTTCAGTTGGGCGTCCTCGACCTCCGCCGCGCCGCCGTGCGGCTCCAGCGCCATCTGCTCGGGCGGATTGTTCCCTTCCGTCTCTTCCATTCTTAGTGGTAGTCCTTCTCGATTCCCGTGATCGTATCGTCGGAAGCGAACACCTCGTCGAAGCGCTTGTGCGCCCTCAGGGCGATCTCCCCGAAGGCGTCCTTCTGCACCAGCACCACCGCCTGCAGCCTCACCATCTCTAGGATCGCCAGAAACAGGCAGATCATGGCCCGGCGGCTCCGCTGCTCCTCGAACAACCGCGCCGCCGAGAGCCTCTCGCCCCGCGGCTTGCTCTTCAGCAGCGACCTCAGGTACAGGACCATGTCCGGAACACTCACGTCCTCGTGGTTCACCTGGAAAACCGGCCGGTTCTTGGAGCGTTCCAACACCTGCTCGAGCGTCTTCACCAGGTCGAATAGCGTCACCGCCAGCCCCGGCTCGTCCTCTTCGGAAAGGAACTGCTGGACCTGCGGGTTCGACCAGACGTTTTCCTCGATCAGCCGCTTCTGCTGGAGCATTTCGGCGGCGTTCCTGTAACGCTCGTGCTCCAGCAGTCGCTCTACCAGTTCGCGCCGCGGGTCTTCCTCCGGCGACATCTTCTCCAGTTCCGGGTCCTTGGGCAGCAGCATCCGCGACTTGATGTGAATCAGCGTCGCCGCCATGAAGATGAACTCCGAGCTCAACTCCATGTCCAGGCTCGCCGCCCGCTCGACGTACTCCAGGTACTGCGCCGTGATCTGGGCGATCGGGATATTCCAGATGTCGATCTGCTGCTTCCGGATCAGGTCCAGCAACAGGTCCAGCGGGCCCTCGTACTGCTCCAGGTGAACGTTTAGCGGCGATGACGACACAACTTCCTCACGATACCACGCCCAAGCGCTACGGCCTCCACTCCCCGAACTTCTTCGGCGTCTCCTTCTTCGGCTCTGCCTTGAATATCAGCGTGACCTCGACGGTCTTGGCGGCGTCGTCGGCCTTCACCACCGCTTTGGTCTCGCCCAGATCGTCGAGCACCCCGTCTTCGCGCACGCGGTTCAGGAAGTAGTCCGGGTAATCGGCGTTGAACGGCTGGCCCTCCTTGATGGCCCACAACTGGCGAATGGCCGGCTCCGAGATGAGGTCCAGACCCTGGATGTTCAGCTTGCCGAGCAGGTAGCGCGGCCCGTCCTCCACGTGGATCACCAGGCCCACCGTCTTGGCCTGGTCGTTCACCCGGCGATCGATGCGCGTTTTGACCCGCATGTATCCGTCGCGCCGCACCCGCTTTTCGATCCGCCCCACCCCGGCCTGGATCTGCTCGATGTTGAACATGTCGCCGCGCTTCAGGTTGGCGGCCTTCAGCAGCTCCGCCGCAGACAGCTTGCTGCCGTCCACCGCCACCTCGCCGAGCGAGTAGCTGGCGCCTTCCTCCACCTTCACCGTCAGCGCCAGGCCGTTCACGTCCCGGTCCCTTTCGGCGCGGACTTCGGGGAACAGCACCCGGACCCGCCCGCGCGCCTCGTACAGCGGCCGGACATTGGCCTCCAGCAACTGCCGGAACCGCACCTCCCGGTAGGGCGTCCCAACCGCCACCCCGTTGATCGCGTTCTCCAGCGCGCTGCCTGGGATCACCGCGTTGCCCGTGAACGTCACGCGCGCGATCGCCGGCAGCGCTCCCGCCGGGCGGAACACCACCGCCATCTGTCCCGTGTCGTCCGGACCGAGCTTGCCGACCACTTTCACCTTCCCGGCCAGGGAATCTTCAATCACCTTCGCGTACCGCGCGAGGGTTGCCTGGGTCGCGGCAACCCTGGGCCCGAAGAATGGGTCCGACTGCTTGAGCGCCTTCTCGATCTGCTCCGTCGGCGCGCCCAGGTCCTCGAACCGAACCGGAAACAGCGGCCCGGCCTCCGCCACCTGGATCGACACGGCGTAGCCTTTCCCTCCGGCTGCCGGCCCGAATTTGACTCCAATCTCCTCGAACACCCCGGCCGCCTCCAGCCGCGCCCGCGCCGCGTCGAAATCCTTTGCGCTGGCCGTCTGCCCGACCTTCAGCCCGGCCGCCCCGAGGATCTGCTCGCGCGAGTACTCGCGATTCCCCGTGATCGCGATGCTCTCGATCGGCCAGGCCGATGGAGCCGCCGCCGGCGCCGGCTTCCGCGCCGGGCGCTTCTGCGCCTCCAGCGCCATCGGGCACAGCGACAGGACAATGAGAAGGAGCCACATAACTATATTCTAGTGTGCTTGCGGCTACCACCCCCTGACCGCTACGCCCCTACTCTGTCCCAGGTCCCCGCGCCGCTCGTCTTGCCCGGCGGCAAACCATGGCCACAACCGCCTGCGCGATCACGAAACCCGCCAGGAGGACGAACGGAACAAGATAGCGACCTTCAAGAGCGTCGCCGGACTTGTAGTTCCAGGAAGCTTGAACCCCCACTCTCCCTTTCACCACCTCGATCTCGAGAATGATGGCCTGCCATTGGCCCACGGCCCAGAGCAATGCTGCCGCCAGGGAAACCGGCACTCCCCTCCAACTGCTGTTTCCACGACGGCCGAGCCAGCGGCCCGTCAGCCAGCCCGCGACAACGCAGAGGATCAGGCCACCAGCGATCCTGCTCGCGTTGACGATTGAGTCGGCCCACTCGCCCCAGCCCGGCGGGGCCTGCGCAATCAACCCGATGGCGTCGGCCGGAATCCCATCCCATGCGCCTACCAGGTCATTTCCCTGCCGTTTCATGCGCGGTTCGCTGGCGGCGCGCCAACCCGGCGGGCACTGGATTCTGGCATCCAGCCGGCCAAAGCCGCCCCACTCGCGGGCCGGGGCCAGCAGATACCCCAACTGCCATTCAACGGTCGGCGCAAGCCGCCCGGCGTAAATTCGGGGCCACACCTCGTAGCGGACGCGGATAGTTTCCGGCCCCGGAGGCAACGTGACCGAGAATTGAATGGTCCTCATTTCCTTCGGTGTGTAGTCCAGGGATCCCTCTCCGTTTGGCAATGGAATCGGGTGCACGGACTGCCAACTGAGGGGCAGTTCCCCCGGCTCGGTCTGGCGGCTGGCTATGGGTTGATCGCCCAGCCGGACCTGGGCTTCCCACCACATAGGGAGCGTTTGCTCCGGACCGGGCCCAACGGCAACGAACACCAGGTCAACGGTCTGCTTCTCGCCCCCATTTCGCACCTCGTAGGTTGCCTCGACCACGGCCGGCTTCCAGTCCGCCAAAGGCCGGAGATCGATGACGAGAAGCTCCCGCTCGATGCGGATGCTCTTCAAGGCCCCAGCCGGCTCCCCAATGATCTGCCCGGGGCGAATGCGAGGAGCCATATTCGCGCGGAGCGCCGCCCCGGAAAGAACCACTGCCAAGACCAACTTCAGACCCGCTGGCAGATGACACATAGTTGCCTCCCGATTGTAAGCCTCCTCCGCGCTAATAGCGAATCGCCTGTAGCTGCTAAAATGCGATCAATGTCTTACGACCTCGTCATCCTCGGCAGCGGGCCGGGAGGCTATTCCGCGGCCGTGCGCGCCGGCCAGTACGGGCTGCGCACCGCGCTGGTCGAGAAGAGCCCCAGGCTGGGCGGAACCTGCCTGCTGGTCGGCTGCATCCCCACCAAGGCCCTGCTGCACGCCGCCGAGCTTTGGGACCATTTCCGGAACCCCGCCGACGGCCTCGCCTGCGATAACCCACGCCTGGACTTCTCCAAGGTCATCGACCGCAAGAACCAGATCGTCAACAAGCACAGCAAGGGCGTCGAGTTCCTCATGCGGAAGAACAAGGTGGAGGTCTTCAAGGGGCGGGCCACTTTGCGCGGAGCTGGAATTGTCGAGGTCCAGTCCGAGCAGGGCGTTCAAACGCTCGAAACCAGGAACGTCATCATCGCCACCGGCTCGGAAGCCCGCATGTTTCCCGGACTCGATCCCGACCCCGAGTGCATCCTGACCAACGTCGAGATCCTGGATCAGCGCACCGTCCCCGGCTCGATCGTCATCATCGGCTCGGGCGCGGTGGGCTCGGAATTCGCTTCCATGTTTCACCGCTTCGGCACGAAAGTCACGCTGCTCGAGATGCTGCCGCGCATCGTGCCCCTGGAGGACGAGGAAGTTTCCAAAGAGCTCGAGCGGGTGTTCAGGAAGAAAGGCATCCGCGTCGAGACCGGCGCCAAAGCCGAAGACATCCGCCGCTCGGAAGATGGCGTCCAGGTCACCCTCACCCTGGCCAGCGGCCAGAAGGAGGAGCTGACGGCGGAGAAAGTGCTGGTCGGCGTCGGCCGCCGCCCGGTGACCGACCACATCGGCCTCGAGACCACGCGCGTCGCCACCGACCGCGGCTTCATCCAGGTGGACGAGTATCAGCGCACCGCCGAGCCCGGCATCTACGCCATCGGCGACGTGGTCGCCGGCACGCCGCAACTGGCCCACGTTGCCACCAGGGAGGGTTTGATCGCGGTCGCCCACATCGCTGGCAAGCCGGTTCAGCCCCTCAACCGCCGCCTCGTCCCAGCTTGCACCTACACCGAGCCGGGGATCGGCAGCGTGGGCCTCACCGAGGCCGAAGCGCGCGCGCAGGGTTACAGAGTCAAGACCGGCAAGTTCTCGTTCCAGCCGAACAGCATGGCATCGATTCTCGGCCGGCACGAGGGCTTCGTGAAGATCGTTTCCGAGGAAACCTACGGCGAGATCCTCGGCGTGCACATCATCGGCCCGCTGGCCTGGGAGTACATCTGCGAGGGCGTCGCCGCCATGGCGGCCGAAGCCACCGTCGAGACCATGATGAATACCATCCACGCCCACCCGACCCTCTATGAAGCGGTGGGCGAGGCGTTCAACGCCATCTACGGCCTGGCGATCAATGCGTAGCTGCGAGCTGCACGATCTCGGACGCATCGAATATGGCCGGGCGCTCGAGTTGCAGCGCGAGCTGGCCGAGAGGCGCAAGCTCGGCCTCATCCCCGATCAGTTGCTCGTGGTCGAGCATCCGCACGTCATCACGCTCGGCCGCAACGGCAAGCCCGGTCACTTGCTGGCCTCGGAAGAGGTGCTGCGCCGCGCCGGAATTGCGTTCTTCCCCACCGACCGCGGCGGCGACATCACCTACCACGGCCCCGGTCAGATCGTCGGCTACCCCATTCTCGACCTGCGCGAGTGGAAGCGCGACGTCGTCGCCTACGTGCGCGCGATCGAGCAGACCATCATCGATGCGCTGGCCGAGTTCGGCATCGCCGCGGGCCGCCTCGCCGGCTTCACCGGCTGCTGGGTCGATGGGCGCAAGATCGCCGCCATCGGCGTGCACATCAGCCGCTGGATCACCTCGCACGGCTTCGCGCTGAACCTGACCACCGACCTGAGTTATTTCCAGTACATCGTGCCCTGCGGCCTGGCGCGGCCCGTCACCTCGATGGCGGCTCTTGGCGCCGCCGCGCCGCGGGCTGAAGTCATCGCCTCGCTGGCGCGGCACTTTGCCCGCAACTTCCAACTCGAAATCGTCGAACCAGTCACCCAAACCGAGGAGGCTCTATGGTCGATGTCGTAATGCCCCAAATGGGAGAGAGTATCGTCGAAGGCACTTTGACGAAGTGGCTGAAGAAACCCGGCGAGCGCATCGAGCGCGACGAGCCGCTCTTCGAAATCTCGACCGACAAAGTCGATACCGACATCCCCGCGCCCGCCGCGGGCGTCCTGGCCGACGTTCTGGTCGAGGCAGGCGCTACCGTCGCCATCAACACGGTGGTCGCCCGCATCGACGAAACCGGAGCCGCCCAGGCTGCCGCGCCGCCCCCGCCCCAGGCCGCCGCGCCGCCACCCGCGCCGCCCGAGCCCGAGGCTCCGCCGCCCGAGCCCGAACCGGAGCCGGTGGTGGCCGCCGAAGAGCCCGCCGGTCCTTTGTCCCCGCTGGTGCGCCGCATGGCGCGCGAGCACAACATCGATCTGCACCTGGTCAAGGGCACCGGCGCCGGCGGCCGCATCAGCAAGCAGGATCTCGAGGCCTACCTCGCCCAGCGGCAAGCCGCGCCTGCGCCTCCGCCGCCTCCGCCACCCAAGCCCGAAGCAGGCAAGGTCCGCATCGAGCCAATGAGCGTCATGCGCGCGAAGATCGCCGAGCACATGGTCATGTCCAAGCGCGTTTCGCCGCACGTCACCACCGTCCACAAGGTGGATATGACGCGCGTCGCCCGGATTCGCGCCCGCCACAAGGAAGACGTGAAGGCGCGCTACGGCTACTCGCTCACCTACCTGCCGTTCGTCGTCCGCGCCGCCGCCGAGGCCCTGCGCGCCTATCCGCTCGCCAACGCCTCCCTCGAGGGCGCGAACATCGTCTACCACAACGAAATCAACATCGGGATCGCCGTGGCGCTGGAGGGCGGCCTGATCGTTCCGGTCATCCGCAACGCCGACGAGAAAAGCGTGCTCGGCTTGCAGCGCGCCATCGTGGATCTCGCCGCCCGCGCCCGCTCGCGCCAGCTCAAGCCCGACGAAGTCCAGGGCGGCACCTTCTCGATCACCAATTTCGGCAGTTACGGCAGCCTGTTCGGCACGCCCATCATCAACCAGCCGCAAGTGGCCATCCTGGGCGTCGGCATGGTCGAGAAGACCCCGGTCGTCACCGAGGACGACGCCATCGCCATCCGCTCGATCAGCCTCATCGGCCTGACCTTCGACCATCGCCTGCTGGACGGCGCCTACGCCGACCAGTTCATGACCAAGCTCAAATCGGTGCTGGAAAACTGGTCCGAAGAAGTGCTCTAACGCGCTATGGACTGCGGCCTCCTCCTCGTCCCAGCCCAGCCCGAGGAGCTGGCGGTGGTCATCGAAATCCTCGACCAGGCCGCCCGCTGGATGCTCGAGCGCGGCATCTGGCAATGGGAAACCCCGTACCCGCCCGAAGTGTGGCAGCGCATGGCCCGCGAGATCGAGAACCGGGAGGTCTACCTGGCCCGGCTTCCCGGAACCGGCGAGCCGGTCGGAACGCTGCGCTTCGAGTGGACCGGCACGCCCCTCTGGCCGGAGGAAGCCGACGCCGGTTACATCCACACCATGGCGCTCAAGCCCGCCTACATGGGCCGCCAATTCGGCAAGAGGATGCTGGAGTGGGCCATCGCCCGCATCCGAAGCCGCGGCAAGCGCTACGCCCGCCTGGACTGCATGACCGCCAACCGCCGCCTCCGCGCCTACTACGAATCCGCCGGCTTCCGCTACCGCGGCGACAGCCTCTCCGGCGCCTACCGGCTCTCGCTGTACGAACTGCCGCTGTGAGGGCGGCCGCGGGTGCGACGCTCGGCCTCGCCGCCGCGCGCCCCGAGGCTGATTCTGACCGGCGTGTTCGCCGGGAGAACCACGTCCTGTCCGCGCGCGATGAAGTTCGAGTAAACGCTGAACGCGGCGCCGGTGAAGGCGATGCTCGAAGCCAAGGTCCGGGAGGTTTGCGCCAACAGCGTGCCAATCAACCCGAGTCCTACGGCCCCCGATTCGGCGCGGCCTGCTATGTCTTGATCGGGCACACCCTGTGCATTATAGTCCTGATGAAACGAGAGTCCTGCCGCAGCTACCGCAATGGCTGGAAAAATGAACCGGGTCTTAGGGCTGCTGGCGCGCGCGGCCCCTTCCGAGTCGAGGGCCAGGTGGGCATCGAAGCCCGCCTCGACACCCTCCAGGTAGCCTTGGATGCTTTGCACGGCGCCCGCCGGCAGCTTGATCTGGCGGAACACAAAAAGCAGCTTCCCGTTGCGGTGAAGGCGGCGGGCGGGTTGCGCCTCGACGACCTCCCCGATAAGACGGCTGCCTTCCGGGATCAGCAGGCCACGATCGGCCGAGAATAGGGGGCGGATGACGGCCGCTTCCACTGGCGCTCCTCTTCGGGCCGTCGCGGAACTGAGCGCAGTGAGCAGGCGCGCGTAAACCTCCTGAGCTTCGGGTCCGGCAACGGCAGGGCAATCGGTTCGCGCTTCGACCTGACCTGGCGGCAGTCCCGTCAGAGGTTCCTGTAACACGCCATCGAAAAGCGTCCCCGCCGGCCAGGCTTGCCGGCGATAGGGAAGCATCCCGAGCAGCGTGGATTTGAGCCGGCTCATCTTGCCCGGCGCCGTGAAGGCCTTGCGCTCTCCCCGCTTCTTCCGTTGCGCGGCGACACGCACGGTGTGCGCCGTTCCGCGCGAGAGAGAAGTGCGAAGCGACAGCCGCGAACCGTCGCTCAGCACCAGGGCGTCGAACTGCGCACGAACTTCCCGCGGCGGTGTAAAGTTGCCGGACAGGATCGCTGCGAGGCGCCGGCGGGCTGGAACTCCGCCGATTTCGGCGATATGCCCTTCCACCACACTCCCGGCCGGAAGGACCGCCCGATCAAAAACGTAAACTGGGTCCACCAACCGTCCCCAGATCGGTTCGCCTACACGCCTGATTGCGACACGACGTTCCAGCGCCACACGAAGGGGAACGCCGGACGGAACCGCCGTCCCCGCCTGAGCGCTTCGAGCCGTAGGAGCCTCCTGCGCCAGGGCTGCCACGGCAATCGTCAACAAGGCCATGCATCCACGCATCGGCGATTTCTCCGGAAGTCTGGAAGATGCCGGCAAGTTCCGGTGCCAGCCGTTCCCCCGTTCTACTTCGCCAGCGCGCTAAACACCGGCCTTGGCATGGACGCCACGCGCGCGCTCCTGAGGTTCCCTCGCCGGACCGACGTGGCGCTTACACTCGAACTCGAACTGGGCGCGCTGTCGTAGGCAACCTGCAAGGCGGTCGCCGACGACCCGTTAAACTGGAGCACCTCGACCGCGGAATACCTCGACCCGCCGTCGACCAGGATCTTGAAGACGCCCGACGGCAACGGCGTCGAAACCACGTCCGACAGAAGCGCCCCGTATGTCCCTCCTTCCCCGAGAGAACCGTTGGGGAGCGGTTGCAGGGGAGGAATCGAAGGTGTCGTGCCCGTCCCGGCAAGGGATCCCGTGCTGTCGTAGACCCGGACCGTGTAGCTCGTGGCAGTTGTGTCTTCGTTGTAGATCGCCAAGGACACCCGCTGCGTACCGCCGTTATCGACGCCCTCCGCCGACCACTGAGTCCATAGCTCGGTGTCCCACGAGATCGGTACGCTCAGCGTCCACGGAGTGCTGGGTAGCGCCGAATAGAGCAACTGCGGAAGCACGTTGCCGCAAGTGGTTGCGTCGGAACAGTAAAACACGGCGTACACCGAGCCGGTCGACGTGGAGCTGTACCTCGGAGCGTCGCTGGTAGCACCAAGCAGGTCGACTTGCGCGGGCTGATTGGCAGACAAGGCAAAGTTCACGCCAATGCCGGATGTGGTCGACGAACCGCCGCCAAACGTGGTGTCTAACCTCAGGTTGTTTCCACTCGTGTCGTAGAACGTATAGTCGACACCGATGGCGGCCGACGCGGGCGCAGCCACGCGGATCGAGGTGCCCCACCCGCCGCCTGCGGCGAGCCATACGAACGTCCCGCTCACATAGCAGGAATAGCCGATCGTCATCCCCGACGAGTCCGTAATCGCGACGGGCGACTCTCCCGCCAGGCTAGAGCAATCCGGCGGCGGCAAGTTCACAGGGGACCAATAGACGGCTCCATTGGTCGTTTGGCTGTGCAGCGTAGCAGCAGCCAGAGCAATCAATCCAAAAAGCTGAAGCGATTTCATACGCACAAAGCATTCCTCCAAAACAGTTATGCGCGGCGTCACCAGTTCTTGCGAATCGGACCAGCCGCTTGCTCACGCTCGAGGAGCTCCTCGCGGTTCTGGCGCAGGTTTATTCCGGCCAGCGCGGCGGGATAGGGCTTGTGGCCCATCATCCCTTTCCAGAGAATGCGGTTGAACTCCGCGGGATCGAGGCGATCCGCGTCCGTGAAGTCCATTCCCTTCGTGACCCGCGCCCAGTATTTCGCGTTGTGCGCCGGCTTGGGCACGATCAGGCCGGCCCGCTTGGGAGGCAGCGGCAGCGACGTATTGTAGAGAATCGCCGAGGGAGTGGCTGTAAAGCTCCACGGGCTCGGCCTCGTGTTGAAGATATCGGTCATGGGCCTGGCGAGCGCGTCGTTCAGGTTCATCGGCGGGAGGCCCAGAACCTCTTCAATCGTGCGCAGGAAGTCGAGGGTGTTGTACCGCGTGGAGACCACCGCGCCTCGCTTCACGTAGGCGCCCACCACGTATGCGGTGCTGCGGTGCGAATCGACGTGGTCGCCGCCATCCTGCGCGTCGTCTTCGATTACAAAGATCAGAGTGTTGTTCGCGTACGGGCTGTTTGCGATCTTCTGAACCAACAAGCCGACCGCATAGTCGTTATCGGCTACCTCCAGGTCCGGAGTATTCACGCCGTCAATCGCGACCGCGTAGTTTCCAGTGTGATCGTGCATGAAGCGAACCAGGCTCAACGAAGGCGGAACCCCTACGCTGCGCCCCGCGTGATGGCCATCGGCATATCGGGCATCGAAGTCTCGCGCCCACTCTTTGTAACGCCAAAAATCGGGAAGCGAGTTGTCGAAACCGCGGAAGAACGGATCGGTGAACGGGGCGAGCTTGACATCCGCGGGGTAGGCCACGACCGTGTTGGCCGAGAACGGGTCGCGCAGCACGGGAATGGCCAAGTCGGTCGTTCCATAGAGGGTCCCGTCCACGAAGAAACCATAGTTGCGAACCGTGAGATGCGCCCGCAGCGCGGCGTTCCACAAATAGCCGGTATTCACTTCATTGTTCGGTCCATCCGGCGCCCCCGCGTCGGTGTGGCCCGGCAACACATCCGGATCGGCCGATGTGTAGGGATTGGCGAGCTGGCGCTCGGGGGGCAAAAGGGCAACATTCACATTGCGATTCAAACCCCCGTCCAGGCTGAGGCCGCGCGCCGCGTAGGCCACCGGGAATTGGTGTTCCACCACGTCGGGGGCTTGAGCCGAAGTGGACCACAGCCAGCCGTCATAGCTGACTTCGGCGGTGTCCAGGAAGTTGTCCAGAGTGACGAAGGTTCGCGCCAGACTATGGTGATTCGGCGTGATCGCCTCTCCAAACTCAGTCAAAGTGGGATCGCCATCGCCAATTGGATTGCCAGCGGCGTCTTTCAGGTCGCCCAGAATCTGGTCGTAAGTCCGGTTTTCCTTGATGATGAAGATAACGTGCTTGATGCCCTGCCGCACGGCTGCCATGACCGCGAGGTCCTCCTCGCTCTCGGTGTGCCGGAACCGGTTGTTCCTGGCTACCTGCTCCGTCAGATTCGTGAGTTGCTCCGGGCTGGGGCGCGGGAAGCTCTGGAGGCCGGCTTTGGTCCTCTGGGGATTGTACTGATTCGATGGCTCGCAGTTTGGCGAATTCGGCGGCCCGTAGCCCCCATAGCACCACTCGGGATTCGCGCCCGTCGGCGACTTCGCATTGACCACGTACACCGAGCTGCCATCGCCGCTGAAGCTCACTGAGTTCGGGTACCAACCGGTCGGAATGAGACCCACTACACGGCCGCCGCCATTGGCTCCGCTCAGCGCCACCACCGCGACGCAATTCAGAGTGCCATTGGTCACGTAGAGTTGCTTCTCATCCGGCGAGAGCGTCACGCTGTTGGGGTTCGCGCCCTTATAGTGCTCCAGCCAGGCCGGCATTACCGGCGCGGTCACGATTACCGGGATGGTTTCCAGTATCGCGTTCGACCTGGTGTCGATTACGTCCACCGTATCCGACTGGTCTTCGGCAACATACAGGCGCGTCTGGGTCGCGTTCAGCGTCATCTTGTTGGGTTGGCCGGTCACATGGATCCGGGCCGTTACCGCCGGCGGCGCGCTCAGATTCACTACCACGATCTCGCGGTCGCGAATGCTGGATACATACGCTGTCGCGGTCGGTCCGTTACCCTTCACAACCACCCAAAACGGATACTCGCCGCCCGCAATGCCCGTCATCGAGGGGTCGCTCTTGCCGGGGCGCAAGTCGAGTTCCGATAGCTTCGACCAGTTGCCGAGGCCTCCGGTGAACACCGTGATCGAGTCGTTGTAGTAATTTGCCACCACCAGCGTCTGGCCATCGCTGGAGATAGCCACGCCGGCGGCGCAAGGAGCCACGCCCACCTGGCTGTTTATCGCGACGGCGCCGTTAGGCCTCAGATTCAGGCCAACGCCCAAGCCGTTGTGGCCCAAGGCCAGCGCCGAACCTGGGGCCTCCCCCCAGGTTCCGGCGGCGCTCCGAGTAAAGATGTGGACCACGTCACTGGGGCCGCCAGCCACGTAGAAAGCCGTGCCGGATGGATCGAAGACAATCCCGTGGTAGCTATTTGCGATCTGCACTACTTGCGTCTTGACCGGCGCCGGCGTCGAAATGTCGTAGATGAACACGTACTCATTCGAGTCCGGCACGTACCATGGGAACGGCGGTGCTGGGACGCCCAGTGCGTAGACGCGGTTGAACCCGCTGGTCAGAACCAGCATGGTCTTGTGATCCGGACTCACCACGCTGGTGGCCGCTTGGCTGGCCAGCCAGTCTGGCCGGTCGGGCAGATCGGGGTTCAGCGGTTCGAACCGGGAACCCTCGGGCGCCAGCGGCGTAATCTGTTGGCCCATATTGGGCAGGTCCTGGATGTCGAGCTGTTGCGCATGGGCCGGCGCGCCCAAGACGATCAAGGCCAGCGCCAGGCCAGCCGCTGAAAGCGGGAGACGCTCGTGAACTTCCCTTTTCATTGTTTTAGGCTCCTTTGGAGCAGGATTTTCCACCCAAAGTTGAAGGTTAGCGCGGCGTGCGTTCTCGCTATGGTAGTGCGGTTCGAGAGCGGAAGGTTCTCACTCGACCGGTGGACCTTTTTTCCCTTAGATTCCCTCGCCGCCTGGATGGTCGCGGCACGGCCTGTGTAATGTTATACGGTCCGGACGCCTACCGAGCCGCGCGCGTCAGCGGGCGGGCGGCAGTTGTGCGGTTAGCGGGTTCCCAGCAACGCCTTGGCGACGATCCAGAGCTTCTCGCGAGCCGGTAACTCGATGCGGTGCGAGAGCACGTCGTAGTTGGTGTGCTCGATCCTCGCGAGCAGGCGCGAGTAGATCTCGATCAGCGCCCACAGGAAAGACCGGCTGTGCGGGTCCACCATCTCCACCAGCGGCGCCGATTCCTTGTAGTACGCCCGCGCCCGCCCGGCTTCGAAATCCATCAGGTCCACGAACTCATCCGTTCGCTTGCCTTCCCGGAGGTCTTGGGCATCGACATGGAAGCGCGCCAGATCTTCCGCCGGAAGATAGACCCGGTCCCGCCCGGCGTCCTCGCGCACGTCCCGCAGGATGTTGGTGAGCTGGAAGGCCACCCCGCACTTCTCGGCCAGCGGCAGCGCCTCCGGCAAGTGGAATCCGCAGATGTGGATCACCGTCAGCCCCACCACCGAGGCCACCTGGTAGCAGTAGCGGTACAACTCCTCGAACGCCGCCATCCGCCGCGGCCGCAGGTCCGACGTCACGCCCTCGATCATCTCGTGGAAGTACCCGCCTGGAATGCGGTACCGCGCGACGGTGTCATGGAAGGCAGGCCAAACCGCGTGCCCGCTGAAGCGCCCCTCCAGCGCCGCATCCAGATCCCCGCGCCAGCGCTCGATCGACTCGCGAGCAGAACAGTCCGGCGCCGGGGCCTCGTCGCTCAGATCGTCGCAATAGCGCATGAAGGCGTAGACGGCGCAGATGGCGTTGCGCTGCTCCTTGGGCAGCAGCACAAACGAGTAGTAGAAGTTGCGGGCGCGGCGGCGCGCCACGCGCCGGCAGTATTCATAAGACCGTTCGAGCGTCTCCGTCATGCCGCCTTCGGGAAAGCCATTCGCGCCAGCGTCCCCACCAGCAGCCAGACCCGTTCCACCTTCGAGATGTAAGGACGCCGCGCGAGCACATTGTAGTTCTGCCGCTCGATCTTTTCCAGAACCCGCAGGCCGCCCCGGCTGAACAACTCGACGTCGGCGGCCAGGCGCCGGTGGACCAGGCGCGCCAGCGGCAACCCCTCCACAAACAGCCGCCTCGCCACCTCGACCGCCTCCCGCATCACCGCCCGGAACGCCGGCGTCTCCCGCCGCGCTTGGAGTTCCTCCACCGTATACCCGTGCCGCTCCATGGCCTCCAGCGGAATGTACACCCGCCCCTTCTCCAGGTCCCGCGCGACGTCCTGCCAGAAATTCGCCAGTTGCAGCGCCGTGCAGGTCGCGTCCGAGAGCGCCTGCCGCTGGGCGTCGCGATAGCCGCACAGGTGCAGCACCAGCCGTCCCACCGGGTTCGCCGAATAGCGGCAATATCCGAACACATCCTCGTAGGTGCGGTAGCGCACTACGGTCTGGTCTTGCACGAACGCCCGGATCAGGTCGGCGAAAGGCTGCTTCGGCAACTCGTGCCGCGCCGCGGTCTGCTTCAGCGCCACGAACACCGGATGCGACGCCCGGCCCTCGTACATCCCCTCCAGTTCCCCACGCCACCACTCCAGCAACCTCAGGCTCTCCTCGGTGTCGCCGATCTCGTCGCCCAGGTCGTCGGCCCAGCGGCAGAAGGCGTACACATTGTAGAAGTCCTGATGCAGCCGGCGCGGAAGCAGGAACGTCGCCACGTGGAAGTTCTCGTAGTGAGCCCGCGCCAGCCAGCGCGTGTATTCCTGGGCTTCCTTCCCGGTATAGGTGCGGGCCAGAGCTTCCGGCGACTTCACGAAATCCTGGGGCGGCAGGAACACTGGTTATGCGCGGGTCACGGGATGATCGCGGTCTTCAGGTGCCCGTTGTGGCTCATCAGGTGCCGCATCACCTCGAGCAGGTTCGCCAGCGGCTCCTCGCCATTCACGAAATCCTGCGCCGTGATGATCTTCCGCCGGATCAGCTCCAGCGACTTGCGAACGTGCGCCGGCGTGTGGTGAAAGCTGGCCTTGCAGGTGATTTCCGAATAGTGCAGCAGCGAGGTGTCCAGCGATACGTGGCTCTCGCTCGGGCAGCCCCCGAAGAAGTTCACGGTCCCGCCCTTGCGCACCATGTGCACGCACAGCTCCCACGTGTGCGGCTTGCCCACCGCCTCGATGGCCACATCCGCGCCCCGGCCCGCCGTCAGCCCCCGCACCACGGCGACGGAATCGTGGAATTCGGTGGTCGAGATCAGCTCCTCCGCTCCCAGTGCGGCGGCCCGGCTCAATTGCGTCTTCCGGCGGCCTAGCGCGATCACCCGCGCGCCCACCGATTTCGCCAGCCGCACGAACATCAGCCCGATGGGCCCCAGGCCGATCACGGCCACGTTGTCCCCCTCCCGCAGCCCGGTCTCCTCGATCCCCTTCAGGACGCAGGCCAGGGGCTCCACCAGCGCGGCGTCCTGGTAACTCACGCCGCTCGGGATCTCGTACATGTTCCGCTCGACGATGCGCGCCGGGATCCGGATGTACTCGGCGTAGGCGCCGTTGTTGAACAGCAGGTCTTCGCACAGGTTCTCGTAGCCACGGCGGCAGTAGAAACACTCCTGGCACGGCGCGGAGTTCGCCGCCACCACCCGTTGGCCCACTTGGAACTTGCTTACGCTCTCGCCTGCCTCGACCACGTCCCCGGCCAGCTCGTGGCCGAACACCGCCGGAGGAATGATCATCCGCGCATGGTACCCGCGGCGGAAAACCTTCACATCGGTGCCGCAGGTCAGCGCAGCCTTCACACGTACCAGGACGTCTCCTTCGCCAATTCTCGGGACAGCTATCGGCTCAACCTGAAGATGCTCTTTTCCATATAGGACGGCAGCCAGCATCTGATTATTCACTGTGCCCACCTCTGTGGTTGAACGATGATTTTCAATGCTTCCTCATCCGGGTGTAGTGCCAGTTGTATTCCAGATCCAATCAAGTCGAGAGGCAGCCGGTGGGAAATCAGGCCTTCCACCGGCAGCTCGCCGCTGAATACCAGGCGCGCCGACTCCTTCTGCAGGTCGATGGACGCGCTGTAACAGCCTAGCAGAGTCCGCTCTCCGACACAAATGTCCGCTCCACACAATTCTACCTTTTCTTGATGGGAGGTTTGGGAAAACAGCAGGATTCTGCTCCCCGGCCGCGAACACCGGACCGCCTGCTCGACCAGCCCGGGCGCGGATGCGGCCACCATCACCAGGTCCGCCCCCCGCCCCTCGCTCAGCGCGGCCACCCGCAGCTCGATCGCCGTCGTGCCGGGATCCCAGGCCTCCTCCGCCCCGAACCGCAGCGCCAACTCGCGCCGCCTTGCAATCCGGTCCGTCGCCGCCACCCTGGCGCCCGTCCGCCGCACCAGCATCGTGAACAGCAGCCCGATCGGCCCCTGGCCCAGAACCAACGCCAGTTCCCCCGGCTGGGGGTCCATCTGCACCACCGCTTTCAGGCACGTGTTCACCGGCTCCACGAAGCAGGCCCGGTCGAAGGGGACCCCGTCCGCGAACTTCTCCACTCCCTGGCGGACAATCCAGTCCATCACCCGGACGTATTGCGAGAACCCGCCGCCGGCTGGCTCGAACCCCGCCGTCACCCCCACCTTCTTGTAGGTGGGGCACTGGGCGTACAGCTTGCGCCGGCAGTAGAAGCACTCGCGGCACGGGACGTGGTGGAACACGATCACTCTGTCCCCCACCGCGAAATCGCCCGCCCCGGCGCCCGTGCGAACCACCACGCCGGCCGTCTCGTGCCCGAAAATCCGCGGTGGCGGCAACAGGTTGTGCTCCACCTTCTTCAGGTCGGTGTGGCAGATCCCGCAGCTTTCCACCCGCACCAGCAGCTCGCCCGGCCCGATCTCCGGCGTCGGCAGCATCTCGATCGCGATCGCGCTCTCCCCCCGGTAGACCGCGGCCCGCATCGTGGCGGGCACAGAGAAATCAGAATCGACAGTCCGCAAGAAACTCCCCCAGCGCCCGCGCGGCAATGCGTCCCTGCCGCTCCAGGCGCATCAACTCCGGCGCCGCCGCCCACGGATGCGCCAGCGCCGCCCGCAGAATCCGCGTACGGCTGAAGCGCCCGTCCGGGCCCCGCAACTCGTTAAAGTCCAGCGTAAACCCTTCCGACGCCCGGTCCAGAACCGCCCGGACGCAGTAGAACGGCAGACCCTCCTGGCGAGCCCGGCCGGCCACCGTCGCCGCCTCCATGTCCGCGGCCGCGGCCCCGCCCGCGTTCAGGCGGCGTTTCTCCGCCACCGTCCCAATCACGCGGCCCATCGAAACCAGCGCGCCCGAGCGAAACGCCTGCCCGGTGGCCGGCGGTGCCGCCTCAAAGGCCTGGCGCCCGTTCTCGACCCGCGTGGCTACAAACACTTCACCCACTCTCAGGCTCGCGTCCAGCGCGCCACAGAAACCGGTGCTCACCAGTGCATCCGGTCGTTGTTGCTCGAGCGCCACATCCAGAGCCTCGGAGGTCAGCCTGGGACCCGGCCCGTGCGCCACCATCAACAGCCGCTGCCCGTTCAATTCCGCGCTACGCGCGAAACGCACCCGCCAGTCGAGCCTTCTCACCCGGCCCGAACGCCACAGAATACCACGCAGCTCGCGGCGTTCCGCCGCCACCACCAGCACGGTCCTCATGGCGTCACGTATCCGTGGCCGCAAAACCAGCCGACTGCGCGCTCCAGAGCCACATCCACCGACCCCGGCGAAAAGCCCAATTCGCGCGCCGCCTTCCCGTGCGAGGCGAACATCTTCTTCCTCGCCATCCGTACCGCGTCCAGCGGCGCCCGCGGCGCCCGGCCCGTAACCCGCGCCCAGCCCGTGCTCGCCACCGCCGCCGCATACGCCACCGCGTATGGGATGCGCCACGACGGCGCCTTCCGCCCGCAAATTCGCGCCAGCCGCGTCAAGATCTCCTGGAGCGTCAGGTTCTCGCACCCCAGGATGTACCGCTCGCCGCGCTTCCCTCGCTCCAAAGCCAGCAGGTGCCCTTCGGCCACGTCGCGCACGTCCACCAGGTTCAGCCCGGTGTCGATGTAGGCCGGCATCCCGCCTGCCACGAAATCCAGGATGATCTTGCCCGTGGGCGTCGGCTTGAAATCGTGGTCCCCCACCGGCGCCGTCGGATTCACGATCACCACCGGCAATCCTTCCGCGGCGAACCGCCGCGCCACCTCCTCCGCCAGAAACTTCGACCGCTTGTAAGGGCCGGTCATGTCCGCCAGGCTGACCGGCGTCTCCTCGTTCCCTTCCCCGCCTTTCGGAATGCCGATGCACCCGACCGTGCTGGTGTACACCACCCGCTCCACTCCGGCCCTCCGCGCCGCCTCCAGCAGGTTCCGCGTGCCGTCTACGTTGGACCGGTACATCTCCCGCGGATCTCTCACCCACAACCGGTAGTCGGCGGCCACGTGAAACACCAGCCCGCAACCCGCCGCCGCCCGCTCCAGCGACTCGGGAACGCGCAGATCGCCGGCCACCGTTTCCGCCTCGATCTCGCGCAACCCGCTGGAGGCCCGCACCAGCGCGCGCACGCGATGTCCGCGCTCGATCAGTCTCCGCGCAACGTGCCAACCCACAAACCCCGTCGCGCCCGTTACCAGCGTCGGTTTCACGTCCTTGTTCGGTTACTTGAGAGCCCAGGTCAACAACCTCCAGTTGTCGCCGGGCTTTGCATTGATTCCGAGGGCCGCCGAGGGTTCAAACCCGCAATGCGCCATGCAGTGCTCGCAGCGCGGGTCGTTCCCATGCCCGTAACTCTCCCAGGGCGTCCTGGTCATCAGTTCCTCGAAGGTCTCGTAGTGGCCGTCGGTGATCAGGTAGCAAGGTCCCTTCCACCCTTTCACGTTGTAGGTCGGGTTGCCCCAGGCCGTGCACGGCAATTCCCGCTCGCCCTTCAGGAAATCCAGGTACGTCGGCGTGCTGACCAGCCGGAAGCGTCGCCCCAGCCGGTCGATCTCCCGGAACTTCTCGCGCACGTCGTCCCGCGTCAGGAAGATGCCCTGATCGTTGACCGCAGAATATCCGTAGGCTGGCGACAGCATGTGCCCGTCCACGTCGAACTGCTCCAGGTACTCGAACAGTTGCTCGAGTTCCTTCATCTCCGTCTCTTTGTAAACGGTCGTGTTGGTGGTCACTTTGAAGCCCGCCGCCTTGGCCGTCCGGATGGCTTCGACCGCCTGCCGGAACACGCCCTTGCGCTCCACCGCCAGGTCGTGGCTCCGCTCCATCCCGTCCAGGTGGATGTTGAGGAAGAAGCGGGGGTGCGGCTGGAACTCGCCGAGCCGCTTGGCCAGCAGCGTGCCGTTCGTGCACAGGTAGACGTGCTTGTTCCGCCCCAGGATTTCCCGGCACAGCCGGCCGATTTCCGGGTACAGCAGCGGCTCCCCTCCACACACCGACACGACCGGCGCCCCGCACTCGTCCACCGCCTTCAGGCACTGCTCCACCGCCAGCTTCTGCGCGATCGTCTCTTCGTACTCGCGGATTCGCCCGCATCCCGTGCAGGTGAGGTTGCAGGCGTGCAGCGGCTCCAGCATCAACACCAGCGGAAACCGCTTCCCGATCATCGGATGGCGCCCGCTCCCGTTGCCGGCCCGCGGCTGGTGCAGGATGCGGAACGGATTCGAGCTGCCGTCTTTCGCCGCCAGGTCCTTCTGCCACTCCGGCCGTGGGCGCAGCTTGTTCTTCAGGATGTACCCGGCCATGCCGACGGTCATCGCCAGCGGGAATCTCATAGCCTTCCTCTGGCGCCTCCGTTTCCGCCGGTGTCCGGCGCCTTCGCGGCCTTCAAGTACGTCGCCAGCGCCAGCAGCGGAAATGCCAGCCGGTAGAGGTGGTACGTAAGATAGAAGACGCCCGGGAACCCCGCGCCGGTTGCCAGATCCTCGTGCCAGCTCCCGTTCCCGCGCTGCGTGCGCAGCAGGTACTCGATTCCCTGCTGCACGCTCAGGCTGCCGGAGTCGCCGCCTGCCAGCAGGCCCAGCAGGGCCCAGGCGGTCTGCGATGCGGTGCTCTCGGCCGGGCAGAGGCAACCCTGCTCGTAACTGGCGCAGCTTTCGCCCCAACCGCCGTCCGCGTTCTGAACCGAGCGCAGCCACTCGCACGCCCGCAGGATCGCCGCTTCGCGGTCGCTCACCCCGGCCGCCCGCAGCCCGCGCAGCGCCAGGAACGTCCCGTAGATGTAGTTCACCCCCCAGCGCCCGCGCCAGCTCCCATCCGCTTCCTGGTTCTTCAGCAGATACCCGGTCGCGCGCCGCACCGCCGGATGCTCGGGTCCCAACCCCGCGGCCACGCAGATGGCCTCCAGCACCCGCCCGGTAATGTCCGGGCAGGTAGGGTCCAGCATCGCGTTGTGATCCGCGAACGGCATGTAGCTCAGCAGTTGCCAGTTGTTGTCCACGTCGAAGGCCGCCCAACCGCCGTCCTTCGATTGCATTGCCAGCAGCCAGGCGGCGGCGCGCCGCAGGCAGGCCGCTTGCGCGGGTGCGTTCGAGGCGCGCGCGTGCCCCAGCGCCAGCAACACCATTCCGGTATCGTCGATGTCCGGGTAAAACTCGTTGGCGAATTCGAAGTACCACCCCGACGGCGCCGTATGGGGCCGCGAGACCGACCAGTCGCCCTTGCACCTCACCTCTTTGGTCAGCAGCCAGTCCGCGCATTCTGTCAGGGCCGCGGCGGGCGCATGGCCCGATTCGCCCAGCGCGAACGCCGCAATCGCCGTATCCCACACCACCGAGAAGCAGGGCTGAAAGTAGAACTGCTCTCCGTCGTCCTGCATCAGCCGCTCGAATTGCGCCTGGGCCTCCGCCCGGTCCGGATGATCCGGCGGGTACCCCAGCAGGTCCAGCGCCATGATGCTGTACATCATCGGCGGGTAGATCGCTCCCAGCCCGTCGGTATACCGCATGCGCTCCAGCATCCAGCGCCGGCACTTCTCGACGGCCCTCCGGCGGAGCCACCGGACCGGATGCCTCTCGTAGAACTTCAGCAGGCGATCCGCCAAGAAGAAGTAATTCCGCAGAGTGAAGAACTTCTCGTTGTGCCGGTATTCGAAACTGCCTCCGCGCAGGAACAGCTCCTCGAGAGAGAAGCCCGCCGGCACCGGCCGCGCCGGGTCGAAAGAGTGAATGATCGCGAGCGGCACCACGATGGCTCGCGTCCACGACGACATCCGGTAGATGAACTTCCCCGGCAGCAGGATCATCTCCGGCGGCACGGACGGGCAATGCTTCCGCGGGTACAGCCCGAACAGGCTCAGGTTGATCTTGACGTAGCCGTTGGCCTTCTGGATACCGCCCAGCGCCAGCACGCGATCCCGCGCCAACGCCATCCGCGGGTCGCGCACCGAAACCCCCGCCAGCTTCAGCGCAAAGTAGGCCTTCACCGTCGCGCTGACATCCGCCGGGCCGCCGGGGTAGACATTGAAGCCCCCGTCCGGCAACTGCCGCGCCAGGATCGACTCCACCGCGCGGTCGATCCGCTCCCGGTTCGGCGGATTCCATACCCCCGACTCCGGCGGGTGCAGCCACAGCTCCAACAGGATATAGTCGGACTCCAGCGTCGTGTCGGCGGTGAGATTGAACCACCAGTAGCCCTGGGGGTTCTGCAACCTCAGAAGACACTCGGCCGCGCGGTCGCCGGCCCGTGCCGCGGCGCTCCCAAGCGCCTCACCGACTTGGATGCTGGGGCTCATTGCGTGCTGATCGTCGCCAGCAGCCGGCCGGCCTGCGTCAACTGCGGCGGCAGAGTGAAGCGAACGTCCTCGTCCTTAAGGTCCATCTCCTCCAGCCGGTCATAGCCCCCTCGCTCCAACGAGCGAATGAGTTCCTGCACCAGGTGCTCCGGCGCCGACGCGCCCGCGGTCACCGCCACCCTCTTCGCACCCGCGAGCCACTGTGGATCCACCTCCTGCGCATCGTCCACCAGGTACGCCGGCACCCCCGAATTCTTCGAGACCTCCACCAGCCGCTTCGAATTCGAGCTGTTCCGCGAGCCCACCACCAGCAGCACGTCGCACAGCGGCACCACCGCTTTCACCGCCAGTTGCCGGTTCTCGGTGGCGTAGCAGATGTCCTGCGCCGGCGGTCCCTGAATCGCCGGAAATCTTTCCTTCAGCCGCGCCACGATATGCCGGGTTTCATCCAGGCTCAAGGTGGTCTGCGTCAAATAGGCAATCCGCTGCGGGTCCGGCGGCGCCAGCCGGTCCACGTCTTCCACCGAGGACGCCAGAAACGTATGCTCGGGGGCCTCCCCAAGCGTCCCAATCACCTCGTCGTGGTCGCGGTGCCCGATCAGCACGATGCTGCATCCCGCGCGCGCGAACCGCACTGCCTCGAGATGCACCTTGGTCACCAGCGGACAGGTGGCGTCGATCACTTGCAGCCGCCGCTGGACGGCTTGCTCTCGCACGGCCGGCGGCACCCCGTGAGCGCTAAAAATCACCCGCGCGCCCTCCGGTGCTTCCTCCAGCTCCTCGACGAATACCGCCCCGGCTCGCCGCAGTTCCTCCACCACGTGCCGGTTGTGGACAATCTCTTTTCGTACGTAAATCGGCGATCCGTATAGCTCCAGCGCGATTTCCACCACATCGATTGCCCGTACCACCCCGGCGCAGAAGCCCCGAGGCTTCAACAGGATCACCTTCCGGTCAGGCCCAGCCCCCGAAACCGAAGCGTTAGCCATTATTAACCAACATTGTAGCAACTACCCAGACAGCCCGGCGCGCACCCTCGCCAGGAGCTCTTCGGCGGCCTCCACCTGCATTCGGATCTGCAACCACAATACCTCCAGAGGCGGGGTCATATCCCCCCATCCTTCCGGCAGGTTCATAAGGTCCTTCTCGGTGGTCACCAGCGCCTCAGCGCCCCGCCGGCAAGCCTCTTGGGTCATTTCACGCAGCTCCTCTGCCGTGTACCGATGGTGGTCCCGGAACGCCCGCCTCCACACCGGCCGGATCCCGAGCCCTTCCAGCGTCCGCCAGAACGCTTCCGGGTTTCCCAGCCCGCAAAACGCCCCCACCGGCCCCTGGACCACCCTGGGCCGCCATCCCTCCGCCACCACCCGCGACCGGAAGATCGGCGCCTCAGGATTGTGCCGCCGGATGACGGCCTCGATACCGTCCAGCCTCTGGTTCGCTTCGACTCGTGTGATCACCACGATATCGGCCCGCCGCAGCGCCTCCACCCCCTCTCTGAGCCGTCCCAACGGAATCGGCTGGCCCCCGCCGAACGGGTCGAGCGCATCAATCAGAACGATGTCCAGAGACCGCTCCAGCCGGAAGTGCTGGAACCCGTCGTCCAGCAGGAACACCCCCGGCTGATACTGCTCTTCGATCCGCCGCGCGGCCGCAACACGATTCGCGCCGATCCCCACCGGTCCCACCGAAGACCGCAGGTAGCTCTGCGCTTCGTCCCCGGTTCGCGCCGGCGTCGCCTGCCCGCCTGGCCCGAGGATCGTGACCTTCTCCGGCGCCCGGCGGCGATATCCACGCATCAGAATCGCCGGCTGGATTCCGTCCGCCTTCAAGCGCTGGGCCAACCACAGCACAAACGGCGTCTTCCCGGTCCCTCCCACGGTGATCCCCCCGACGCTGATCACGGGCGTCGCCAGGCGCACCGGCCGCGCGCAAGCTCGTTTCCACCGCCCGCCCAGCAACCACAGGCGGGAAAGCGGCCATAGCACGGCAGAGAGCGGCGCCGGGGGCCGGAACGCCGGCACGGCCTGCCAGTACTGGCGCCCGATCTCCTCGGCCGCCCGCGCCGTTGCGCCCCGTTCGCCTTCCGCTAGCGCGCCGGCCCTCTGGCCCAGCCTGGCCCTCAGCTCGACGTCCTCGAGCAGTCTGGCCACCGCCCCGCCGAGCTCCGCGCCGCTGGCGATGGGATAGACCCCGCCGCCCTCGGCGAACCGGCGCGCAATCTCGGGGAAATTCTCCATGTGCGGCCCCACCACGATGGCCCGCCGGAACAACGCCGGCTCCAGAATGTTGTGTCCGCCGCGCTGGGCCAGCGTTCCCCCCATGAACACGACATCCGCGAGAGCGAACAGGGAACTGAGCTCCCCGATCGAATCCAGCAGCAGCACGCCCGGCAGCGCGAGCGGCGTCCCAGATCGCAACTCCGAGCGCCGCAGGAACGCCGCGCCTTTCCGCCGCAGCAGCTCGGCCGCCGTGTCGAACCGCTCGGGCTTCCGCGGCGCCAAGATCAGCAGCAATCCAGGGCGCCCCAGCTTCTCGAAAGCCTCCACCACCACTTCGTCTTCGTCCGGATCGCCGTCCCGCGCCGGCGGCATGGTGCTGGAGGCGATCCACACCTCTTTCGGATCGATCCGATCCATCAGTTCGCGCACCGCTTCCGGGATCTGCGCCTGCCCCGGCTCGAAGTCGTACTTCAGGTTCCCGGCGACCCGCACTTTCTCCGCCGACGCGCCCAACTCCAGGTATCGCCGCCCGCTGATCTCGCTCTGCGCCAGGATCGCGTCCGGCCAGGCCAGCACCTGCCGGAAGAACCAGGCCAGCCGCCGGTACCGTGGCGCGGCTCGGTCCGAGATGCGCCCGTTCACGACCACCAGCGCGCACCCCGCCCGTTTCGCCTCCCGGTAGAGGTTGGGCCAGATTTCCGTCTCCAGGACTACCACCGCCCGCGGCCGCAGCTTCCGCAGAACCCGCCGTACCGCCGCGCAGTAGTCGATAGGCGCGTAGAACACCCCGTCGGCCAGCCCGCGCAGCTTGTCTTCCGCCGCCGCCCTGCCCGCCAGAGTGGTCGCCGAAACGTACAACGGCGCCCGCGGAAACTCCGCGCGCAGCCGCCGCAGCAATCCCGCCGCGGAAAGCGCCTCGCCCACCGAGACCGCATGCAACCAGATCGCGCCCTCCCCCGTCTGCCTGTAGGAGTCCGGCAAGAACCCGAGTCGCTCGCCGAACTTCCGGAAGTACCTGCGGTCTTTCAGGCCCCGCAGGAGGAAGTACACTACGAGAAAGGGAAGTCCGAGAATCTGGAGCAGGCGGTATAAGACTATGGCGCTCACGGGCAAGTCGTTGATGGTACTCCTGAGTATAGCGGTGGCGAGCGCCGGGGACAAAGAAAAGCCCCCGTTCAAGCCCGGCCCCGTCGAAAGCTACCCCTTCCGCCAGACCCTCGACCAGGTCACGATCGCCGCCGCCGTCCTTCGCTCCGACGCCGAGACCGAGCCCGCCTTCGGCAAGCTCAGCCTCAACCGCTACGGCATTCTGCCCATCCTGGTCGTCATGCGGAACGATTCCGGCAAGACCCTCGCGCTCGACCGGCTCAAACTCGAGTTCATTACCCCCGACCGCGACCACATCGAGCCTACTCCGCCCTCCGAGATCCGCTACCTCAGGGGCGCCAGCCTTCCCAATCCCGTCGGCGGGCCACCTGTGCCGGGCATGCCGCCGCGCGTCTCTCGCAAGAAGAATCCCCTGGACGCCTGGGAGATCGAAGGCCGCGCCTTCGCCGCCCGCATGCTCCCACCCCACGAGAGCGCCAGCGGCTTCTTCTACTTCCGCGCGTTCTACCGCAGCGGCTCGGTCCTCTACCTCCGCGGCCTGCGCGAAGCCTCCAGCGGCAAGGAGCTCTTCTACTTCGAGATCCCGCTCGACAAGGAGACCAGTGAGTATCCCATCCGCCGCCGAGAGCCCAGACCTCAGTTCGGTCGTTACCCTTTCCCATAAGTGGGGCAGGCGGTTTCGCCTGCCGGCCGCCAGGCTGGTAAAATGCCTGTCATGCGCATTCGAATACCGTTTCTCGTGATCTTGGCATTTGCGGCCGCCGCGTGGTGCTATGGCGCCCAACAGGCGGCGCAGGCCCCCGCTCCGGTGCCGGACGTCTACCGTGTGCTCTTCGACACCAGCAAAGGCCAGTTTGAAATCGAGGTGACCAAGGCTTGGGCGCCGCTGGGCGCGCAGCGCTTCTACCGGCTGGTGCAGCAGAAGTTCTACGACAACGCGCGGTTCTTCCGTGTGATCCAGGGGTTCATGGTGCAGTTCGGGCTTCCCGCCAGCCCGGCGGTTGCGGCGCGCTGGCGCGCCCGGCCGATGAAGGACGACAAGGTGACCATGAGCAACACGCGTGGGATGGTCACTTACGCGAAGACCTCCGAGCCGAACACCCGCACGACGCAGGTCTTCATCAACTATGCCAACAACTCGGCGCTCGACAAGGACGGCTTCTCCCCGTTCGGGCACGTGATCGGGGGCATGGAGGTGGTGGACAGCCTGTACAGCGGCTACGGTGAGAGCCCGGACCAGGGCAGTATCCAGGCGCAAGGCAACAGCTACCTGGAGAGTAAGTTCCCGCGGCTGGACTACATCAAGACCGCGCGCATCGTGCAGGGCGAAAACAAGTAGCGACCGCGCGCTGGCGCCATGCATAGTCTGCGATTCGCCCTTGCGGCCCTTCTGACCGTTGCGCCCGGCTGGGCCAGGCAGGTCACGGTCACGGTGCTTGCCACCACCGACCTGCACGGCAACATCTATCCATTAGACTACTTCACCGGCCAGCCCTCCCAGCGCGGCCTCGCCAAGATCGCCACGCTGATTGAATCCGTCCGCCGCGAGACCCCCAACACGCTGCTCATCGATTGCGGCGACACCATCCAGGGCACCCCGCTCGAATCCGTCTACCAGAGCTACGTCAGCACCGGCCGCCTCCCGCTGGGCCTAGCGTTCGCCGGCCAGCCGCTGCGCCACGACCCGATGATGCTGGTGATGAACCAGCTCGGCTACCGCGCCATGACGCTCGGCAACCACGAGTTCAATTTCGGGATCGAGAACATCGAGCGCGCCCGCGCGGACGCCAATTTCCCGTGGCTTTCGGCGAACACCGAAGCCCAGGCCGGCGCCAAGCCTTTCGATCCGTACATCGTCGCCGCCATCGACGGCGTGAAGGTTGCCGTCGTCGGCGTCACCACCCCCAATATCCCGAACTGGGAGGAGCCGGAACACTACCAGGGCTATCGCTTCCTCGATCCCAGACGGGCGGTCGAATCCGCGCTGGCCGCGCTCGGCCGCACGGAACGGCCCGACGTCGTCGTGGTCGCCGCTCACATGGGGCTGGGAAGCACGGGCGAAAACCAGGTCTCCGCGATCGCCGCGCAGGTTCCGGGCATCGACGCCATCGTCTTCGGCCACACGCACCAGCAAGTGGCTGGCGAACGCATCGGCGGCACGCTGGTGGTGCAGCCCAAGAACTGGGGCATGTCGCTGGCCCGGATCGATTTCGATCTCGAGAGCACGGACGCGGGCGGCTGGAAGCTCGTCGACAAGCGCAGCCGCCTGATCCCCGTCACCAGCGCAACTCAGCCCGATCCCGAGGTCCTCAGCATCGCCAGGCCCTACCACGAACTCACCGAGCGCTATCTGAACACTCCCGTCGCCCAATCCAGCGTTAAGCTGGACGGCCGGCTCGGCCGCGTCGAAGACTCCGCGCTGGTCGACGCCATCCAGGCCGTGCAGTTGCACTACGCTCAGGCCGACGTCTCCTTCACCGCGCTGTTCAACCCCCACGTCAAGGTGTCCAAGGGGCCGGTCAGCGTGCGCCAGATTGCCGCGCTCTACGTCTACGACAACGAGCTCTACGCCATCGAGGGCAACGGGAAGATGGTGAAGGACGCGCTCGAGAACGCCGCCCGATACTTCCTTCCCTGCCCCGACCCGGCCTGCTCCCACGGCCCGCTCATCAACCGCCAGTTCGCCGGCTTCAACTACGACATGGCCGAGGGCGTCGAGTACCAGATCGATCTCAGGCGGCCGCCGGGCGACCGCGTGCTCCACCTGCGCCGGAATGGCAGGCCGCTCTCGCCCGGCGAGAAGCTGCGCCTCGCGGTGAACAATTACCGCGCCGGCGGCAGCGGCGGCTACAGCATGTTTCGCGGCGCCAAGATCCTCTGGCGCTCGTCCCAGGAGATCCGGGACCTCATCGTCGCCTACTACACCGAGCACAAGAGGCTTCCCAATCATCCGGACCGCAACTGGCGCATCCTGCCGCCGCGGGCGCAGCGGATCCTGGAACAGGAAGCGCTCGAAGATGCCGCCCGCGCCCCGAATCGCTGAGAGCGACTGCCTGCCTCGAAGCCAACTTCAACGGCTGGCGGGTGAGGTGCTTGCCAGGTACGCCTGTTCGACGATCGGCTCCGCGATCTCTCTCAGCCTGGTCCAGTGGAGGCTGCTACCCAGCTCGCTGTCGCAGCCGGCGGCCAGATTCGAGCCTCCCCAGATCCGGGCAGCGGGCAGGTCCTCGGCGGCCTGAAAGGCCTCAATCAGCTCCGGCACCGGAAAGACGTCGTCGTCGTACGGCGACCCGCGAATGATGCTGTAGGTGTATCGGCCGTTCGGCCGGGTGCAGATGAGGCTGATGAGGTTGGTGTAACCCCGCGCCGCCAGGACCAGCCGGCAAGTCGGATGGCCTTTCTCGTCGGCGATGACGAAGCCGTACGGCGAGGCGTAGAGGATCTCCGGCTCGACGGTGACCGGCGCGGTGCCCGCCTTTCCCTCGATGAGATCCAGCAGGCGGTCGCAGACCTCCCGAATGGTGTTCTTTACCAGCGCCCCATCCCCTTGCGTTTTCCCCCGCATCCGCTGCTGGAAGTAGGGCTCGAAGACCCACGTGAAATGGCTCTTCACCAGCTCCTCGAGGTTCACCGGATACAGGCCGCCGCAGACATCGATCTTGTTGTTGTACTGCACGATCCAACGCAGCAGGGGCTTCACCTCGGCCCGCTCGAGCAGCTCGTGGTACTCGAGCACGAAAGCCGCCAGGCAGACGTCCTGGTCGGCGTTCCAGACGTACACCGGGACCGGCCGCCGCCGCTTGAGCCACTTCTCCATGAGCCGGCCCTGCCGCACGGCAATGTAAGCCTGCATGGCCGCGCTCATGGTAGCTTCGCGAATCACGCCCGCGTGGTGGTCGAAGTGCACGTGGTGGCCTCGATGCCCGGGCGTGTCGTCCATGACCTCCAGGCCAATCGAGTATTCCGGCGCCTCGCGCACGAAATGCTCCCAGCTTTCGAAGCGCGCGTGGGGAACCTCCAAGGCAATGTGTTCGAACCGGCGTTCCATCGTGCAGGGGTCAGCAGAAGGTCGTCACCTGTATGCTACCACATCGGGGGCGGCGCGGCGGACCTACGGCGTGAAGTCCTCGTTGCCCTCGATCGCCAGCGCGAAGGCCGCCAGCAGGTCGGCGGCCCGGTCGAGGTCCCGGAGCGACACGGTCTCGACCGGCGTGTGCATGTACCGGCTGGGCACCCCAATCAGCCCCGCCGCCACGCCCGCGCGCGTGATCTGGATGGTGTTCGCGTCGGTGCTGGTCGCCGGTCCGTGCGCGGCCAATTGGCAGGGGATCTCGCGCGCCTTGGCCGCCTCGAGCAGCCGCTCCACCACGCGCGGGTTCATGTTCGGCCCGCGGTAGATCACGGGTCCCTTGTCCAGCGCGATGTCGCCCTCGTGCTTCTTCTCGATCGACGGGCTGTCGGTGGCATGGCATACATCGATGGCGATGCCGATGTATGGATTGATGCGGAAGGCGCTGGTCTTGGAGCCGCGGAGTCCGATTTCCTCTTGCACGGTGGAGACCGCGTAGAGCGCGCATTTGAGTTGCCCGGAACGCGTGCGCCGCAAGGCTTCCATGGCGATCCACAGGCCGGTCTTGTCATCCATCCCCGGCCCGCTGGCCCGCTCGTTGAGCATCTCCCGGAACCCCAGCTCGACGGTCACGGGGTCGCCCACCTGCACCCGCGAGCTGGCGTCCGCCTGGTCCTTGGCGCCGATGTCCAGCCAGACGTCTTTCAGCTTGACCACCTGCTTGCGCTCCTCGTCGGTCAGCAGGTGAATGGGCTTGCGCGCGATCGCTCCGAACACCGGCCCGCTCCCGGTCCATACCGCTATCTTCTGGCCCACCACGATCTGCGGGTCCCATCCGCCAATCGCCTGCACGTACAGGAAGCCGTCGTTGTCGATGTACCGCACCAGAAACCCGATCTGATCGCAATGCCCGGCGAACATCACCCGCAGCTTCGCGCCGGGGTTCCGCACCGCGATCACGTTGCCGTGCACGTCCGTGGTCACCTCGTCGGCGAAGCCCGCGGCGTACCGCCGTACAACCTCTTGCACCGGGCGCTCGTAGCCGGACGGGCTGGGGGTCTCAATGATACGCTTGAAGAACTCCAGTGCCTGTGGTTCCATCCTCGATCCGAGTTTACACGATAATCGCCCTGGTGCTGTTCGTCTGGCTGGCGGTGGAGGTCGCGGCGGGCCGCACGGCGGACTTCGACGACCGGGTCCGGCTCTCTGTGCACGCGCATTCTTCGCCGGAGATCAGCAGCGTTGTGCGCTTCCTTTCGAACTTCGGCGAGCCGCCGGTGCTCATTGTCCTCAGCGCGGCGGCCACGGCGGCGCTGGTCGCCTTGCGCTGGAAACGCGCCGCCCTGTTGTTCGTCATCGCCATGGTCGGCGGTTTGGTGCTCGATTCCTCGCTCAAGCTCGCCTTTCACCGCGCGCGGCCCGCGGCGTCGTTCTTCGGAACGCCGATGCCGGACTCCTACAGCTTCCCGAGCGGGCACGCGTTGCTCTCGGTGTGCTTCTTCGGGGCCCTGGCCCTGGCGGTCTCGGCGCGGGTGCGCAGCCGCGCGGGCCGGGTAGCGATCTGGCTGGCCGCCACCCTGCTGGCCTTCTGGATCGGCTTCTCCAGGGTCTACCTGGGGGTGCACTTCCCGACCGACGTCATCGCCGGCTACGCGGTGGCCGGAGTTTGGGTCGCCGCGCTGGCCTCGTTCTTGAGACAATACTGAGCATGGCCGCCGACGAGCGGATCGGGTTCAAGATCGAGCTGACCCTCTGCGACCGCACCATCGAAGCGGAGGTGCCCATCCCCAACCAGCCCATGCGGGTGGCCGATCTGCTGCCCGTGCTGCTGGCCTTCGACGATGCCGTCAACGGGATGGCCGCCGACAAGGCCGAAAGCGAGGGACGGAAGATCTCCTGCCGCGAGGGGTGCGGCGCCTGCTGCCGCCAACTGGTACCCATCGGCGAGGCCGAAGCGGTCTACCTCGCGGAGTTGGTCGCGGCCATGCCGCCCGAGCGCCAGGCGCGCGTCCGCGAACGGTTCCAGGAGGAACTCGCGGCCCTGGGCGAGGAGATGGTGGAACGCCTGCGCGACACCTCGAAGTTCAAGGACCTGGCCCAGCGGCGGGAACTTGGCAAGGAATACTTCCGCCGCGGCGTTCCCTGCCCTTTCCTCGAAGACGAACGCTGCGCAATCTACCCGCACCGGCCCATGACCTGCCGCGAGTACCTGGTCACCTCGCCGGCCGAGAACTGCCAGAAACCCAGCGCGGAGACCGTTCGGCCGGTGCCCATCCCCATCAAGCTCTCGCAGATCCTGTACTGCTTCGGCGATGGCATCGGCAACCAATCGGCGCGCTGGATTCCGCTCGTGCTGGCGCTGGAATTCGCCGGGGAGCAGAGGTGTTTCCCGGCTCCCGAAATGTTCAAGAACTTCGTCACCCGGATCAGCCGGTGAACCGCTCCCTGGCAGGACAAGCCTGGTGCGTTGTCCTGCCGGGGAAAGCCAAACCTGCGGAGAATTCGCCTTACAGGACGCTTACGTCTTCTGCTTGCAGCCCCTTCGGACCCCGCTTCACCGTGAACTCGACCTGGGCGCCCTCATCCAGACTGCGGTAGCCGCTGGAGTTGATGGCGGAAAAGTGAACGAACACATCCTCGCCGTTCTCGCGCTGGATGAAACCGAAACCCTTGGCCGCATTAAACCACTTCACTGTACCTTTTTCCTTCATGTTGCTTCCTTCTACGTTTCCTTCTTTCGAATTGATTCAAAACTCCCGTGCATCGACTGCGAACGCAATTGGACGACTACCAGGACGGCGCAAGGTGGAGGTCAATCGTGGGTTCAAGCGAAGACTAGAGCCTCAAATACGGCTTTATTGTACCACAGGTGCGTGCGTTCCTGTGGAATTTCGTGCGCTGCGTCGGTAGGACAGGGCAACCGGGGACAGCCTGGGCCGTCCCCACAGCGGACGGCCCAGGCAGTCCCTCGGTTGCGGGCGCCCTAAACCAGTTCTTCGCGCTTCTCGATGAGGAGTTTGTCGCCGCTCGTGATGTAGTCGGCCTGCATGCGGATGCGGGGAAGCGCGTCGCGGATGAACTTCTCGGCAGGGGTCTCCCGCGCCGGGTCGCGCTCCGCCTGGACCAGCAGCAGGTGCACGCCGAGCGCATCGCAGGCCATATCGACCAGGCGCCGGGCGGTCAACTCGCTGTAGGTGCGGTCGTTGAAGTTCTTGAGGAACGTCACGCAGTAGGAGAGCCGCTCGCGGGCCTCGCGCGCCAGCGACGCCAGCTTCATCAGCTCGGGCCGGAACTGCCGCTCGCCGAGCTGCGCCAGGTAGTTGCCGAAGGTGCCGCTGGTGATGCCGACCGAAGCGCCCACCACCTGAAGCTGGGTGGTGCCTTCGTAGATGGTGGTGATACGGGCGTCGCGCGAGAGCCGCTCGACGGAGAATTCCTGCATGTAGCCGGTGCCGCCGTGGACCTGGATGGCGTCGTAGGTCACCGCGACGGCCATCTCCGAGGCGTAGGCTTTGGCGATGGGCGTAAGCACGGCGGCGTAGGTCGAGACCTCCTTGAGCCGCGCGCGCAGGGCCGTGTCCGGGGTCTTCTCGAGCTTGTGCTCGAGCATCCGCCGGAGATCCACCAGCCGGCTGGCGTCGTAGGTGATGGCACGCGCCACCTGGATCGTCGACTTCATGCGCGCCAGGATGTCGTAGACCTGCGGCATCTCGATGATGGGGCGCTTGAACTGGACGCGCTTGCGGGCGTACTTGCGGGCCTCCTCGTAGGCCGCCTGGGCGATGCCGATGGCCTGCCCGGCCACCGCCACGCGCGCGCCGTTCATCAGCGCCATGACGTAGCGAATCAGGCCCATGCGCCGCTGCCCCACCAGCGCCGCGGGCACGCCGTTGAACTGCAATTCGCAGGTCGGCGAGCCGTGGATGCCGAGCTTGTGCTCGATGCGCCGGATCACCAGCTCGGGGCACTTCTCGCACAGGAACATGCTCAGGCCGCGGCCGTCGACGCTGCCCTCCTCCGAGCGCGCCAGCACCAGGCTGACGTCGGCGCAGCCGTTGGTGATGAAGCGCTTCACGCCGAACAGCTTCCAGGAGCCGTCGTCCTGGGGAACGGCCTTCAGTCGCACCGATTGCAGGTCGCTGCCGGCGTCGGGCTCGGTGAGGATCATCGCGCCGGTGACCCGGCCGCTCGAGAACTGCGGCAGGTACTGGTCCTTCAGCTTGTCGTCGCCGAACTCGTAAATGGTCTCGGCGATGTCCTGGAGGCTGAACAGGTTCATCAGGCTGGCGTCGGCCTGGGCCACCATTTCGACGGCCATGCTGTAGACCAGGCCGGGGAAATTGAGCCCGCCGTAGCGCCGCGGCAGCATCATCCCCATCAGGCCGGATTTCGCCAGGATGCCCATGGCTTTCTGAGTGCCCTTGGCGTAGGTGACGTGCCCGTCCTCGAAGTGCGCGCCTTCGCGGTCGACTTCGGCGGCCAGCGGCGCGATCTCCTTGGCGGTGATGGCGCCGGTCATCTCGAGCACGGTGCGGTAGCCCTCGAGCGCGTCGGCGTAGGAAAGCGGGGCGTCGTCGTGCCGCTCGGCCTGCGTGTAATCGTCCTCCAGAGAGGCGACGACGTCGTCCAGGTCGAGGTGGTTGAAGTGCCACTCGATGTCGGGGTTTTCGGTAAAGAAGTTGTCCACGTTACAGTTTTCCTTTGAGCGCCTTGATGAGCCTGGGAATCACTTCGCGCACGTCGCCGACGATGCCGTAGTGCGCGATCTGGAAGATGGGCGCCTCGGAATCGCGGTTGATGGCCAGGATCTTGGCGGATTCCTCCATGCCCGCGCGGTGCTGCACGGCGCCGGAGATGCCGCAGGCGACGTAGAGTTTCGGCCGCACGGTGGTACCGGTCTGGCCCACCTGGTGGTCGGCGTGAACGAAGCCCGCGTCCACGGCCGCGCGCGATCCGCCCACCGCCGCTCCCAGCACCGCGGCCAGCTCGTGAATCAGCTCGAATCCCTTCTTCGATCCCATGCCGTAACCGCCGGAGACGATGATGTTGGCCGAGCGCAGGTCCACGCGGCGCGGCTGGGTGTGGCGCTCGAGCAGCGTGACGAAGTCGCACTCGGAATCCAGTGCGACCGGGATCTCGACCAGCGCTCCCTGGCGGCCTTCGACCGGCTCGGGCACGTGCATCACGCCCTCGCGCACGGTGGCCATTTCCGGCAGCACGTCCGGGCTCACGATGGTGGCGATGATGTTGCCGCCCCAGGCCGGGCGGATCTGCATCAGCTTCTGCTGGTAGAGGCGACCGGCGGATTCGTAGGAGCCGATCTGGAGGTCGGTGCAGTCGGCGGTCAGCCCGGTCTTGAGCGCCGAGGCGACGCGCGGGGCCAGGTCGCGGCCCAGGGGCGTGGCGCCGTAGAGCACGATTTCCGGCTTCCGTTCCCGGATGGCATCGGTGAGCACGCGCGCGTAGGGGATGGTGGTGTAGCGGGCCAGGCGCGCGTCCTCGGCCGCATAGACAATGTCCGCTCCGTGCGCGAACAGCTTCGCCGCCTGCGCCTTGGCATCGCTCGCCAGAACCACCGCGCCGAGCTGAACGCCCAGGATCCCGGCCAGTTCTCTTCCCTTCCCCAGCAGCTCGAGCGAGACGTCGGCGATCCTGCCGTCGTCGACTTCCGCGTAGACCCAGACTTCCCCGTGTTGTGCCATTAGCCGAACGTCCTCTCCTCGACCAGCTCCGCGACCAGGTCGCGAACTCCCGTGTCGCCCGCGCTGTAGAGCTTCAGATTGCGGCCCGCCAGGACCACGTTTTCCACCTTCTTGACTTTGGTGGGCGAGCCGGAAATGCCGATGCGGGCCAGGTCGGCGGCGATGTCCTCGGCGCCCCAGGTCTCGATGAACAGGCCCTTCTGTTGCAGGCCCTCGACAACCTGGTCCACCGTGCGGCCCTGGCGCTTGGCCTCCGCCTCGATCTCGAAGCCGGAGCGCGCGCGGCGGTACTTCAGCAGCAGCCGGGCGTTGGGCCAGCGCGGCGAATTCGCCGATTTCGGGACCGTGAGCAGGACCGGCAGGCGCGCCTCGACGGTTTCCTGGGCGCGGCCCAGGTCGCGGCGGATGCGGACGCGGCCGCCGTCGATTTCAAGCACTCTGTCGGCGAAGGTTGCCTGCGAGATGCCCAGCTTCTCGGCCACTTGCGGGCCGACTTGCGCCGTGTCGCCGTCGATGGCCTGCCGCCCGCACAGCACCATGTCGTAGGGCATCAGGTGGGTCTGGATGGCCTGCGCGATGGTGTAGGAGGTGGCCAGGGTGTCGGAGGCGGCGAAGCGGCGGTCGCTCAGCAGGATGACGCGGTCCGCGCCGCGGCACAGCGAATCCTTGAGGATTTCCGCGGCGCGCGGCGGCCCCATGGTGATGACGATCACCTCGCCGCCGTAGCGTTCCTTGAGTTCCAACCCCATCTCGAGCGCGTTCAGGTCCTCGGGATTGAAGATGGCGGCGAGCGCGTTGCGGTTCACCGTCCCGTCGGCTTTCATGACCTCGCCGGTGACGTTCTTGGTGTCCGGCACCTGTTTGACAAGCACAATGATTCGCAGGGGCACATTCCCTCCTTGGGGTTTTGAGACTTTGAGGACCCGCCAGTACCGCTCGGCCCGCGCACCCTCCTCATCGGGGCCAACCGAGAAAGAGAGAATACCTTAGCACAGATTGGGGGTTCCCTGCTACCTGGGCAGCCTCCGCGGGCGGAGGCCGGGATCTTCGGACTTTCGCAGGCTTTTGGCGGGGGGAATTGGGTTCGTATTTTGAGACTCGTGTTGAAAACACGGGACTTTTTGGGTTCGTTTCGTAATTCCAATATGCAGGCCACTCTGGCCCTCCCGTAAGGGGCGGCGACTGGTATCGCCGCCCTGACCCAGGGTAACCGGGGTGTCGGGTGGATTGAGGCTGGCGGAGGCGGCAAAGCGGTGCTGGGGCGGGGGATAGAAACTGGGGAGGGGCGTTACGGGCCACCGCGGATCGGATGGCGCGCGGTGGGGTGATGCTGGGAGCGGCGTATCACGGGACTGATGTGGTCCGGCGAGTGAGCAGGGAATGGGCGGACCTAAGCCGGCTTATTGGTACCTATCCCGAGCGCTGCATCGTCGCGCTCCCCAGATCGCCGATGCGCAGTTCCAGGACATTGGCGCTGCAGAGCGCCCTAGCCGGTCCCCTAGAGACGTCCTCTAGATCCTCACACCCATTGCTATTGCTATCGGCCACTTATAGAATCAGGAAGTCAACCAGTGATGCAACGTGTCGTCCGACGGAAGCATTGCGCCTGCGGCTCGAGGCCCTTCGTCGTGCGGTACTGAACGGGATGAGGCATGGGACGGGAAGACTCAGGAGGCAATAATTCGGGGCAGCATCTCGGAGCGAAAACGCCGCCAGCATCACGGCGACTATCAGCGATGGCGCCGCCAGGAGGTGTTGACCACGACCGGGTTAGGGGTCAGATGCGCCGGTGGCAAGATTGCGTACTGGATCTCACGAAGTCGAATCCGCTCATCGGTCTGAATCGGTCTCGCGTCGCGAAGCTCGCGGTCATCGAGCCTGATGCGAACACGCTCTTTTCCACGTTCGCGATCGACGAAACGCCGCTTCGTATGCCGCTTGTTCGCAAGCGAAAGCTTGAGCCGCAGCAACCGCTCTTCGTCGCAACCGATGAAGACCCTGACCTCGTCGTCGAGCCCGGAGACATAATGCTCGACGCCAAGCCGGGCGATCTGATGCGCCGCCTTCGCCGCATCCACGGCAATGCACATACCACCCTGGAGGAGCGCGGCGTCACTACGTTGTATCTAACATTCGGAACGCTTCGATGGAAAGATGACCCTTTCGGCGATTCGGTGAGCCCGATTTGGATGATACCTTGCGAGTTTGAGAGCAAGGGGCCGGACGCGCCCCTCCGGCTCTGCGTGGCCGACGAGGACGCGCAGGTCAACCCCGCGCTCGAGTACTATCTCCGCGAACGACACAAGATCGAGCTCCCCGAGATTCCAGAAGAGACCGACAAACAGTCGCTCGCGCGATTACTGCGGAGCGTCCGCCGAAAAGTCCAGGAGCAGCACTGGGAGGTGACCGAGGAGATCTGGCTCAGCACTTTCTCCTTCGAATCGTTGGTCATCTATCGCGATCTCCAGGCACTCGTTGACGCGGCCATCGCCAATCCCGTCGTTGCCGCACTTTCGCGCGCAACCGGAACGGCAGGTAAGTCTGAAGCCCTCCCCCACGACCTCGATTCGCTACCGACACCGAGCACTGTACCGATCCCAGTACTGCCGACTGATTCGAGTCAGCTTGAGGCGCTCATCTTGTCGTCGATGGGCCACCACGTGGTCGTACACGGGCCGCCGGGTACCGGCAAGAGCCAGACGATCGCCAACCTGATCGCCGACGCACTTGCGCGGAATAGAAAAGTACTGTTCGTGAGCGCGAAGATGGCCGCACTGAACGTCGTCTATGAGCGACTCAAAGAACTCGGGCTGCAGCGCTTCTGCCTTGAGGCCCACAGCACCAAGGCGGGAAAACAGAAGATCATCGACGAACTTCGGCGGACGTTGGAAAGCGACACAAGCCATCCCGGCGATGCGTTGGAGCGCGAGCTCCAGGCGCTGCTCCGAGTCCGCGATGAGCTCAATGCCTACGCCCGGGAGCTGCATACTGCGATCCAACCGCTCGGCCTCTCCGTGGACCGGGCAAACGGGCGTCTGGCGCAGCTTGCCGGTGTCCCTGATGTCCGCGGACCGTTGCCGTGGGCCAATCCCCTCGATGCATCACGGGAGGACTTTGATCGGTGCGTCCAAGCGCTACAAGATCTCGTCCCAAATGCGCCGGTCTTCGACCATCGCGGCACCCACCCCTGGTGCGGATTCTCGCCCGAGCGATTTGGGCTGGCTGAGCAGGAGAGCCTGGAGGCGGCGCTGAGGGCGGTAGTAGATCTCGACCAGCGAATCACGCCCCACGCGGAAGGGGTTGCGGACCTGATCCCCGGTGCCCGATCGCTATCGATGACCGCCTGGTCACTCCTCCGGGCTGTGCTCGGTGCGCTTTCCGAGACCGAGAAGCTGCCGAAGGACTGGTGGCGAGAGAGCGAGGAGACGCTCGCGTCGCTTTCGCAGCTCTTCATGAAAGCGGCCGAGCAACAAACTGAGCTGGAGTCGCTTTCTGCAGAAATCCGTTCATCAATCGAGGGGGCGTCAAAGGATCTCGTGGCACTCCTCTCTCCCGTGCGAGATCGGTTTGGAGCGTGGCACGCACTGCTGAGGCCATCGTACTGGCGGTGGCGTAAGCAGGTGCAGGCAGCCCTGCGGCCGGGCTTCGAATTCACGCGCAAGCGGGTTGAGTTTCTCCACGCGCTTTGCCTCCGCGCCTTCGAAATTGAGCGCTGGTTGGATGAACAGCGTGCGACGGTGGATCGGTACCTGGAGCCGCAAGTGACGCCAGGGCCGGTCATCCTGGCTGCGGTCGCCCGGTTATTCACTGTCGCTGCACTCTGCAAGCAGGGGTTGGCCGCTGTAGGCAAGGAACCGGCGCCGGTGCTCATCCTGACCGCCGAGCTGCGGACTGCTGCGAAGGGGCTCCTCGGCCAACTCCCGGCCGCTGATGCGCCGACGTCTCCGGTGTTTCAACGGCTAGACAGTGAATGGCCCGGTGGGTTCGTGCGAGGGGATCTCGCAAGTCGGGATCCTATCCCCGAGGTCGCCGTTCGCGCTTTGTCGTTGCTTCGGTCGATGCCGAGGGCGCGTGAGTGGGTACTGCTGAATCGGGCCCTCCGGCGGTGTGCCGATTGCGGTCTGTCACCGTTCCTCGAGAGCTTTGGGCCGGTCAGTGCGAGCGACTCACCGCACATTTTAGAGCGTCGGTTTCTGAAGCTCTGGGTGAGCGCCGCCCTCGATCGCAGCACGACGCTCGCAGGGTTTACGGGGGCGAAAGGAAGCGACCTCATCGAGAATTACCGCACCCTCGACGAGCGTGTCCGTCGACTCGCGATTGCGCGTGCGCAAATCACCGCGTCCTCCGCGTCTGCGCGGGTGCGGGCAGCGGAAGACATCCCCGAGAGTGCGAGCGAGGTCGGCATCCTGCGGCGCGAACTGCAGAAGCGAAAGCGCATTAAACCGCTCCGGAAGCTCTTCGCCGAGATTCCGCAGGTCCTGCAAGCGCTAAAGCCATGCCTCTTGATGAGTCCGATCTCCGTCTCGACATATCTAAAACCTGAGGTCTTCCACTTCGATCTCGTCGTCTTCGATGAGGCTTCCCAGTTGCCGACCGCAGAAGCGGTTCCAGCCGTTCTCCGGGCCTCCCAGGTCGTCGTCGCCGGAGATCCTAAGCAGTTGCCGCCGACGTCGTTCTTCGAGGCGTCGCTCACATCCGACGAGGAAGAGGATGACGAGGACGGTAGGTCGGGACAAGCTCCACTGGAGTCCTTTCTCGACGACTGTGTCGCAGTTGTTCCGGTGTTCCAAGAGGCGCATCTCCGGTGGCACTATCGAAGCCGTGACGAACGGCTCATCAAGTTCTCCAATCACTTCTTCTACGACAACAAGCTCATGACCTTTCCCTCCGCGAATACAGGCGCGTCCGGGCAAGGCCCCCGCTTCGTGCATGTGCAAGACGGCATCTACGACCGTGGCCGGAGCCGGACGAACCGGCCGGAGGCACGAACCGTAGCGAGTTTGGCGCTCGAGCACTTCGAGCGTCATGCGGACCGCTCGCTCGGCATTGTTGCTCTCAATCTGAGCCAGAAGGAAGCCATCGAGGACGCCATCGCAGAGGCGTTGCTGTCGCGACCGGAACTCGCGCCGTTCTTTGAAGAGGGTCGGCACGAGAGCGTGTTTGTGAAGTCGTTGGAGAACGTTCAGGGCGACGAGCGCGACACGATGATTATCAGTGTCGGCTATGGCAGGGACCATGTCGGCGGCCTCAGCATGAACTTCGGACCGATCAACACCGACGGAGGCTGGCGGCGGCTAAACGTCCTGGTCACGCGGGCCAAATGGGAATGCATACTCGTTGCGAGCCTCAGGGCTCAAGACCTCAGTGGCGTCAATCCCAATAACAAAGGTGCCGTCTCGCTCCGGGATTTCCTCGGGTTCGCAGAACGGAATGGCGAGCTGCCGTCAGAGGCTGCTGTCGGAACGAATGCGGAAACGAACGATTTCGAGGATGCGGTGCGGGAAGCACTTGTGGATCGCGGCGTGATGGTGGACATGCAGGTCGGCGCGAGCCACTACAGAATCGATCTGGCCGTCCGCGATCCTCGGGATGAGCGTCGGTACCTGCTGGGCATCGAGTGCGACGGTGTCACGTACCACAGCTCGCGAACCGCCCGTGATCGCGATCTGCTCCGGCAGTTGGTGCTGCAGCGAATGGGATGGCGTATCCATCGCGTCTGGTCGACCGAATGGTTCCACGATCGGGAGCAGTCCGTTGCCAGCATTCTGAAGAGCGTTGAAAGGGCGATGGAAGCCCCCATCGATCATCCGGTGTACGCCCCGCCTGCCGAGCCCGGTCCTGAGCCCCCGCTGAGTCCAGAATCACGCCGCGCAGCCCGACCCACAACTGCACTCCCTCGGCGCTACGAGCCCGGGATTCCTTACTCGCTCTTTCAGACACGACGCCATCTTAGCCGGGATCACCTACTCGACGAGTCGTACTCTGACACGCTTTCAGAGACCATTTCGGAACTGGTGCGAATCGAGGGGCCGATCCATCGCGAAGTGCTAGTCGATCGGCTCAAAGAGGTTCACGGCGTAGCGCGGGCTGGCACGAACGTGCAGGCGAACATCGAACGTGCGCTGCGTTCCGCCGAGCGAAGCCGAGCGATTACCCACGACGCCAGGTCTCCCTTCTATTACGTCCCGGAACATCATCCTGAATCATTTCGCCTGTCGACAGACTCCTTCCAGCGGCCGATCGAGTACATCGCACCCGCTGAGATTTCTCTCGCTGTTCTGTACCTCGTCGAGGATCAGTTCGGCGTTGTCGAGGAATCCCTCCCAAGTGTAGTAGCCCGGCTTTTCGGCATCGAGCGACTCCGAGGCGACGGTGCCGACGTGATTCGAGCGGTCGTTGAGTCTTTGGTAACACGAGGGTCGCTCCGCCGAAGTGGCACACAGGTCCACTTGGCCTAGTCTCGGCCCGCTGCCAGACTGACGGAAGTGGGAGCAACGGACCCTGTGTTCTGATTCGAGTTTTGATAGTACGTTGTTACTGATATGCTGGCCATCAGGCGGCGCGCTCTCGCTCCAAGAACTGGGGGCCGTTCTCCCGGAAATCGTCCAGGGAGGTGAACTGCTTGTCGGCGGCGCTGGTGATCCGAATGCGGTCCTTCTTGGTGATGCCGCCCTCGAAATCCTGGTGGACCATTACGCTCTTGAAGGGAAGGCGCCGGCGCAGGAATTCGAGGCAGGAGATGGTGGTCAGGCGGGCCTTGTCGTTGTCCTTGACTCCGAAAAGATAGAGCGGGCGCGGGCCGGCGTCGAACTGGTAGTCGACTTCGTACTCGTCGTGGTCGAGGATGGGGACGGCGTGCGGCCGCGGGTTGTACTCGGCCAACCGCTCCTCGATGAACTCCGCCAGTTGCTCGTAGAACAGGCTCTGGATGACCTCGCGCTTGAAGAACTGCATGCTAGAGACCTTGGCCACGGTCTGCGCGAAGTGAAGGATGGCGGGGTAGAGCCGGTCGGGCTCCGCTTCGATGAACAGGCGCCCGTCCTGTTCCTGGATACGGTTCTCCGAGAGGATGCGGTTGAAGATGCGCTGCTTGTTCTCGGTGTCGAGATCGTAACTGTAGGTGAGGCGCATCAGGGTCATGCCGTGGTCGGTAACGCGGATCTTCTCCGTACCGTTCGGAGGCTCGTCCAGAAAAATGTCCACCATGTCGCCGTCTTCGTGGAACAAGGGGGCGAGGACCTGGAGCACGCCCGGACGGCGCTCGCGGAAGGCCACATGACCGTTGAACTGCTGTCTTAGCGACTCCAATCCCATCATAAGCTTGGCTCCTGGTCTTCGAACGGCAGTTTGCCCTGGGCGAGGTCCGCGAAGTAGAGGCCCGCGTCCGTGATGTTCACCGTCCTCAAGAAATACTGTAGCGCCTCTTCATAGGACGCGAAGTCCTTGTTGACGGCGGCAGGCTTCTCTGGCCGCGAGCCGATCTCGATCATCTCCGCGGTCGCAAGGTGAACGTGAAAGTCCCAGTGCGGATGGAGGGGATCGAACGAGTCGTTGAACGCCCCGTGCGGCCCGTTGCAGCGCAGCAGTGGGACTTCGCCCGTGCCGTCCCTGGGAAGAAACACCAGGCCGATGGAGAAGTTCTCGGGGAGATCCTCGCTGCGCCTCATGAAAACGCGGAACTCCAGCTTGCCGTCGGCGGACTTCAGCCGCATGTCATTGCGGAAGTGCCCGCGGTCCAGTTTCTCCTCGCGCTTTGGGGCATCCGAGACGACCTTGGCGCAAGCGATCAGATCGTCGATTTCTTGCTGCGTGTAGCGGCGAGGGGACAGTGGCATCTCGGAGCTCTCCTGGCAGCGTGCAGCGGTGCACCGGTCACACCGGATCACAGCCTCCCGAATAAGCCTTTATACATGTTGTGGCTGCGCACCGCAAGTCTCGAGGGAGCGCGACCGGCGCTTCCGCCGGCTTCGTTCTGCCCAGCATTGCCCCACAGCCCCGAGCTCTGCGGTACGCTAAGGCTGGAGTGCATTCATGAGCCTGGGGGACGACATCCAGGGCCAAATCAGGGGCCTTTCCCCCGAGGAGCTGCGCGCGTTGCGCGTGTGGTTCGCCGAGTATGACGCAGAGCTTTGGGACCGCCAGTTTGAGGCCGATGTGCCGGCAGGAAGGCTGGAGCGTTTGGCGGAGCGTGCGCTGCGCGAACACGAAGCTGGACTTTCCACCAAGCTGTGATTCACTACGCCGCGCCTGAGTCCTGGGAACGATATCGGGCGCTTCCGGCCGCTGTTCAGAAGCCGGAACGTTCTGGTGGGTCAGAGTGGGAGGGCACCATCGCGCCATCGGCGTCGAAGCTGCCGGTGGGGTGCTTTGGTTCTGGGTTGGAAGCCACGCCCAATACGACTGGGTGATCGGATAGAGCGGCAGATTGGGCGCATGCCCGCGTTCCGCGCCGGACCATGCGCCGACACGATTGTCGGCGCGGCGGGCACGAGTGCCCACGCCACGGGTCAAGCTGGCTTCTTGGCGGCGGGGACGTCCTCGGGTTTCCCGAGTTGGCCCAGCACGTCGGCCAACTGTTGGTAGACGTGGGCGGGGGAATCCGATTGGGAGGGCATCCTGCCGGCGGAGGCCGCCGCAGATGCGAGCCTGCTGAGCACGTCGGGGATGGCCGGCTCGGGTATCCCGGAAACCTGCGCGCCCCGGTAGTTGCTGATGATGCACTGGATGGCCTTGGGCAGCCGCTTGAGATCGACGCTGCCGCCGGCCAGCCGGTAGGGGAGCTTCCAGGTGGCGAAGTCGTTGGCGTTTCCGACGTAGGCGAAGCAGGAGGCTGGGAGCTTGTACTTGGGATGCAAGGGCACGCCTTCGGGTGCGCTGGCTGGTGGGGCGGACTCGGCCGGCTGCTCCGGGAGAGCACGCAGCGCGGCGTCCACGGCCTCGACCGGCCGGTAGATTCCGTGGACGCTCAACCACCACAGATCCTCGGGCGGCTGCTGGTCCTGGAGCGACACGAAGACTCGGTCTTTGAGGCCGCCGTGGGAGATGTCCGCGGCGTACAGCATGACTCCGTCGCTCGCGCCCACGCAGTTCACCTTCTGTTCGTGCGCGTACCGGACGGCCTGATTGAGAGCGGCTTCCACAGCGCGCCGGTTCCAGGCCAGAGCGCCGGGGCACTTGACCTCCAGGATGAGGCACTTGAGGCCGAGCCGGGTCAGCACGAGGTCGGCGTAGTCCAGTTGGTTGTTGAGGTCGGAGAGCGACCAGTCGAGCACCAGGGTGAACAGGTCTTCGAGGATGTTCTCGGCCACCTTTTCCGAGGCGACCCCGTGGCGTTGCTGCTGCACGAGCCGCTCAGCACGCTTGGCGAGGAAGCCGGGCCAGTGCGCCCGGATGTGGTCAACGCAGCGGCGATAGGAGGCCAATTCCTTGATGCTGGCCATACTGCTGTTGCCGCAGCAACAAAACAAGTCTATTACAATAGCCCGCGCATCGCGCTAACCGCGCGGCTGGCCGACTTGCGGGCGGCAATACCGTCAGGGCGCGACCACGGCCAGCGCTTCGATCCCTTCGAAGTCGCGGTCGCGACTCACGAGCGTAGCACCTATCGCGAGAGCGGTTGCCGCCGTCCCTGGGCCAGCCTGCCCAGGCCGAACAGGATTTCGCCACGGGCGATGGTGCAGATGACCACGCGATCCTCGCCTCGAAGAGTAGAAAGCCAGGACGCCATTCGCGTGTCTTCGCGCATCAGATGGCTGATCGCGTTCGTGTCTAGAAGATAAACCACGATCAATTCAGTCCGGGAAGAGCTCGCGCGTCTGAATCGGCAACCGGCCGTCCGCTATGGCCGCTTCGAGTTGGTCGACATCCGACCCACTCAGGTGAGGCGGCTCGTTCATGGCCTGCAAGACCGCAGCGGCGGACGCCACGCCACGCTCAGGGCTGACTTCCACGAGCGAACTCAAACGTTCAATGGCCAGTTGCTGAATGCTCTTGTGCTGCGCCGCCGCGATCCCCGCGAGGGTGCGCGCCAGGTCGTCGGGCACTTCGAGGTTCAAGTTCGCCAAAGCGTTCGCCTCACTCCTATTGTGCCGCATGCTGGGCAAATGCGCCAAGCCGATTTGGGAGAACTTCTCTTCCATACCGCAGGTGCCTGGAATTGAGCCGACCCGCCGAAATCAGGGCGGCGCGTGCGGCGCGTTGCTTGCGATTCTCGTTCGTCATCTTTGCCTTACCACGAGTAGTGCACGGTGTAGGTGATCACCGCCTCGCCGCCGGCAGGAATCGTCGGGCGGAACTCGAGGGTGCGGGCGTCTTTCTGGGCGGAGGTCGTGGACTTGGCCGTGAGTTGCCATTGGAGCCAGCGGTACATGTGCTCGACTACGCGCACTTCGACGGGCTCTTTCTTGTGGTTGCGGACTTTGATCTCGAAAGACTCGTCGGCCCAGCGCGCGGAGGTGTCGAGGCGGAAACTGGTCTGGCGGCGCTCGCCGACCACATCGAAGGCGTTGCCGGTATACAGGCGCACGGTCTCGTCCTGCGGAGTGTGATCGATGGCGTCCTCGCCGACGAACTCGTTCCGGGCGTCCAGATCGCGCCGGTAGATCTTCACCTTGCCCTTGGGGAGCGGCATCCCCAGTTGCGATTTCTCGGAGTTGCGGAACTCGAGCATGGCCCAAACCTTGGTGTTGCACAGCGTGCCGTACTCGGCGTTGGTGCGGATGCTGTCGTAATTCCACCCGCGATACCGGGAGTCGATCTTGAAACCGTCGTAGACGTAGATGCGCTGAGCCGGAACGCCAGCCGCGCGCACGAACTCGACCTGCTTGACCTCCCGATCGAGCACCGTGGTGGGACGCGGCAGGGTGTAGAGATGATACTCATCGAAGGCGCGTTCGGTCACGGGTTCGGGGACGGCGGGGGCTTGGGCGGCGAACACGATCCTGTCTTTGAGCTCGCCTTCCGGGCCAGCACGCGCTACGTCACCCGCCATGAGCTTGACGCGGGCGTCCTCGAAGTCCTTACCGCTCATGTTCTCGAGCGTCACCCAGCCGATGAGGTCGAGCGCGTTGCCTTTCTCCTGGGCGACGGCGTTGTAAGTGGCTTCCCAGCGCATGCCGCCGGTGAGGTAGGAGAACTCGGTCTCGTGCGCGCCGGCCTGGTCGGTCCACAGTCGCCACAGCAGCGTCGGCTTGAGGAATCCTTTGGGATCGAGGGCGTCGAAGATGGGCTTGCCGGGAAGGCCAAACTGGATCTTGCCGGCCACCTCGACAATGGGCTGGCCAGCGGCGCTGGCCATCGCCATCTGGGACTGGTAGTATTGCTGGCCGTAGCGCTCGAACGCCGCGGTGTGCGGGACGTAGCCGCTGCGCAGGATGCGGCCTTGGACGATGCGTTTGGTCCCGTCCGGAAGGCTGATTTCGAAATCCAGCAGCTTGCCCTCGGACTTGCGGAGCAGGAGTCCTTCGCTGAGCGGATCGCTCTCGTAGTTCTGCTCGAGAATCCGGATGGAGCCCGGCTGCTTCAGATCGCGCAGCACCACGGAATCGGGCTCGAGATGCGCGCTGAGGTCGGCGACGCGGACTTCGTTCTCGCCGGCCTTCAATTGGAAGGAGCGGGATTCCTTGACCACCGCGAAGTTCTGGTTGTAGATGGTCAACTGCGTCTGGGAGAAGGCGGTGCAGGCCGCCAGGATGGCGAGCAAGGGAAGGCGTGTCATACCCGGATAATGCCACGGGAAGGCGCCGCCTTTCAGCGGTTTCCCGGCATTTCCACCGGATCGCGGTCCGCAAGCCACTCATCGAGAACTTTGGAGAGGGTTTCGAGCTTGGCGGGCTTGCTGACGTAATCGTCCATCCCGGCCTCGAGGCAACGCCTGCGATCGGCCGGCAGAGCGCTTGCAGTGAGCGCGATGATGGGAGGACGGCGGCCGGAATGGTCTAGTTGGCGAATGAGGCGCGCGGCCTCATAGCCGCTCATTTCGGGCATGTGACAATCCATGAGAATCGCGTCGTAGCGGCCGCTGCCAGCAGCCGCAACCGCCTCGCGGCCGTTGGATGCAATGTCGACGGAATGCCCCAGGTGGCTCAGCAGGTGGGCGATCACTCTCTGGTTGACGAGGTTGTCTTCGGCCAGTAAGATGCGTGCAGGCCGAGCAGCCGCCCGTGGCACCGCTTCCCGCCGCTCCGTCTCGACCACGAAATCGGCGGCCGGTGGCTCCAGCGCGACCGTAAAGCGGAACGTACTCCCTTCCCCAGGGACGCTCGTCGCCTGGATGCGCCCATACATGAGTTCGACCAGTTGCTTGCTGATGGCCAACCCCAGGCCGGTACCACCGTAGCGCCGGGTAGTGGATTCGTCGGCTTGCGTAAAAGGGCGAAACAACGAGTCCATGACCGCCGGGTCGATCCCCACACCGGTATCGCTGATCTCGAACTCGACACCAATGCGTCCCGAATCGTCCGGAACGCGCCGGCAGCGCAGGGAAATCCCTCCCCGCTCGGTGAATTTCAGGGCATTGCCAAGCAGGTTGACCAGCACCTGGCGCAACCGCCCCGGATCCCCGGCAACCCGCGAGGGCACGTCGGGGGCGATCGCGACGGTCAGCAAGAGCTTCTTGCGCTCCGCGGTGAGCCAGAACAGGTCCGCGATCTGCTGCAAGACCCCGTGCAGGTCAAAGGGCGTGCACTCAACCTGCAACTCTCCGGCTTCGATCTTGGAGAAGTCGAGGATGTCGTTCAGGATCGCCAGGAGCGCCTCGCTCGAACTGCGGACGATCTCGGCGTATTCGCGCTGCTGCTCATCGCAAGCGGTCTTGAGGAGCAGCTCGGAGACTCCGATGATGCCGTTCATGGGCGTCCGAATCTCGTGGCTCATGTTGGCGAGGAAGGAGGACTTGGCCCGGGAAGCCGCCAGAGCGGCGTCTCGCGCCTGGGCCAGGGCAGTCGCGAGCTGTTTCTGTTCCGTGACGTCCATGTGGGTGCCGGCAACGCGGGCGGGCGAGCCGCCGGCAGCCCGGGTGACCACCTTGCCGCGCGCCTGGATCCAGCGCCAACTGCCGTCCCTGGCCTGCATGCGGAACTCCGCCTGGTAAGTCTCCGAAAGGCCTTCCATGTGGTCCTGGAGTTTTCGCATGGCCGGCGCCAGATCTTCCGGGTGGACCAGTCGCTCCCAAATCTCGACTGAGTTGCCTATCTCTTCCGGGGAATAGCCCAGCATCTGAGACCAGCGCTCACTGTAGAGTGTCCGGTGCTCTGTGACGTTCCAGTCCCAGAAGGCCTCGTCGGCCCCATCGAGCGCCAACTGAAGCCGCTCACGGCTTTCTTCGAGCTGCCTGGTGGCCTGCTTGAAGGCCGCCGCTTGCGCTCGCAACCTGCCGCGAAGTCTGAGGATAAACAGAACTGCGGCGATCACGACAGCGGCCAGCAGACAGAGGGCAGCTTCCATACCGAACAGTCACCGGGCATCGGATCGAGGGCCGGCGCCGGGAACAAACCCCGGAGACGGATGCGGAGGATTCCTCGAACCATCGGCCCGCCAGGCACCACGCTGGCGGCCATACTCCTCTCAGTCCACTCATCGACTCGCTGGGCCGGTTCTTCCAGTCGCGTGTGATACCCTCTTCGGCCAGGACGCAGGCGAAACCGCCTGCGCCACAAGGAGAATCAGCGCGCGGGCTTGAGCAGGCCCTGGACGTCGAGCCAGTCGCGGAATCGGTCGGTCCAGGTGTCCGAGGGCAGGCCCGCCTTGCGCATGCCGAATCCGTGGCCGCCACGGGAATAGATGTGCAGTTCGGCGGGGATCTTCGCTTCCTTCCAGGCTGCGTACAAGCGGATGGAGTGATTGAGGGGCGCGAGCGTCCGGTCGTCATCGGCGTGTACCAGGAAGAGCGGCGGCGCGTCCGCGGGAGGACTGACATCGTCGGGTGCAGCGGGGTAAATGGGAGCGGCGAAATCCGGCCGAGAGCCGGGGTCGTGCCGAAGCGCCACGGCGGCGGCCAGGTAGCCGCCCGCGGAGAAGCCCATAATCCCGATGCGATCCTGCGCGAGGCCCCACTCGGCGGCGCGCGAACGCACGAGCCGGATCGCCTGCTGGCCGTCGGCGACCGCGAACGGGATGGCCGCCTTCCGGCGCTCGGCCATCTTGGCGGGATCCTTTTCATCGGCATCCCCGGTGCGGATGAGCCGGTACTTGAGCACGAAGGCCGCTACACCCATGGAGTTCAGCCAGTGCGCGACGTCGAGTCCTTCGTGGTCGATCGCGAGGATGCGGAAACCCCCGCCCGGGCAGACGATCACGGCGGTCCCGTTGGCCAGCGAGGCATCGGGGAGATAGGCCAGGAGCACCGGACGCGTGACATTGCCGATGCGCCGGATGGTGTCTTTCGGCCCGATGATCTCCGTTTCCTCGTAGTTCCAGCCTTCCGATCCCGGCGCGGCGCCAGGCCAGAGGGGGATCACTTTCGGCTCGGTCGCGAAGGCCGTAGCGGCGAGGTCGGCGGCGCGTAGGCGGAAGCGCAGGGTGAGGGGTTTGCCGGGCTCCAGGGTGTAGCCCTGGACCGTCTCGGTGCGGCCCGGAAAGGAGGCGCCGACAAAGCCGTAGTGGCGCAGGCACCATTGGTTCGCTGAATCCGCGGTGATGCGGAGGACGGCGCGGCGGGGGCCGTAGGAGCCTTCCAGCTCGGCCCAGCGGTGGGGGTTCAGATCCTCGTCCTTGGAGAGCACGGCGCCGTCGGCTCTCAGCACGGTGCCGGTGCGCGGGGCAAAGCGCGCGCTGAAGCCTCCGTAGCTCTTTCCGCTGTCCGGAGAGCCGCGCAACGTCACGGGGCCGTCGAGCGCCTCCAGACGCAGCTCCGCTTCGAATTCCCGGGCTTCGCCGCGGGTGGGGAAAACCGTCAGGCGCAGGGTCTCGCGCACGATTCTGTGGCCGCCGGCGTACCAGCCGTTCTCGACCACGAGCCGGGCGGAGGAGGCCTCGGCAGCGGCTTCGACAATCCGTTCGAGACGCTGCGCGACGCCCTGGAGCCCCCAGAGATCGTACTTGCCTTCCCGCGTCTCCACCACGGGCCAAGCCCAGAAGATGCCGCGGTGGTGCCAATGATCCTTGGGGAAGTCGTCGAGCACGGAAACGCCCGCGGGGGTGAACAGGGGGAAGATGTAGCAGCAGCGGCGGCGATCCTCCGGCGCGCCCTCGCGCAGTTGCGGGCCGTAGTTGTAGACCAACGCGGTCCTGCCCTTTTCCAGGAGCTCGGTGCGGCCATCGCGGTGATCCTTCCACGCGAACGGGCTCTGGCCGGCCGCCGCGCCGGCCGCGGCCAGCAGCAGGACGGCCGCCCTAGTCATGCGCCGCCTCGCGCACCTTTTGCTCGTCCACCTCGACTCCGAGGCCTGGGCCAGTGGGCACATCGATAGCACCTCCTTGCACTTGGAATGGCCGCTTCAGAAACGACCCGGAGAGGAACTGCGGGGCGTTCAGCGCGGCCGGGTAACTCAGGGCATACGCCCCGTACAGGGCCAGCGAGGCGGCCAGGGACACGTCGGGGTCGGTGAGGCCGCTGCCCAGAAACATCAACTTGTGGCGCTGGAGATACTCGACCTGGCGGCGCGCGTCGAACAGTCCGGCCGTGCGTGCCGGCTTCATCGCGACGCCGTCGAGCAACCCGAGCTTGTGGAACTCCTCGAGATCGACGACGGAGACCACGCCTTCGTCGAGAATGATGGGGAGCGCGCCCTGCTTCTTGAGGGCTGCCAGGCCGCTCAGCCGGTTCGGCGGGACGGGCTGCTCGAGGACGTCCACTCCGGCATCGCGCAGCCTGGGAGCGGCCGCCAGAGCGGTTTCCGTGTCGTAAGAGCCGTTGGCGTCCGCCCAGAGAAAAGACCCGGGAGCCAGGCGGCGCACGGCCTTGGCGAGCGGCACGTCGAAGGCAGGGTCCGGGCCGATTTTGATATTGAAGTGCCGGTAGCCGCGCTGGCGGCCACGTTCGACCAGCGGCTCGACCTCGTCGAGGGCCTTGACGTTGACGGTCCAGCTCAGCGCGATTCGCGGGAGCGGCTTCCGGCCCCAAAGCTGCGGCAGGCTCTTGCCGGCGAGCCTCCCCGCGACGTCGTGCAGGGCCAGGTCCAGCCCCGCTTTGGCGATTGGCATCCCGGTGGAGTAGGACGGCGCGATGACCTTGTCCATCACGGCATGGGCGGCGGCCAGGTCGGTGGGGTTCTTGCCGATCAGGGCGGGCGCGAGATAGTTGCGCAGCGTGCCGGCGACCGACTCCAGCGTCTCGTAGCTCCAGGTGGGGAGCGGGACGCTCTGGCCCCAGCCGACGGCGCCGTCCTCACAGGTCAGCTTGACCAGCACCGTGGGGCGCTCGGGCCTGGTGAAGAACTTGAAGAAGCCGTCGACGGGGTAGCGAACCGGGAACACCTCGATGGCGCGGATGGGCGGGGCGTCCTTGACGAAGGGCAAGGCGGCCAGGGACTGCAACAGGCGCCTGCGGGTCATCGCATCTCGAGCTTGGCCGCGTCGAAACGGACCCCGCGTCCGGTCTCCATAGAAGCGGCCGCCATGCAGCCGGCCACCGCGTGCGAGAAGCCGGCCTCGACGCTGGCGCGCGGCGTCTGGCGGCTGCGGACCGAGCGCAGGAAGTTCGCCATGTGCGACTCCACCGGCGGGGTCTCGATCTGGATCGGGTCTACGATGCGGTCGGGGGCCCGGCTGCCTTCGCCGGTGATTTTCAGCGCTCGGGCGTCGAGAGTGCCGCGCGTGCCGAACCAGAGGTCGCGCCAGCCGGCGGCGTTGGTCAGGCTCATGGCGAAGGTGACCAGGGTGTCGCGGTACTCGAACATTGCCTGGAACACGTCCGAGGTCTGGCGCCCGTCCTTCCACAGGTAGACGCCGCCGAGGGCGACGGCATTGTCCGGGTAGGGCATTCCCAGGAACCAGGGCACTTCGTCGATGTAGTGGCACATCCAGAGGCCGGGGATGCCGTTGGTGGTTTCGCGAAACAGTTGCCACTGCCGGAACAGGCGCGCGTCGAACGGCCTTTGGATGCGGCCACCGAGGCAGAATGCCTCCCAGTCGACGTCTTCCGCTTTGACCATCGAGTAATCGCGCGCCCAGCGCGGCTCCTGGAAGTGGACTTCCATGTCCACTCGCGTGATCTTCCCGAGCGTGCCGCTCCGGACGGCGGCGGCTGCCCCAATCAGGCCGGGCTCGCTGCGCCGGTTGGTGCCGACCTGCACGACTTGTTTGGAGCGCTTGACGGCGGCGTAGGCCTTGGTGGCGCCGTCCAGGTCAATGGCGAAGGGCTTCTCGACGTAAACATCCTTGCCGGCGGCGATGGCATCGATGAGGATCCACGGGTGGCCAACGTCCGGCGTGGCGATGAGAACGGCGTCGACGTCCTTCATCGCCAGCAATTCCCGATAGCGGGTGGTCTGTTTCGGCGCGGCGCCGAAAGCCTTTTCGACCTGCGCGGCCATGGCCTCGCGGTTCGGACGCCAGACGTCGCAGACCGCGACAATGGCGGCGTTTTCACCCGAGCGGCGCACGTCGTCGAAGAGGGCCAGCCCGCGCCCGCCGGCTCCGATCAACCCGATGCGGATCCGGTCGCCCGGCGACCCCTGCAAGGCCCGCAGCGCCGGGGCGCCCGCGGCAGCAGCCAGAAACGTACGACGCGGCGTGTCCATCGATTCCTCCGGTCGGAATACAGAGGTTACCACAGCAGGGCATGGGCTACCAGAGTGTCGCCGCGCTCGCCCGAGGTTTCCGCGAGTTCCTTCAGGAGGGCGGATTCCAGGTCGTCCGGGTCGATGTCGACTTCGCAGGCGGCGATTTCGGCGTCGCTGGCGCCTTGGTAGCACAATTCGCAAACGCCGAGGGCCTCGGAGCCGCAGCGTACCGGCGGGCCGAAGGCGCGGCAGGTGATCGGGCGGGCGGCATAGAGCTCGCACAGGCCGGTTTCCGGGTCAAGCGCGGGACAGGGCTCGTCATCGGCATTTCGGGCGGCGCCGACGCGTTGGCGGAGGCGGGCGGCCCGCTCGGGATCGCGCGCTTCCAATTCGGCAAGGCCCAGCCGCAGCCGGCGGGCGTCGAGCTGGGTGATGGGAAACGGCCCGAGGCAGCACTGGGTGCAGCCTGGGCGGCAGACCAGCCACGGCCCGCTCTTGCGCGCGGCCTCGGCCAACGCGGCATCCACGACCCGAAGGAGGGCCTGGTCAGCAGAATCGATCCGGTCGAGGAGCGCCATTGCTAGATAATAGCGCGGAGATGGCATAATGGTCGGGGAGGACCAATGCACCGCCACGCTTCAACTCTTCTATTCACGGCGCTTCTGCTGCCCGCGGCCGCCGAGTGCCAGTTGGTGGAGGACTACAATCCACCGAAAGCGGACCGCCGCAGCCTGCTATCCATGGCGCAGAATCTCGCCGATCAGCTTCAGGACTGGAATCAGCTCGATCGTTACCATGCGGACAACGAACGACTGAAAGCGCTGCCCGCGGACCCGCAGCGCGTGGTGTTTCTCGGGGATTCCATCACCGACGGCTGGAAACTGGCGCAGTTCTTCCCAGGCAAGCCCTACGTGAATCGCGGCATCGGCGGGCAGACCACGCCGCAGATGCTGGTGCGCGTCTTTCCGGACGTGGTCGATCTGAAGCCCGCCGCGCTGATCGTTCTCGCCGGGACGAACGACATCTCGCGGAACACCGGGCCGGAGACGCTGGCGATGGTCGAGGAGAACATTCAGGCGATCACGGAACTGGCTCAGGCGCACGGCATCAAGGTGATCCTGTGCTCGGTGGCTCCGGTCAGCGATTACACCGCGCGCAAGCAGACCGAGCGGCGGCCGCCGGCGGACATCCTGAGGCTGAACGCGTGGCTGCGCGACTACGCCGCCAAGGCGCATGCGGTCTATGCGGACTACTACTCGGCTCTGGTGGACGACAAGGGCATGCTGCGAGAGGGGTATTCCGAGGACGGGCTGCATCCGAACGCCAAAGGCTACGAGCTGATGGCTCCCCTAGCCGAAGCGGCGATTCAGAAGGCGTTGCGGTAGCCCTGCGCTAGGCCTCGCCGCGGCGACGGCGGATGAGCCACGGCTCGATCGGGCCGGGGTCCTCGAGGATCTCCCGCTCGAGTTCCTGGAACTGGGTGTCGACAACGACCCGCTCGATGGAGGCGCCTAGAAACGGGTCGCCGGTTTCCGCGCGCTTCTGCTCGATGAGGGCCAGGATCGCCTCGTAGAGCTCTAGTCGGTTCGCCGTGTCGCTCATATCCGGTCCTCCTACTCCATTGGACGCCGAAGTCAAGCCAGAGTTCCACGAAAAAGGACCAAGCCGTTACAATCGGGTAACATCGGGTTTGTAGAGTCTTCTCAGAGAGGAAGACGAGATGACGAAGACACTGCTTGCTCTTGCGCTGGTGGCGGCGTTGAGCGCCGGCTCACCCGCCGCTGCGCAGACCGTCTCCGAGCTGCTCCAGAAAGGCATCTACACCCAGGAGACCCTAGGGGATCTGGACGGCGCGGTAAAGATTTACAGACAGCTCCTGGCGGCGGCCAAGGAGAATCGGGGCTACGCGGCCCAGGCGCAGTACCGGCTGGGAGTGTGCCTGCTGGCCAAAGGCGACACGGGCGAGGCCGCTAAAGCGTTCCAGGCGGTCATCGACAACTATCCCGAGCAGAAGGACTTTGTGGAGAAGGCGCGGGAACACATGCCCCGGGGGCTGAAGCTGCTGCCGGCGCCCTGGACGGACGGCGAAGTACTGGAGCTGAACATGAAGCTGGCGGGAGGCATGACGGCGGGCGCGATGGTGTTCTCCATCGATGCGGCGCCGGGAGATGCCGCGCATCGCTGGCTGGCCCAAAGCCGTACCTACACATTTCCACTGCAACAGGTCAGCCGGGTCACGTTTGAGCGCGAGGCCCTTCAGCCAGTCTCATCGTCGACCAAGTACGCTTGGGGCCAGTCTCGCGTGGAATACGAGGGGCGGCAGGCGCGAATCTGGACCAAGGGCCAGGACAGCCCTCGCACGATCGATCTGGAAGTCCCCACCTATGACAACGATGCGTGGCTCTACCTGCTGCGAAGAATGCCCTTGGCGCCCGGGTTCAAAGTCACCGTGCCGCTTCTCTCGCCAACCGGTCTGGTTGTTAAGGTCGGTTTTGAAGTCGTCGCGACGGAGGACGTCGAAGTGCCGGCCGGCAAGTTCCGGTGCTACAAGATCCAGTTGAACCCGCTGAACCAGACGTTCTGGATTTCGACGGACGGCCCGCGCTATCTGGTGAAGCTGGAAACGGGCGGCGTAATGGTGGCGGAGTTGAGCCGCGCGAGGACGGGCGACCCCGGTCCTCAGCGCACGTACCAGGATGAGCCTATGGGCTTCTCGGTTGCCGCCCCTGGGGACTGGCTGTTCATGAAGGTCGAAGCCGCTGGCATGTCCAAGCCCGGAGGTCCCGTCACCGTCGCTCTGTTCGATCCTCAAGTGGTTGGCACTTGCAGTCTTTACGTGATGCGGAAACAGACCCCGAAGGAGGCCGCCGGGCGCGATTTGAAGTCGAGGGTGGACGAGTTCGCAGGGACTCGGGCGGAGTATTTCAAGGACTACAAGGTCAGGGAGGGAAGCTGGCAGAGCCGGCAGATTGGGGGGCGCCCGGCTCTCAGCTACGTCGCCGATCTTGCCGATCCTGTGCTCAAGGACCACAAGCAAGTCGAATACATAACCTGGGTGCAGAGTGAGACTCTGGACGCCCGAATCGAGGCCCGGCTCGATCCGGGTGAACTCGATCAGTTCCAGAAACGGTTCGATCCGATTCCGGAGAGCCTGCAATTGCGGTAACCAACCAGTGAAACGCGTGCGATGGAGCGGAGCAACGGGCTACAACCGTGAGTTGTGGCCCGTATTGCTGCTGTTGCTGCTGGCCGTCCTGATCCCGACAGCGTGCCTGTTGTGGTTCATGAACGAAGCCATGAGGCGAGGCGGTAGCCCAGAAGCTCGCCGAGGCCGATCGCAGCCAGGTGGCCTCGATTCGCGAGCGGCTGGAGGGCTACTGGGACCGGAGCATCGCGGCGCTGGACCAGCAGGCGCGCGAGTCGAGCGGCGGGGCCCTGTTTGCGCGGTGCATCGGCGCCGGCCTGGCCGATTCCGTAATCTGCTTCGATGAGAGGAAGAGGTTGGTGTATCCCTCTCCGCCGGCGGCGCCCATGAAAGACCCCGCGCTCGAGCGGCCCGAGTGGTCACAGGCCGTGCGGATGGAAGAGAGTTCGCCGGGGGCCGCCGCGGAGGCCTACGCCGCGATCGTCCGGTCGGCGGCAGATCCCGTCCTGCGCGCGCGGGCCTTGCAGGCGCAGGGCCGATGCCTGATTCGGGCCGGAAACAAGGAGGCTGCCATTCAGTTGGTGGCGCGCTCCGGCTACGGCCGCGCCACGGATCTCCAAGGCCGCCTGATCGCCGCCGATGCCAGCCTGATGGCATTGCAGTTCCTGAAAAGCCCCGAGGATCCGCGCTTTCTGCCGCTGGCGCGCCGGTTGAGGGCCCTGGTCCTGGATTACGAGAACACGCCGCTCTCGGGGAGCCAGCGGCTGTTCCTCATGCGCGAGATGCGGGCGTTGAAACTGCCTCAAGACCTGGCGGAATTCCCTACGTTCGAAGCCGAGCAGTTGGCGGCGCGGTACCTGGAGACGGAACCGGCGCCGGTGGTCGAGGCCGCGCTGCGGCAGACGGCTCTTGCGGGGATCCGGAGATTGGGATCCGCCAACGGGCAGGTTCTGGCTTTGCTTCGGACCCAGAGCGTTCTGGGCCGCATGCGCCAGTTCATCTCCGACCAGCGGCTGGTCGTATCTCCGCCCGGAACGCCGGCCCCGGCAGGGAATTCGAGTCCCCTGGGGATGCGTCTGCCCGGGTGGCGCGTCACGCTTCTACCGGCGGACAACGCGTCCTTCGGACAGCCCCAGAGAAGCCTCTATCTGTGGACCGGGTTCCTGGTAATTGCGGTGATGGCGATTGCCGCGCTCGTCGCCGCACGGCTGCTTCAGCGGCAGATGCGGCTGGCGCGGCTGAAGACGGACCTGGTGGCATCGGTTTCCCATGAGCTGAAGACGCCGCTGGCATCCATGCGCGTGCTGGTGGACACGCTGATCGAGGAGTCCGCGCCCGATCCGCTGAAGACCCGCGAATACCTGGAGCTGATCGCGAGAGAGAATGCCCGGCTCAGCCGGCTGATCGAGAACTTCCTGACGTTCTCCCGCATGGAGCGGGACAGGTATTCGCTGGCGTTGGCCGAAACGGACGCCGCCGAAATCGTGGCCGGGGCGGTGGAGGCGGCCGGCGAGCGGTTCCACGCACCTGGCTGCCGCCTGGACGTGAAGGTGGATGCCGGGCTTCCCCGCCTGCGAGCCGATGCCGGGGCGCTGATCACGGTGCTGTTGAATCTGCTCGACAACGCCTACAAGTATTCGCCCGGCGCGAAGCGGATCGCCGTGCGGGCCTACACCGAGAACAGGCACCTGTGTTTCGAGGTGGAGGACCATGGGATCGGCCTCTCCCCGCGGGAGTCCAAGAAAATCTTCCGGAAGTTCTACCAGGCCGACCAGCGGTTGTCGCGAACCACGGGAGGCTGCGGCCTCGGTCTCTCGATCGTCGAGTTCATAGTAAAAGCGCACGGCGGCTCGATCAGCGTCAAGAGCAAACCGGGAAGTGGGAGTACATTCAAGGTCGAGATCCCCGTGGACGGAAGATGAAACACCGCGTTCTGATCATCGAAGACGATCCGGCGCTGCTGCGAGGACTCAAGGATAACTTCTCCTCGAAGGGATACCTTGTCGAGACCGCGGTGGACGGCGAGAGAGGGCTGGAAATGGCGCTCGAGAGCGCGCCGGACCTGATCGTGCTGGACATCATGCTGCCCAAGGTGAACGGCTACGAGATCTGCCGCGCGGTTCGCGAGCAGGGTTCCGAGGTCCCCATCCTGATGCTGACCGCGAAGGGGCAGGAGGAGGATGTCATTCTGGGTCTCAACCTGGGGGCCGACGATTACGTGGTGAAACCCTTCCGCATTCGCGAGTTGCTGGCCCGGGCCAACGCGCTGGTTCGCCGCACCCAGCCCAAGCAGGACGAGGTGTTCCGGTTCGACGAGTTCGAGATGGACCTGGGGGCGCACAAGCTGTTTCGGGGGGGCCGCGAGGTCCCCTTGACCGCCAAGGAGTTCCGGCTGCTGGCGCATTTCGTGATGCGGCAGGGCCGCGCGCTGACCCGCGACGAGATCCTGAACGCGGTCTGGGGAAGCTCGATCATCGTGACCGGGCGCAGCGTGGACCGCTGCGTCACCACGTTGCGCGCCAAGATCGAGCCCGACCCGCACAATCCGATCTATATCCAGACGGTGCGGGACATTGGCTACCGGTTTGAGCGCGAATCGGAGTGATGGCCAGGGAACTCGAGCAGGCGGCCGCCACCGACGACATCACGGTGATCGTCGCGCGGCGGACGGAGTAGGATAAGGCTCCCACCTTGTCCTGCGGTGGACAGGGCTGGAGCCCTATCCTACCCTTAGAATGGTCTATGCGATTGTTCCATCGACAGGACGGCGATGTCACCGAGCTCAGGAAACGGGCAGCGCAGTTCCGTAAGCGCCTCCTGGAGGCCAAGGCACGGATTGGAACCGGGGAGTTCGAATGGTACCCGTACGAGACGCTCTCCGCGTTCGACCATTTGGACCGGCTACTGACGGGCAGGCATCGATTCCTGCTCGAGCTGGCGGACGATCTGCCGATCCTGGATCTGGGCTGTCAGGACGGGGACCTGTCGTTTTTCTTCGAATCGCTGGGATGCGAGGTGCATGCCGTCGATCTTCCGGACTGGAACTACAACCAGATGCGGGGCGTGGCGCGGCTTCGGGAGGCGCTCGATTCCCGCATCCACGTGCACCAGGTGGACCTCGATTCCCAGTTCACGCTGCCCAACCACGGCTTCGGCCTGGCCCTTTTCTTCGGGGTCCTCTACCATCTCAAGAATCCGTTTCAGGCAATGGAGATCCTGGCGAGCCGGGTGCGCTATTGCCTGCTGAGCACGCGAATCGCGCAGGTCACGCCGGGATCGAGAGCTCGAATCAAGGACGACCCGCTGGCTTACCTATTGAGCCCGGGCGAGACCAACAACGACAAGTCAAACTACTGGATTTTCTCCGAACAGGGATTGCGGCGCCTGATCCAGCGGTCGGGATGGCAGATGGCGGAGTTCCGGAGCGTCGGTTGCGCGAAAGACTCCGACCCGGTGAGGAGCGACCGGGACGAACGCGCATTCTGCCTGCTCCGGAGCACGGCCGGCGGTTGCGGCCGCATGGAGCTGCTGAGCGGATGGCACAGGCTGGAGCACGATTGCTACCGCTGGACCGAGCGCCGCTTTTCCGTCCGGCTGGAGGCACCCGCGCCGGCGCAGACCGCGAGACTCCGATTGCGGTTCTACATTCCACCCGACAGGCTCGACAAGCTGGGACCCATTACGCTTTCGGCGGAGGTGAATGGCGTGCCGCTGTCTCCTCGGACCTACACTTTCGCCGAGGAACAGGTCTACTCGGCGAATGTTCCGGCAGGCGCGCTCACCGGCGCCCGCGCGCTGGTTGAGTTTACGCTTGACAAGGCCGTCCCTCCGTCCGCTGAGGACAGCCGCGAGCTGGGAGTGGTGGTCCGGTTCGAGGCGGATGCGGATCCGCCGGCGCTACTCGTGCAACCATAGGAGAATGGATTCCCAGGCGGGCGCCACTCGCGACATCGCTATCATCGCGCACGTCGATCACGGCAAGACTACGCTGGTGGACGCGATGCTTCACCAGAGCGGCATCTTCCGCGAGAACGAGGCCGCGGCTCTCATCGAGTGCGTGATGGACTCGAACGCCATCGAGCGCGAGCGCGGCATCACCATCCTCGCCAAGAACACCGGGGTGCGCTATCGCGGCGTCAAGATCAACATCGTGGATACGCCGGGGCACAGCGATTTCGGCGGCGAGGTGGAGCGCTCCCTCAAACTGGTAGACGGCGTGATGCTGCTGGTGGATGCCAGCGAGGGCCCGCTGCCCCAGACCCGCTACGTGCTCACCAAGGCGCTGGAAGCGCAGCTCCCGCCCATCCTGATTATCAACAAGATCGACCGCCCGGACGCGCGCATCCAGGAGGTGCTCAACGAGGTCTACGACCTGTTCATCGACCTTGACGCCACCGAGGACCAACTCGACTTCCCGGTGATCTATGCGAACGCCAAGGCGGGCGTGGCCAAGCTGTCCCTCGAGGACCCTTCCGAAGATCTGCGCCCGCTGTTCGAAACCATCCTCGCGCGCATCCCCGCTCCGGCGGGCGACCCGGAGGGCGTGCTGCAACTGCTGGTGGCCAACCTCGACTACAGCGACTACCTGGGCCGGCTGGCCATCGGGCGCGTATTCGAAGGCACGCTGCGGCTGGGCGACGAAGTGGGAATCGCGAAGCTCGACGGCACTCTCCAGCGCACGCGCATCACCAAGCTGTATTCGTTCGAGGGCCTGAAGCGCGTCGAGGAGAGCATCGGCCGGCCGGGCGACATCCTGGCCATCGCTGGAGTGGAGGGCATCACAATCGGCGAAACCCTCACCCACCCGGACACGCCGGCGCCGCTCGAGCACGTGCCCATCGACGAGCCCACCATCGCCATGACGTTCACAGTGAACACCTCGCCCTTCTCCGGCCGCGACGGCGCCTACGTCACCTCGCGCCACCTGCGCGATCGGCTGGACAAGGAACTGCTCACCAACGTTTCGATCCGCGTCGAAGAGGCCGGCGGGCCGGATGCATTCAAGGTGATGGGCCGCGGCGAGCTGCAACTGGCGATCCTGATCGAGATGATGCGGCGGGAAGGCTACGAGCTGATGGTGGGCAAGCCGGAGATCCTGACGCGCAGCATCGATGGAGCGCTGCACGAACCGCTCGAAGTGCTCACCCTGGACTGCCCCGACGCCTTCGTCGGCGTGGTGATGGACAAGATGGGCCGGCGCAAGGGCAAGCTCGCCAAAATGGTCAACCATGGCTCGGGGCGCGTGCGGATGGAGTTCAAAGTGCCGTCCCGCGGGCTGATCGGGCTGCGCAGCGAGATCCTCACCGACACGCGCGGCACGGCGGTGATGAACTCGCTGTTCCACGGCTACATCGAGTGGCAGGG
>JBEKWU010000015.1:0-125218 GCA_049512775.1 Bryobacteraceae bacterium
TCCAAGGCACTTCGCTCCTGCCACGGCATCGGGTACCCCCCTTTGCCGAGTGTCTCGGATCCCAAAAAGTGTAAAGGATGTCACTGGACTAATCTGTCAATGATGTCACCGGACCGGACCAGGTCACAAGCCACAAGCCACAAGCCACAAGCCGACAAAGCCCACAAGCCGCTTTCCCCGTCTGCTACAATGGAGGCATCAAAGGAGGTCGCCATGCCAAGGTCCATTGGCTTGCCGGAGCTTCTTGTCATTTTGGGCGTCGCTGTTCTGCTGTTCGGCGGAAAGAAGATCCCTGAATTGGCGAAGGGCTTGGGCGAAGGTATCCGCAACTTCAAGACCGCTTTGAAGGGCGAGGAGAAGACCGAAGAGAAGAAGCAGGCATGAAGGCTTCCTGAGGCTGCTCGCAACTGGAGCAGATCAACTCGGCATCAAAATCGAGAACCCCGCGAGCGAGCTCGCGGGGTTCTTCATTCTTGGGGATGCGGGCTTCGGACACACGCCGATCCTACTTCGCTTTCTTCGGCGGAACGATGGCGTCCTTGACGACTTTCGCTACCCGGAACTTCACCACTTTCTTCGCCGGAATCTTCATGGCCTCCCCGGTCTTCGGATTCCGCCCGATGCGAGCCTTGCGCTCGACCCGAACCAGCCGCCCGATGCCCGGGATGACGAACATCCCGTTCTTCTTGGTCTCGCGGACGGCGATCGCCGCGTAGCACTCCACGAACTGCTTGGCGGCCTTGTTGTTCACGCCCAGGCTGCCGGCGAGCTCTTTCACCAGTTGCGTTTGCGTCATGCGTTTGACTTCGGCCATAGCCTTCACTTCAGAATCCTCCCGAATTGAACTGTCTCGAACCGGACCCTCCGCTTGCGGACCCCGGAAACGTTGCTGTTCCGCGCTCCGCTCGCGAACGGGTCAAGTCGATCATAAGGAATCGGACGCCCGATGTAAAGAGAAATGTGCGTGGAAAGCCCAGTTTTCGGGCGTTTCGCTGCGTCGCCTGCCGCCGCAATGCCGGAAAACGGGGGGTCGGCCGCTCAGCGCGCCGCGGCGGCGGCCTTCCGCGGCGCCGGGCTCTCGGCGGAGGCCTCCGCCGTGGGAAGTCCCAGAAGCTTGCGCAGTTCCGCATCCAGCCGCTCGCGCGTCTCGATGTGCTCTTTCAGGAACTGCCGGGCCGCCTCGCGCCCCTGCCCGATGCGCTCGCCCCGGTAGCTGAACCACGACCCGCTCTTCTCCACCACCCCATTGGACGCGCCCAGGTCCAGCAGGTCGCCCTCCCGCGAGATGCCCTCGCCGTGGATCAGATCGAACTCCGCCTCGCGGAACGGCGCCGCCACCTTGTTCTTCACGATCCGCACCTTGGTGCGGCTGCCCACCACCGCGTCGCCTTCCTTGATGGAACCGATGCGCCGGACGTCCGCGCGAATCGAAGCGTAGAACTTCAGCGCGCGCCCGCCAGTGGTAGTCTCCGGATTGCCGAACATGACCCCGATCTTCTCGCGGAGCTGGTTGATGAAGATCAGGCAGGTGTTGGTCCGGGAGACCGTACCGGCCAGCTTGCGCAGCGCCTGCGACATCAGCCGCGCCTGAAGGCCCATGTGGCTGTCGCCCATCTCCCCCTCGAGTTCGGCCTTGGGCACCAGCGCCGCCACCGAGTCGATCACTACGACGTCGATGGCCCCCGAGGCCACCAGCGCGCCGGTGATCTCCAGGGCCTGCTCCCCGTAGTCCGGTTGCGACACCAGCAGGTTGTCCGTGTCCACTCCCAGCTTGCGCGCATAGACCGGATCCAGCGCGTGCTCGGCATCGATGAACGCAGCCGCCCCGCCGGCCTTCTGCGCCTCCGCCACCACCTGGAGCGCCAGCGTGGTCTTGCCCGAGGATTCCGGTCCGAAGATCTCCACCACCCGTCCGCGGGGGAAACCTCCCACCCCGAGCGCCGCATCCACGGAAATCGATCCGCTCGAGATCACCGTGACCGGAATCACGTTCCTGGAGCCGAGGCGGAGAATCGAGCCCCGGCCAAACTGCTTCTCCAGATTGGCAAGAGTGAGATCAATCGCGCGCTGGCGCTCCCGTTCGTCCATGCAATCTTCGTGGACCGCACGACCGGAGATTCTCCGGAAAATTCAGCTTGTGGCTGCCGGCTTGCCGCGCCCGGGGCTGGCCCGGACCGCTAGCGCGTAGGCGATGGCGCCGACCAGGTTCGTCACAATCGTCAATAGCCCCCACAGGACCGCATGCTCGCCACGGGCTCGGGCATCGAGGAACACCCACGCCGCCAGCCCCAACCAGTAAATGACAAGCCCCACCAGCGCAGTCGCCAGAGTGGCTTTGAACCTCCAGCCAGGCGACGAAATCCTCGGGCTCACGTCGTAGCACAGAACCACCAACGCGGCCGCCCTGCCATCGCTGGGCTTGAAGACGGTCCAAACCAGCGGCCGGAAAACGTCGTTGTGATCCGCGTCGCGCAGGATGGCGGCGCCGGCCTGCAACTGCAACCTATAGAGATCGGCCTGCCTCGTGTCGCGCACTCCGCGCAGCAACGGTCCGAGACTGACTTCCGCCAGGTCCTGCACGCGGTCGCCCTCTTTCCCCGGCCCGTTTCGCTGGAGAACGATCGCTCCTTCGGGGTCGACCACCCAGAGCCGGCTCACGTAGTGCGCGCGCGCCAGTTTTTCCGCCGCCGCCAGCAGACGGGGATCGCGCGCCGAATCCACCGTGTTCGGTAGCGCGCGAGCCAGGCTCGCCTCCACCGACGCGCGGGTCTCCCCGCTTTCCTCCAACACTCCGCGGCGCTGGAAGTCCGTTGCCACCAACGCGACAGCGGCGACCGCAAGAGCGGCCATCGCGGTCCTTAGGAACAGCCGTGTCTTATCCTTCATATTGGCGCCTCCGTGTCCATGCAATTGCGATTGCGGTCAACGGACTGAGGCCGACGTTCGAGACCAGCAGGAGCACGACTACCGCGCGGGCGGCGGGCAGGCCGCCGGCAGCCAGCAGCAGGCTGGCACCCACCACCAGCAGGCAGACCGCCATGAACACGAAGGGACCGGCGGGAAATGGTGCGCACTCCTGCTGCCTCACCACTACGTGCCGGAGCACCTCCCCGATCCTGGTTTCGCTCATCGGTTCCACCGGGGTCTCCTGCGCCGCCTTGAGGAGCCGCTCGATCTCCCGTTCATCTTGCTGCGATCGGTTTCTCCACACTTCGATCCACCTTTCGAAACTTCCTGGCAAAAGCCGCTCGGGCCCTCGAGAGAAGGGACTCGGCGCCCTTGTAGGTGCGCCCCAGCTTCTTGGCGATCGCGTCAACGCCCTCGCCGTCCACGTAGCGCCACACCAGGGCCGTCCGGTAATCCGCCGGCAGGTCCCAGAGCGTCTCGAGGATCGCAGCCCGCGTTTCCAACCGCATCACGGCCGCCTCGGGCGACCCGGCGGCCGAAGCCAGTGTGCCCTTCTCGAGGTCGGGGAAATCGAGTTGCGCGTGCAGCTCCGGCTGCCGGCGCAGATGGTCCGCGGCCTTGTGCCGGGCAATCCCGCAAAGCCAGGCAAACAGCGGGACTTCACCACGGTAGCGGGAGATGGCCGCGGTGGCCGCGATCAGGGTTTCCTGCCGGACTTCCTCGGCCGCTTCCCGGCTGCCGCCCGTCCAGCAGTAGCAGTACCGGAACAGGGGAGCTCCGTAGTCCACGCACAAGCGCCGCCAGGATTCCGGATCCCCCCGGCGAAGATGGCGGACCAAGTCCTGCTCTGCTTCGGGTTTGTGATCCACGCCGAGAAGCTTCAATCCGATTGACCTTTCACCAAGGAAAGTCGCGCAAGCGGATCGATTCCTTCGGTCCCGGGCGACAAGCTACGAGCCGCTATCGTGCTCTCGCCGGGGCCGCCGCGGGCTTCGGCGAGGCCTCGGCGGCCGGGCTGGCGTTGGCGGCAGGCCGGACCATCCCGAGCGCCTGCCTCAGCTCGGCGTCGAGCTTCTGCGCCACGTCCGGGTTGTCCTTCAGGAACTGGCGGGCATTCTCGCGCCCCTGGCCGATGCGGTCGCCCTTGTAGCTGTACCAGGAGCCGCTCTTCTCCACCAGGTTTTGCGCCGCCCCGAGGTCGATCAGGTCGCCTTCCCGCGAGATCCCGTGCCCGTACATGATGTCGAACTCGGCCTCGCGGAACGGCGCCGCCACCTTGTTCTTCACGATCTTGACCTTGGTGCGGTTGCCGGTGACCGCCTCGCCTTCCTTGATGGCCGCAATGCGGCGGATATCCGCGCGGATGGTGGCATAGAACTTCAGCGCGCGGCCGCCCGAAGTGGTCTCGGGGTTGCCGAACATCACCCCGATCTTCTCCCGAATCTGGTTGATGAAGATCAGGCATGTGTTGGACTTGGAAACGATGCCCGTCAGCTTGCGCAGCGCCTGCGACATCAGCCGCGCCTGTAAGCCCACGGAGGCCTCGCCCATCTCGCCGTCCAGCTCGGATTTCGGCACCAGCGCCGCCACCGAGTCGATCACCAGCGCGTCAATCGAGCCGGAGCTGATGAGCGCGCTGGCGATCTCCAGCGCCTGCTCGGCGTAGTCCGGCTGGGAGACCAGCAGGTTGTCCACGTCCACCCCGAGCTTGCCCGCGTAAATCGGGTCCAGCGCGTGCTCGACGTCGATGAACGCCGCCATCCCCCCCGTCCGCTGCGCGTTCGCCAGCACGTGCAGCGCCAGCGTCGTCTTGCCGGAGGATTCCGGGCCGAAAATCTCGATGATCCGGCCACGCGGGAACCCGCCCACCCCCAGCGCGTAATCCACCGAAATCGACCCGCTGGAGATCACCGCTACCGGCACCAGGGCCTCTTTCGATCCCAGCCGCATGATCGAGCCTTTGCCGAACTGCTTCTCGATCTGGCCCAGCGCCAGCCCCAGCGCGCGCGCACGTTCCTTTTCGTCCATGTTGGCAGCCTCCGGTGAAGAACGATTATACAGGAAAGCCGTCAGCTATCAGCGGCAGCCTCGGGAAGATAGGCAGGCCCCCCGGCTCGGCGTCACCCATTCCCGAAGCAACTCCAATTCCTGAAGCGAGACCTGGCGCCGCTCGATTCGCTCGAGTAAGTGTTGCCAGACGCTGCGCGGCCCACCCGGAATGACCCGGTCGCTCAGAACTTGGGCGCGTAGTAGCCCTTGCGCGCCCGCACCACCACGTCCTTGCGCCCCTTGATTTTCACGCTGACCGTCTGGTAGCTCCCGTCGGTCTTCAGCGGCTCCGGCCGGTAGAAGATGTTGTACTGGTGCCGCAGCTCGTTGGCGATGTTCTCGAACGACTGCGAGAGGTCCTCGACTTTGAACGGGAAGAAGGCCTGCCCCCCGGTCTCTGCCGCCAGGTATCTCAGCACCTTGTCGCCGTCGGTCTCGATCCTGGTGTAGTTGGTGGAAATCGTGTAAATCACCACGTCGGCCTTCTGGGCCATCTCCAGCGCCTGGTCGCGGGTGGAATCACTTTGGTTGTCCTCGCCGTCGCTCAGGATGACCATCGCGCGGCGGAACTTGTGCCTCGGCTGCTCCATCGCCAGCTTGCTCCGGCAGGCGTAGTAGATCGCGTCGTAAAGCGCGGTGCCGCCCCCGGGCCGCAGCTCCCGGATCATGTTGGCCAGCTTCTCGGGGTTGTCGTCGAGGTCGGAAACCAGCGCGGCGGAGGTGTCGAAGCTCACCACCAGCGCCCGGTCCTGCCGCGGCCGCATCACGCTGTCGATGAACTCGATGGCCGCCTCCTGAATAAACCGGAAGCGGTCCCGGACGCTGTTGCTCGAGTCCACCAGGATCGCCAGCCGCAGCGGCAGGTCGGTCTCCGCGGTGAACTCCATGATGTCTTGCTGGCGTTTGTTCTCGCTCACCTCAAAATCGTTCTTGACCAGGTCGGTGATGAACCGGCCCTTCTTGTCGGTGACGGCCAGCAGGATGTTGACCCGGGTGACGTCTACGAGGATGCGGGTCTTCTCGTCGTCCTCCCGGATCGTTTTGGCGCGAACCGGTTTCTGCGCCGGCGGTTGTGCCTGGAACGCGGAACCGAACACTCCTGCAACCAGGACTGCGACCAGCAGAGGATTCATATTCACCCTCCTCAGATTATAGGAGTTCCCCAGGCGGAGCCTCCAGCGCTATTAGACTCCCCACCCACGCCTCAAGTTCCGCCGGTAATGGGGATTCTACCGTAACTGGGACCCCGGTGGAGGGCTGCTCGAAGCGGATCCGGTGCGCGTGCAGAAAGAACCGCTCCAGCGGCGGCCGGCCCGCGACCTTCGCCGGAGCGCCGTAGAGCCGATCCCCGGCCACCGGGTGCCCGAGGCTTGCCAGGTGCGCGCGGATCTGGTGCGTGCGGCCCGTCTTGATGCCGACCTCCAGCAATGTGAACCCGCCCAGGCGCCGCAGCACCCGGTATTCGGTGATGGCCGCCCGGCCCTCGGCCCGGCGCGCGGTCATTCGCACGCGCCTCACCGGGTCGCGGGAGATGGGCTTTTCGATCCGCCCCTGCTCCCCCTTCACGTTCCCGTGCACCAGCGCCAGGTAGACCTTCTCGACCCTCCGGGCGGCGAACTGCTGGGCCAGTTTGCGGTGCGCGGCGTCCGAGCGCGCCACCAGCAGCACCCCGCTGGTGTAGCGGTCCAGGCGGTGCACGATGCCGGGCCGCAGCTCGCCCCCCAGTTGCGAGAGCGATCCGAAATGGTGCAGCAGCGCGTTGACCAGCGTGCCAGTGCGCACACCGGCGCCGGCGTGCACCACCATGCCCGCGGGTTTGTCCACCGCGATCACGTCCTGGTCCTGGTATAGAATCCGAAGCGGGATTTCTTCCGGGACCGCGCGCAGCGGCGGCAGCTCCGCGGGTTCCACCTCGACCGCTTCCCCGCCCCGCAACCGGTAGGACGGCCGCTCGGCGGCCCCGTTGACCCGCACCCGGCCCGCCTTGATCCACTGCTGCAACCGCGACCGGCTGTACTCCGCGAGACGTTCCTGGAGGAACACGTCGAGCCGTTTGCCCGTATCCGAGGATGACACCGCCAGAGCCAATCGCCTAAATTATAGTCTGAGGTGACGCGAATGCGCAGATTCATGGTTGGGTGCCTGGCCTCCATTGGCGGCCTGGCGCTCCTGTTCTTCCTCTTCATCCTGGTGGGCGCCTTGGCGCTGCGGTCTCCGGTGGGCCGGGTGCCCTCGAAGACCATCCTGGAAGTCAACCTGGAAACCGGCCTGTCCGAAGACGTCCCCGACGACCCGATCGCCAAGGCCTTGCTGTCCTCCACGCCGGTCGTGCGCGACATCGTCGACGCTCTGGAGCGCGCCTCCAAGGACAGCCGCGTAGTGGGCTTGGTGGCGCGCCTCGGCGCCGCCCCGATGGGCCTGGGCCAGGTGCAGGAGATCCGCGACGCCGTGCGCAGCTTCCGCGCGCGCAAGAAGTTCGCCATCGCCTTTTCCGAGACCTTCGGCGAATTCGGCCCGGGGGGCGGCTCCTACTATCTGGCCACCGCCTTCGACCAGATCTGGCTCCAGCCTTCCGGCGACGTCGGGCTGACGGGCATCCTCATGGAAAGCCCGTTCCTGCGGGGAGGCCTGGACAAGCTCGGGGTGAGGCCGCGCATGGATCATCGCTACGAGTACAAGAACGCGATGAACGTGTTCACCGAGAAGAAGTACACCCCGGCGCACCGCGAGGCCACCGAGAAGGTCATGAATTCCTGGTTCTCGCAGATCCTGCGCGGCATCGCCGACGGCCGCCGGATTCCCCAGGACCAGGTCCGCGCGCTCGTCGACCGCGGTCCGTTCCTGGGCCAGGAGGCCTTGGACGCAAAACTGGTGGACGGCCTGGCCTACCGCGATGAGGTCTACGCCAAGGTCAAGCAGAAGGCCGGACCGGGCGCCCAGCTTCTCTACCTCGGCAAGTACCTGGAGCGCGCCGGCCGGCCCCACCAATCCGGCAAGACCATCGCGCTCATCTACGGCGTCGGGGGGGTGCAGCGCGGCAAGAGCGGATTCGACCCCGTCTTCGGGGGCGTCTCGATGGGCTCCGACACCGTGTCGGCGGCCTTCCGCGCCGCCGTCGAAAGCCCAAGCGTCAAGGCCATCCTGTTTCGCATCGACAGCCCGGGCGGTTCCTACGTCGCTTCCGACGCCGTCTGGCAGGAGACCGTGCGGGCCCGCAGGGCCGGCAAGCCGGTGATCGCCTCGATGGGCGACGTCGCCGGCTCGGGCGGGTACTTCATCGCCATGGCCGCCGACAAGATCGTCGCGCAGCCCGCCACCATCACCGGCTCGATCGGCGTGCTGGGCGGCAAGCTGCTGACCAGCGGCTTCTGGCAGAAGCTGGGCATCTCCTTCGACGAGGTGCACGCCGGCAAGAACGCCACCATGTGGGCCTCCACTTCGGACTACACCCCGGCGGAGTGGGCCCGCTTCCAGACCTGGCTCGACCGCGTCTACGCCGACTTCACCAGCAAGGTGGCCGACGGCCGGCGCCTTCCCAAAGAGCGCGTGCTCGAGATCGCCAAGGGACGCATCTGGAGTGGCGAGGATGCCAAGAGTCTGGGCCTGGTCGACGAGCTCGGCGGGTTCCCCGCCGCACTGGCCCTCGCCAAGAAAGCCGCTCGCATCCCCGACGCCGAGGATGTCCGCATCGAGGTGTTCCCGAAGAAGCGGACCGCTTTCGAGGCCTTCATGGAACAGTTGTCCGGCCAGACGCCCGACTCCAGCGAGCGCAGCCTGGTTCGCGCGCTGGAACTGATTCAACCCCTGGCGCGGCAGCTCCAGGCCATCTATGGCACGCGCGGCGTTCTCGAGATGCCCGAAGTCCCGGCCCAGCCGTAACGCGGTGGGGCAGGCGGTTTCGCCTGCCCTACTTCGCCTTGGCGTACTTCTCCCACAACCCCGCAATCCCCGCGCTCCGCGCGTCGCCGGGGTGGATGATCACCCGGTAGCGGAAGCGCAGCGTCTGGCCGGGCTCGACCGTGATGCTGCCGTCCTTGGTTTTGTCACGCTCGAACTCGCGGGCCCCGAAGGGGTTGGCGGCAAACAGGCCGTAGCCGCGTACATGCCAGTAGGTGGGATGCCCCGGATTCGCTGGGTGGTCCAGGACCGCGATCCCGAGCTTCTCTCCGTCCACTTCCCCGGAGTAATCCACCCAGGGCGACCGCTTCCCCCAGACCTCCTTCTCGCCCTGGGCGCCCTCCGCGTTCACCATATGCCCGGTTCGCTTCGGAGCGGCGGGAGCACCCTTCGGATCTTCCTCCAGCGATGGCGCCAGACGGATGCCCAAGGTGCCCTCCTTGGTGTCCCCGAAAGTCACCTTCGAGCCGACCGGGGCCAGGATAATGTCCAGGTCGATGGTGCGCAGGTTCGGCTCCGCGTAGAACACCATCCTCCGGGTCTCGGTCAGGATCGGGTTGCCCGCCGGGTCCAGCCAGTCGAAAATCGCCGCGATCCATCCGGACTTCTTCCCATCCTTCAGATCGCCGACCTTCTTGAGCACGATCCGGCCCGTAATCGGCCGCTTCTGGCTGTTCTCGTTGGTCCAGTAGTCGACCCCGTTCACGTCGCCATGCGTAAACCACAACCCGCGGTGATGCGGATGGTCGCGGCGCTCGCCTTCCACCAGCTCCATCGGGAAGTTGCGGGTGACGATCTTGCCGGAAGCCGAGCGCAGAGGGTGCAGATACGGCTTGTTCGCGTCGGCGCTCACGAACAACGCCGTGAACGGTCGGCCGTCGATCTCGACCGAGATGCGGTCGCTCGACCGCGTGATCTTGACCTGCGCGGCCAGCGGCAGACTCAGAACCAGAACCAATAAGGACGACCTGCTCATGTGACCCAGTACAACACAGCCATCGCGGCAACTCAACGCGCTCCGCACACTACAATAGATCCTATGCGACTGTTTTCCATTGCTACTGGAGTGGTCCTGTGTGCGGCTCTGCTCCCGGGCCAGGTGAAGCGGCGGGCCCCCGGCTTTTCGCTGCCCAGCTCGGGCGACCGCCAGGAGGACCTCGCCGACTATCGCGGCAAGATCGTACTCATCGACATCATGAAGACCGACTGCGCGCACTGCGGGCCGTTCGCGCGCATCCTTCAGCAGGCCGCGGTCCGTTACGGGAACAGGGTGGCCGTGCTGTCCATCGCACCGGCCCCCGATGACCCCATCACCGTGGGGAAGTTCATTGCCGAGAACGGGGTCACTTACCCCATCCTGTTCGACTGCGGGCAGGTGGTCTACTCTTACGTCCAGCCCAATCCGTTGAATCCGGGTGTCAGCCTGCCGCACCTGTACATCGTCGGCCCGGATGGGTTCATCCTCCGGGACTACGTCTTTGGAGCGGATACGGAAGAGATTTTCCGTGGCCAGGGCCTGTTCGCGGAGTTGGATCGCATCCTGGCGCCGGCGGCCAGGCCTGCCGCCGCCAAACCGGCCGTCAAGCCCGCCAGCCCGGCGAATCCGAAGTGAGATTCGGCCCCCGCCGCCGGCTGCTTCTACAGGCTTCCCCCTAAAGCTTGCCGCCGAAACGCCCGATAAGCGTGCCGTGGCGTCCCTGCACAAATCGCTTGCTCTGGCCGACGCGGCGGACTTGTTGAGCAGCCAGCTCCGGGTCCAGATCCGGGGGCTGGCGCGCAAACTGAAACCGCATGCCCGCAAGTTGGAGCGCAGCTTCATCGCGGAAATGCGGAAGCTGGGGATTAACCCCATGCAGCGCGAGACCCTGGTAAGGATCACCCTGGGCGCGGCCGCGGGCTTGCTGGCCGGCCGCAGGCCGCTGGCGCATTTCTTGGAGCACGTCGAGTACAACGGGCGCAGGCTGGCCAAGCTCGACCTCCGCCGGGGCGCCGTGGTGGACGCCTTGCAGTGCTACGACCGGCTGGTGGCCCAGCTATTCCGCAACCTCGACCCGGAGGAGGCCGCCAACCTCAAGTGGGTCTCCGGGCAGTTGAATTTCTGCATCGTGCTCACGTTGAACAACGCGTTCTACCAGGTGCGCGAGGCCGAGACCGAGGCCTTCTACGAGCTGTTCCAGGCGGAGCTGGAGTGCGGCGGGCAGCGGCAGTTGCTGGAACGCTCGCTGGCGACGCTGGCCCGTTTCTGCCAGGCCGACGCCGGGCGTTTGTTCCTGTTCGACCGGGAGAAGCAGTCCTGGCTGGCGCTGGCCGTGCCGGGTGTCGTGCCGCTTTGCCCGGACGCGGACGCGGTGGCCGTGTTGGGGAAGCTGGCCTCGCCGCGCCATGTCCGTGGCGGCAGCGCCTCCGAACGCCTGCTGCTCGACTCTGCCTGGCGCGGACTCTATCCCTCGTGCTGGTCCATCCCCCTGATCTCCGGGGCCGGCGTGGTCGGCGCCATGCAGTTCGGTTTTCGCAAGACCTACACCTGGCTGCCCAGGGAATTGCAATTGTTGACCGGAGCGGCCGAGCGCTGCTTGCTGGCTTCGGAAAAGCTGCGGCTGGCCGAGGATCTGGCGGCTCGCGAGGAGGAGGTGCGGCAACTGGCGTCCCACATGGTCGAGGTCGAGGAGCGGGAACGCCGGCGTATCAGCCGGGAGCTGCACGACGAGGCCGGCCAGTTGCTGCTCTGCCTGCCACTCCAGTTGGACATGATCGAGCGCTCGGTGCCGGATGCCTCCCCGGCGCTTCGCAACGGGCTGGCCGAGGCGCGGGAACTGATCGGCCGGACCGTTCTGGAGATCCGGCGGCTCATTTCCGACCTCAGCCCGGCGGTGCTCGAGCAACTGGGCTTGGGCGCCGCCGTGCGCCAGTTGGTGAACCGCTTCCGGGCCCTATACGGCATCCAGGTGCAGCTCCACCTGCCGCGGCTGGGACCGCTGCCCAAGAGAACCGAGCTGGTCGTCTACCGGCTGGTGCAGGAGTGCTGTAGCAACATTGCGCGCCATTCCTCGGCTTCCAATGTAATCATTTCCCTCACTGCCGCCGATGGAATCCTGAGACTGTGCGTGGAAGACGATGGCGTCGGCTTCCACGTCGAGGAAGCACTCGCCAGGCGGGAATCTTTCGGGCTGGCGGGAATGCGGGAACGCGTAGCCCTGGTCGGCGGCCGGTTCCAGGTCGACAGCCGGCCGGGGCTCGGCTCCAGCGTTTCCATCGAACTGCCGTTGGTGGAGAAGCCGGATTCCCAGGCAGTCTTCCGGCGCGCCGGCTGAGCCGGGAAGGGCGCTGAGCAGAAGAAGGATGTGGGTTGACTATGGCCAAGATTCGTATCCTGTTGGCAGACGATCATACGCTCTTTCGCCAGGGGGTCAGGAACCTGCTGAGCACCGAGGCGGACATGGAGGTCGTGGCCGAGGTCGCCAATGGAGGCGATGCCATCGAGAAGTCCTCGGAGCTGCGCCCCGACGTGGTGCTCATGGACATCGGCATGCCCGGGTTCAGCAGCTTCGAGGCCACACGACAGATCAAGAAGAACCGCCCCGAGTGCAAGGTGCTCTTTCTCACCATGTACGACGATGAGGACTACCTGGTGGAGGGAATGGAGGTCGGTGGCAGCGGGTACGTGCTCAAAGACAGCCCCGCGCTTCAACTGCTCGGCGCCATTCGCGACGTGCAGCGCGGCGGCAGTTACCTTAGCCCGCGAATGCTGGCTCAACTGGTGGACGATTTCCGCTCCCGCATCAAGTCTGCCAGTCGCATGCCGCGGTTCGCAACGCTCACCCCCCGCGAGAAAGAAGTTCTCAAGATGCTGGCCGAGGGCGAATCGGTCAAGGAGATCGCCTGCGACCTCAACCTGAGCGTCAAGACCGTGGAAGCGCACAAGTTCAATCTCATGCGCAAGCTAGACATCCACAACAAGGCTCAACTGGTTCAATACGCCATCCAGAAGAAAATCATCAAGATCCCCTCGCTCGCCATGTGAGCGCTCGCCCGCAGCCACGGGCCGCCTGCTGTGCGGTTAGCGCTAGAATCGTGGCATGTCCTACGACTGCTCCCGACGTGACTTTCTCGTCGCCTCCGCGGCGGCAATGGGGACCGGCGCGACCGCGCCCGCCCGCCTGCCCGTTGCCAAGGCGGTCTACATCGACATGCTGCCGAAAACACTGTGCTACGCCGACCGGTTCAAGCTGGCGCGCGACACCGGGTTCGAACAGGTCGAGTGCGGGACCACCGCCAGCCAGGAGGAGGCTGAGGAAATCAAGAAAGCCGCCGAAGCTGCGCCACTGCGCATTCACTCGGTCATGAACCGGGCGCACTGGAGGTACCCGCTCTCCTCGAGCGATCCCGACGAGGTGGCCAAGAGCATCGAGGGCATGGAAACCAGCCTCCGCAATGCCAGTTTCTGGGGCGCGGACACCGTGCTGCTGGTGCCGGCGGTGGTGAATCCGGGCACCCGCTATCAGGACGCCTGGACCCGTTCCCAGCAGCACATCCGCGGGCTGCTTCCACTGGCGGAGAAGCTGAAGGTGATCATCGCCATCGAGAACGTCTGGAACAAGTTCCTGCTGAGCCCGATCGAATTCGCGCGATACCTCGACGACTTCGGCAGCCCCTGGGTGCGCGCCTATTTCGACGTGGGCAACATCCTGCTATACGGCTATCCCCAGGACTGGATCCGGACGCTGGGCAAGCGCATCGTGAAGCTCCACTTGAAGGACTTCCGCATCGCGAAGTCCACCTTCGAGTGGGTGCCGCTGCGCGAGGGGAATATCGACTGGCCCGAGGTCTACCGAGCCCTGGACCAGGTCGGCTACTCCGGCACCGCCACCTGCGAGCTGCCCGGCGGCGACGAGGCCTACCTGCGCGAGGTGAGCCGGCGCGTGGACCTGATCCTCGCCGGAGCCTGACGGCGTCCCGGCCCACTTCCCGCGCACACGCGTTATAACGGATAGTAGTGAAGAAATTCCTGCTCGGTATCCTGATCGGCTTCCTGTTCTCGGGCCTGGCGCTGGTCATCTTCTTCTTTGCGATGCTGCGCCTGGCTGCCCGCCCGCCGGGCATTCCGGCGGCCTCCGTTCTGATCCTGAAACTCGAGGGCCCCGTTCCCGAGAGCCCCTCGGTCGAGATCCCGCTGCCGGTTTTTGAGCGGATGTCGCCCGCGACCGTCCGCGACTACTGGGAGTTGTTGCGCAAGGCGGCGGCGGACCGGCGGATTCGCGCGGTGGTCTTCATGCCCCAGGGGGTGCAGGCCGGTTGGGGCAAGTTGCAGGAGCTCCGCGAGGACTTGCTGGCGTTTAAGAAGTTTGGCAAGCCGCTCTACGCCTGCCTCCGCGCTCCAGGCACTCGCGAGTACTACCTGGCGACCGCGGCCGACCGCATCTACATGGTCCCCGAGGACCTCCTCGACCTTAAGGGACTCCGGGCCGAGCTCACTTATTTCCGGGAGACGCTCGACAAGCTGGGGGTCCAAGTCGAGGTGGAGCACGCCGGGAAGTACAAGGACGCTCCCGACATGTTCACGCGCAGCGCGATGAGCCCCGAAACGCGCGAGGTGATGAACTCGATTCTGGACGAGCTCTACGGCCAACTCACGGGCTCGATCGCCACGGCTCGCAACCGGACCCCGGAACAGATCCGTGCCACCATCGATCAGGGACCCTTTGTTTCCCAGCAGGCCCTCGCGGCCGGCCTGGTGGACGCGCTCCAGTACCAGGATCAGGTGTTTGAGGAGCTGCGGGAACAGCTCAAGCTGCCGGCGATCCGCAAGGTCTCGCACCGCGACTACCTAAAAGTCCCGCCCGAATCGGTCGGCGTGGAGAGCGGAAGGCGCGTGGCGTTTGTGGTCGCCGAAGGGGACATCGTGCGCGGCGACGATGCCGTGTTCCTGGCCGGCGGTTCCATCAGCCCGGCGGGGATGACCAGCCTGCTGCGCAGCGTCGGGGACGACCGCGGAATCCAGGGTGTCATCGTGCGCATCGATTCGCCTGGCGGCGACGCGTTTGCCTCCGACGAGATCTGGCGGGAGATGACGCTGCTGAGCAAGAAGAAGCCGCTCGTAGTCTCGATGTCCGACGCCGCCGCCTCGGGCGGCTATGACATCGCAATGACAGGCGATCCTGTCGTCGCTTACCCCGGCAGCATTACCGGCTCCATCGGCGTGTTCTATGGAAAGGCGGACCTGCGCGGCTTGTATAACAAGCTCGGGGTCCGCAAGGAGATCCTCTCGCGCGGCCGGTTCGCCGAGATCGATTCGGACTATACTCCGCTGACCGCCGCCGCGCGTCAGAAGCTCCGCCGGGAGATCGAGGTGCTCTACGCCAGCTTCGTGCGCCGGGTCGCCGAGGGTCGCAAGCGGTCCGTGGCCCAGATCGAGCCAGTGGCCCAGGGGCGTGTCTGGCTGGGCTCACAAGCGAAAGCCAACGGCCTGATCGACGATCTCGGCGGCATCGACCGCGCCGTCGAGTTGCTGAAGCGGAAAGCCGGGATTCCACGCGACGAGCAGGTAAGACTGGTCGCTTACCCGCCCCAACGCAGCATCTGGGACCAGCTCTTCGGCCGTCCCGCCGACGCCGTCCCCGACGCGCCGCTGCTCGCCTTTCTGAGACGCTTCGCCGCCCGCACCTGGATCCGGGGCGGAATGCTCAAGCTGATGCCCTGGTGGATCGAAATCCGGTAGGGGGGTTCCAGCCTGTTCCGAAACCTCCTCTAGAATGCCCCGCTGGAGTGAATGCCCGCCGATTGGAGCGCACTGGCCATCTTCTCGAGCGCCGACTTGTGGATCTGCGAAACGCGGCTTTCGTTGATTCCCAGGATGCCGCCAATCTCGCGCATGGTCATCTCCTTGGTGTAATAGAGCACCACGACCTTCTGGTAGCGCTCCGGCAGTTTCTTCATGGCGTTCCCCAGTAGCTCGCGGAGTTGTTCCCGGGCGCACATGTGGTCCGGCTGGGTCTCCGCCTTGGCCGGGTAATCGGGAGCGGGCAGGTCCTCCTGGTCCGGCCGGCGCGCCGAGATCGAGATCAGCCCCACGTACTGGAGGTCCGCCATCATGTGCCGCCAGCGCTCTACTTCCACACCCATTTTCGCGGCGATCTCGGATTCGGTCGGGTTCCGCTGAAGCGTCGCGGACAGTTCCCGCGTCACCGCCTCAACCTGCTTGTGCCTGCGGCGCAGGTCGCGCGAGGCCCAGTCGAGTTGGCGCAGGCTGTCCAGGATCGCCCCCTTGATTCGGTGTTTGGCGTAGCTGGAGAAGGCCACTTTCTTCTCCGGCATGTATTTCGTCACGGCGTCGAACAGGCCCAGGATTCCCGCGTGCACCAGATCGTCGAGGTCCACATGCACCGGCAGGTTTTCGTGTACCCGGATGGCGATCGCCTTCACCAGCGGCAGGTGCTCCAGGATGGTGCGGTCGCGTTTGGTCTTCTGCAGGTAAGTCAGTCGATCTCTCAACGTGCTCTGGGGTCGCATGGCAACTGTCCTGACTTCCAAGATCTGGTGGGGGCTGGTGTGAGCCATGCCGCCATCAATTGCAAGCGTGCTGCCAGGGTGCCCCGTACAGAAATGGGAGCTTCGCCTACTAAGCCCTAGAAATGTGCTCAGTCGATCTAGTGTTTTCACCTGAGATACTTGCCGGGCCGCGCCGCCGTCTTCCGCCCGCGCCAAAATGTTGTCACCGAGAGCCGGTCGCCGCTTCTGTACTACCTTGGTTTCAGAATGGCCCCGAGCGCGTTTCACTTCGGAACGCAGTGTTTCAGTTTGGAATCGGGAGGGATTTATTCCCGGCGAGCGACAGCAATCCAGGTCTTAATCGCCAGGCCGCCCAGGAGAACCCAGACCGCGGATCGAAGTGGCCACCCAGGGAAGTCCTGAAGCGTCAGCCCCGCCGAGACCGCTAGGACCGCATAGCAGAGCATCGGGACCAGCAGGCGGGTCTTCATACTAGGGTGTTCGGATGATGCGACTCAGTCCATCGTAGCAGTTGGTTCGGTCCGCCGCGCCCGGGTAGAATAGGACCTAAGCTTTGACCACCCGGCGAAGTATTCTTCTGGCTTCGCTCGCGGCCCTTGCCGGCTGCGGGCGCCGCAAAGGTGTGGGCTTCGACGGCTATGCCTTCGTCGCGAACGAGGAGGGCAAGGCCGTCGCGGCCGTCGACCTGGCCGCCTTCGCGGTGGCTCGCCACATCCACCTGGACGCAAGCCCTACCGCGCTCGTCGCCGACCCTGTGCGCCCGGCCGTGTACGCGTTGACTCCCGCCACCGGGAGCGTCCACGAGATCGGATCCGGCACGCTTGCGTTTCGGCGCAAGGTGCAGGTGGCGCGCTCGGCGGTAGCGATGCGGCTGGCGCCCGATGGCCAGGCCATCTGGGTGCTCTCGACGCAGCCCAAGCAACTGGCGCGGCTCTCCCTCGACAGTTTCAGGGCCGACAGGCACATCGCTCTGCCCGCTGAGCCCCTCGATTTCGACCTTTCGGAAGATGGGGAGTGGGCTGGGGTCAGTTTCGGCGACAACCGCGCGGTTGCCATCGTCGACCTGGGGCGGGGTACCTGCTCCGCGGTCGCCCTAGGCAAGAAATTGTCACTGGTCAGGTTTCGGAAGGACGGCCGGCAGTTGCTGGTCGGCAATGCCGAGGACCGGGTGCTTTCCGTTCTGGAGGCGCCCAGTGGCCGTGTGGTCGTGCACCTGCCTCTGGCGGTCCGCCCGGACTACTTCTGCTTTAGCGCGGACCAGGGCCAGTTGTTCATTACCGGGGCCGGCATGGATGCGGTCGTGGTGGTTTATCCATATTGGACCGAGGTCGCCGAGACCGCGCTGGCCGGCCGCGCCCCCGGGGCCATGGCGGACGCCATCGGTCCGGATGCCGAATACCTGTTGGTGGCGAACCCCCAATCCGGAGAGGTGACCATCGTCGATGTGGAGACCCGCCGGGCCATCGCCGTGGTTGCGGTGGGGCAGGGGCCCGGCTACATCGCGGTGACTCCGGATCAGCAGTATGCCCTGGTGCTGAACTGCCTCTCGGGAGACATGGCGGTCATCCGCATCGCGGCCATTGCCGCCACGCGCGCCAAGTCCGCGCCGCTGTTCACGATGATTCCGGTCGGCTCCAAGCCCGTGAGCGCGGTGGTGCGAAGGGTCTAGTTGACTAGGTCGACGGACTGCGGGTCGACCGCGTGCTTCTCCAGCTCCACAAAAGTCCCGAGAGGGCAGTCGAAGGTAGCATTACGGACACTGCAACCGGGGATGAACACCGGGGCGCTGGCCGGCGGCGCATCGGGCGTCAGGGCGGTGCGATTGCGCAACTGGTCCATAGTCTGAGCGACGTAAGAGGCACGAACGATGTACGCCCCAGTGCGCTGCGACTGGCGGAGTTCGAACACCAGGGCGCCGCTCGGAGCACAGACGTCGGCTTGGTAACCAGGTAGAAGCCAGTCGAGATGGAACAGGCCGGCGAGTCCAGTGATATTGGTGTTCGAAGCGATCAACACGATCACTTTGGTCGACGGATTTCCCAGCGCACCGGTCAGCGCATTCCCGGTGGCTGCCTGAACCATGGAGCGCACCACGTGGGAGGCCAGATTGGAACTCTGCACCCTAGCCAGATAGGGCGTGCGGAATTCCAGGTCGAGGAGAAGGTCGTACAAGCGGAAGGTCTGGCTGATGCCGCCGGCGGTCAACTGGCCCCAACCGACGTCCGCAGCCGGCAGCCCATCCGCGTACTCCATGACGAAAGGATCGATGGCAGCAGCAACATCGGTCAGCCCTCCGATTTCGACCGGCAAAGTGGTATCTCCGGTCGCAACGCCGATGGGACTCGCGGTGACGTCGATCTTACCCGCCGGGGTCGGGGGCAAGGGAGTTTGGCCGACGGGATAGTTGAACAAAATCGAGCGCGTGAGGGCGAGCTCTGCGGCGTAGGCGGAGGCCAACGACTGTGGATTATCGCCAAGACGTCCGTTCACGGCCGCGACCGCCATGCGGTAATCGAGCCGCGCGACGCCCGCGCCCACCGGATTGAACAGTGGGTCGTTGGCCGGTGCGGCGTAGGAATTGACGGTTACACTGGCCGCCGGGAGCATGCCGAGGGCGAAGGCCTGGGCGGTCTCAGTGATCAGGGGAGTCCCGTTGGCCCTGAAATAGACGAGGTTGGCGTCGGCCGAGTCGTGGCCGGTCAGCAGTCCCTCCTTGGTGAGCCAGAGACGGAAGTAGCCGCCGAGGAGAGTCTCATTCGTGCGACCGTTGGGGGTCAGGACCGCAACCCCCGAAACACTGAACTCCGGGTATGGTTGTAGGGAGAAGTTGTTGAGGATGGAGTTGGGCAAAACGGGAGTTCGCACAGCATGGCGGCCGAAGATGATCACCTGCTTGGCTCGGGTATCATCGACGGGCTGAGCCGCGAGAAAGCGGCTGCAGCAGAGAGCTAGCGTGAGGAGCCGGACGGAGTGAGTCTTCATATATATGTGTGCCGCAAGCCAGATTTTCCTCTCACGGGCCTTCGAGGGCACAGCACGGGCGGTGTTCCAGGATGCGCCGCACGTTCCGTCTTCCGGTCAGCACGGCGAATCGCTTCTTCTGCGCGGTCGGCGGCGCCCTCACTGTCATCGGCGATGTGAGACCGGATGTCGAGAACATCCGATTGGACGGGCTAGGCGATGCGCCACGCTCGGGCCGCCACCGAAACACGATGCCGCGGTTTGGTAGAAAGCGCAGACCGTGGCCTGCCGACAGCCGGAATCGCAAGGGCGTGGGACGGCGCGGGCGTTTGCGCGAAAGCCGGGCCTGCCGCACAGCACGGTCCACGCGATTCTGAACGCATCGGAGTTGCAGCCACATCGCATTCGAACGTTCACCTTCAGTCCCGACCCGGAGTTCGAGCCGAAACTCTTGGACATCGTGGGGTTGTACTTAAACCCGCCGGAGAATGCGTTGGCGCCGTGCGTAGACGAAGAGCCAGGGATTCAGGCGCCGGATCGTGCGCAGCCGCTGCTCCCGCTCGGCGCCAGGAAACCGCAGAACCTGGACCAATGAGTATGTCCGGCACGGAACACAGACCACGACCGCCGCCCTGGAGATTGCCACTGGCAACGTGGCCGCTCATGTCCGCAACCGGCGCACCTCGATGAACGCTCTCCGGTTCATGAATGGCGTCGTGCGAGCCTACCCCGAATCGATGAGTGAGCGCGAGCGCCCCGCCGAGGCGAGACACTTGCCGGTGCGTATCGCTTCCGAGGAAGGATGCTACCTGGGCTTTGCACCACCTGTCGATGGTCTGTGGCAAGGGGTTTTGTCGGGCGGGATCTCATCGGCCCTTTTGAAGGCAGCACGGGGCTCGCGAACGGTTTCGCGATGCGAATCCTCGATCGCGTTTCTAGCGGGATTCCTTCCCGCATTCTTCACGACTGCGGTTCCCGTCCGTCGCACGCTTGAGACCCGAAGGAGCGTGTCTCTTGAGCGACGCTACCAGCCGATCCTTCAGGGAGAGGACAAGTGAATGAAGCCGGGAGCAGCGACTGCAAGTAACCCGGGCCTCCGGCGTGCATTGTGGACTCCAGTTGGACTCCACACCGCCTCTTGCCGATGGTCGGGTATCTGTCAGCCTTTGAGGAATTTGGCCGGGCCGCCGGGATTTGAACCCGGGACCTCTTGCACCCGAAGCAGCCGCACCAGGCGGGGCTACTCCCCCGCTTTTTCCGCCGCGTTGGCCAGCACGCGGGCGTGGTCGGCGGAGACTTCGAGCCAGCCTCCGTCGATCTTCACCGCGCGGCGGCGGCCTTCGACCGTGTAGCTCAATTCGCCCGCGCCCAACTCCGCCAGCAGGGCCGCGTGGCCCGGCAGGATGCCCAGGTAGCCGTTGGCGGCCGGGATTTGCGCCTCGCTGACCTGCTCGCTCACCAGCAGGCGCTCCGGCGTGGCCACTTCCAGCAGAAACGTGTCCGCCATGGGGCTCCCGTCAGGCCGCCGCCTTCAACCGCTCGGCGCGCTCCAGCACGTCCTCGATGGTCCCTTGCATCCAGAAGGCCTGCTCGGGGATCTCGTCGTGCTTGCCGTCCACGATCTCCTTGAAGCCCTTAATCGTGTCGGCCAGTTTCACGTACTTGCCCTCCATGCCGGTGAACTGCTCGGCCACGTGGAACGGCTGCGAGAGGAAGCGTTGCAGCTTGCGCGCCCGCGACACCACCAGCTTGTCCTCGTCGGACAGCTCGTCGATGCCCAGGATGGCGATGATGTCTTGCAGGTCCTTGTTGCGCTGCAACACGCCCTTGACGCGCTGCGCCGTGGCGTAGTGCTCCTCCCCGACGATGCGCGGATCGAGGATGCGCGAGGTCGAGGTCAGCGGGTCCACCGCCGGGTAAATGCCCATCTCGACGATCTGCCGGGAGAGCTGCGTGGTGGCGTCCAGGTGCGCGAAGGTGGTGGCCGGGGCCGGGTCGGTGTAGTCGTCGGCAGGCACGTAGATGGCCTGCACGGAGGTGATCGAGCCCTTCTTGGTGGAGGTGATGCGCTCCTGCAACTCGCCCATTTCGGTAGCCAGGTTGGGCTGGTAGCCCACCGCCGAGGGCATGCGGCCCAGCAGCGCCGAGACTTCCGAGCCCGCCTGGGTGAACCGGAAAATGTTGTCGATGAACAGCAGCACGTCCTGGCCTTCTTCGTCGCGGAAGTACTCCGCGACGGTGAGCGCGGTGAGTCCGACCCTCAGGCGCGCGCCAGGCGGCTCGGTCATCTGCCCATAGATCAGGGCGCACTTGGATTTGCGCCAGTCGTGAATGTCGATGACGCCGGACTCCTGCATCTCCAGCCACAGGTCGTTGCCCTCGCGGGTGCGCTCGCCGACGCCGCCAAACACCGACACGCCGCCGTGCTTCTGGGCGATGTTGTTGATCAGCTCCATGATGATGACGGTCTTGCCGACGCCGGCGCCGCCGAACAACCCGATCTTGCCGCCGCGCAGGTAGGGCTCGAGCAGGTCCACCACCTTGATGCCGGTCTCGAACATTTTGAGCTCGGTGGACTGCTCGTCGAAGGCGGGCGCCAGGCGGTGGATGGGGGAGAACTTCTTCGCTTCGAGAGGCCCCATGTGGTCCACCGGCTCGCCGATCACGTTGATCACGCGGCCCAGCGTCTCCGGGCCGACCGGCGCCATCACCGGATGGCCGAGGCTCTCCGCCTTCATCCCGCGCACCAGCCCCTCGGTAGGCTGTAGCGCGATGGTGCGGACGCGGCCCTCACCGATGTGCTGCGCGACCTCAACGATAATGTTGATCGGCTCGGGGCCGGTGAACCCCTCGCTGGTGATCCGCACCGCCGTGTAGATCAGGGGGATGTGCCCTTCCGGGAACTGGATGTCCACCGCGGGCCCGGCCACCTGAACGACGTGGCCGATGATTCCGGCTCCGGCCATAAGAATGCCTCCTGTTACGCCTGCGCGGCCGCGCCGCTCACCACTTCAATGAGTTCCTTGGTGATGCTGGCCTGGCGCACGCGGTTCATGTACAGCGTAAGTTTCTCGATCATTTCCCCGGCGTTGGAGGTGGCGGCCTCCATGGCCGTCATGCGCGCGGCCTGCTCTGCCGCGGCCGATTCCAGCATGGCATGGTACACCACAATCTCCACGTACCGGTAGAGCAGCGAGCCGAGAATCTGTTCGGGCGGCTGCTCGTAGATGTAATCCAGCCCCCCGGCGCGAGGCGGCGCCTCGATCGGCAGCGCCCGCAGCAGGGTCAGCTTCTGGGACAGCACACTCTTGAATTCGTTGAAAAGCAGGTAGACGGTGTCGGCCTCGCCCTGCTCGAAGCGGGTTCGGACCTCGCCGGCGACTCCGGCGGCGTCGGCAAAGGTCGCGGTCTGCGAGATGCCCGCGCGCTCGGCGACGATCCGGGCCTGCCGCCGGCGGAAGAAGTCGCGGCCCTTGCGGCCCAGCGCGTACAGCCCGGTCACGGCGCTCTCATGCTCGCGCAGGAACTGCTGCGCGGCTTTGATCAGGTTCGAGTTGAAGGCCCCGGCCAGGCCGCGGTCGGCGGTGACGAGCACCAGCAGGATGCGCTCCTCCGGGCGGCGCGCCAGCAACGGATGCGTTGCCAGCTTCTCGTCGGCGGCCACCGCGGCGGCGATGTCGCCCAGCACCTGCCGGAAAATTGCCGCGTAGGGGCGCGCGGCGATGGTGCGGTCCTGGGCCCGGCGCAGCTTGGCCGCCGAAACCATCTTCATCGCCTTGGTGACCTGCTGCGTGTTCTTGACCGAACGGATGCGCCGCCGCAGGTCGATCAAAGAAGGCATGGATCAGCTCCGGCGCTCTCCCACGAAGCGCTCTTTGGCTTCCTTCACCGCAGCGTGCAGTTCGGCGCGCAACGCGTCGTCGATCTTCTTCTGCTCGCGGATTTTCGTCAGCAACCCGGGATGCGCGTTGTCGACGTAGCGGTACAACTCGTCTTCGAAGGGGCGGCACTCCTCGACGGCCAGATCGTCGAGGTAGGCGTTGCCGCCCGCGAACAGGATCAGGATCTGCTTTTCGACCGGCAGCGGCTGGTACTGGGGCTGCTTCAGGATCTCGATCAGCCGCTTGCCGCGGTTCAACTGGGCCATGGAGGACTTGTCCAGCTCGGAGCCGAACTGAGCGAAGGCGGCCAAGTCGCGATATTGGGCCAACTCCAGGCGGAGCGTGCCCGCCACCTGGCGCATGGCGCGGATCTGGGCGTTGCCGCCGACGCGGCTCACCGACAGGCCGGCATTGATGGCCGGGCGAATGTTGGAGTTGAACAGGTCGGCTTCGAGGTAAATCTGGCCGTCGGTAATGGAGATGACGTTGGTGGGGATGTAGGCCGAGACGTCGCCGGCCTGGGTCTCGATGAACGGCAGCGCGGTGAGCGAGCCGCCGCCCATCGCGTCGGACAGCTTCGAGGCGCGCTCGAGCAGGCGGCTGTGCAGGTAGAAGACGTCGCCGGGATAGGCTTCGCGGCCGGGCGGGCGGCGCAGCAGCAGCGAAATCTCGCGGTAGGCCGCGGCGTGCTTGGAGAGGTCGTCGTAGATGCACAGCGCGTGCCGCTTGGTGTCGCGGAAGTACTCGCCCATAGCGCAGCCGGAGTACGGCGCGATGTACTGCATGGGGGCGGGGTCGGAGGCGGTCGCCGCCACCACGATGGTGTACGCCATGGCGCCGTACTCCTCGAGCGTCTTCACCACCTGGGCCACCGTCGAGCGCTTCTGCCCGATCGCGACGTAGAGGCAAATCACGTCGCCGCCCTTCTGGTTGATGATGGTGTCCAGCGCGATGGCGGTCTTGCCGGTCTGGCGGTCGCCGATCACCAGCTCGCGCTGGCCGCGGCCGATCGGGATCATGCTGTCGATGGCCTTGATGCCGGTTTGCAGCGGCTCTTTCACCGGCTGGCGGTCGACCACGCCGGGTGCCAGTCGCTCGATGGTGCTGAATTGATCGCTCTGGATCGGCCCCTTGTCGTCGATGGGCTCGCCGAGCGCGTTCACCACGCGCCCGATCAGCGCCTCGCCCACCGGCACCGACATGATGCGCCCGGTCCGCCGCACTTCGTCGCCTTCCTTGATTTCCGTGTACTCGCCGAGCAGCACGGCGCCCACCTGGTCTTCTTCCAGGTTCAGCGCGATGCCGGCCACGTCGTGCGGGAACTCGATCAGTTCCCCGGCCATCACCTTCTCCAGGCCGTAGACGCGGGCGATGCCGTCGCCCACCGAGATCACCGAGCCTACTTCGGAGACTGCGACCGCTTTCTCGTAATTTTCAATTTCCTCGCGGAGGACCCGCTCGATTTCGTCCGCTCGAATCTGAGCCATAGTGAAACCCTTGGTACCCGGTTGTGGGGGTTGCTCTCTTATGTTCCTGTTCCCGCCAGGCGGTGCTTGAGCGTCTCCAGTTGGCCGCGCACGGAGCCGTCGAAAACCGTCGAGCCGACGCGCGCCACCACGCCGCCGATGAGGTCCTCGCGAATCGAGAATAGCGCGCGGGCCTGCTTGCCGGTGACGCGGCCGACCTCGGCAACGATCGCGCCGCGCTGCGCGGGGCTCAGTTCCCAGGCCGAGACCACGTCCACCCGCGCCACCCCGAGCCGCTCGTCCATCACCGCTTCGAACGCTTCCCGGATACCCCCGAGCAGCGCCGCGCGCCGGTGATCGATCAGGACCATCAGGAACCGCCGCACCAGGTCGGAAAGGGGCAGCGCCTGGGAAAGCCGCGATACCACCGCGCGTTTGCGCGCCGGCGGCACGGCCGGCGATTGCAGTACAGTGTGCAAGTCCTCGGAGGCGGCCAGCAGGCTCTCGAACGCCCCCAGGTCGCGCATCACGCTCTGGGGATCGACGGCCCCCGCCGCGTCCGCCAGCGCGCGGGCATATCGGAAAGCCAGAGCGCTCGGCATGTCAGGAGGCCCTCCCTGGCTGGCCCGGAAAGCGATTCGCGAGCTCGTGGACCATGGAGGCGACCAGCGCGCCGTCGGCCTCCGGCGTCAGCCGCAGGCGGATCTTGCCCGCCGCCAGCCCAACCGCCAGCTCGGCCGAATACGCCCGCAACTCGTGGCGCGCGGCCTTCACCGCCGCCGAGATTTCCTGTTCGGCCTGCGCCTGAATCCTTTGCAACTCCCGCCCGGTCCCCTGGCGCAGCCGCTCGCCTTCCCCGCCGGATTCCTCGTGAGCCTGCTGGCGCAGACTCTCGACCTGGGCGCCCAGCTCGGCCAGCCGCCGCTCCATATCGGCATAGCGCGCCTCGGCCTCCATTTTGAGCCTGGCGGCTTCCGTGAGACCTCGCTGGATCTCCGCCGTGCGCCCCGCGAAAAACGCCCCGCCTTTCTTGTAGAGAAAGTAGCCCGCAACGCCGGCCAGAATGAGGAAGTTTCCGGATTTCCACAGCGTGGTTCTGTCGCCGCTCTCGCCGTGCTGGGCCGCGAGCGGGACGGCGCAGGCCCCGGCCAGAACCAGGAGGCGAGTTAAAGTGGCGATCCGCTTCAAACCGGTCTCCTGCGCAGGATGGACTCGACAATTCGGTCCGCGAGCGCGCCGGCTTCCTGGCGCAGCGATTCCCGGGCGGCGGCCAGCTCGGCGTCGAGCTGGAGGCCCGCCTCCTTTACCACCGTTGTGGCGCGTTGGTGCGCCGCCTCGACGGCCTGCGCCTGCTCCTGCCGGAGCGTCTGGCGGAAGGCCTCCTGCTCGCGGTAGATTTCGGCGCGGGCGGCGCGCAGGGCGGCATCGTATTCGGCGGCTTTCCGGGAGGCTTTGGCCAGGCTCTCTTCAGCCAGCTTCCGAGCCCCCTCGGTGGCTTCGTACCGCGCCGCCAGGACCCGCTCCATCGGCCGGAAGTACATGCGCTTCAGATAGAAGTACAGCAGCACTACGATGAGGAAGGTAGGGATGGCTTGCAGCAGAAGCCCACCCAACGCCCGCAGAGTATCTTCCATCGGATTTAGTTCGGGGACGCCGAGAAAACTCTCAGAAATTCACGAGGTTGCGTCGAATCCTCACCCTAGCACACCGTTGAAGTAAGGGTCAACCAGGGGATCGCCTTAGGAGATCGTTGAAGAACGGTGGCCGGCTGTCGCACACGCCGCGCCGCCGCGCGGACTTTCTGGGAGAGACCCACCGTGGCGGAGTTCCGCCTTTCGGAGGCGTGCACTGGTTCGCGAGAGCAGGTTGCGGTGATATGCTGAGCCGATGAACAGGCGACGGTTTCTGAGCAACGCTTCTGCGGCTGCGGCCCTCTCTTCCACGCTCGCCAAGGCACAAAGTCCGGCTTCGCAACGAGAGCGCTGGGTGGAGATTGCGGAGGGCCTGAAACCGCGTCTGCGCGAGACCAAAAGGGTTCCAGTCGCGTTGGTTCAGCCGGTCGCCGACAGCACGAGAATCCTGCGGTGGCGCATGGAGGATGTGGCGCCCGCCAGCACGCTGCACGAACGTTTGATGGGTCGCGGGGATGCCCTGGTGCTGGACTTCGGTGGACACCTGACCGGCTATCTCTCGTTCTCTGTTGTGGGTGAAGGCAGGGGAGTCGACGCGCCGGCGAGGATCAAGCTCGTCTTTGGCGAGGTGCCTGCCGAAGTGGCGCAACCCTTTGATCCTTACAAGGGCGGCCTGAGCCGGGCGTGGCTCCAGGACGAGGTCATCAACATCGACGTGCTCCCCGCCACGATCCGGATGCCGCGCCGGTATGCGTTTCGTTATCTCAAGCTCGAGGTCGTCGATACCTCTCCGAACTTCCGTGTGCGATTCGAAGACGTGCAGGCGGCCGCAGTGACGTCCGCCGGCGAGAATCCGTCCCCGCTGCCGGCAAGCGTCCCGGAGGCGCTGCGTCGCATCGATGCCGTCAGTCTCGACACGCTCCGCGATTGCATGCAGACCGTCTTCGAGGACGGGCCCAAGCGCGACCGGCGTCTGTGGATCGGCGACCTGCGCCTTCAGGCGCTGACCAATTATGCGACCTTCCGGAACTACGGGCTGGTGAAGCGCTGCTTGTATCTGTTCGGCGCGCTGCCGAGAGAAGACGGGATGGTGGCGGCCTGCGTCTTCGAAGATCCCCGGCCCTCGCGGGGCCACGAGTACATCATCGATTACGCCGCGCTGTATCCCGTGGCGTTGCTCGAATACGCGCGCGCATCGAACGATTGGCAAACAGCGAAGGAGCTGTGGCCCGTCGCCAGGCGCCAGTTGGAGATTCTGGCCGGCTATGTTGGCGCTGACGGACTCTTTGCCGCGCCTCCGCGCTCCTGGGTCTTCGTGGATTGGAGCCCGGCCCTGGACCGAACCGCCGCCATGCACTCGATCTATGTCTACTGCCTGCGGCAATCGGTCGAGCTCGCGGTCAGGGCCGGCGACGTCGCGACCGCGGCGCAGTACAGGCAACTGGTGGCGCGAATGACCGCGGCGGGCCGGTCCGCCTTTTACGACGCAACCCGGCGGCTATTCGTCAGCGGGCCCAGGCGCCAGTTGTCGTGGGCCTCGCAGGCTTGGGCGGCGATCGCGGGGATCGCCACTCCCGAGGAGGGCGCGGCTGCGCTCGTCGCCGTTGCGAAGGCGCCGGATGCCGTGCGCCCCGGAGGCCCGTACCTTTACCACTATGTGGCCCAGGCGATGATGCGGTGCGGCATGAGGAAAGAGGCGCTCGACCTGATTCAATCCTACTGGGGCGGCATGGTCGAAGCCGGCGCCGACACGTTCTGGGAAGTGTACGACCCGGCGAATCCGGCGATGTCTCCCTACGGCGACCCCCTCGTCAACAGTTACTGTCATGCCTGGAGCTGCACCCCGGCGTATCTGCTGAGAGCGGGCGGTCTGGTCTGAAGCGGGCCGCACGCTCCTCATGTTGGCCGATGCGGATGTTGGAATGCCAACGGGTGTGTTCATCCTTGGACGAGTTCAAGGCGCCACCGGGCATTCCGGCTCATTCCGGAAAGCGCATCCGGCGGAGGAGGGACTTGAAACGCTGGTCTGGCCGCAGGGGATCCCAGACGGCGCGTGCATTGATCCAGACCAGCCGCGGTGCACGCTGTTGATAGGCCGCCTCGAGCATCTTCATCGCTGCGTTCTTCTCGCCAAGCCGGACGTACAGGGAGGCGAAATCGAGGGGCGGGACTCGGGTCTGCTTCGACCTTTCCCGTAACTGCTCTAGCTGCATCTTCCAGTAGCCGCGGACTCCCTCAGCCTTGGCGGCGTTCTCGAGCGCTCTAACCTGCTCCGGGCCCTTGCCGGACAGGCTGCCTGCTTTGAGATACGCTGCCATCGCCTCGGCGTCTCTGCCCAGGGCCTCATACACCTTGCCGGCCTGAAGGTAGGCGGGGCCGCTGTTCGGATCCAGCTCGATCACCTTCCGGAACTGCTCCATTGCGAGTTCGTACTGGTGGGTGTCCACGAACAACCCCAGCAGCCCAAGGTTCATTCGTGGTGAGACCGGATCCAACCGCAGGGTGCGCCGGTATTCCCGAAGGGCTTCGCCCCATCGCCTGAGCACGTGAAGGCACGATGCATAATGCTGTGCGGCATCGGCGGAGCCAGGATCGAGTTCGACCGCGCGGCGGAATTCCGCTTCGCCCGCTGTCCAATCCCAATCCCAGTAGAACCTGACGTCCCCGATGTCGGTTCGCACCTCAGCCAGGTTATCATCCAGCTCCCGAGCCTTCTGCATGGCCTTCAGAGCTCGATCCGTAAGTGGTTGGTCTTGGCTGTACATGGCCATGGCGTCAGCCTCATAGAGAAGGGCGTGGGCCAATGCAAAGCTTGGGTCCTTCGAAGTGGCCTGTTCGAAGTACGACGCAGCCTTCGAATACTGGTCTCCCTCGAAGAAATGCCACCCCTTCAGGTAGGCGTCGTAAGCCTCCGGAATTACCTTTCGCGTGCGGCTGAGACGGGCGTGTTCCTGTGGGCTAAGCGTGACTCTGAGCTCCGCCGCGATGGCTCGCGCGATCCCACTCTGCAACGACAGCACATCGCTCAGTTCGCGCTCGAACGACCCGGACCACAGATGCAAATCCGTCGCTGCGTCGATCAATTGCGCGGTGACGCGCACGCGGCCGCCTGAGCGCAGTACGGTTCCTTCGATGATTGCGTCAACCGCCAGATCGCGCGCTATTTCCGGCAGGAGTTTCTTCGTTCCCTTGTAGTGCATCACGGAGGTGCGTGAGATCACCTTCCAAGCGTTGACTTGAGCCAGTTCGGTGATCAACTCCTCGGTCATGCCGTCGGCGAAGTACTCCTGTTCCGGGTGGCCGGAGAGATCTGCCAGGGGCAGGACAGCGAGGGACTGAATGGCGGACGTGCCGCCGCGTACGAGCAAAGCCCTGCGCATCCGGCCGGCATTCAGCGCCAGTAGTATTGCGAGCAGCAGAATGAAACCGCCGCCGGCGAGAATCCAGCGGTGTTTCCACAAGGACGATTCGGTTCCCGCGGCCGGCGTTTCCGCCTTGATGGCACACGCCTCGGCGGTTGTTGCGGCGCCCGGGAGAGGCGGTGTCGCGTCGCCCTGGTCCCATAGGACTGGCGCCAGTATCAGGTACCCCCGCTTGGCGACGGTACGGATGATGGACGGTTCCCGGGCATCGTCGTGAAAGGCGCGTCGCAACTCCCCGATACAGCGGGTGAGCGCGTCATCCGAGACGAACGTTTCCGCCCACACCTCCCGAAAGATCTCGTCCTTGGCAACGACCTGCCCCTGTCGCTTCGCCAGGCAGACCAATACTTCCATGGCTTTGGGGGTGATGTGGCAAGCGCGGCCCTCACCGACGACGCTATTCATCCCGGGTCGGACCAGCCACAGCCCCACACGGAAGTCCATCGGAGCGCTCCACGAATATCCTATCAGGTTGGACCATCGGCAATCTGTCGGATAAATGTCGGCGGTTTGTCGGGACCCACAACTCCAGTCCGCGCGACAATCACCCTGCCATAGGAGGCGATATGAGTACAAAAAAGCTACATGGTTCATCGATCATCGTGCTGGCAACTGCGGTCGCGCTAGGTGCCCCTGCCCTGTGGGGAGAGGGCCAAGGCTCGTGCAGCATGGCCGGCACATGGTACGGAGGCGGAAATGAGGTGAAATACCTGATGTCCATCTTCCCGGGTCCGGACAGCGATTTCACGTGGATCGGGGACGGTGCGTACAGCCTGGGCACACTCGGATTCCCCATCAAAACAACGTGGATGGGATCGCTGGTTAAGGATCGTGGCGTCTACGAGAACTACGCAATCGGGATGGTCAACGACAACACCGGATTTCCGGCGCCCACGCCGCAGGTCTGGGCGGTGCACGCCACCGTCCGACTCATCGATTGCGACACGCTGCGACTTGACTTCGACTTTTTCGGCGCATACCTGTGGGCCAGCAACAAAACACCTTTCCTGGACCTGCCGGATTACGTCGTTGTGCCGCCGCCATTCAGCGAAACCTACCGGCGCATGCCAACCGGTGTGCATAGGCAGAGGCGTTAACCAACTCCGGCCTTCCGGGCGGAGACGGGGAGGAGCGGCTTGCGGCGACCGTCGCGGGCGCGCCGGGTTGGCGGCCCAAGCCGAACGCGGAGACAAACGGAGAGGCAGGATACGGCAAGACGTCGGCCAGTTGGGGAGTTGCGGACGGGCCTGCGGCGTCGACAGACTGCGGCGAAATCGTTGCGGGGAAAGAGTTTGGCTCCTCCGGCAGGACTCGAGCCCAGGCCCCTCCGATAAACATCCGGATGCCCCGCCACTGAGCTGGCCAGGGGCAACAAGTCGGCAGTCATGACTCCCCCAAACGCGAGCGGTCACAAGTCAACCCGGCCCCCGCTTCCGTGCTACGTTTAGGGCGTGAGCCAGGAGAACCCGTTTCAGGACCCGCTGCGGTTCGAGCGCGGCGTGCCTCCCTGCGCCGTGGTCATCTTCGGCGCCCACGGAGACCTCGCCAAGCGCAAACTCATCCCCGCGCTCTACCGGCTGGCGCGCCAGCGGCTGCTGCCCCCCGGATTCGCCGTCGTCGGCAACTCGCGGACTCCGCTCAGCGATGAGGCGTTCCGTGACAAGATGCGCGAGTCGGTGGCCGGTTTCCTCGAAGGTACGCCCTTCGAGGAGCGGGTTTGGGGCGTTCTGGCGAGGGCGCTCTTTTACGTTCCGGGGGACATACACGATCCGGAGTCGTACGCGCGCCTGGCCGGCAAGCTCGGCGAAATCGAGGCGCTTTTCCAGACCGGAGGGAACGTCCTGTTCTACCTCGCCACCCAGCCGAGCCAGTACGCGCCCATTGCCGAGGGCATTGGTGCGGCGGGCCTGGCGCGCGGCGCCGGCTGGCGGCGGCTCATCATCGAGAAACCGTTCGGGCGCGACCTGGCCAGCGCCCGCACGCTGAACCGGGAGCTCCAGCGGGTCTTCGACGAGTCCTCCATCTACCGCATCGATCACTACCTGGGCAAGGAGACCGTCCAGAACATCCTGGCGTTCCGCTTCTCCAACGGCATCTTCGAGCCGCTGTGGAACCGGCGCTACGTCAACCACGTTCAGATCACCGCCGCGGAATCCATCGGGCTGGAGGGCCGGGGCGCTTACTACCAGGAAGCCGGTGCGCTGCGCGACATGATCCAGAGCCACCTCTTGCAGGTGATGGCTACCATCGGCATGGAACCCCCGGCCTCTTACGAGGCGGAAGCCGTGCGCGACGAGCGCGCCAAGCTGCTCCGCTCGATCCGCATCCTGAAGCCGGAGGACGTGCCGCTGGACGCCGTCACGGGCCAGTACGGCCCGGCGCGCGTCGGGGGCGAGGAGGCGCCGGGGTTCCGGCAGGAGCCCGGTGTCGCACCCGATTCCGAAACCGACACCTACGCGGCCGCGACCTTCTTCGTCGACAACTGGCGCTGGGCCGGGGTCCCGTTCTACATCCGCACCGGTAAGCGCCTGCCGCGGCGGGTCACCGACGTCGCCATCCACTTCAACGCCGCGCCGCTGGCGCTGTTTGCCGCCCACAATTCGCAATGCCCGTCGCAGCTCACGGCCAACCTGTTGATCGTGCGCGTCCAGCCGGAGCAAGGGATCTCCCTGCGCTTCCTCTCCAAACAGCCCGGCGCCGGCATGACGCTGCGCCCCGTCTCGATGGACTTCAACTACGGCGAGAGTTTCGGATCGCGCCAGTCCTGGGATTACGAGACCCTGCTGGTGGACGCGATGCTCGGCGATCCCACGCTCTATATCCGCCAGGACGCGGTCGAGGCCAGTTGGGCGGCCGTGCAGCCGATTCTGGACGTCTGGGCCAACCAGCGCTTCGATTTCCCCAACTACGCCGCCGGGACCTGGGGACCGCAGGCCGCCGACGAAATGCTCGCGCGCCGCGGCCATGCGTGGAGGAATCCGTAGTGGCCGCGTTCCATTCAGACGAGATTCTCGAGGAACTCCGCGAGCTCTGGGCTGCGCTCGGCAAGGCCGCCGAACAGGGCGATTCGCAGGGCGTCGTGCGCGCCTGCGCGCTCACCCTCATGGTCTTTGCCGAGGAAAGCGACGACGCCGTCTCGATCGGCGAGACGCTGGCCGAGCTGATGCGCGAGCATCCGCACCGCGCCATTGTCGTGCGCGTGCGGCGCGACGCCCCGCCCCTGCTCGAGCACCGCGTGCGGGCGCAGTGTTGGATGCCGTTTGGCCGGCGCCAGCAGATCTGCTGCGAATGGATCGAGATCATCGCCGCCGAGGCCAGCCTGGCGGACCTGGCTCCGGTTCTTTTGGCGCTCCGGGCGCCCGACCTCCCGATGGCGCTCTGGTGCCGCAGCGCGCGCCTGTTCGAGTCGCCGGCGCTGCCCGCCGCCACACTGGCGGCAAACAAGCTCATCGTGGATGCGGCCGCCGCCGGCGATCCCCCGGCGATGCTCCGCCGCCTGGCTAAGGCAGCCGCCGCCGGCCCCCCGATCGCCGACCTTGCCTGGACGCGGCTGACGCGCTGGCGAGAGATCGTGGCGCAAGCGTTCGAGAGCCCCGCCTCCCGAGCGCTGCTGTCGCGAATCGGCGAAGTGCGCGTGTTCCACGCTGGGGAGAGGGTCCCGCCGGAGGCCTGCTATCTCGCGGGCTGGGTGCTGGATGCCCTCGGCCGGGATATCGATGTCCGCTTCGAGGCTGCCGCGGAAGAAGGCCTCGAATTCCGTAGTACAGGCATTCAGCCTCTGCACATCGCCGGGTGTCCGCGTTCCACCGACTCCGCTCTGCTGGGCGAGGAACTCTCGATCCTGGGCCGCGATCCGGTCTATGATAGAGCCTTGCAGTGGGCGGCCCGGATCGCTGGCCGCCCGCGGGGGTGAGGCGTGAGCATGCAATGGCATGCGTATCGGGACACGAAAACCGCCGCCGAGGCGTGCGCAGGTTTCGTGGCCGCGCGGCTCGAGGAAGCGCTCTCCGGCAAGGACTACGCGACTCTGGCGCTCTCCGGTGGCGCCACGCCCAAGGCCCTGTTCGAATCGCTGGCCGCGCGCCGTTTTCCCTGGCCGCAGGTCCACCTGTTCTGGGTCGACGAGCGCGCCGTCCCGCCCACGGATCCCCGAAGCAACTACAAGCTGGCGGCGGAAGCTCTCCTGATCCCGGCCCGGGTACCCCAGCGCAACATCCACCGCATTCATGGGGAGCTGATGCCGGAAGTCGCGGCCCGCCGCTATGCCGACGAGGTCCGAGACTTGTTCGGCCTGGAGCAGGGGGAAATGCCGCATTTCGACGTGATCCACCGCGGTGTCGGGCCCGACGCGCACACCGCCAGCCTGTTCCCCGGCGAGCCGCTGATCGAGGACCGCGAAGGGATCGCCGCGGCCGTCTACGTAGAGAAGTTGGCCCAGTGGCGCATCACGCTGCTGCCCGGGGTGCTGGAGGCCGCGAGGAACACGGTGATGCTGGTGGCGGGGGCGGACAAAGCCGAGGCCGTGCGCGCCGTTTTCCATGAGCCGCATGAACCCCGGCGCTACCCCGCCCAACTGGCTTCGTTGCACGGCCGCGCCGTCGCGTGGTTTCTGGACCAGGCCGCCGCCCGGCTCATCGGCCCCGACTGACCGAGGCGCTAAGGTACCTGCCGCCGCGTCAGCACCGCCGTGCCCGAGCCCAACCCCAGTGACGTTCCCAGGCTGGACGCGGTCCAGTCTACCTGGAGCGAATTCTCCGAAAGCAATTTGAGCCGCACCTCGCCCTTGGCGCCGCCTCCGCCGGTCCACTCCAGCCGCGGCGCTTCCCGCTCCGCCAGCCCGCTAAACTGGAACCGGACGTCCGGAGAAATGGCCCGGTCCGAGATTCTGTAGCGCGCGCGGTAGCGCCCGTGGAGCATTCCCGCTTCCTCGACGATGACGGCCTCGATGAATTCCGGCAGATACAGAGCCGAAGCGAGGCGGGCCTTGGGTTGGGCATAGAACCACGTTCCGGCGTAGGTCGGCTTGGCCGGAGGCGCTGGCGTTGCGGCGGCGGGGATCTCAAACTGGCTCGGCTCGATCCCCGCTGCCACCACCCCGTCCCCCGCCGCCAGGTCGGGCGGTTCGGGCAACGCCGGGGAGGGGGGCGCGACCGCCGCGGTTGAGACCCGCGAGGACCGGACCTTCCGCTCGGCCCGGCGTGGGGCAATTGGCGGCACGGGATTCGCGGGCTGGGCCCGCGGCTCCTGGGAGGCGGCCTCCGCCAGGGTCGCTTCCCTCGTCACTCGCCGGCCCGCTGCCTCGCTGCCAAAATACGCCAGGGCCGCCGCCGCTCCAATCACAGCCGCCGCCAGCCAGATCCAGGCTTGGGATCGAGCCAGTCTCGCACGCACTGGCTCCGGCGCAGGCAATGGCGCCCGAGGCGGCGCGCCGAGCAGTTCCCGGTCATAGGCCTGGCGCGCCTTCGGATCGGTCAGCACCGCGCAGATGCTGTTCAACCGCTTCATCTGGCACTCCGCCAGCCGCCGCAGCGTCTCCTCCTGCTGCTGGTCGGGATGCAGCACCCGCGCCAGATTCCTGTAAGCTTGCCGGATCTCCTCGGCGGTGGCCGACTGAGACACACCAAGCTCCTCGTAGTAGTTCATCCGACGGAAGTTAAATCGGACGAAGCTGGCTGAAACTTCAGGCCGGCCCCGCTTGCGGCGTTACCACGATCTTGCCGCACTGCTCCTTCCGCTGCAGGGCGGACAATCGGCCGTATACAGCATCCCGGCCGGCGGGTATAATCGAGACTCTAAGGCAGATTCCAATGAAGACAGCCGGACTTCAAGTCACCCACCAGGAAGTGCCGCCAGACCTCGTAGTGATCACGCTCACCGGGAAAATGATGCTCGGCGAGAGCGCCGCCGTCGAGAGTCTCATCCTGAGCCTCCTCGGGTCGGGCCGGCGCAAGTTCATTGTGGACTTGAGCGGGGTCACGCACATCGACAGCACCGGCATCGGCACCTTCATCGCCGGCCTCGGCAAGGTGAACCAGGCCGGCGGCGCGCTGGTGATGGCCGGCGCCGCCGGGATGGTGCGGGAGGGTTTCCGCGTGACGCGGCTAGACAAGGTCTTCCGGTTCTTCCCCGACGTCGAGAGCGCCCGCGCCGCCCTGTGAGCATAGTGGTCCGCGGCCGATTGCGATCGTGCCGCCGACGACCGTACGGCAATTGGATCTACCTTTCGCAGGAGAGCCTCCGGCGGATCATAGACTGGATGAACAATTCCAGGTCCGCCTCGTCCAAGATCGCCTTGGATCTCGTACTTGCCGATGCAAGCCATAGGCGTGCGATGAGTTGTTCAGTTTCCGATACCGAGTCCGAGGTTTCGTCCAGAGATCGTTTGGTAACGGAAGTAAGGAATAAAGTCGCGATGCGCCTTGATTGAGACCACTCCGTATCCCTCACGCGGGAGGGACGCGCCGACCTCACCTATGATCCCGTCGGCCCGGTTCAGTTCGCTCGCGCTGAAAGGCCGGCGGCAGAAAAGCGGTAGAGGAGAACGTACACCGCTGCGTTCGCTGCATCAACTTGCGACATTTCAGAGGACACCCGTGCCCTCAGAACACCTCGAACGTACCTCTCGCGACTATCTGTCCCTCCGCGAGAATGTCTACCCGGTACTGGCCGACGGCGAATCCCCCACTTTTCTCACTGCCCCAATTCAGGCCATGGAAGGAGTGAGTCCAGCCGGGCTGCGGGTGGAAATCGCCAAACTGGCGGGTCAGCACAGAGCCATCCGGCCCGTACCACAGGGCAACGAAGGGGATCCTCCCCGGAACGCTCACAGCCGGGTACGAGAGCTCAATCTCCCAATTGACGAACCTGGTTCGAGAAGAGCGGAATCTTGTACGGTACTCCCGGGCATCCAGGGCCGTCGCCCCTTTACCGCTCTCGAAAAACCTCAGCCCCAGCGCCTTGGCGCTGAGGGAGGGGATCCGGTTCGTGACAGTCCCAATCGCATCGGGCGGCTTCGCGACACCCGCGGCTGGCCCTCCTTCCCGAACGAGCCGAAACCCCACTGAGGCGTGGCTTACCCCCGGCACAGACCTGCTGCGAGAAGCCGCCCGGCAAGAACTCGACGGCGCGAGCCAGGAACCGCCGCGCATCACTCGCACCTGCCCCGACCCCGCTCCCGGCGGGTCCGTCTCCGGGCTACTGCGATAGTAGCTCTCGTCATACCAGTCCTGGCACCATTCCCACACATTGCCGAGCATGTCATACAGCCCCCAGGCGTTGGGCCGCTTCGCGCCCACCGGATGGGTCTGCTTGTCCGAGTTCCCGTCGTACCACGCCGTCAAGGCCAGGTCCTCCGAATCCCCTGTCGATCCCGCCCGCGCCGCGTATTCCCACTCCGCCTCCGTCGGCAGGCGGTAGCGGTAGCCGTCATTTATCGCGTTCAGCTTTCGAAGAAAGTCCTGGATGTCGTCCCAACTCACGCTCTCCACAGGCCGGTCCGGGCCTTTGAATTGGCTGGGATTATTGCCCATCACCTTCCCCCACTGTGCTTGCGTGACCTCGCACTTGCCGATCTCGAAAGCCTTCGTGATCCTCACCCGGTGCACCGGCTTCTCATCGGTGTCTCCGTTCTCCGAGCCCATCGGAAATTCGCCCGCTGGGATTCGCACGAACTCGATTTTGCTCTCTCCAGCGAGCGCTGGGCCGAGGACCTGCACCTGTGCCGTCCCTTTGGCCTCCACGCCGAGGCGCCGCGCCGTAACGGTGTAATCCCCCGATGACACGGGCTTGACCGCCCGGCTTCCGGTCGCGCTCACCTGCCCCACGCCGTCGGAGATCTCGACGGAATCGCCGTTTTCGGTCTGCCAGCTCAGTATGGTTTCCTCTCCCGTCTGGACTCTGGCGGGGTTCGCCTCGAACTTCACAATCCGGGGCCGCTTCGCGACTTCGACCGTGACCTCAGCCGTCTTCGGTCCCCCGGCTCCGGCGGCGGCCAGCCGGTAGGCAGTCGTCGATTCCGGCACAACCCTCTGCGATCCCTCCGCGGGGACGCGTCCGATCCCGGGCTCGAGCTGAACACTCTCGGCGTCCTTGACACGCCATCTGAGCTCCGCTCCAGTGCCCTCTACGACGGTCCGTGGGTTGGCGGTGAACTCCTCAATCACAGGCCGCTTCACCACTTCGACCGTGAGTTCAGACGTCCTCTGTTCCCCGGCTCCGGCAGCGACCAGCTTGTAGGTGGTTGTCGATTGCGGCAGAACCGTTTGCGATCCATCCGCCGAGACGCTTCCTATCCCGGGCTGGATCTCAACGCTGTCGGCATCCTTGACACGCCATCTGAGCTCCGCTCCGGCGCCCTCTACGACGGTCCGTGGGTTGGCGGTGAACTCCTCAATCACCGGGGCCTTCTTGGGCGAGGTCTTCCGCAGCAGCGAAACGATCGCGGCGGGCGCTCCGGCCTCACGCAGCCGGGCGGCGGCAGCCCCATCCACCTGGAAGCCGATACCGCAGGTCCTCACAAACAGCTCGAGCCGCGCCTCGGGCACGTGCGACCGGATCAGGTCCACGAGCTGTTCCTCGCTCAACGGCCCGCGGCACCGCACCGGCGACTGGGCGCGAAGGGACCCCGCCCACAAAAGAACGAATATCCAAATGAAGCGCATTCGACGCATAGCTGCCTGTCCACAATACTGTGCCGGGTTCTCTACCGCAACCTCTTCTCCGCCTCGTCGGCCGCCCTGGCGGCCGCGAGGTCCTGCTTCGCTCGCGCGTTGCCGGGTTCGGCGGCGAGCACCTGTTCAAAGGCCGCGATGGCGGCCTCGTATTCCCCGTTGTTGTACAGCCGCTGTGCCTTCCGCAGAGCGTCCTGGGGAGGTGCTCCGCCGCCCCCCGACAGGCGCAGCTCAGCTTCCTTGGCGGCCCGTGCTTCAGCGATACCCGCCTGCGCCTGGCGGTTGCCGCTGTCAGCCGCCAGTATGACCTGATAGGCCGCGATCGCGTTGTCATAGAGCCCGTGCTTGAGAAAATCACGGGCCTCGGCCAACCTCGCCTGGAGCTCCTGAGAAGGGCCGGAGGGGCCAGTTGGCTTGGCAACGATCACCGCCACCTGAGCGCTAAGCGTCTCCCCGGTCCGGACAGCTTCCAGCGTGTACGTCGTGGAGACTTTCGGATGTACTGTCATCTCGCCTGCGGGCGGTACCGAGCCGACGCCCGGCGCGATGCGGGAGCTATCAGCACCCGCCACCTTCCACCTCAGCACAACAGGTTGCAGCGGCTCCGCAGCCTCCCTGTCGGAAGTGAACTCGACGATCCGGAGTCGCTCGGCCCTCCCCCGATTGAGCCAGAATCCTCCCACGATCATCGCGAGGCCAGCAGCGGCGGCCAGCAAGGCGACCAGCATGCGGCGCCTCTTTGCGCGCTCCGGCTCGGCTGAGAGGCCCCAATTCGGCGGCAACTTCAAGTTGGTGTCCAAACGGTCCGCGGTCTCCTCCTCCCGAACGGGGGTTGGCGTAGCGGAAGGCTCTGTCAACGCCTGGAGGGGTTCGCCGATCTCCTCACTGGGTTTCTCCTGTTCGGGCGGGACCGAAACGGGCGCAGGAGCCTGCGCTGGAACGACGTCCGCAAACGCGGTGGTGAAGCCCACTTGCGCGGCGACTTCCGGCTTGGCGTCACCTGATTCCTCCGGCGCCGTGACACCCGGCTCAGCGCCGAGCGCCGCTCGCGCCACCGGCTCCAGCGCCTGTTCCTCCACAGAGGGAACCGGCTCGGCAGACCCCTCGCCGGGTGCAGGCTGCGGCGGCGGGGTGAGACCGAAATTGGCGCAGATGGGGCAGAGATCGAGGCCCGGCTGCACCGCTCCTCCGCAGTGCTGGCAGCGGCCGCCGCCGGGCTTGGGCGGAGGGACCGGTTCCGGCTGGGACTCCGGCACCTTGAATCCCGACACGGGTGGCTCGGGGGTCGCTTCAGCGGACTCCGGAGGTAGGGACACCGGCGGGGAAGGCGGTGGCGGTTCCGGCGCGACGGATGGCGGCGCAGGCCTCGCGCTTCGGGACGGGGTCGAGCCCGAACTCGTGAGACCCTTTCGCGACAGCGGGCTCCAGTCCGGGAGTGTGTCGCAAGCCGCCAGCAACTCCGCCACGAACCCCCCACAAGTGGCGTATCGGTTGCCCGCTTCCTTGGCGAGTGCACGCTCGAACACCTCGGACACCGCCGCGGGCAGCGTCGGATTCACCTCGTCCGCCTTCTCAGGCGAGTCCATCATGATCCGGTAAAACAGCGTTTGGATGGAGTCCGCCTGGAACGGACGCCGTCCCGTCAGCATCTGGAAAGCGATCACCGCCAGTGCGTACTGGTCCGCGCGGGCGTCCACCCCCTTGCCTTGGATCTGCTCGGGCGGCATGTAATGTGGCGTGCCGATCACCGTGCCCGTTTGCGTCATCGCAGAGAAGCCGCTGAAACCCTTCGCGATGCCGAAGTCGCAGATCTTCACCACTTCGTTGTCTTCGAGCATGATGTTGGCGGGCTTGACGTCGCGGTGGATAACGCCCTTCTTGTGCGCGTAGTCGAGAGCGGCGGCGGTCTCCCGCAGGATCTGCCGGATCCGCTCTTTGTCGAGCGGGGTATCGGCCAGCAGCAGTTTCTCGAGCGAGGGGCCGTTCACGAACTCCATGGCGATGAACGCCACCCCTTGCTCCTCACCGACGTAGTAGATGGTGACGATGCCGGGGTGCTTGAGGATGCCGGCGGCGCGCGCCTCTCGGAAGAGACGGCCGCGGAGCTGCTCCTGCTCGTCCGGATCGGCCAGATCAGCGAAGCGGATAGTCTTGACGGCCACCTCCCGGCCGATGTGCGCATCAACGGCGCGGTAGACCACCCCCATGCCTCCGCGGCCGACCTCGCCCACGATTTCGTAAGGCCCGATCCGCTCCATGGTCAACAGTGGTTCCCCGGAGAATTCTATCACTATATGGGAAGCTCGGGGACGGCCGGAATCTCTGGCGGAGGCGGCTCCTCGGCCAGCACCGGCACGGCGGCGATCCCGCGGTAGATCTCCAACTGGCTCCCGAAGAACAGCAGCTTCACCCCGATGCGGCCTAAGATATACGCCTGTTGCAGCACCAGCAGCAACGCCATCCACAGCGCCTGGTTTTGCGGAATGTATCCGCAGACCGCTCCGTAGGCCAGCGCCAGCGCCACCGCCAGGAGCGCCACCATTCCGTAGGTCGCGGTGGTTCCGCCGGGATTCCGGAACACCAGTTTCACCGACCCGAGCGCCGCCCGCCACGATTTCCGGCTGTCTTCCACCACCAGGCGGATCTTGGCATAGTCGAAGATCATGTTGACCAGAAGCAGCAGCAGGATCGTCAGCCCGGTGCGGAACCAGCCAAAAACCACCAGCGGCCGCTCCTCCATTCCCCGGCCCCAGATGTGTTTGCCCAGCGCCTGCAGAGCCGCGCTCGCCGCCAGCACGACCCCGTAGAACACCAGCGACACCAGCAGCAGCCGGAACAGTCTCCCGAAATTCCTGCCGCAGCCTTCATAGAACAGGCCCGGCCGGTACTTGCCTTCCTCCGATGCAAACACCGTGAGCGCGCCGCCCGCCAGGAACGTACCGAGCAAAACGTAGCCCGCCGCCACCAGCGCGATCAGCGGGGGAAACGCATACAACGGCAGCCCGCCGGTTTGGTTCAGCATCTCGACGAGCCACTGTAGGTCGAAGTTGTCCAGCATCCGCTCCGCGTACAGGCTGTGCCCGAGCTCGCTGTACAACAAGGCCCCGGCGGGCAGCACCACCGCCAGCGCGAACACCAGTGTGTAGAACCAGAACACCAGCGGCATCCGCCCGGCCCGGATCACCGCCCTAGCGCCCTTTGAAATCGCTCGAATCGGACTCATGCTCCCGTCCTATGCAATGCCGCCCGCCGTGAGCAGCAGGTTCTCGGCCCAGAACAGCAGGTTCTGCCACCACTTGACGAGCGGCTTCGCCGCCACTCTCTCCTGGTAGCTGTTGTTGGCAAAGTTGACGTCCAGCAGAATCTTGTGCGCGGGGTCGATCTCCACCGATTCCACCCGCGCCGGGCCGGTGAAGGTGTACTTCACCCAGCGATACTCGCCGTCCCACTTGCGATCGGCTGTCTTGCCGCCGGCGAACCGCACGCGGATCTCCACCGGAACGATGGCCTCGCCCTCGCGCTGGATCTTCACCGCGGACTCGTACTGCTTCTTCTTGTCTCCAATTGCCCGGTTGTCGACCTCGCCCACCTTGTAGTCCACCACGTTCGAGCCATAGACGAACTGGTCGAAGAACCACTTCAGGTCCTGGCCCGAGACTTCGCCCGCCACCTGGATGAAATCGCGCGTGCACGGGTGGTGGAAGCGCCAGCGCTGGAAGTACGTGCGCATGATGCGCGCCATCGTCGCCTCGCCGAGGTGGTTCTCCAGGGTTCGGAGGGTCAGGGCCGAGCGCGGGTACGAGTTGATGCCGTAACTCGAGCCGTCGTAGTATTCCCAGGCGTTGCGCAGCAGGCTGTCGGTTTTGGGGCCGCTCAGGTAGGAGCCACGATTGATCGCATCCCAACCCACGTCGGGACCGCGCAGCCAGCGGCCGAACGGCGAGAGGTCCTGCGGCCCGTACACCTTGTCGAGGATCTTGCTGGTCGAGTAAGTGTTGAATCCCTCGTCCAGCCAGGCTTCCTCGAACTCGTTGTTGGCGACCATCCCGTACCAGAACTGGTGACCGAACTCGTGCACCACCACCATCTCCGGCTCCTGCCGCCGCTCCGATACCCTCCAGCGTGTGCCCGCCGTGATCAGAGTGGGGTACTCCATGCCGCCCGCGGCATGGCCGCCGTGGGGCGGGTCCACCAGGGTGATCGTTGGGTAGGGATACTTGCCGTACCACAGGCCGAAGTACTTCAACCCCGCCCGCAGCGCTTTGAAGTGCCGCTCGATTTGCGCCGCGTGCTCCGGCTGGATCAGCAGGATCATCCGTACCGGCTGGAGGCCCGCCTCTTTTTCCGGGATGCCGAGGAGTTTCGCCGTCTCGGCCAGCTCGCGCGCGCTCACCTCGCGCTGGGGCTCGAACGTGCGCTCGATCCGCAGGAACAGCGGCGAGGCGGTCCAGGCGAAATCGTGGACCTGTTCCTGGACGAACCGGTAGGTGGCGGTTTTGGCCGCGGGGTCTTCGCGCCGGCTCTCCATGACCCCGGTCGCGCCCACGACGTAGTTCGACGGCACGGTGAGGGTGACCGCGTAGCGGCCGAAGTCGGCGTAGAACTCGCTGTTGGCGTGGAACTGGCGGCAGTTCCACTGGCCGCGGGTCGCGTAGCGCTGGCCGGCCTTCTCCCATACGCCGATCTTGGGGAACCACTGCGCCACCATGTAGAAATCGCCGTGGTACCCGGTGCGGGCGCTGACGTGCGGCAGCTTGGTGTGGAAATCGATCTCCAGGCCGATCGAGCGGCCTGCCTTGACCGGCTGGGGCAGCGTCACCGCCATCACCGTGCGGTCCTCGGCGTTGTCGTCGTCCGGATGGAGGAAGCGGATGGACTGGGTCAGGTCCGCTCCGCCCGCGATCCGCAGGCTCTTCACGTCGATCCATCCGCGGGCGTCCTCCTTCGGGTGCCCATCCGCCTCGCGCTGAAAGGTGCTCCGCTCGTCGCGGAACGCATTCATGTAGAGATGGAACCGCAGCTCGCGCACTTCCTCCGATGAGTCGTTCAGCCAGGTCAGGGTCTCGTGGCCCTCGACGGCCCGGAGCTTGGTGTCGAGTTTCGCCGCTATTTCGTAGTTCACGATGCGCGTGCCCTCGCCGCCCCACGCGGCGCCGAGCGCGAGCGCCACCAGAAGGCACAACCAGACAGGTCTGTTCATGGCAGAACCTGGAGAATATCACACCTGTGGCTTGTCGCTGGCCGGCGTCACGCCACGGAGAGGGGACCGGCGATCCAGTACTCGTTCCTGCTCGCTTGGTACCGAGACCTCTTCCCCGTGACCCAAATTGGGCGCACCTTAAAATGTAGGCCAACACTGGCGGGCAGGACGACTGATATGCGCAAGGTCCTTTCAAGAACTCTCTTTGTGGCACTGTCGCTCATCGGCACTATCGCCATCGCGACGGCGACCACCTTCACCACCTCCAGCCCCGGCGTGTTCTTCAGTGTCAATGACGTCGACTTCTATGTGAGGGACACTCAAATACTGCCGGGCCTCAGCAGCCCGGGGCTAACCGCGTCGTCGCAGATATCAGGCTCGGACTTCCTCTTGTCCGCCAGCGGCTCGGGCTACTCCGACGCGGGCATCGTTCTGTACTTCAATGGCGGGCTCAGGCTCGGACTTCTCCAAAGCGTTTCCGTCGCCTCCGGCTCTCCTGTGTCCATCAACCTCTGGTTCGACACAGGCGGCGATGGGAAGTTCTTCGTGTTCGGCGCTGCTCCCAACGACTACCTGACCGATCTGAATCACGACAGCTACGGGAGCTCCAGCGGCAATCTGCTCAACGCCACCTCGAGCCTCAGTATGTTGGGCGGCGACGGGGCAGGACAATGGTACACGCTGGCGCAGCTCCAGGCCGGGGCCGACACGGGCATCGACAGCAATACGCTCATCGCACTATGGATTGGGATCACCAACACCAGTACCGCGGATATCTCCGAGGTCACGCTCGATCGTCTTCCCGAGCCAACCTCCCTGCTCCTCATCGGAGCCGGCCTGACCGGGTTGTCCCTGGCAGCCAAGCGCCTCAGGAAGTAGCAGATTCCCTGCCATCCAGGCCGGGGGCGCGACTTGATAAGATGGTGAACTTGCCCCCCGTATGGACCACATCTTATCGATAGTGCTTCTGGCGCCGCTGGCGGGCCTGCTGATCCTGCTGGCGATCCCCTCTTCGAAGCCGAAGGCGATCAAACTCTGGGCCAACGGCTGGTCGTTCCTGTGCTTCCTGCCGTGCCTGTGGCTGGTCTTCAAGTTCGACAGCGCGAAGGATTTCCAGTTCGTCGAGCGCGCCGACTGGATCCCCTCGATCGGGGCTTCCTACCACCTGGCCATCGACGGTTACAGCCTGCTGCTGGTGGTGCTCACCGGCCTGCTGGGCTTTCTCGCCATTCTGTCGAGTTGGAACGCGATCGATACCCGGCTGAAGGAGTACTACGCCAACTTCCTGTTCCTGCAAACCTCGATGCTGGGCGTCTTCATGGCCCGCGATTTCCTGCTGTTCTTCGTGTTCTGGGAGCTGGGGCTGGTGCCGATGTACTTCATCATCGCCATCTGGGGCGGCCCGCGGCGGGTATACTCGGCGTTCAAGTTCCTGGTGTACACGTTCATCGGCTCGGTGGTGATGTTCCTGGGCATCCTGGCGCTCTATTTCACGCACTACGGTGAATTCCAGAGCTACAGCTTTGCCATCCCCGACCTGCTGCGCACGAGCCTCTCGGGCTCCCGGCAGTGGTGGATCTTCTGGGCGTTCTTCCTGGGCTTCGCGGTGAAGGTGCCGATGTGGCCGCTGCACACCTGGCTTCCCGACGCGCATACCGAGGCGCCCACGGCCGGCTCGGTGATCCTGGCCAGCATCCTGCTGAAGATGGGGACCTACGGGTTCCTGCGCTTTTCGCTCCCGCTGCTGCCCGACGCCTCCAAGGACCCCCTGGTCGTGAACGCGATGGCGCTGCTTTCGATTGTGGCCATCGTCTACGGGGCGCTGGTCTGCCTGATGCAGAAGGACTGGAAGAAGCTGATCGCCTATTCCTCGGTCAGCCACCTGGGATTCTGCACGCTGGGCATTTTCGCGCTGAACCCAGCCGGGATCGCGGGCTCGATGCTCCAGCAGATCAACCACGGCATCTCGACCGGAATGTTGTTCCTGATCGTGGGCGTGGCCTACGAGCGGCGGCACACGCGCGAGATCGCCGAGTACGGCGGCCTGATGCGCGCCATGCCGGCGTTCACGATCGTGTTCTTCATCACCGCGCTCAGCTCGATGGGCATGCCCGCGCTCAACGGATTCATCGGCGAGTTCTCGATCCTGCAAGGCGCCTACCAGACGTCCTTCAACTGGGCCTTCTGGTGCGTGGTGGGGATCGCGCTGGGCGCGGCTTACCTGATCTGGCTGTTCCAGCGGACCATGCTGGGGGAGATCTCGGAGAAGAACGCGAAACTCCCCGATCTCTCGCTGCGCGAGATTGCGGTCTTCGCCCCGCTGGTCGTCTGGGCGTTCTGGATCGGCGTTTATCCCAGGCCGTTCTTCCGGGTGCTGGAGCGGCCGGCGGCGCAGATCGTCGAGCGGGTGCGTCCTGGCTACTTCGCCGAGCGCGGCCTGCCTAACCCCGTGGCCGTCCCCGCGCCGGCGTCAGCAACCGCAGGGGCAGGCGCGACAGGTAACTAAGCCGCTCGATCCACGGCAGCGCGCGGCGCACCGTGCGGCCGTGGAAGACCAGGCTGCCCGCCACCAGCAGTGGGTGCGGGATGGTGGTGCAGCAGCGCGAGCAGACGTCGATCTCGCCCGCGCGGCGCTCGGCGTGAAGCCGCCGCATCCGCTGCATCTCCTCGCAATTCCAGATCTCGCCGATGGATTGAGAGGCGAGCGTCCCGACGGGTCTGCCGTCCAGCATGTAACTCTGGCAGCAGGGATAGACGTCGCCGTTTTGCTTCACGTACATCGGCCCGCGCCAGAGGTAGTGGCAGGGATGCTTCCAGTCGCCCGGATCGTGGCCCGCACCGGGTAGCATGAGGTTGGTCTCATCCTCCTTGACGCGGACCTGGTCCACGCCCGGAACCGCGCGCCAGAACCGCATGAAGTCTTCCACCTCGCCGGAGTTGCCTTCCATGCGCACCATCTGCACCACCACCTGGACGCGCGCGCCGCGTTCCTTCTTCATCCGGCAGAAGCGCACGAAGTTGTCGCGGACTTTCTCGAAGCGTGCGCCCTTGCGGTAGAACTCGAAGCTCTGCTTGGTCGCCCCATCGAAGCTCAGGGTGATGCTCTCGAGCGGGCCGCGGAGGATGCGGTCCGCCATCTGCTCGTCAAGCAGGGTGCCATTGGTGGAGAGCAACGTCGAGATCCCGTGGCCCGCGCAGTACTCGATGCGCTCGAAGATCCTGGGGTCGAGGAACGGCTCGCCCAGCCCGATCAGCATCATGTGCTCGGCGCTGCGGCCGGTCTCCCTCACCAGCCGGTCGAAGATCTCCGCCGTCATGTCTTCCTTGGGCTGCAGGTGGGTCTCGCGCGGGCACATCGGGCAGTAGAGGTTGCACTTTGCCGTGGTCTCGACGATGTACTCCACCGGCAGCGCATTCAGCTTGGCGCGGCGCCGCAGGTAATCCCAGAGGAGCTTGGCCCGGTTCCAGGCGCGCATTGTCCTTCCATTGTAGCGGCTCGCCACCCGGCGGCATGAGAATAGAAGGAATGGATCGCCTATGAAGATCGCGGTCACCGGGGCAAGCGGTTTCATCGGCCGCGCGTTAACGGCGAGGCTGGCCGCCGCGGGGCACATCGTCCAGCCGGTCAGGCTCAGGGAGAGCGCGGCGGCGGCGCCCTCGGAGGCCGTGGTGCACCTGGCCGGCGAGCCATTGGCGCAACGCTGGACGGCCGAGGCAAAGCGTACCATCCGCGAGAGCCGCGTCGAGGGCACGCGCGCGCTGGTCGGATCGCTGGCCCGGCTTTCCCCGCGCCCAGCGATGCTGGTCTCGGCCTCGGCCGTCGGAATCTACGGCTCACGCGGCGATCAGCTCCTCACGGAGGATTCCGCTCCCGGCAGCGGCTTCCTGGCCGACGTCTGCGCGGAGTGGGAGCGAACGGCTGGGGTGGCGAACGCGCTCGGCATCCGCGTGGTGATCGTGCGCACCGGCGTCGTGCTGGGCCACGGCGGGGCGCTGGCCCGGATGCTTCCGGTCTTCAAGCTCGGATTGGGCGGCCGCCTGGGCTCCGGCCGGCAGTGGATGTCCTGGATCCACATCGACGACTTGACCGCCCTCATCGAGTTCGTGCTCAGCGGGGCGCGCCTCCGCGGGCCGGTGAATGCCACGGCGCCCAACCCGGTGACCAACGCCGAATTTACCCGGACGCTGGCCTCCGCGCTTCACCGCCCGGCTTTTGCCGTGGTCCCGGCCTTTGCGCTGAAGATGCTGTTCGGCGAAATGGCCAGCGTGCTGCTGGACAGCCAGCGCGTCCTGCCCAAGGCCGCGCAAGCCGCCGGGTTCCAGTTCCGCTATCCGGACCTGGGACCGGCGCTGGCCGGCCTGGTGGGGCGGAGTTGAAGCCCGGCGCTACTTTCGCTCCAGAAGGTACAGGCACTTTTCCAGCCGGCTCTCACCGTTGTCGTTGACGGCGAAGGTGCTGGGCGCGATTTTGCCTTGGCGCAGCCGGCCGCTCCAAAGCGCGGCGCCGGCGTAGTCGCCGTCCTTGCGCAGCGCGTAGAAGCTGAGATCGAACTGGGCCAGCCGGGCCGTGTCGTTGTCGAAGTTGCGGGCGACCCGCTTCAGGGCCTCCAGGCAGGCCTCTTTGGCGGACATGCCGCGGCGCATGCTCTCGACGATGGTATGCGCTCCGGCGATCCGGATGTTTTCCTCGCCGCGGCCGGTCGAGCCGGCCCCGCCAACGTCCTGATCCACCCACAGTCCCGCTCCGAGCACCGGCGAATCCCCCACCCGCCCCGGAATCTTCCAAGCCAGGCCGCTGGTGGTGGTGACGCCTGAAAGCTCGCCCTTCTGGTTCAAAGCCAGGCAGTTGATGGTGCCCGTGGGCGGGTGGATCGCAACCTCCCACGCCCAGGCCAGGGTCTCCTCGTCCACGTTCGGGAAATCGCGCTTGAGCGAGGCCGGGGGCCGCTCGGGCGGTGCATCCAGGCCCGGTCCCCAATTGTTATGCCCCCCGGAGTCGCGCAGGGATTTCTTCCAGACCAGCCAGGCCAGCCGCGACTTTTCGGTGAGGAGGTTGTCTTCCTGGAATCCAAAGGCCTTGGCGAAGCGCAACGCTCCCTCGCCCACCAACATGACGTGGTCGGTCTGCTCCATCACCAGCCGGGCCACCTTGGAAGGCGTCTTGACGTTCCGCAGCGAGGCCACCGAGCCGCAGCGCCGCGTCGGCCCGTGCATCACCGAGGCGTCCAGTTCGACCACGCCGTCCTCGTTGGGCAATCCGCCGTAGCCCACGGAGTTGTCTTCGGGGTCCTCCTCGTTGAGGTTAACCCCGGCGACCACGGCATCGAGCGTATCCTGGCCCGACTTCAGCAGTTCCATGGCTCGGGCGCACGCGCGCAACCCGTTGGCGCTGGATATGACGATGGTCTTGCCGACCGCCGGGGCGGCCAACCCCACCCGGGCAGCCGGCAGCAGCGCCGAACCGAGAATCCACTCCCGTCGATTAATCATTCCCGTAGTATCCTCCTTTGCTACACTTCCTAGGTATCGGCCGGGAACGCATGCGACATCTCGTGGTGTTTGCGCTGGCGCCGCTGCTGGCGCTGGGCGCCGGTGACAAGAAGCGGAAGGAGCCCCTGGCGCCCCGGGTTGAGGTGCTCGAGCTGACCGCCAAGCGCACCGCCGAGCGCACGGTGGAGATCGACGGCCGGGTTCGGAACTGCGGGGAGAAGCCCATTCGGGACCTTGTCGTAAGTTTCAAGGTGCTGTCCCCGGACCAGGAAGTCCTTAGCACGCAGAAGGGCGAGATCAGCCCGAATGTCCTGGAATCCGGCGAGGAAGCCGAGTTCCACTGGCAGATGAGGGACCACGCGCGCGCGGTCGCCGTCCGGGTCGAGGCTACCGGCCGGAACGAGGACGTCCTCTCCGTGGCCAAACCAGGGCCGTACCCCATCGAGTAACCTCCCGGCCCGCCGCCGACGTCATTTAACTTTGTTTACGAATTTTTACACCTCCAACACCCCTCCCGCTATCTAAGACAGTGTGAAGTGTAAACCAGAATCGGAGGGTGGGATGCCTTACCTGGAACTACAGCAGTCGAGACCACAAGATGGCTACCGTGACGCGCACGTGGAACTGGACTATCGGCGGACGGCGCTCACGGTGGATGCGCGACCGGTGAAGCTGACCCGCAAGGAGTACGAGCTTTTCGCGCTGCTGGCGCGGAACGCCGGGGAGATCGTCCCCCGGGAAGTGTTGCTGTTGCGAGTCTGGGGCTACGGTCAGGGGATCCGCACGCGCACCTTGGACGTGCATATCCGCCGGCTGCGCAAGAAGCTCGGCGCTTACGGCGACCGTTACATCGAGACCATCTTTGGGGTCGGCTACCGCTTCCAGCCGTATCGCGAGGCGCGGCCCTTTTCGCTCTACGGCGACGCCATCGCAGTGGCTTGAAGCCGCCCGCTCGCCGCTTCGGTAGAGCGGGCCCGCCGCGCGGTTGGCGCTAGAATGGAGAGTCCCCATGGCCGCGCGAATCTCTCCAGCCACCCGCCTCCGAGGATCCATCCGGCTCCCCGGCGACAAGTCCATCTCGCACCGCTATGCCATGCTGGCGGCGATCGCGGAAGGAACCAGCCGCATCCGGAACTACTCCACCGGCGCGGACTGCACCTCCACGCTGGGCGCTCTGGAATCGCTCGGCGTCCGGATCGAGCGCGAAGGGACCAGCGTAGCGGTCGCGGGCCGCGGCCTGGACGGCCTCCAGGAACCTGCCGCGACGCTCGACGCCGGCAATTCCGGCTCCACCATCCGCATGCTTTCCGGCATTCTCGCGGCGCAGCGGTTCCTCAGCCGGATCGCGGGCGACGAATCGCTTTCGCGCCGGCCGATGGATCGCATCATGCGGCCGCTGGGGGCGATGGGCGCCTCGATCGCCGCGCGCGAAGGACGGTTCCCACCGCTGGAAATCCATCCCGCTACCTTGCTCCCCATCGACTACACCCTCCCGGTGGCCAGCGCGCAGGTGAAGACCTGCGTGCTGTTTGCCGGACTTTACACCGGCGGCGTCACCACCGTGCGCGAGCCCGTGCGCACACGCGACCACACGGAAATCGCCCTGCGGGAGTTCGGCGCCGCCGTGGAAGTCCGTGGCCGCGCCATTTCTGTTCCGGGCCGCCCGCGCCTGGCGCCCCGCGAGCTCGAGGTCCCCGGCGACCTCTCTTCGGCCGCCTTCTTTCTGGTCGCCGCGTCGCTGGTGCCGGACTCCGCCCTGCGGATCGAGGGCGTGGGACTCAATCCCACGCGGTCCGCGCTGCTCGACTTCCTGGTATCGATGGGCGCGGACCTTGATATCCGGGACCTTCGCTTCCAGGCCGGCGAGCCGGTGGGCGATCTGGAGGTGCGGCACTCGCGAATTCGCGGCGGCGTCATCGAGAAAGAACTCACGGCCGCCCTCATCGACGAGATCCCGGTGCTGGCCGTACTCGGGGCCGCCTCCGAGGAGGGATTGGTGGTCCGGGACGCCGCCGAGCTGCGCGTCAAGGAGACCGACCGGATCACGACCGTGGCCGAGAACCTCGGCCGCATGGGCGTCTCCGTCGAAGTCTCGCCCGACAGCCTGCGCGTGCCCGGCGGGCAGCGTTTCCGCCCCGCCGAGCTCGATTCCTTCGGCGACCACCGCGTTGCCATGGCCTTTGCCGTGGCGGCGCTTGCCGCCAGCGGGGAATCCACGATCGCCAACGCGGAGGCGGCGGACGTTTCTTTTCCCGGTTTCTTCCGGATGCTCTCGGAGATCGCGCAGTAAGCTCAGCGCGCGGCCGGCCTGAGCGAGACCGATCCGGCGCGCGGCGCGGGTGTGATATAGTTGGAACAACGACAGGGCGGGCCTGTGGCGCAGTTGGGAGCGCGCTTCCATGGCATGGAAGAGGTCGTGAGTTCGAATCTCACCAGGTCCACCAGACTCTCTCCCGCCCACGTCGGAGATTTCCCGCGCAAGCCGCGCCGTGTTCTTTCCCGCAGCCCTCACCGTGGCGTCCGTGATGGCCGTTTTCTGGCCTAGCTTCGTCCCGGACCGAGCGAAGGTCCCTTCTCATCGGCGAGCAGGCTGACGCCGATCCCGATTTTGCTGGTACATAGTAGGGATTGGCATGACGCGGGATGAAGCCATTGCGGAGATCACATACCGGTTGGTGGCGTACTACCACCTGGAGCGAATCTACCTGTCCGGCTCCGCCGCCCGCGGTGATGGCGGTCCGGACAGCGACCTGGACTTTTGCGTGGTGTTGCCGGACGATGCTCCGGAGAATCTCTACCGGCCGGGCGTCCACCGGGCTCTCTGGGGTGTTGGCACGGCTGCGGATGTGGTCCGCTGGCCGCCGAGCGACTTCGATTTGCGCGCCGCCCACGTGAAGGCATCCTTGCCGGCAACGATTGTGCGTGAGGGGAGGCTGCTCTGTGACGCCCGAAGAATCGCGGCGTAATGAGGGTGTCGCTGGCTCGCACAGGCCCGCCATCCAGATCGGTCTCCCATAGCCAGCAGGCGGCCGAGAAAGCCGCGAAGGCATAACGAGGTCAGCGTCTGCCGTGACGCGGATGTTGGCTGCCGTGTTTGCGTCCCGGGGCGCGGCGAAGGCCGACGCACTCAGGCAAGCCATTGATTCTAGGGGGGAACTGGTGGACGGCATGGGACTCGAACCCACGACCCCGGCGTTGCGAACGCCGTGCTCTCCCAACTGAGCTAGCCGCCCACGCCTGATACTCGCTGTTTCAATCATAGCACCGCCGGCGGGCTACAATCAGCAGTGATGGAGCCGCTCGACGACCTGCTGAGGAAAATGGAACGGGAGTGGGACCAGCGCGCCCGTAAGAACGCCCTCTACTACGTCAACACGGAGCGGACCGACTGGAGCGAGGAGGAATTTTTCCGATCCGGGCGGCGCGAGGTCGAGGAGCAGATCCTCAGCGACATGGGGAACATCTGCCAGGGCAAGGATCCCCGCCAGATGCGCGTGCTGGAGATCGGCTGTGGCGCCGGGCGGGTAACGCGCCCGCTCAGCGAGGTGTTCGGCGAGGTTCACGCGGTCGACGTGAGCGGGGAGATGGTGCGCCGGGCGCGCCAGGTCCTGGCCGGCCGGCCAAACGTATTCCTGTACAAAAACAACGGGATGGATCTATCGGTGCTGGGGGACCTGAAGTTCGACTTCGCGTTCTCGATCGTCGTGTTCCAGCACATTCCCCGCCGCGAGGTGGTGGAGAGCTACGTGCGCGAGGTGCACCGGCTACTTCGTCCTGGAGCGCTGTTCAAGTTCCAGCTACAAGGGGACTTGCGGGTGCGGACCTCGCCCGATGACACCTGGATCGGAGCGCCGTTCTCCGATCGTCAGGTGGTCGAGATGGGCCTCCACTGCGGGTTCGACCCGCGCTACCGGAGCGGCGCCGGCGAACAGTATTTCAGCGTCTGGTACTTCAAGAATGAAGGTGCGGCGTAGCAGCCAGGGCAGCGGCCGAGGCGGACCTGCTGACCGGCTGCTGGCGGCGCGCCGCCCAGTACTTCTTCATCCGCTGGGAGACCTCGAGCCGCTCGGCGGCGGTCATCCTCTTGCGGCCCCGGCGGATGCGGATGACCGGATGCGGCCGGTCGCGGGCGCGCGCCTGGAGCTGTTCGAGCGAACTGATGAGTCTGTCGACCCGCTTCTTCTCGTCGTAGAGGGTCCGGATCGCCTTGTAGAGATCCACCTGCGGCTCCTGAGCTTGCGCGGGGCGGTACGAAACCCACCCCATGCGATTCGCCTGCTATCGTATAACGAAATCGAAAGGAAATCCAGCCTTATCGCGCGATGAATGGCCAGTGGGCCACGAAATGCCAGCCCAGCCTGGGCAGCGCCAGGTACAGTGCGCCGGCAACCACGAACAGGATCGCGCCGGTCCAGTACAGCGCCTTTTTCCACGGGAATTGCCGGTGCTCGCGATGCAGCGTGAGCAGGTATCCCGCAAAAATGCCCACGAAAAACAGCGCGCACATGGGCACGGCGAACAGCATCATGTTGAACACGTCCGGGGTGGGGGTCACCACGGCGGCGAGGATGGTGATGATCAGGATGGCGTAGCGGCTGTGGCGCAGCAAGAAAGCCGGGGAAGCGATGCGCAGCAGCGTGAGGAAGAAAATGAGCACCGGCAACTCGAACACCAGCCCGATGCCCAGCATCACGTTGACGAACAGGTCGAAGTACTCCGTGACGGAGACCATCGGCTGGATGTTTATATCCCGGCCGATGCCCAGCAGGAACTCCAGGCCGTAGCGGAAGGCGAGAAAGTACCCGAACAGGCCGCCGGCGATGAACAGGCCGGCCGAACAAAGCACGAACGGGGCGGCCCAGCGGCGCTCGCGCTTGTAGAGGCCCGGTGCAACGAACGCCCAGACCTGGTACAGGACCCAGGGCGAAGCCAGGAACACGGAGGCCAGCATGGGCACCTTCACCCAGACGGTCGAGAAGGTCTCCATGGGCGTAATCTGCACCAGTTTCTGCTGGTATCCGAGGTGCTTCAGCGCCACCGTCGCAGGCTCGCTGACGATCCTCCACGTTGGCGAACCACAGGCAGAAGACGAAGGCGATGCCCACGCCGGCCAGAGCCCGGAGGATTCGGCTGCGAAGTTCCTCGAGGTGCTCCAGAAAGGACATGCGCAGCATGCCGTCCTCCTCGTCGTCGCCGCCGCCCCCTCCCCCGGAGGGAGGCGGTGGGGGAAGCAGGCCGCCGCCGTTGCCGGCCGCCACGGATCGCGGCGCGCTTTTAGATCCGGCAGGGTCGACGGAATCTAATCCAGGCCCTGCGCTCCTATCGTCCGGCAACGGCAGCCTCTCAGTTTTTAGACTTTCTCCGGGTACAGGTTGGGATAGTCGCCCGCTTGGGCGGGCTGCGTTCCGTCGGCAGGATGGGGCGCCCCCGGATCGGCCGCGGGCGGTTCTGCCGCGGCGATGGTGGCGGTGGTTGCAACCGTGCCTTCCGGAGCCGTACCGGAGTGTGATTCGGCGCCCTGGGTTGCGGAAGCGCTTACTGTGGACGTCTCTGTCGCGGTGGAATCATCGGATGGGGAACTGTAGCCGCCATCGTAATAGGAAGAGTCGGAATGGTAGTCGTGAAGGTACGTTTCGGGGTTGTAACTACTGGTGATTTCCTTGAGTGATTCGTTTTCCCGCTCCAGGCTGCTCAACTCGCGGTCGAAGGTGGCTTTCAGCTCGCTCGACGCGCGGCGGAACTCGGCGATTGCCCTCCCCAACGTCCGGCCGATCTCAGGGAGCTTCTTCGGGCCGAAAAGGAGCAGGGCAAGCACGAAGATAAACATCATTTCCTGCCAGCCCAGCGGACCCATGTATTTTCCTCCGTCTCGTGATGAGACAGTCTCATGATAGCGGGCGGGAAAGAGGGGAGTCAACCGAAGCGGACTCCAGCCAGGCGGCGGAGACCACGGCCAGGGCCGCGATGGCGGCGGTTTCGGTGCGCAGGATGGTGGGGCCGAGCGATACCGGCGTCCAGCCGGCCTGGCGGACGCGAGCGCGCTCGGCGTCGGTCCACCCGCCCTCGGGGCCGACCAGCAGGCGCACCCGGTCCGAGAGCTGCCGCCGGGAGGGCAGCGCGGCCAGGATCGGGCGCGCATCCGATCGCTCCTCGAGGAAGCAGGAGTACGAGGACGCGCCGGCCAGGGCCTCTCCCAACGGGGCGGGAGGCAGCACTTCCGGCAATCGCGCCCGCCGCGCCTGCTGGCTGCTTTGGCGGACGATCTTCCGCCATCGATCCAGCCGTTTCGCGGCGGCCCTGTCCAGGCCCCTCTCGCTCCGTTCGGCTTGGACCGGGAGAACGGTCTCAACACCCAGTTCGGTCGCCTTCTCGAGCGCCCACTCGAAGCGGTCGAACTTGATCAGGGCCAGCAGAAGCGTGAGGCGGACGGGGGGCGGCGCGACGGCCAGTTCCTCAAGAACACGGAACGAGACGCGGTCCTTGGCGAGCGACTCGACCTCGGCCATGTAGACCGAGCGGTTGTCGGAGAGCTCGAAGCGCTGGCCAATCTCGGCGCGCAGAACCTGCCGCAGGTGCCGGGCATCTTCCCCCGCGAGCACGGCGCGGGAATCGCGAACGGCATCCACAAAGAACCGGCGGCGCGCCATAAAGTACCGAACCGCGACCGTCAGGGGGCGGTCTGGCGTGTAATAATGTAACTCCCATGATCGCTCACCTGCGCGGCACCCTGTTGGAGAAGCACCCCAACCAGGCGATTGTCGAGGCCGGCGGAGTCGGCTACGCAGTCACGATCCCGATCTCGACCTACGCGGCCCTGCCCGAGACCGGGCGCGAGGTGCGCCTGCGAATCCACACCCACGTCCGCGAGGACGTGCTGGCCCTGTTCGGCTTCCTCACGCAGGAGGAGAAGTTCCTGTTCGAGCGGCTGATCTCCATCAGCGGCATCGGGCCGAAACTGGCGATCACGGTGCTTTCGGGCCTGGCGGTCGCGGACCTGATCGCCGCGATTCGCGCCGGCGCGGTGGACCGGCTGGTGCGCATCCCCGGGGTGGGCAAGAAGACCGCCGAGCGCATCGTCCTGGAGCTCCGCGAGAAGCTGCCCGCGGCCCCGGCGGAAGTGGCCGCGGCGGCGCTTGCCGGCGGGCGCGCGGCGTTGACCGCGCTCGATCAGGACGTCCTCTCGGCCCTCATCAACCTGGGCTGCGCCCCGGCGGCGGCCGAAACGGCGGTGCGAAAAGCCAAATCGGAGGGCGCGGCCGGGTTCGAGCCGCTGTTTCGCCGCGCGCTTGAACTGGTGCGCTAAGCTGAAGGGTCATGCGGGAGCGCGGAATCGTCTCGGCGACGGTGCAGGAAGAGGAGCGGCAGTTCGAAGCCAGCCTCCGCCCGCGCAAGCTGGCCGAGTTCACCGGGCAGTCGAAGCTGAAGGAGAACCTGGCTATCGCGATCGAAGCGGCGCGCCGCCGCGGCGACGCCATGGATCACGTGCTGCTCTACGGTCCACCGGGCCTGGGCAAGACCACGCTGGCCTCGATCATCTCGGCCGAGCTGGACGTGGGATTCGAGCAGACCTCGGGGCCGATCCTGCAAAAGAAGCTGGACCTGACCGGCGTCCTGAGCCAGATCCGCGCGCGCCAGGTGTTCTTCATCGACGAGATCCATCGCCTGATGCCCGACGTCGAGGAGATGCTCTACGCGGCGCTGGAGGATTTCCGTATCGACATCCTGGTCGGCGCGGGCCCGGGCGCCCGCACGCACTCGCTGCCGATCCCGCGCTTCACGGCCATCGGCGCGACCACGCGGCAGGGCCTGGTGAGCGCGCCGCTGCGGGGGCGGTTCGGGCTGGTGCTGCGGCTCAACCACTATACGGTCGAGGAATTGACGCAGATTGTGGTGCGCTCGGCGCGCCTCCTGGAGGTGAGCGTCGAGCCGCCGGGCGCGCAGGAGATCGCACGGCGCAGCCGGGGCACGCCGCGCATCGCCAACCGCCTGCTGCGCCGCGTCCGCGATTACGCGCAGGTGCGCGCCGACGGGCACGTCACCGAGCAGATCGCAAGGACGGCGCTGGACCTGCTGGAAGTCGACCGCTTCGGGCTCGACGAGATCGATCAGAAGATCATGCTGACGATCCTGGAGAAGTATTGCGGCGGGCCGGTGGGGTTGAACACGATCGCCGCTTCGATCGACGAGGAGCCGGATACGATCGAGGAGGTCTACGAGCCGTACCTGCTCCAAATGGGCTTCATCGACCGGACGCCGCGCGGCCGGGTGGCCACCGACCGGGCCTTCGAGTACTTCGGCCTGCCGCGCCGGATGCGGGATAATCCCCAAAGCACGCTGTTCTGAAGAGCTGAATTCGATATCGCGAGCAGGAGTCGTTTACAGCGTATAATCGTCTGGACTATGCAACGCCTGGGGAGGTACGAGATCGAGTCGGAAATAGGGAAAGGCGGTATGGGCGTCGTCTATCGCGGCGTGGATACCGCCCTGGGCCGGACCGTGGCGATCAAGACCATCCGGCTCAGCGAACAGGGTACGCCGCAGGAAGCCTCCACTCTTCGGGAACGGCTGATGCGGGAGGCGCGGGCCGCGGCGACCCTGTCTCATCCCAACGTGGTCACGATCCATGACGTGGGCCAAGAGGGCGACGTCGCTTACATCGTGATGGAGTATGTGCAGGGACGAACGCTCGAGGACGTGCTGACGGATCCGGAGGCCTCGCGCTCCGAGGAGTTCCTGCTCAGAGTCCTCGAGGACACCGCGCACGCCCTGGATTACGCCCACGCGCATGGCATCGTGCACCGGGACGTGAAGCCGGGCAACGTCCTGGTCCAGGACAACGGGGTAGCGAAGATCGCCGACTTCGGCATTGCGAAGGTCAACTGGAGCCGGACCATGACGGAGACCGGCATGCTGATGGGCTCTCCGCACTACATGGCGCCGGAGCAGTTGAAAGGGGAACGGGTTACGGCTCGTACGGACCAGTTCGCGCTGGCAGCCATCGCCTACACGGCGCTGGCCGGGCGCAAGCCGTTTGACGGCGACACATTCGCGACGCTGGCCAGCAAGATCCTGTTTGAAACGGCGCCCTCGCCCCGGATGTTCAACGCCCGGGTGAGCCGCGAGGTCGAGCAGGTGCTCGAAAAGGCAATGTCGAAGGACCCCGCGGGGCGGTTCGACGACTGCGCGCAGTTCGTCGAGGCTTTGAGGGACGCCATCCGCCGGTCTGCGCCGGCGCCCGTTCAGGAGGCCAAGGAGACCGTGCCGCGACGCAAGCGGGTGGCGATGGCGGCTCTCGCGGCTGCGGTGTTGATCGTGGCTGTCCTGGTTGGATACCGGCTGACCCAGCGCCGACAGGCCAGACGCCTGGTTTCGCAGGCCACAGCCCAATCAGAGGCGCAGAAGAAGGCAGCCGGCGCGCCCCGGGCTGGCGCGGTAACACAGCCGCCAAAGCCCGCGGCTGCGGCGACGGAGAAGGAGCCGGCTCCGCAGAAAAGTCCCGTGCGCCCGCCGCGGGCGGTGGAGCAGCGCGTGAATTCGGCCGACGGGCTGGTGTACGTGAAGGTCCCGCCCGGTACTTTTCAGATGGGTTGCTCGCCGGGAGACACCGAGTGCTGGGACGACGAAAAGCCCGCGCATCCGGTCACCCTCACCAAAGCGTTCTGGATTGGGCAAACCGAGGTTACCGTGGAGGCTTACCGGCGCTTCACGCAGGCCGCGGGGGGCCAGATGCCGCCGGCGCCGCGCTACAACCAGAACTGGCAGGAAGCCAAGCACCCCATGGGCAACGTCAGTTGGGAGGAAGCCGGAGCTTTCTGCAAGTGGGCCGGCGGGCGGCTGCCAACCGAGGCGGAATGGGAGTACGCCGCACGGGCCGGCAGCCAGAAGCCCTTCTACGCCAATCTGGACGCAATCGCCTGGTACGGCCGGAAGGACGGGGACAAGACCCATCCGGTGGCCCAGAAGGCGCCCAACGCCTTCGGGCTGTACGACATGCTGGGCAACGTGCGGGAGTGGTGCCAGGATTCCTATGCGCCCTACGCGGCCGGCGCACTGACGGACCCCTCCGCGACCACCTCCGGCGACGACAAGGTATTGCGGGGCGCTGCCTTCGACGATCGCCCCAGGGCTCTCCGCACCTCCGGCGTCCGCTTCACCGCCGGGAGCCAGAGCCGGAACTACGACTTCGGATTCCGCTGCGTGCTGCCGGCGCCTTGAGCGCACGCTCGCTCGGGGAGCGAACCGTGGCCATCATTGCAGGACGCGTAGGGGAGCGATCGACTGCCACGCGCTCCGAGTATTCCTGCGCATTCTCGTCCGAACACCAGGTTGTGATCGCTCGCGACACCCTGGATCCCGGTGAAGCCCGAAGCATCGCCACGGGCAACGCGCGGTTTGCCCTGTATGTGGAGGAATCGTGCCTCATCCTGTTGTGCCGGTTTGGCGATGGCGGCTGGTGCGCGTTTGGAGTCCCGTGGTTTGAGTGCGCCGGCCCCATGCTCAACCGGAGAGCCGCGGCGGCGCCGGATCCGGAGGCCGTCCGCCTGGTGGTCCGATTGGTGGCCGGGGGCGCCCTTGCGGCTGTGCGGTACTGCACCTTTACGCCGGATTTCACCCGCACTTTGAACGACACGTTGTTGGAATTCCTCGGCCGCACCTGGCCGGGTTTGGAGGAGTACCTCGCGTGGGTGCGCGGGACCTGCGGTCGCAAACCCAGCCTGGCGTGGATGGCAACGCATGCCTTGGCCGTTTGCGAGGACCCCTGGCCGGAGGGCCAAGCCCCCGCGGAGGTGCTCATTCTGAATGACGAGGAAGACTACTGGTGACGGAAAAGCGTTGTCGGAGCTTTGGATGGGATATAATCGCACGAGCCAGAACAGCGCCACTCAAGGAATGAACCAAGCCTATGCCCGGGCGAACGCCGGCTGTTGAGGGTTCCTCAAGTTCAACCCCGCCTCCGGTTGCGGCCCCGATCTTCCGGCTCAAGCGGACCCTGGCCAGCGCGGGAAAGGGCGTGCTTTGCCTGGCTTTCAGTCCGGGCGGGCGGTGGCTGGTCTCCGGGGGGACCGATGGAGCCATCGAGGTCAGGGATGCGGTTAGCGGGGACCACTGCCGGACTTTGAGAGAGCTTGACGGCCCGGCGTGGTCCCTGTGTTTCAGCCCCGATGGTGGCATACTGGCGGCGGCCGGCGTCGACCGGGAGGTGGTCCTCTGGGACCTCGCCACCGGCGCGGTCGAGCGAAGGCTCCTCGGACATACCAAGGCGGTTCTCTCACTCTCGTTCAATCCCCAGGGCGGAGCACTCGCCTCGGGCGGATGCGACGGCGTCATCCGAGTATGGGACATCACGAGCGGCCGATGCATCCTGGACTGGGACGGCGGGCAGGGAGCGCTGCACTCGGTCATCTTCAGCCCCGACGGACGGCTGCTGGTTTCCACCGGCAGAGACGGAACACTGCGGAGCTGGGATGCCGAGACCGGTGCGCCATTGCGGACCGTGAGCGCTCACAAGAACACCGTGCACTGTCTCCGGTTCACGCCGGCCGGCGAGGCCCTGTTCTCGTGCAGCAGGGACGCCCGAATCAAGCACTGGGAGACGGCCACCTGGGCGCTGAAACAGGTCCTGCGGGAACACCGCCACTCGGTGTTGTGCCTGGGCGTCAGCGTGGATGGCTCGATGCTGGCCTCGGGAAGCGCCGACGGCGAGGTCAGGCTTTGGGAATTGCCCGTTGGCCGCCTGGCGCAAACTCTCGAGAGCGGACGGCTGGCGGTGCACAGCCTCGAGTTCAGCCCGAACGGAACCACACTTGCCTCGGCAGCCGCGGATAACAGCATCCGGATTTGGGAGCGCGTGAAGCCGCGAGCCAGCCCGCGGTTCCTCCGGGGGCTGGTGTGATTGCCGGAGGGAGGTAGTTTCCATGGCAGAAGAAAACGAGAAACACAGGCGGCGCGGGCCGTCCGTGCACATCACCTACGACGTCCAACTGGGAGACATTGCCGAGGCCAGGGAACTCCCCTTTGTCGTCGGGGTGGTCGCCGATCTTCTGGGGCACCCGGAAACGGCTCCGTTGAAACTGGCGGAGCGGAAGTTCTTCCAGGTCGACCGGGAGAATTTCGACGATGTCCTTCGCGTCGCTCGCCCCCGGCTCGCCTTCGAGGTCGAGAACACACTGGCCTCAGGCGACGCCCCGCTGCGCGTGGAGCTGCGATTTCGCGACCTGAGCGACTTCGAGCCGGAGAACGTGGCGAGACGGACGCCGCTGCTGCGCGAACTGCTCGAGAGGCGCACGAAGCTCGCGCACCTGCGCGCCTCGATGAACGACGCGCTGGAGGACCTTCTCCAGGAATTCGTGCACAGCCCGGAATCTCTTGGGCTGGTGGCGGCCGAGCTCAAGGGCACGCTCCCCGCCGGAAGCTTGCTGGAGGATGTCGTAGTACGGGGCCGCCTGGGGAGGAATCTCGAGGAGCGGGAGCTCGGGAAGCAGTGGGTCCGGGAGTTCTTTGTCGAGTTGCTGGCCGGCCGCATGGCGGTTTCCAAAGACACCGAGTCGATGCTCTCGGCGTGCATCGGCTGCATGGACCGGGCACTGTCCATCCAGTTGTCCAAGATCATGCACCATCCCGAATTCCAGCGGCTGGAGGCGGCCTGGCGAGGGCTCGAATATCTGGTCAGCCGCACCCCGGCGTCGCCGCTGCTCAAGATCCGCGTGCTCCACGCCAACAAAGACGAGTTGCGCCGGGATTTTCAAAGGGCGCCGGAGTTCGACCAGAGCGCTCTCTTCAAGAAGCTGTACGACGAGGAATACACGATCGTGGGTGGCGAGCCGTTCGCGGTTCTGGCCGGCGACTACTACTTCAGCTCCGGCCCCGAGGATGTCGGGCTGCTCGAAAGCATTTCCACCGTCGCTGCCGCGGCCCACGCGCCTTTCATTGCCGGCGCCAGCCCGGACATGTTCAACCTGGAAGATTTCACGGAGCTGAACAGACCGCGCGACATTCGCAAGATCTTCGATACCGCGTTCTATGCGAAATGGAAGTGGTTCCGGAACTCCGAGGACTCGAAGTACACCGCGCTGGTCCTGCCGCGCATGCTCCTGCGACCCCCATACGGCGAAACCGCTGCCGAGGTGGAGGCGTTCCAGTATGAGGAGTCCGCCGACGGAAGGAAGCACGCCGGCTACTTGTGGGGAAACCCCGCCTACGCCTTGGCCGCATGCCTGGCGAACGCGTTTCATTCGTACGGGTGGTGCGCGGCGGTTCGAGGAGAGGAAGGCGGCGGCCTCGTGGAAGGCCTCCCCACCCACCGCTTCCCGAACGACGACGGGGATGCGGAAGTCCAGTGCCCCACCGAGATCGCAATTGGCGAGCGCCGCGCGGAAGAGCTGGTCGAATCGGGTTTCATTCCGCTGTTGCATCGCAAGGGCACTTCGATGGCGGTGTTCCTGGATGCTCCCTCTTGTCACAAGCCGAAGGTGTTCGACACGGAAGCGGCTACCGCCGCTGCGGCATCTTCGGCCCGGCTGGAGTACGTGATGACAGCGTCGAGGTTCGCACACTACCTGAAGGCGATCCTGCGCGACAAGACGGGCAGGTTCGTTTCGGCGACCGAATGTCAGCAATACCTCAGCGACTGGATCATGGGCTATGTCTACCCGAACGCCGCCGACGCCCAGACCAAGGCACTGTACCCTCTCGCCGATGCCCGCGTCGAAGTCACCGATGTTGCTGGCCGCGCCGGGTTCTACCGTGCCGTCATATTCCTGACGCCGCATTTCCAGTTGCACTCTCTGCCGGCGCCGCTGCGCGTGCTGACGACGCTGCAGGGGTTGGGCAGTTAGGGCCTGTCACAAAATGGCATTGTCAGCTCAGCGAACCGCTCGCTTGCGCGCGCGGCTCAGTAGGAGCCTGCCGAGCCACGACCGCCAGAGAGCGGTTGGAGTGGTTATTTCGTAACGGCCCCTTACCGCAGCTCAGCCTGAATCTTGGCCAGAAAGCGGGCCAGGGCGGCGTTGGTCTCGGCGGGTTTTTCGAGCATCGGGTAGTGGCCGGTGCCGCTCAGCACTTCGTATTCGAGGCGCGGCAGGTACTTCTTGAAGGTATCCATGAACCGTTCGGGGTGCCAGAGGTCGCTGAAGACCGCAAACGCCGGCACATTCAAGACCGCGTGCTCGAAGGTGGCGCGGGTGGCAAAACCTTCCTGGCAGCTCGCAAGCACGTGCTGGGGCGTTGCCAGGATGGACTGCCGCACCTCCTCGCGCACGGGGGCGGGCGTTGCGGGCACGAAGAGCGGGTCGATAAACCGGCTCACCTTCTCCTTGTAGTCCGGGGAGCGAAACTCCTTGGCTCGGCTGAGGAACTCGGCGATCTGCCGATCCACGTCGATGGGGACTCCGAATGCGCCGTCCACCCAGATCAGGGCGATGGTCTTCTCGGGGTGCTCCCGCGCAAACTGGTAGGCCACCATCCCGCCCATGCTGTGACCCGCGACGGCGGCCTTCTCGACATGCGCGTCATCGAGCACCACGCTGACCGCGCGGGTAAACAACGAGATCGTGTACTGGATGTCGGGCTTGTCGCTGCGCCCGTGACCCGGCAGGTCCACCAGCAGCAGACGCCCGTAACGCGCCAGGGCCGGAACCTGGTTGCGCCAGAGGGATGCGTCGCAACCCCAGCCGGAGAAAAACACGACGGCTCTCGTGCCCGAACCGACGCTCTGGTAATGGATGCGGTAGCCGTCCAAGCGCGCGAACCGGTCTTTCGCGGAGGGCGCTCCGCCCGGCGAGAGGGAGAGCGATAGCAGCACGAGGTACGCGGGGAGCATAGCGGGAGTATAGCGCGCCGGCGCGGCGAGGCGTAGCGCCGCTCCAGGAAGCCTGCGAGAATCGAAGGGGCGTGCTGTTTTTGCGGGAACGAAGATGCGGCAGCACGGGAACCGGTGGCGTGCGCGGTTGTTCGGCTGGTGGTATGTCTCCATCGGCGCGGGATTCGTGTTGCTCGGCCTGAGCCGGCTGATTCAGGGCGGGGCCGCCGGGCCGGTCGCTTTGCGGTGGGCGATTGCAGCCGGCTTCTTTCTCTTGGGCTACCTCGAGCTCCGGCCGCGCAGGCGCGGCGGAGAAGAATAGGGCGGCTACTTCTCGGCGAAGAAGAAGGTTCGGCCCAGGGCGGTGTCGCCGCTCATGCCCAGCTCGAAGGCATCGCGCGCCCAGAGCCGGTAGAAGCCCGCGCGGTCGAGCGCCCCGCGAACTTCGTCCTCCGAGTAGCACTTCTCCAGCACGGTTACGTCCGAGCGCTGCCAGGCGCCCTCGAGCCGGAACATGGTGATGTCGGCGCGCCCGATTCTTTCGACCGGATCGTAGCTTCCCCGCGTGATGACGACGGCGTCGTCCTGAACGTCGGCCGAGGCTCCGCGCCAGAGCGTCTCGAAGGATTCGAGCATGTTCAGGTCGAAGACGAGCAGCCCGCCGCCAGCCAGCGCGGCATGGACGTTGCCAAAGACGCATTCCAGCTCCTCGATCATCAGCAGGTGGTTGAGGCTGTCGAAGGTGCTGAGGACGGCGTCGAACTGGGCCTCGAAGCGGAACGTGCGGGCGTCTTCGAGCAGGAAATCCGCTTCCGGCGCTCGCTCGCGGGCGAATTCCAGCATGCGGGCCGAGCCGTCGATCCCGGTGACGCTGAATCCGTTCGCCTGAAGGACCACGGCCAGGTCTCCGGAGCCGCAGCAAAGATCCAGCACGCGCGAGCCGGGGGCCAGACGCGGGAAGACGTGGCGGTCCAGGACCGCACGGGCCTGCCTGTGGTAGTCCTCCCCCCAACCCTTGCTGTAGCACCAGGCGAACTGGTCGTAGGTGGTGTAGCGTTCCCCGCCGGGCACTTCACCAGTTTATGCCCAGTGAGATTACGGCGAGTTAGCGTTCTTGGGCGGAGCCGGCCCGGTGTTGCAATTTTTACCGTGTTAACCAAAGGTCAAGGCAGTTTTACCTGCCGGCCCCGGCGCCTCGCGCCGGGAGCGCCTTTCGCGTCAGCGAGGTAGAGGCTTATTGCAAGTGGTCCCCAACGTGCTAGAGTGGCCAGTGGGGGGAAACATGAGAACTTCGAATCCGATTATAGGTTTCAGTAGTCTGGTGGCGCTGGCCGCCCTCTCCACCTGGGGCTGCGCCACGAAGAAATTCGTGCTCGAGCAGACCAACCCGATTCAGCAACGCGTGGAGGCTGTCGACAAGAAGCAATCGGAGGCCCTCGCCTCACTCGAGGGCAAGGAACAAAAGGACATTTCGCGCGTTGAAGAGCGCGCGATCACGGCGGAGAGCAAGGCCGGCGACGCCGCGCGTGCGGCGCAGCAGGCGGATAACAAGGCGGTGCAGGCGGGCGAGGCAGCGCAGGCCGCCTCGGCGCTGGGCCAGACGAACCAGGCCAAGATCGGCGACCTGACCACCGGCGTCACCAACGCCTTCCTGAACCTGGACAACCTCAAGCAGGCTTCCTCGGAAAGCGTGTTGTTCGGGTTCAACAAGGCGGTGCTGACCACGGAGGCGAAAGCCAAGCTGGACCAAGTGATCCAGCAGACCAGCAGCTTGAACCGGTATGTGCTGGAACTGGAAGGCTTCACCGACAAGACCGGTTCGCGGGAGTACAACCTGGCGCTGAGCCAGCGCCGGGCCGACGCGGTTCTGCGGTACCTGGTGGATCACAAAGTGCCGCTGCGCCGCATCCACATGGTCGGCTTGGGTGTGGATCCAATCGCGGCGGAAGGCGAGTCGACGGCCGCCGCGCGCAAGGAGCAGCGCCGGGTGGCCGTGAGGGTGTGGGTCGCCCCCGAGCCTGTGGTTTCGTCCGCCCGATAGTCACACCTGCCCAGCATCTCCTTGACAAGCCGCGGGGGCGGGTTCTGAAGCCCGCCCCTACACCTTGATCATCGTCAAGAGCATCACCACATCAGTCTTGGCTTTGATGCCGTGCTCGAGGTTCGGCGTCATATAGACGAAGGCGCCCTCGGCGGCCTCCAGCTCGTCGCAGCCCAGCCGCAACGAGGCCTCTCCCCGGAGGAAGGTGAGCGTGGCGGGAAAGGGCGCCGTGTGAGCCGAGAGTTCCTGCCCGGCGGCGAAGCCGAACAGAATCACTTTCGTCCTCTCGTCGCTCTGAATGGTCTGGCTCAGGATGCCGTTCTCAGGCACGCGCGCCCGCTCGCGGGTATCCCGCACGAAGATGTAGTTGCCGTCCATACTTCCTTTGTATCGCGGAAACCGGGCTACTGGACGCTTCGGAGCAGGTCGGCGGCGAGGAGGCTGGCGCGCTCGGCGAGGTTCTTGGCGCGGAACAGATCGCTCTTGCGCGCCTCCTGGGCCTGTCTGAGGAACACGCGGATGCGCTCCAGGTAGGTCTGCTGCTCGCCGTTCAAGCTGCGGCCGGAGAGGGCGGCGAGGGTGCTCTGGGCGCGGGAGATATTGCGGTCGATCTCTTCGTTGTAGGCCTTCTGCTGCTGGGGCGTGAGGATCTGCTCCAGTTGCGGCGGGGGCCCAGCCTTGCTGGGCTCGACTGGCGGCGGTTGCGGAGCGGGGGCGGGGGGTCTTGGCCTCCGGCGCGGCGGGGGCCCAGCCTTGCTGGGCTCGACTGGCGGCGGCTGGATGTTCGGCGTTGGCGGCTGGATCTCGGGGGGCGCCGGAAGTTCCTGGGGCTTGGGAGGCTGCGGGGCGGGCTGAGCGGGCGCCGCCGGAGCCGGCGCAGGCGCTGGAGGCTTGGCCTTGGCCGACCGGTGGAACAGGCTGCACGAGGAGCCAAGCAGCGCCAGGGTCAACGCCGCGGCGAACGCGCATGCCCGGGCGCGCCTCATCGCAACGGGTCCTTTCCAAGGGAGGGGAATCGGAACCGGAAAGTCGTCCCTCTGCCAACCTCGCTCGTGAAGTCGATCGTCCCGTTATGCAACTGGACGCCGCGGTAGGTCATCGCCAAACCGATGCCGGATCCCTTTCCCTTCGTACTGTAATACAGATTGAAGATCTTCTCACGGATTTCCGGCGGGATTCCCACGCCCTGATCCGAAATGCTGAGGCAGCACTCGTCTCCCTCCTGGCGCAACTGGATTCCCAGCCGCCCGCCACCTTTCATGGCCTCGACTCCGTTGACCACGACGTTGAGGATCGCCTGCCTGAGCAGATCGGGGTCCCCGTGCGCGAAGAGTTCGCCCGGCTCGGCATCCAGTTCAATCCGGACACCCTGCTGTTCGGCGGAGGGCCCGACCAGGGCGGCGATCTCGCGCGCCAGGCCGGCCATCTCGAGGTCGCGCATCTTCAGCTCGATGGGGCGGGTGAAGTCGAGGAAGGTCTTTACCACGCGGTCCAGGCGCTGGATCTCGCGGGCGATGGTTTCGATTTCGGGGCTTACCACCTCGGACTCGGCGGCGAGTTTGGATCGCAGCAGCTCCAGGTGCACCGTGATGGCCTGGAGCGGGTTCTTGATCTCGTGCGCCACGCCGCTGGTGAGCCGGCTGATGGCCGCCAGCCGCGCGGAGACGTCCAGTTGCGACTGGATCTGGCGGCGGGTCTCGGCGTCGCGCAGCGTGACGAGCGTGCCGATACGCTGGGGGCCGGGAAAGGCCTCGAGCATCTCGACGTTGACCAGCAGCCGCACGCTGGCGCCGCCGTCCCGCTCCAGGGCCAGCGGCAGATCCTTGAGGGGCTGGCGCAGCTCGATGGCGTTCCGGATGGCGGCGCCGAGAGCCGACGACGGCGGGAATAGCTCGGTCATGGTGCGGCCCACCAGTTCCGGGCGGCCGCGGCCCAGCAGCCTTTCGGCCGCGCGCCCGGCCATCACCAGGCGCTCCTGGCCGTCGAACAGGAGGACCGCTTCCTCGAGGTTCTCGAGCAATTGCTCGACGTTGCTGCGCAGTTGCAGGGCGTCCTGGCGCGCGCCGCGGACCTGCTGGCCGAGCAGGTTCAGCTTGGACTGTACCGCCGCGAATTCCCGGGCGGCGCTCTCCGAGACCGGGGGCTGCTGAGCGAACTCGCCGCGGCTGATGCGGTCGATGGTCTCGCTGATGCTGGCCAGAGGGCGCAAAGCCAGGTGCGAGACCACCACCGCCAGCACCATCGAGAGCAGCAGGGCGCCGAGGAAAATCAGCCCGATGCTCCGGACCTGCGGGAACAGCATGTCGCGCAGGAACACGGACGAGAGGATCACTTTGAGGGTGAAGACCCGCTGGCCGTCGACGCCGAGCGGCAGCGTAAACTCGTAATCCCGGCGTTGGGAGAAGACCTCGATCAGCCTCCCCCACGGGTTCTTCCGAGCCCACTGGGTGAAGTCCGGAAGCGCGTAAACGCGGCTGCCCTTGCGGGAGGGAATTGAGTCCGCCAGGATGCGGCCGTGCTCGTCGGCCACCAGGATCTCGATAATCACCTGGGAATTGGCGGCCCAGGTCTCCAGGGAATACGCGATTTCGGGGTCGCTGGCCACCAGCTCCGCCAGGCTGCCGGGCGGCGACTGGCTGGCCATCCGCTCCCTGATCCGCTGGTTCATGAACCACTTCAACTGCTGCGCGTGCATCTCCGCGCGCCGGCGCACGTCGTCGAAAGCCGCCGCGCCAAGGTAGTAGAGATGCAGCAGGGAGAGCGCGCTGATCACCGGCACCATCAGAAGGATGATGAACAGGCGCAGCCGGGTGGTCAGGGACATAAATGTTCCAGGACCGCTGCCTTACGGTCGCGGTTCGGCATCGGCTTCCGCAGCCCCATACTCCTTCAGCTTATTGTGCAGCGTTTTCAGGCTGATCCCCAGGATCTCCGCGGCCCGGGTCTTGTTGTTCCTGGTGTGCTGAAGAGTGCGCTGGATCAGGAGCCTTTCCGCCTCGTCGATGGTCGAGCCGAGGCGCAGCCTGACCTGGGTGGGGTCGCCGTCCTCTTCGGCCTTGGGAGCGACGGCCGCACGGTTGAAGTTCACGGGCAGATGGGGGAGTCCGATCGTGCCCTCGCCGGCCAGGATGACCGCGCGCTCGAGCGCGTTGCGCAGCTCGCGAACGTTCCCCGGCCAATGATAGCGCTGAAACTGCTCCAGAACCTCCGGGGCCAGATCGACGACCCGGCAGTTGTGCTTCCGGTTCAGGTCGCGCAGCAGCGCTTCGGCCAGCAGCGGCAGGTCCTCCATTCGGGCGCGCAGCGGCGGCAGCGGGATGTGGAACACGTTGAGGCGGTAGTAGAGGTCGCCGCGGATCTCGCCCTTCCTGAGCGCCTCTTCCAGCACCTTGTTGGTGGAGGCGACCACCCGGACGTCCACCAGCAGCTCGCTCTTGCCGCCCAGGCGCCGCACGCGGGAATCCTCGAGCACGCGCAGCAGCTTGGCCTGGGTGGCGAAGGGCATGTCGCCGATTTCGTCCAGCAGCAGGGTGCCGTTCTGGGCCAGTTCGAAGCAGCCCGCGCGCCGCTCCAGCGCCCCGGTGAAGGCGCCCTTCTCGTGGCCGAACAACTCGCTTTCCATGAGCGTTTCCGGCATGGCGGCGCAGTTGATGGCCACGAACGGGCCGGCGCTGCGCGGGCTCAGGCTGTGGATGGCGCGGGCCACCAGTTCCTTGCCCGTGCCGCTCTCCCCGGTGACCAGCACGGCGGCCTTGCTCGGGGCCACCTGGCGGATGAGCGAGAAGAGTTCCCGCATGGCGGGCGAGCGGCCCACCAGGTCGGCCAGAACGCCCTGGTAGCTCAGCTCGCGCTTCAGGCGCTCGGCTTCCTCGGCCAGCCGCTGCTGGGAGGCGGCGCGCTCCAGCAACACGCGCAGGGCGCGCGGCTCGATGGGCTTCTCCAGAAACCAGAACGCGCCCAGATCGTGCATGGTGGCTACGGCGGTCTCGATGTTGCCGAAGGCGGTGACCACAATGGCGGGCGGGCCGCCGCCCTGGGCCGACAGGCGCCGCAGTAGCTCGAATCCGTCCATCCGCGGCATCATCAGGTCGGTGACCAGGACGTGCGCGGGGAAGACGCTCAGCTTATCCAGCGCCTCCTGCCCGTCGGCGGCGGTTTCGGCCGTGAAGCCCCAGGCCGCGACCATGCTCGCCAGCCCGACGCGCTGACTCTCCTCGTCGTCGACGATCAGCACCCGGGTCGCGCTTCCAGCCATGGATTCTATTCTGCGCTATTCCCGGAGTCGCCGGCGGACGCGCCACGAATACTCTCCGCGGCCCCGCTCACGGGGCGGGAACGCAGCCCCGACCAGTCCTCGGCGAGCACAATCGAGTTGGCCGGATTCCGGCGCAAGTACTTCAGGCTGGCCGGCTGCGAGATCACCGTGGCGGGGTTTTGCGGCAAGAAACTGGTGAGCGCCGAGACATCCTGCGTGGCCGAGTGCTGGACCCCGCCGACGCTGTAGGTGTAAGAGATGACGCCGTCGTGAAAGTCGGTAATCGTGGCGCCTCCCACGCGGCCCCTGGCGCTCACGGCCAATCGCCGCCGGCGCTCGCGCTCGGCCGGAGTCATCCGCCTGCGGAGCACTATCCACGCGGCCAGCGCGGCCAGGGCCACCGCCAATCCTGCCAGCAAGACGATCCTGTGGTCCGGTGCCATCAGCCCCCCAACGAAGTGTCCCGATACACCTTGCGATAGTCCTTCAAGAACTGATCCAGCCCCTTGTCGGTGAGCGGATGGTTGAACAGCATGTCCAGCACCTTGAATGGCATGGTGGCGATGTGGGCGCCCGCGCGGGCGGCTTCGGCCACGTGCAGGGGCGAGCGCATCGAAGCCGCCAGAACCTGCGTCTTGAATCCGTAGTTCCGGTAAATGGCGAGGATGTCGCGCACCAGGTCCATGCCGAGCTGCCCGATGTCGTCGAGCCGGCCCACAAACGGGCTGACGATGTAAGCTCCGGCCTTGGCGGCCAGCAGCGCCTGGCCCGGCGAAAAGCACAGCGTGACGTTCACCCGCACGCCCTCTTTGGCCAGCGCCGCCGTGGCCCGGATGCCGTCGCGCGTCACGGGACATTTCACCACGACGTTGGGGTGAAGACGGGCCAGCTCGCGCCCCTGCTCGACCATTTGACCCGCTTCGGCGGCCACCACTTCCGCGCTGACGTCGCCGTCGATGATCTCGCAGATGCGGCGGATCTGGTCTTCGAACGGGTTCCCTTCCCTGGCGATCAGCGTGGGATTGGTGGTCACGCCGTCGACGATTCCCCACTCGGCGCCTTTACGAAGCTCCTCGAGGTTGGCGGTATCCAGGAAGATCTTCATACTTCTACACTACAACTGAATCGCAGCCGCGGCGAGACCGGCGCGAAGCCGGCTCGCGGGGGCTGCTCCTTAAGCGCTGACAACATGCCGGCGACACGGTGACGGTCGAGGGGCTGGTTGCCGGGACTGATATTGGAATCGTGATCCTCACCAAGTCGGTTCGTGCCCGCCTGCTTCTTCCAACCCGCTCTAAGGTTTCCGGGCGGAACGCACGATATATGCACAGAGCCACCGAACCATGCCCATGCTCTCTTCGAGGCACTTCGGACCGGTCGAGTACCAGGACGACTCGGTCTTCGAATTCCCCGCCGGGTTGCCGGGCTTCGAGCAGGAACAGCGCTTCGCGCCCATCGAGCACCCCGCCAGCAAGCCGATCGTGTTCCTGCAAAGCCTGACCCGGCCGGAGTTGTGTTTCATCACGCTACCCGTACGGGTGGTCCAGCCGGACTACGGGCTGGCAATCTCGGTCGAGGATCTGCGGACGCTGGGGCTGACCGAGGAGCGACAGCCGGAGATCGGCGCGGAGGTGCTTTGCCTGGCCATCGTCTCGGTGGCCGAGGGCAAGCTGCCCACGGCCAACTTGCTCGCTCCCATCGTGGTCAACCTCAAGACGCGGCGGGGGGTGCAGGCGATCCAGGAGGATTCCGCCTACTCGCACCAGCATCCGCTGCTGGCCGCGGAGCGGGAGGAGGCATGCTCGTAATCCGCCGGCGCGCGGGCGAGTCGGTGCTGATCGGCGAGGACGTCGAGATCCAGGTCACCGAGATCGGGCCGAGCCGCGTGAAGCTGTGCATCAGCGCGCCCAGGGAGGTCACGGTGCTGCGCAAGGAGGTCAAGCTCACGCGCGAGGAAAACGTGGCCGCGGGGCGCGAATTGCCCGCCGGACGGCTCATCGAGTTCGCGACCAAGCTACGGGTGTAACGGCGCCCGGGCGGAAAGAGAAGACCATGCACAGCACGGCGGTTCAGTTGATGTTGGGGCTCGAGCGCCACAAGGCGGGCGATCTCGAGCAGGCCGAGCGAATCTACGGCGAGGTGCTCGCCCACGACCCCAAGAACGCCGACGCCCTGCACCTGCTGGGGGTCCTGGCCTCGCAGCGCGGCAAGCAGGAACTGGCCCTGGGCTACCTGGGCCGGGCGGTCCAATTGAACCCCGCGGTGCCGTTCTATCACGGCGACCTGGGCAACGTGCTGCACGAACTGGGCCGGCTTTCGGATGCCGTGATGTGCTACGAAGAGGCCCTGCGGCTGGACCCGGAGTGCGCCGAGGCCCACTCGAACCTGGCCAACACCCTGGACCGGGCGGGCCGCTTCGAGGATTCCCTGGCGCATCGCCTGGAGGTGGTCCGGTTGCGGCCCGAACGCGCCGAGACCTACACCAACCTGGGCAACACGCTGCGGGCCCAGTCGATGATCTCGGAGGCGCTGGTTTGCTACGGGCAGGCGCTGGCCATCGACCGTGAGGACGCCGAGGCGCATAGCGGCCGCGCGATTACCCTGCTCCTGTCCGGGGACTTGACCGCCGGCTGGAGGGAGTACGAATGGCGCTGGAAGACCTCGCGAGTCCCGCCGCGTGCGTTTTCGGTTCCGTTGTGGGACGGCTCCGCCCTGGCCGGCAAGACCATCCTGCTGCACGCCGAGCAGGGGTTGGGAGACACGCTGCAATTCGTGCGCTACGTTCCGCTGGCCGCACAAAGCGGCGGCGAGATCGTGCTGGAATGCCAGCCGCGCCTGGAGCCGCTGTTGCGGCGAATTCCAGAGGTCCGGGAGGTCGTTCTCGCGGGCTCCCCTCTGCCGGCGTTTGACGTCCACGCGCCGCTGCTCAGCCTGCCGCGCATCCTGGACACCACGGCCGCGACCGTTCCCTCGAAGGTGCCCTACCTCGGCGTCAGCCCCGCGCGCGTCGAGGCTTGGCGGGCGCGCATCGGCCCGGTGGGCGGACAGAAGGTCGGCCTGGTCTGGGCCGGCAGTCCCACCTACAAGGAGGACTGCACCCGCTCGCTGGACTTCCGGCAGGTCGAGCCGCTGCTCCAAGTCCCGGGAATCCGGTTTTTCAGCCTCCAGAAAGGTCCGGCCGCCGCGGAAGTGGATCGGGGCCTGCCGTTGACGCCGCTCGAGGAGGATTCCAACGACATCCTCGACACCGCCGCCGCCATCCTGAACCTGGACCTGGTCATCTCCGTGGACAGCATGGTGGCGCACCTGGCGGGAGCGCTAGGCGCGCCGGTTTGGACATTGCTGCCTTTCGCGCCGGACTGGCGCTGGCTGCTGGGGCGCGAGGACAGTCCCTGGTACCCCACGATGCGCTTGTTCCGGCAGCCGCGGGCCGGCGACTGGCAGGCGGTCGTCGCGCGGGTTGCCGAGGCTTTGCGGGCATGACTGGCACGCTCGAGGCGCTCTCCGAGGCCCTTGCGCACCACCAAGCCGGCCGGTTGCCGGAGGCCGAGGCAATCTACCGGGCAATCCTCGCCGGCGATCCACTCAGTGTCGACGCGCTGCACCTGTTGGGCATGGCGATTGCCCAGGGGGGCCAGCGCCTCGGAGCCATCGAGCTGATCCAGCGCGCCATTCGCCTCAGTCCCTCCATCCCGGCGTTCCACAACAACCTGGGCACGATCCTACAGGCGGAGGGCCGTTTCGAGGACGCCGTCCGCTGCCTGGGCCGTGCGCTGGAGTTATACCCGGACTACTCCGAGGCGCACATCAACCTGGCGAACGCTTTCCAGTCGCTGAAGCGGCCGGAGCAGGCGGTGGCGCACTACCGCGAGGCGTTGCGGCTCAGCCCCGACTGCGCCGAGGCCTACAACAACCTGGGCAACACGCTGGCGGCGATCGGGCGCGCCCCGGAAGCCATCGCCTGCTTCTACGAGGCGGTGCGGCTGAAGGCCAGCTACGCGGAAGCCTGGGTGAACCTGGGCGGAGTCCTCAGGGACCAGAACCGCTTGGAAGAGGCCGTCGCCGCTTGCCGGCAGGCGCTCGACCGCCAGCCGAACCTGGCCGAAGCCCACTCGAACCTCGCGGCCATCCTGGTGAAGCAGGACCGGGTGGCGGAGGCGGACGCGGAGGCGCGCCGCGCCCTGGAGTTGAAGCCCGGGCTGGCGGAAGCCCACGCCAATCTGGCCGTGGTCCGGCTGGAGCAGAAGCGGCTGGAAGAGGCGGCGGCCGCCTCGCTAAGAGCGCTGGAGCTGAAGCCGGACCTGGCGGAAGCGCACTCCAACCTGGGCGACGTGCGCGCCAAGCAGGAGCGGCCCGAGGAGGCGCTGCCCTGCTACCAACGGGCGATCGAGCTCAAGCCGCACAGCGGCGAGCTCCAGAACAAGCTCGGATTCGGCCTGCAACGCATGGGCCGTTTCCGCGAGGCGATGGAGCGCTTCGACGAGGCGGTGCGGCTCAGCCCCAACCTGCCGGAAGCGCACGTCAACCGCGGCATGGGCTGGCTGCAACAAGGCGATTTCGAGCGCGGCTGGAGCGAATACGAATGGCGCTGGAAAAAGAAGGAGTTCGGCGGCCGGAAGATCCCCCGGCCGCGCTGGGACGGCTGCGCGGTTCCGGGCCGGACGGTTCTCATCCATGCCGAGCAGGGCCTTGGAGATACCATCCAGTTCGCCCGCTACCTGCCGCTGGTGAAGGCGGTCTCCGGCGCCAGCGTGATTCTGGAATGCCAGGCGCGGCTGATCCCGTTGCTCCAGGACCTGGAGGGCGCCGATCGGATCGTGCCCGCCGGATCGCCGCCTCCGGACTTCGACCTGCACGCGCCTCTGCTCAGCCTGCCCGGCATCTTCCGCACGCAGGCCGCGAGCATCCCGGCGCGCGTGCCGTACCTCAAGGTCGATCCGGCGCGCGTGGAGCGTCAGCGGGCGCGCATTGACTCGACCAGCGGGTTCAAGATCGGCCTGGCGTGGGCCGGCAATCCCGAGCACGCGCGCGACCGGGCGCGCTCGATCCCGTTGGCCGCTCTGGCGCAGCTCGCCGGGGTCCCGCACACGGCCTTCTTCAGCCTCCAGCGCGGCGCGGGCGCCGAGCAATTGCAGGACCTGCCGCCCGGCTTCCAGGTCGTCGATCTGGAGGACGAATCCGGCGGCATCGTCGATACCGCCGCCGCAGTCCTGAGCCTCGATCTGATCATCTCGATCGACAGCGTGACCGGCCACCTGGCCGGCGCTCTCGGAAAGCCGGTCTGGCTGCTGCTGGAGTCCGCCCCGGACTGGCGCTGGCTGCTGGGAGTCGAGCATAGCGCCTGGTACCCGACGGCGCGCCTGTTCCGGCAATCGCGCCGCGGCGATTGGTCCGGAGTGGTCGAGCGCGTGGCCGATCAACTGCACCTGGCGGTGGCGCATCACCTGCTGGCACGCGGCCGGTTCGAGCCTGGGTGGAAGGAGTTCGAGTGGCGCTGGAAGGCCGGTGGAGTCTCGGCGACCCCGTTTCCGCAGCCGCCCTGGGACGGCTCGCCGCTGGGGGGCAGGCGCATCCTGTTGTGGGCCGAGCAGGGGCTGGGTGACAGCATTCAGTTCATCCGCTACGCGAAGTTGGTGCGGCGCGCGGGCGGAACGGTCCTGGTGGAGTGCCAACCTGAGTTGGCCGGTCTGCTCGGATCGGCGCCCGGCGTGGACCAAGTCGTCCCGTATGGCTCCGCGCTGCCCGATTTCGACGTCCACCTGCCGCTCCAGAGCCTGCCGCGGGTCCTGGGCACGACGCTGGAGACCATCCCCGCCGGGGCGCCCTACCTGTCTGTCGATCCGGCGCTGGCCGAGCGCTGGCGCGTGCGCGTGGGGCAGGCGGATGCCTTCAGGGTCGGCCTGGCCTGGGCCGGCAATCCGAACCATGTCAACGACCACAACCGCTCGATGCCCGGCGAGTATTTCGGCGCGCTGGGGGAGGTCCCGGACTGCGCGCTGTTGAACCTGCAAGTGGGCCCCCGGGCCGGGGAGCTTGCCGGCGTCACCAACCTGGGCCAGGAATTCCAGGACTGCACCGACGCGGCCGCCGCGATCCTGAGCCTGGACCTGGTGATTTCGGTGGACACCATGGTGGCCCACCTGGCGGGCGCGTTGGGCAAACCGGTCTGGACGCTGCTCTCTACCGAGGCCGACTATCGCTGGCTGCTGGGACGCGAGGATTCACCCTGGTATCCGACCATGCGCCTGTTCCGGCAAGCGCGGCCCGGCGACTGGCGGGAGGTGATGGCGAGGGTCGCGGAGGCCCTGCGGCGTGCCGCGACTCGCTAGTCCGCATTTCTCACCACGAGCGTCGCGAGGCGCGATGAGAGGACCGCAAATACAAGGCGCGCGACGGCCGACGACCGGAGGCGTACTTGAGCAGTACGTCGAGGACGGCGGCCGAGCGCAACGCAGGAGATGCGGCCCTATCGCGCGCCGCAGCAGGTTGCTGGTGAGAAATGCGGACTAACAGGCTCGAGCGCGGCCTGGAGCATCACCAGGCCGGCCGGCGGCAGGAGGCCGAGCGGATCTATCGAGAGGTGCTCGCGCGCGACCCCAGCAACGCCGACGCGCTGCACCTGCTGGGCCTGCTGGCGAAGGAGGCCGGGGACCGCCAGGGGGCCTGCAACCTGATTCGCAAGGCGGTGGAACTGGAACCCCGGGCGGCCCTGCTGCACAACAACCTGGGCTCGGTGCTGGAGTCGCTGGAGCGGCTGGATGAAGCGATCCAGTGCTATGAGCGGGCGCTGCAGCTCGATCCGGGTTACGCCGAGGCGGAGCTCAACATGGGCAACGCCCTGCTGCGCAAAGGCCAACTGCCGGAAGCCCTGGAGCACTATGAGCGGGCGCTCGGCCGGAGCCCCAACCTGGCCGAGGCCCATAACAATCTGGGCGTCACCTTGCGCGCGCTGGGCCGCACCCGGCAGGCCGCCGAATGCTACCGGGAGGCCATCCGCCTCAAACCCGATTATGCGGACGCCCACGTCAACCTCGGTGCACTGCTGTTCGCCCAAGGCGAAACGGCGGAGGCCGAACGGAGCTTCCGCACCGCGCTGCGGCTGCGGCCGGAGCTGGCGGACATGCGGGGCGCGCTCACGGCGGTGCTGATCGCGCAGGAACGGTTCGGCGAGGCCGAGGAGCTGTGCCGGGAGAACCTTCGCTACAAGCCCGGGGATCCGGACACGCTCAACTACCTTGGGATTTCGCTCCAGATGCAGGAGCGTTATCCCGAAGCCGTGGACTCCTACCGGCAGGCGCTCGCCGGCCGGCCGGACTTCGCCCAGGCCTATCAGAACCTGGGCACGTGCTTCATCCTCGGGCACCGCCTGGAGGAGGCCGCCGAGTGCTGCCGGGCGGCGCTGCGCATCCATCCCCGCTACGCCGAAGCGCATAATACGCTGGGCCACGCGCTGGCGCAGATGGGGCGGCTGGAGGATGCCATCTTCTGTTACCGCCAGGCGTTGGCGCTCAAACCCGCCTACGCCGAGGCGCTGAACAATCTGGCCGCGGCGCTTCTGGAGTTGGGCCACCTGGGACGGGCCATCTCCGCCTGCCGCGAGGCGCTTGCCGCCGACCCGCGATTCTTCCGGGCGTTCAACAACCTGGGAACGGCGCTGTATCAGCAGGGGGACGTGGAGTGCGCGGTGGCGGCGTTCCGCCAGGCGCTGGCCCTGCGGCCCGGTTACGCCTCCGCGCACTCCAATCTGCTGTTCTGCCTGAACTACGACGAGTGCTGGCAGCCGGAGGCCGTGCTGGCGGAGCACCGCGCCTGGGGGGCCGCGCAGGTTCCGCTCAGCGCCGCGCCGCCCCGGCCGAGGCGGGCGCTGCGCCGAGTCGGCTACCTCTCGCCCGATTTCCGGGAGCACCCCGTCGGCGTTTTTGTCGAGCCGGTGGTGAGGGCGCACGATCGCGCCGCCTTCGAGATCCACCTGTTTTCGAACGTCGGCCGCCCGGATGCCGCGACCCTGCGCTTCCAGGCGATGGCCGATGGCTGGCACGACATCCGTGGCCTCGCCGACGAGGAAGCCGCCCAGTTGATTCGCGGCCAGGAGATCGATATCCTGGTGGACCTCGCCGGTCACACCTCGGAGAACCGCTTGCCGCTGTTCGCGCGCCGGCCCGCGCCCATCCAGGTCACCTACTGCGGCTACCCCAACACCACCGGTCTGGAGGCAATCCAGTACCGGCTCACGGACCAGTGGGCCGACCCGCCCGGTCTCACCGAACACCTGTACACCGAGAAGCTGGTCCGCCTGCCGCGCGGCTTCCTGTGCTACGCGCCACCGGCAGGTGCGCCCGAGGTGGGGGACCTGCCGGCGCGGAAGACCGGGCGCGTCACTTTCGGGAGCTTCAACGCGCTGCCCAAGGTGCGGCCGGCGTGCGTGGCCGTCTGGTCGGAGATCCTGCGGCGGGTTCCGGAGTCGCGGCTGATCCTGAAATCCAAAGGGCTGGCCGACCCGGAAGCGCGCCAACGTATCCACGCGCTGTTCGCCGGACAGGGCATCGCGGAGCCGCGCGTCGAACTGGCCCTTACGCTGCCTTCGCACGCGCACCACCTGGAGCTCTACAACAGCATCGACATCGCGCTGGACACGTTTCCCTACCACGGGACCACGACCACCTGCGAAGCGCTGTGGATGGGCGTGCCAGTCGCCGTCCTGGCCGGCGCGACGCACGTTTCGCGGGTGGGGGTGAGCCTGCTGGAGCGGCTCGGGCTCGCCTATCTGGTTGCGGACTCCCCGGAGGCCTACATCGACCGCGCCGTCGCGCTGGCGGGCGACTTGGATTGCCTGGCCAGCCTGCGGCGCGGGCTGCGCCGGCGCATGAGGGGTTCTCCGCTCACTGATGCCATCCGGTTCACGCGCGATCTGGAGGATGCCTACCGGCGCATCTGGGAGGAGCGGCGGGAGGCAGGCGAAACCGCCTGCCCCACGGAAGGAGAAGAGAAGTGGGACTGAGCGGAATACTGGGTGTCACGGAACGCCTCGCCGCCGGGCTGGAACACCACCAGTCGGGCCGCCTGGACCAGGCGGAAGAGACTTACCGCGAGCTGCTGCGGATGAATCCGCGCAACGCCGACGCCTACCACCTGCTGGGCATGGTGGCCTTCCAACGCGGAGACTGTCAGGTGGCTGCCGGCCACATCCGAGAGGCGCTCCGAATCGCGCGGTGGGTGCCTCAGTTTCACAACAATCTCGGGCTGGTGCTGGAGGGACTGGGGCAACGCCAGGAGGCGCTGGCCAGCTTCCAGGAGGCGGTGCGGCTGGCGCCCGCCTACGCCGAGGCACAGGCGAACCTGGGCAAGGCGCTTCAGGGACTGGGCCGCTACCAGGAGGCCATCGTCGCCCTCCGTGAAGCATTGAGGCTCAAACCCGGATTCCTGTGGGCCCGGCATTGGCTCGGCTGCGCCGCGCAGGCGGCGGGCGACCTGCCTGAGGCGATCCGCGCGTTCCAGCAGGTGTTGGAGCGCCAACCGGATCATCCCGAAGCCAGTGTGAACCTCAGCAGCGCGCTGAAGCAGCAGGGACGCTTCGAGGAAGCGGAGGCCTGCTGCCGCCGTGTGCTGGCCAGCCGGCCGGATCTGGCCGAAGCCCAGGCGAACCTCGGCGCCGTGCTGCTGAACCTGAAAAAGTACGAGGAGGCGGAGGCGGCCTGCCGCGAGGCGCTGCGGCTCAAGCCGGACCTTTCCGAGCCCTACAGCAACCTCGGGGCGGTGTTGCTGAAGACCGAGCGCATCGAGGAGGCCAGGAGATGCTGCGAGGAGGCGCTGCGGCTCAAGCCCGACTCCCCCGAGGCGCTCAACAACCTCGGCGGCGTGCTGAGGGCCCAGAATCGCCTGGAGCAGGCGCGGGGCTGCTTCGAGCGGGCGTTGGCCGCCGCCCCCGACTATTTCGAGGCCTGGCTGAACTTGGGCGCCGTGCTCAAGGAACTCGGGCTCATGGAAGAGGCCACCAGGGCCTGCCGCGAGACCCTGCGGCGGCATCCGGATTCCGCCGAAGCGCACAGCAATCTGGGCAGCGTGCTCGAAGAACAGGGCCGGCTGGAGGAGGCGCAGGCCAGTCTCCGTGAGGCCATCCGCCTCCAGCCCGATCTGGCCGAGCCCTACATGAACCTCGGCGCCACGCTGAAGAACCAAGGCCGGCTGGAAGAGGCGCTCAGCTTCTGCCGGAAGGCCATGGAACTGGACCCCGCCAGCGACAGCCCCTTCTCCAGCTTCTTCTACTACCTCCACTACGACAACCTCTGCGAGCCCGAGGCCGTGTTCGAGGAACACCGGCGCTGGGGTGAACGGCGCCGGGCGCTGGCCGCATCCGCCGCCGAGCACACCAACGACCGCTCGCCGGAGCGCCGGCTCCGCATCGGCTACGTGTCTCCGGACTTCCGGCGCCATTCGGTGGCCTTCTTCGTCGAGCCGGTTCTGGCGGCGCACCACCGGGATTCGGTCGAGGTCTGCTGCTACTCGAACGTAGCGCAGCCGGATGACGTCACCGAGCGGTTCCGGGCGATGGCCGATCGCTGGCGCGACATCCGCGGCCTGCCCGAGGCGCAAGTGGCGGAGTTGATCCGTGGCGATGGCATCGACATCCTGGTGGACCTGGCCGGGCACACCCGCGGGAGCCGGCTGATGGTGTTTGCCCGCAAGCCGGCCCCCATCCAGGTCACTTGGTGCGGCTACCCGGCGACGACCGGACTGGCGTCCATGGACTACCGGCTGACGGACGCCCTGGCCGATCCAGCGGGCCAGACCGACCATCTCTACACCGAGGAACTGGTCCGCCTGCCGGTCCCGTTCACCTGCTACCGGCCGCCCTCGGAGGCCCCGGAGGTCTCGGGTCTTCCGGCGCTGGCCCACGGCGCAATCACCTTCGGCTCGTTCAATTTTCTGGCCAAGGTAACGCCGCGAATCATTGCCGCCTGGTCGGCGCTGCTCGAGAAGGCGCCGGGCGCGAGGCTGGTTCTGAAGTCCGCGCCGCTGGTGGACGAATCCACGCGCCGGTTGGTCTGGGAGCGCTTTCGCGCCCGGGGAATCGATCCCGCCCGCGTGGAGCTGCTAGGCCCGGTGGACCACAGAGAGCACCTGCTGGCCTATCGGCGGATCGACATCGCCCTGGATACGTTCCCCTACCACGGCACGACCACCACCTGCGAGGCGCTGTGGATGGGGGTGCCGGTGGTGGTGCTGGCCGGCTCGACGCACGCATCGCGGGTGGGAGTCAGCCTCCTGGCCAGCGTCGGGCTGGAGGACTGGGTGGCTCAATCCCTCGAGGACTACGTGGAACTGGCGGCCAGTAGAGCGCGGGATCCCGAGCGGCTGGCCGCACTGCGGGCCGGACTGCGTCAGCGTGTCGCGGGTTCGCCGCTGACCGATGCCGCCGCCTTCGCCTCGCATCTGGAAGAGGCGTATCGCCGCATGTGGCGGCGCTGGTGCGGAGGAAATCGAGCTTGACAGCGGCCCAGGATCTTGAGAAGCGCGTCAGGGAGTACCCGTACTGGTATCACCGCATCGAGCTGCCGGGCGGCGTGGTGACGCCCGGGTGGGCGCCGCTTAACCGGGACATGTACCGGATTCCCGAAGATCTCTCCGGCAGGTCGGTCCTGGACGTGGGCGCCTGGGACGGCTACTGGACGTTCGAGGCGCTTCGCCGGGGCGCCCGGCGCGTGCTGGCGATCGACGATTTCTCCGACCTCATCGGTGCGCTGGCGGAATCCGACCGTCGGGCCTGGGCCACGTTCGACTTCTGCCGCGAGGCTTTGGGCCATGGCGAGGACCGCTGCCAGCGCCAGAAGATGTCGGTGTACGAGGTCAGCGAGGGGCGGGTGGGCCGTTTCGACGCGGTGTTCTTCTTTGGCACCCTCTACCACCTCCGTCATCCGCTGCTGGCGCTCGACTGCCTCAGCGCCGTGTGCGACTCGGAGATCTTCGTCGAATCGGCCATTCTGGACGACTACAGCCCATACCGCGGCGGAGTGGGCGAGGGATACTCCGGCGGGCAGATGGTCGCGGAATTCTATCCGGACAATCAGTACGGCGCCAATCACTCGAATTGGTGGGTCCCCACGCTCCACTGCCTGGCGCACCTGGTCCGTGCGGCCGGTTTCGATAATGTCCAGGCCTGGAAGCTCACGGACAAACCTACCCACGTCACCCAGTGCCGGGGCTTTGCCCACGGCAGCCGGACCAGCCCCCAGCCTGGTCCGCCGAAGGCGCCGCCCGGTGGCGCGGGTGTGAATCGGAGGAGCGAATGAGCCGGAAACTACACATCGGAGGGGAGATCCCGCACCCGGACTGGGAAATCCTGGATGCGATTCCGGGACCGCACGTGGACCATATCGGAAATGCCAATGACCTGTCGCGTTTCGCCGACGGCACGTTCGCGGCCCTGTACGCTTCGCACGTCCTGGAGCATTTCGACTATATGGGCGAGCTGTTCAAGACGCTGAAGGAGTGGAAGCGGGTCCTGGAGCCGGGAGGAACCCTGCATATCAGCGTGCCCGACCTGGACGTGCTGGCTTCCTTGTTTCTGAGGAAAGACCAGTTCAGCGTGGACGAGCGCTTCGAGATCCAGCGGATGATGTTCGGCGGGCACATCTCGCCCCACGACTATCACTTGGTGGGATTGAACGCCGAGTTTTTGACGGTGTTCCTGAGAGGGGCTGGGTTCGTGGACATCCGCCAGGTGCCGGAACTCGGGTTGTTTGTGGACACCAGCACCATGAAGGTGGGGGAAGTGCTCATCAGCCTCAATATGGTGGCACAGAAACCGGGGGTGTCTTCGTAGCTTCCGGGCGGATTGCGAGGACCACCGATGTTCAGCATCTTTGAAGTGCTGCCGCCGCCCCCACCCAAGATCCTGGTGGTGGACGTCGGCGCCCAGGACGACCCCGCGATTCCCAGCGTCTATGCGCCGCTGGAGCGATCCGGTTGCGCCACGGTAATTGGATTCGAGCCCCTCCAACCGGAGTGCGACCGGCTGAATGCCCGATCCAGTCCCGGCCACTCCTACCTTCCTTACGCCGTTGGCGAGGGCGATTCCCGCACTTTGCGCGTCTGCGCGTTCTCGGCGGCGAGTTCGCTGTACGAGCCCAACCTGCCGCTGTTGGCCCATTTCAACAATCTCGAACAGCCTCTCCGAGTGGTGGAAAGCATTCCCCTGCGCACCGTTCGTCTCGACGACATCGAACAGGTGCGCCACACCGACTACCTGAAACTCGACGTCCAGGGCGCCGAGGCCGATGTGCTGCGCGGCGCGCGCCGCGTGCTGGAGGAGACGCTGGTCGTGTATACGGAGGTCGAGTTCATCCCGCTCTATAAGGATCAGGCGCTGTTCGCCGACGTCGACGCGCTGCTGCGGACCCACGGCTTCCTGTTCCACAAGTTCACGGAATGCGTTGGCCGGGTGTTCCAGCCGGTGGTGGTCAACAACGACCTGGATCGAGGGTGCAGCCAACTCTTGTGGGGCAACGCGGTCTATGTAAGGAGCTTTCTCGAGTTTGACCGGCTGTCTCCCACCAGTTTGCTCAAGCTGGCGATCATCCTGCACGAAGTGCACGCGTCCTACGACCTTTGCCTGCTGGCGTTGCGGCACTACGACACCCAGACGGGAACCGGATTGGCTCCGGCCTATCTCGACCGGTTGACTGGGGCCGGCCCCACCCAGGTGCTCCGCCCGAGAATCTAGCCGGCGCCTGGCGAGGCGCGGGCGGCGATCGACGCTATGCTGTAAGAGAGTGCCCGAGCTGCCCGAAGTCGAGACGGTCCTCCGCACGCTGGCGCCGCGCCTGGCCGGGAGGCGCGTGATCGATGCGCGCTTCTATTCGCGGCTGGTCCTGCGCGGCAATCCGGAGACGGCGGCGGCGCGCCTCCGCGGCCGGGTGATCCGCGGCCTCGAGCGGCGCGGGAAGTTCCTGGTGCTCGACCTGGGCGAGGGCGCGACACTTACGATCCACCTGGGCATGACGGGAAGACTGCTCTGGCAGGGCACGCCGGGGCCGTACACCCGCGCCGTGTTGATCCTCGACCGGGGACGGCTGGTCTACGACGACGTCCGCCAGTTCGGGCGCATCGAACTGGCCCGGGCGCTTCCGGGCCGGGTGGCGCGGCTGGGTCCGGACGCGCTCGCGATCCCCGAGCCGGAGTTCGCAGCGCGGCTGCGGGCGCGGCGCGGGCGCATCAAGCCGCTGCTGCTGAACCAGGCGTTTGTCAGCGGTTTGGGGAACATCTACACCGACGAGGCGCTCTACCGCGCGCGCATCCACCCGCGGGCGATCGCTTCGCGCCTGAGCCGCGAGCGGGTGCGCCGCCTCTACCAGGCGATCCGCGAAGTTCTCGGGGCGGCGATTTCCAGCGGCGGCTCATCGGTTTCCGATTACGTCGACGGCGAGGGCCGCGCCGGTTTCTTTCAGTTTCAGCACCAGGTGTACGGAAGAACGGGCGAGCCTTGCCCGGCTTGCGGCACGCCGATCCGCCGCATCGTAATCGCCCAGCGCGGCACGCACTACTGCCCCAAGTGCCAGCGGGTGTGATCGGCTCGTGAGCGCCCGGTGTACCATACAGGTATGACCGTTCTGGAGCAGATCCAACGGGCCAACGTTCGTGTGCAGCCGCAGGTTCTGGAAGAAGCGGTGGGCCGGATCGCCGAGGTGGCGGACCCGGAGCGGATCATTCTGTTCGGCTCTGGCGCTCGCGGGGAGTTGCGGCCCGGCAGCGATTTGGACCTGCTGGTGGTCAAAGGCGGCGAGTACGACTATCACAGGCTCATGAGCGCGATCTACCGCGCGTTGGCCACGGTCGAGCCCGAAGTCGAGGTGGTGCTGATCACGCCGGAGCAGGCGGAGCGCTACCGCGACAGCGATTGCTTGGTCATCCACCCCGCGCTCAAAGAAGGCAAGGTGATCTATGAGCGGGCCTCGCTACCCGCCTGATGACCCGAGGGCGTGGCTCAGCCGGGCCAGGAGCAACCTCCGGCTGGCCTCGGTGGCAGATCCGGCGGTCCACCTCGAGGAGCTCTGCTAGAGTAGTGCCTCCGAAGTAGCTTGACAGAACCGCTCCCTAGCGGTCGCGGCTCGGAACCGCGCACTGAGCCGCGAGCGTGAGAAGCTGTGAAGAAATCGCTGGGCAAGCTGAAGCATGCCCCACGTGAGCTTGTAAGTCGTTCATTTTCCATGTGGGACATGCAACAGAAGGGCCGAAATGAAGCGCGGCTCTCAGCCCGCGCTGCGCGCGATCGCATCCGCGACGTTCGCCGCGGCACGCATTGCCGCCACGTCATGCACGCGGACCAGGTGCGCGCCGGCCAGGATCGCGGCCGCGACCGCGGCGGCGGTGGCGAACTCGGTTTCGCGCTCCGTACCCTGCTTGAGGAAGAGCTTCCGCGAAGGGCCGACGAGGAGCGGCAGATCGAGTGTGCCGAGTTCCGGGAGGCGCGCCAGGATCTCGGAGTTCTGTTCGCCGCGCTTGCCGAAACCAAGGCCGGGGTCGATGACCAGGCGCGCGCGGTCGACGCCGGAGCGCACGGCGCGATGCACGGCGGCCTCGAGGTCGGCCCGGACAGTCCCCATCACGTCCTTGGCCGGCGGGAGCTTGGCCCAGGTTTCGGGCGTGCCGCGCATGTGGTTGAGGATGAGCCCGGCATCGTAGTCGATCACCACGCGGGCAAGCCGCGGATCGAAGGTGAGGCCGCTCGGGTCGTTGACGATTTCCGCCCCCATCTCCAAAGCGTTCTCCGCCACCCCCGACTTGTAGGTATCGACGGAGATCGGGACAGCCAGCTTGTCGCGCAGCCGCTTGAGCACGGGGATCAGGCGGCGCTTCTCTTCCGCCTCCGTGACGCGGGTCGAGCCCGGGCGCGTGGATTCCGCGCCGATGTCGACGATGTCGGCGCCCTGCTCCTCGAGCTCGAGCGCGCGCGCAAAGGCGAGGTCGGGGTCGAAGTACCGGCCGCCGTCCGAGAACGAGTCGGGCGTGACGTTCAGGATGCCGACGACCAGCGTGCGGTCGCCAAGCTGGATTTCCCGGTTCTTCAGTTTCCAGACGAAGCGCTTGCGGGGCCTCGGCGTCATCGACTCACCGTCACGCGCCGCCACTTCCTGCCGACCTGGATGACCAATTCGGCCGGCGCGTCCGCGAACACCAGCTCGGTAACCTTGCCGCCGTTGATCTCGACCGCGCCCTCTTTGATCTTGCGCGTGGCTTCGCTCACCGAGGCGGCCAGCCCCGTCTTGGCCAGTAACTGAGGGATGCGGAGGCCGGCCGGCGTCCGCACACTCTCGGGCAGAGGGACGGTTTCGATGTCCGAGGGCACTTCGCCCTGCCGGACCACGCGATTGAATTCCGCGGCAGCGCGCTCGGCATCGGCGGGCGAATGGAAGTCGGCGACGGTCATGCGGGCCAGGTCCATCTTGGCGAGCATGGGGTGGCGCTCGCCGCGCGCGATGCGCTCGCGCAGGCGGGCGATGTCCGCCAGGCTAAGGTCGGTGAGCAGCTCGTAGTAGCGGAACATGAGGTCGTCGCTGATCGACATCAGCTTGCGGAACATCACCTCGGGCGGCTCGGTGATCCCTACGTAGTTGCCCAGCGACTTGGACATCTTGTTGACGCCGTCCAGGCCCTCGAGCAGCGGCGTGGTGGCAACGATCTGCGGCGGCTGGCCGTAGTCCCGCTGGATCTCGCGGCCGACCAGCAGGTTGAACTTCTGGTCGGTTCCGCCGAGCTCGACGTCGCAGTGGGTGGCTACCGAATCGTAGGCCTGGGCCAGCGGGTAGAGGAGCTCGTGGACCCCAATCGGCGTGCCGTCCTTGAAGCGCGTGGAAAAATCGTCGCGCTCGAGCAGGCGCGCCACGGTGTACTTGGCGCAGAGGCGGATGATGTCCTCGTAGCGCAGTGCGTCCAGCCATTCGCTGTTATAGCGGACCACCGTCTTGTGGCGGTCCAGGACCTTGAAAACCTGCTGCTTGTAGGTCTCCGCGTTGCGCTCGATCTCCTCGCGCGTCATGGGCGGCCGGGTGATGTTCCGCCCGGTGGGGTCGCCGATCTTGGCCGTGCCGTCCCCGATGACGAAGATGACCGTGTGGCCCAGGTCCTGGAAGTGTTTCATCTTGCGCAGCAGGACGGTGTGGCCCAGATGGAGGTCGGGTGCGGTGGGGTCGAAGCCGACTTTCACCACCAGGGGGCGGCCCGACGTCTCGGCCTCGGTTAGCCGCTCCCTCAGGTCTTCCTCGCGGATGAGTTCGGCGAGCCCCTTCTTGACGTAGGAGATCTGTTCTTCGACGGGGAGCCGGACCATCCTCTATATTGTATAGGCCCCGGGCGGCGGCGCGCCTGGAAAGCCATATCCGAACAGGGTTGTCCCAAAAACGGACACTGCGGGGGCGGGAACGTAATGTAAGTTCCGCCGTCTAAAAGGTTAATCGGCGCGAACAGTTGGCCCGGGAGTTGCGTAGCTCAATGTGGCGACGCTATGGACATCCCCAGAAAAGAAGCGGCCCGCAGGAAAAGGATCCGGCGGATCCTCATAGGCGCTGTGGTTGTGATCGCCGTCCCGTTGGTCACCTGGGGACTCTCCCGGCTCAAGCCGGCCGCTCCCGGCGTCGAGCGGGCCACCGTCTGGCTAGACACCGTGAAGCGCGGCCCCATGCTGCGCCAGGTGCGCGGCCTGGGCACTCTGGTCCCCGAAGACATTCTGTGGATTCCGGCCACCACCGACGGGCGCGTCGAGCAGCGGCTGGCGCTGCCCGGCATCGTAGTCCGGCCGGACACCATGCTGATCGTGCTCAGCAACCCCGAGCTTCAGCAGGCCACCGTGGATGCCGAGTGGAAGCTGCGCGCGGCCGAGGCGGAGCTGGAGAACCTGAAGGTGAAGCTGGAGAGCGACCGGCTGACGCAGCAGGCCGCCGCCGCAACCGTCGAGAGCGAGGCCAACAAGTCCAAGCTCACCGCCGACCGGGACGCCGAGCTGAACAAACTGGGGCTGACCGCCGACATCATTGCCAAGACCTCGGCGGCTACGGCCCAGGACTGGGCCAACCGCACGCGGATCGAGAAGAAGCGGCTGGATATCGGGCTGGAGGCGATCAAGGCGCAGATCGCGGTGCAGCAGGCCACCGTCGAGCAGTTCCGCGCGCTTTACGAGCTGAAGAAGAGCCAGGTGGAGGCCCTGAAGGTCAGGGCGGGCGTGAACGGCGTGTTGCAGCAGGTGCCGGTGGAAGTGGGCCAGCGCGTGGCGGTGGGCACGAACCTGGCCCGGGTGGTCCAGCCGGAGAAGCTCAAGGCGGAGCTGAAGATCCCCGAGACCCAGGCCAAAGACGTGGCGATGGGACAGAAGGCCGAAGTCGACACCCGCAACGGCATCATTCCCGGACGTGTGTCGCGCATCGACCCCGCCGCCAAGGACGGCACCGTCACCGTGGACGTGAAACTCGAGGGCCCGCTGCCGCAGGGCGCCCGCCCGGACTTGAGCGTGGACGGCACCATCGAGATCGAGAAGCTCACCGACGTGCTCTACGTCGGCCGCCCCACCTTCGGCCAGCCCAACAGCCAGGTGACGCTGTTCAAGCTGGATACGGACGGCAAAGGCGCCAACCGCGTCCAGGTGAAGCTGGGCCGCAGCTCCGTGAATACGATCGAGATACTGGAAGGACTTCGAGTCGGCGACCAGGTTGTGCTGTCCGACATGACACAATGGGATGCGTACGACCGCATCCGTCTGAATTGAGGAAGCGACATGAATCCAACGAACCACGAACCGCTGATCCGGCTGGAAGGCGTGACCAAGGTGTTCTACACCGACGAAATGGAAACGCACGCGCTGGATGGCATCCACCTGGAGATCCTGCCCGGGCAGTACATCTCTATCGCCGGCCCGTCGGGCTGCGGCAAATCCACGCTGCTGTCGATTCTCGGGCTCCTGGACACCCCCACCGACGGTCGCTACGTCCTGAACGGCAAGCCGGTAGAGAAGCTGAAGCTCTCCGAGCGCGCGCGCATCCGGAACCGCGAGATCGGGTTCATCTTTCAGGCATTCAACCTGATCGGCGACCTCACGGTGTACGAGAACGTCGAGTTGCCGCTGACCTATCGCGGCATGCCCTCCAGCGAGCGCAAGAAGCGGGCGCAGAACGCGCTGGAGCGCGTGGGGATGTCGCACCGCATGAAGCATTACCCCGCGCAGCTTTCCGGCGGCCAGCAGCAGCGCGTGGCCGTGGCGCGCGCCCTGGTCGGCGATCCGCTGATTCTGCTGGCGGACGAGCCGACCGGAAACCTGGACTCGAAGAACGGCCAGGCGGTGATGGACCTGCTGCGCGACCTGCATCGCGGCGGCGCCACCATTTGCATGGTGACGCACGACCCGCGCTACGCGAGCTACGCCGACCGCACCATTCACCTGTTCGACGGCCGCATCGTCGAAGAGAGCGTGGAAGAAGAAGCGCCGGCCCACTGAGCGGGCTTCTGCGCGTCCCCTTTCCTTCGAGTAGCGTCCGGTTTCAGACAGCCGAATCCCAGAAGTGGACGGAGTGGCGCCGTCCGCGCTCGCAACCGATTGATTCAGCGTGGCGGGATTGGCACGTAAGTTGCCTTCGAATAGTGCGTTTCCAATCCCGGTCCCGAGCGTTTAGTCAATAGGAGGTTCCGATGCGCGCGCTGCTCGAAGATCTCCGGCAATGCCCGGACATCATCGCCGTGTTGGTGCTGTGCCTGATGCTGGGCCTCGCCAGGCAGCCGCTGCCCCCCGGCTGGGCCGCCCCGCCGGCTGGGATGAGAATCCACTGGACTTGCGTGAATCCGATGCAAACCGCGCTCGATGCCGTCGAAGAAGGGCTGTCCGGGCTCGGTCTCTGAAGCATCGCCTACCGCCTGGCAACTCCAACCTGGCCACGCTCATGATGGACCCCGGCATGGCCGGCGTCACGCATACCGAGTCGTTGACCCGCGGAGGCGTGACGCGGCTGGTCGAGAAGGGGAGCGCCGGCGCGCTGGCGGCGGGGGCGGATCGGTGCTGCTCACGGGATCAAGTCGAAACCCTGCTCCCGAAAGTTGGGATCGAAACAGAAGGCCGCGCGTACTCCGTACTCACGCATGGTTTGGCGCCAGATGGCGGTCGTGCCCCGCGCTCCCGTCCCTGGCACCGGAAGGAAACCTGCCCACCGCCCGCAAGACGCACTCGACTTGCTCTTGCCGTCCGGCGCGCCGTTGGGCGGTCAATTGGCTCTCCGTCAGTTGGACCTGCGTGCGAACCATGGGCATCATGGCAACACAAACACCATGATGATGGCATACAGCGCAAGTGGATCGCCTAGCGGATCGGCGCCGGCCGGTCCTTGCCCAGCATTTTGGCGCCGAGCGCGCCGCCGGCGGCCGAAAGTACGGTGAACACCACGAACAGGATGGCCAGGCTGAAGAGCACGCTGGAGGCCAGGTAGACGGGATTGCTGAACAGTTCCTGCAACTGGGCCGGAGTCAGTTGAGGGAACGGGCTCTCGTTGGCCCATTTAAGGTACTCGCCGCTCTGGAGCAGCCAGACGAGGACCAACGTGAACAGCACGGCGAAAATGATGAAACTGAACAGGCCGGCGATCCAGCCGATTCTCGCCCCGTTGCTCACCGTGAGCGCCTCCCCGGTGCGACGCTGGTAGACGTAGACGCAGAGAAACCCCGCCGCGACCAGCCACAGCGGGCAAGCAAGAAACAACAGCACATTGAAGAAGCTCGCCAGCAAGGCGGCCATGAAGCCGAGCCGGACGGCGAGCGCATTGCGAAAGCCGATGGACGGGGATACGGGAGGGACAAAGGGAGCGGCCGGGGGTGGTGGCGGCGGTTCCACCTCGGGGATCAGCGGCTCGTCCCGCTGGGGCTTGCCGCACTTGTGACAGAAGCGAGCGTCCGGGGGCAGTTGAGCGCCACAAGTGCAGAATTCAGGCACATCTTCAGTGTGACGCAGCGCGCTCTGGCGAAGCAAGCGTGGCGGCGTCCGTGATTCAGGCGCGCCTCTTCCCCTATAGTAGGATCCTGGGGCCTAAGGGATCTCTCGCCCTGCTGGTGCTGGCGCGGCCGGCGGATCGGCACCGGGTGATGCTCGAACGGCTGCCCGAGGACGTCCGCATCGTGACGGGCGACCGACCGGAGGCGTTTGAGGCCGCGGCCGGGGAAGCGGACGCCATTTTCGCCTGGTTCACGGGGCGCGAATTGCTCGAGCCGGTGTTGAGAATGGCGCCGCGCGTGGGTTGGGTACATGTGAGCTCGACGGGTGTCGACACGCTGTTGTTCCCGGCGCTGGTGGAGAGTCCGGCGGTGCTGACCAATGCCTGCGGGGCATTCAGTTGGGCGCTGGGCGAGTTTGCGCTGGCGGCGATCTTATTCTTCGCAAAAGACCTGCGGCGCCTGGTGCGCTCCCAGGCGGAGGGGATCTGGGACCCGTTCGATGTGGAAGGCGTGCGCGGCAAGACGGTGGGCATCGTCGGGTACGGTGATATCGGCCGTGCGGTGGCCGAGCGCGCGCACCCGCTCGGCATGCGGATTCTGGCCCTGCGCCTCCGGCCCGGACTCTCGGCGGGCGATCCGCTGCTCGAGAGAGTGTTCGCAAGCGAATCCCGGCAGGAATTGCTGGCGGCCTCCGATTACGTCGTGGTGGCGGCGCTATTGACGGCCCAGACGCGTGGGTTGATCGGGGATGCCGAGATCGGAGCGATGAAACCGGCGGGGGTGCTGATCAACGTCGGCCGCGGGCCGGTGGTCGACGAGCGTGCGCTCGTCCGGGCGCTCGAGGAGAAGCGGATCCGCGGCGCCGCCCTGGACGTGTTCGAGCAGGAGCCGCTGCCCTCCGGGCACCCGTTCTACCGTCTCGAGAACGTGCTGCTGTCGCCGCACAGCGCCGATCACACGGAGGGCTGGATCGCGCAATCGATGGAAGTCTTCCTGGACAACTTTGCGCGCTTCCGCGAGGGCTCTCCGTTGCGCAACGTGGTGGACAAACGCCAGGGGTATTAGGGAACGGCGCGCCTACTCGGATCTCAGTGCAACCATGGGGTCCACCCGCGCGGCGCGCCTGGCCGGCATCCAGGCCGCGGCCAGGGCGACAGCGACCGTCGCGCCGGCACTCGCCAGGTAGGTGAGCGGATTCGCCGGAGTCACTCCAAGCACCAGCGCGCGGACCGACCAGGCGGCTGCGGCGAGAAGCGCCAGCCCGATGGGGATTCCCCAAGCCGCCATGCGCAGGGACTCAGCCAGCACCATCCGCTGGATCTCGCGAGACCGCGCTCCCAGCGCCACGCGAAGCCCGATCTCGCGGGTCCTCCGGTTCACTAGGTACTGGATCACCCCAAACAGGCCGGCGGAGGTCAGAAGAAGACTGAAGACGCCCAGGCCGGTGACCACGGCGGCCATGGCCCGGTCCCCGGAAAGCGCCTGGTGCATGTGCTGGCGCAGTGTCTTTACCAAAATGAGGGTGACGCCCGGATCGAAGCGTTTCAACTCCTGGCGGACCGCCTGCGCAAGCGCCCCGGGTTCGCCGGCGGTTTCGATCATCAGCGCGATATCCCCGGAGGGCATCTGCGCAAACGGCAGATAGAGATACGGCTCGGGCGTCTCGTGCAGATCGTTGGATGGCGCATCCACGGTTATCCCCACGACCTGCCGTGGCTTCCCTTCCACGGAGACCCACTCGCCGAGCGGACTCCGGCCGCTGAATAGTTGGCGCGCGAGTTGCTGGGAGACCACAACCACCAGAGCACTACCGTCGCGGTCATTGGCGGCGATGCCGCGGCCGGCCACCACGCGCGTCCCCATGGAAGAGAAGTAGTTTCCAGCGACGTTGTTGAGCTTGACGGCCAGCGGCGCATGGCCGGGGATCTCCACGCGAACGGTCATTCCGCCACCGGAGCCGCTCAGGGGCAGCCGCCGCGCGAAGGTCGCCCCGCGAACGCCAGGCAGAGCCGAGAGGCGCTCGCAGGCCTGCTCGCACCAAGTGGTGCGGGGCCAGTCGCGGCCCGGACTGGCCATCATTGTGAGCAGCTTCTTGGCCGGATCCAAGCCGGGCCACACCGCGGCGGCGTTCCGCAGACTCTGAAGGAACTGGACCGCCAGGCCGAACAACAGCACGCTCACCACGACCTGGCCCACTACCAGGACCTTCCTCTGCCACCCGCCGCGAGACCCGGTGACCCCCTGCGCGGATTTCAGCACTTCCGCCAAGTTCAGGTCCACGGCGCGCCGCGCCGGGGCCAGACCGGCCAACAACACCGACGCCAGCGCCGCGGCCAGCGAGAAGGTGAGCACGCGGTAGTCGAGCCGGAGGCCGAGATCGACGTACTCCAAGCCCGCGGCGATGAGTCCCGCTATTTCTTGCATCAGGAATTGCGCCAGCAAGATGCCGAGCCCCGCGCCAACCACGCTCACGAGACCGGTCTCCACCAGCAACAGGCGCGTCAGGGGCCACGGACCCGCGCCCAGCGCCATTCGCACGCCCAGTTCCTGCTTTCGCGACTCGGCCTGCGCCAGCCGCAACTGCGCCACGTTGGCGCACCCGACAAACAGCACCAGGCCGAGCAACAGCAGCAACGCGGCGCCGGCAATCAGCTTCTGCTTCCAACTCAACGCGAAGCTGGCGATCAGATACGTTCCCGGCACGCCCACCGGAGCCGGCTTGTGCTTGTCGGGACCGCGAATCGCCGCATCCATCTGCGCCGCCGCGCGCTCCGGGGAGACGCCCGTCTGGAGCCGCGCCACGATCTCGAACTGGCCGTCGCGAGCCTGGCGCTCGTCGCGGTTTCCAAGTACCCCGAACCAAGCCTCCGCGCTCACCCAGACGTCATTTGCGATTCCCCGGACGAGCCCGGTGAATTCGGCCGGCAGGACACCGGTCACTACAAAGGCTTGCCCGCTGAGCAGGATGGTCTGGCCCACGATCCGCGGATCGCCGCCGAAACGCCGTAGCCACAGCCGGTGGCCCAGCACCGCGGCGGGCCGGCCGGCGACCGGCTCCAGCGACTCCCGTCCGAGCGCGGCTTTCACGCCCAGCAGCGAAAAGTGGTTCGGGGAGACGGCATAGGCGAGAACGAACTGGCTGCCCTCCTCCCCCGCCAGCATCGCGCCGCGACGCTGGTAGGCCGACAGCTCCGCCGAGCCCTTCATGGCTCGAACCATATCTTCATAGTCCGGCCAGCCGTACCCGACCTGCCCGCGCTCGGCGGAGCGCGACACCACACCGAAGAGCTCGCCGGGCCGCTCGAGCGCATAGGGACGGAGAAACGCCGCGTCGGCGAGGCTGAACAGTCCGGTGGTCAGCCCGATGCCGAGCGCAATCGAGGCCACCGAGAGGGTTGTGGTTGCGGGGCTCTTCCTCAACACGCGAACGGCCACGCGCAGATCCGGCCATAGGGATTCGCCTAGTCGCATACTTCCCGCATGAGAAGCAACTCAGTCTCCACGCAATCTCACAGAAACACAGGGGAATTGCCCGCTTCGATTGTCCGTTCCTGGGATGGTCTGTCCGGTGGTGGGACGCAACCGGGTCGCCTGCGGCGCGGAGCTTCATAGTACACTGGGCGCGGTGGGCGACGAAGAGTTCATGCGCGTGGCGCTGGAGCTGGCGCGGGAGGCGGAGCGGGCGGGCGAGCTGCCCGTGGGCGCCGTAGTGGCCTGCGAGGGCCGGATCATCGGCCGCGGGCGCAACTCGCCCATGGGGACGGCGGATCCCACCGCTCATGCCGAGATCCTCGCCCTGCGCCAGGCGGCCGCGGCGATCGGGAACTACCGGATCGAGAACGCGACCGTCTACGTCACCCTCGAGCCTTGCGCGATGTGCGCGGGCGCGCTGGTCGAGGCACGCGTGCGCCGGCTGGTTTTCGGCGCCCGCCATCTGCGCTTCGGCGGCGTGCGCAGCAAGTTCCGGATCGCCGATTCAGAGCTGCTTAACCACCGGGTCGAAATCGTGGAGGGCGTGCTGGCCGTGGAGTGCCTGGAACTCCTCCAGCGGTTCTTCCGCGATCGGCGGCCAGGGCCCGCAGGATCTGGCAGCCCTAAAGCCGGGGGAAAGCTTGAGCATCACGCGGATTTCCGCAGTCCAGGACAAGACTCCGGCTCATGAGGGCGGGCTGAATGCGAGGGAGAGGCGAAGTCCGGCTGGTCCTGGCGGGTGCGGTCCGTACGGATCCGTGGAAGTACTCGTCCAGCGGGAAGAGGCTGTACGGCTCCACTTCCCGGTAAATTCGGCCGAGTTCCTGCTGAACGCGGTAGACGGCGTGGAAGAACGTGCCGCGGTCGATGCCCATTCGGCGGCAGCAGAGTTTCCAGTCCGCTCCCAGCAGGAAGTGGAATCTGAAAACCTTGTAGTCGAACTCGGATAACGTGCGCCGGCTCAGCAGGACGAAATCTGCCATGTACTCTTCGTCCTTGCGGCCCCAACTGAAATTCCGCTCCCGCCCGGGAATGAATTCCAGTGAGATCCGGCTCATGTACTTCTCTTTGGTCGCGCAGTGGCGGAAACGGGCGTAGCATGCGCGAAAGATAGCCCGCAGCACACAGTTGCAGGGATTCACACGTCCCCTTCGGCCCAGACGCAACCCGAGCCCATGGCACTGCGTGCACGAGTTGCTGGCGAGCGCGATTGTATCTGATCGGGTCCATTCCATTGTCGATGTCCTCAGATGGCCTCCCCGAGTCCTCGGGGGGAGGTGTCTCAAAAACCTGTTTTCAAGCGTACCGACCCTGGGAAAAGGGTCAACTGCAACGACGCGCCCTGGGAATCGGGCCAACGCGTCGGCCAAGATTAAAGACGTTTAATATTTCATCCGCAGCTACTTAGAAATGCCGCAGGCCCCAAGATGCAATGATTAAAACTCGTTAATGTTGAGAAATATCCCGCCACCCGGCAACCCCTATTTCAGGGAGCTATAGGACGCCAGCGGTGGCAGCATGTACTTCGAGACCCTCCAGGCACGACTGCTCGACTACGTCAGATGGAAGGTCCGGAACGGCGAACTGACCGAGCGGAGGCTGGCCGGGCTGATCGGATTCTCCCAGCCCCACACGCACAACGTCCTGAAGGGCGTCCGCACGTTGTCGCCCGGAATGGCGGACCGGATTCTGAGGATGCTGGAGATGTCCGTGCTGGACCTGGCCGTTCCGGAGCGCTCGGCGCGGGACGAAATGCGGCAGATCCGCTGAAGGAGGCGCTCCAAACATACCGGAGGATCCCCCTTGGGGAACGACCTGTCCGGGCTCAAGGGCCGTGGCGCGCCTGGGCCACTTCCTGGTAGATCTCCAGCACCTGCCGGGCGGTTTGCGCCCAACTGAAGCGGCGGGTCTGCCGATAGCCTTTCCGGATGAGATCGGTCCGCAGGTTCTGGTCCAGCAGCGCTTCACGGATACCCCGGGCGATGTCGAACACATTCTCGGGGTTCACCAGAACGGCGGCATCGCCCACCACCTCGGGCAGAGAGCTCACGTTGGAGGTAACCACCGGCGTTCCGGATGCCATGGCCTCCAGGGGCGGCAACCCGAAACCCTCGTAGAGCGAAGGGAAGACGAACACCGAGGCGGCTTCGAAGAACACCCGCAGTGTCTGGACGGGCACGAAACCCAGAAACCGCACCACGTCCTCGACGCGGGTCTTGATCACCGCGCGGCGGACCGAGGGGTACCTGGAGATCTCGTCGCCGATGATGATCAGCCGCAGGTCCTTGTACAACGGGTGGTTCTCCAGGTCGCCGCGCAGCACCGCGAACGCCTCCACCAGCCGCGGGATGTTCTTTTGCGGGCGGACCGCCCCGGCGTACAGGACGAAGGGGTAGTGGACCTGGTATCGCTCCAGGATCCGCTGCCGTTCGAGGGAACGCGCCTCGGTTTCGCCGGCCGGTTCGCCGTCTGTGTCCGGGCGCAGGAACCGGGGGTCGGGAGCCTCATAGATCTGGCGGATCCGCTGCGCGGGGATGCCGAGCAGGTTCTCGAGATCGCGCCGGGTGGCCGCCGAGACCGCAATCACGCGCTCGGCGCGCAACAGCCCGCGGCGGAACAGGAACATTCGGAAGTCGCGGCGCATCTGCCAACGCTGGCTGAACAGCAGGCTGCTCATGTCGTGGATGGTGACGACATAGGGGCGGGGCATCACCAGGGGCACCACGTTGAGAGGAACATGGATCAGGTTCGGCGCAAGTTTCTTCAGGAAAAAGTAGAACGCGAACTGGTTCACCCAGTCGGTATCGAACCGCGCGTAGACGGCGGTCTCGAAGTTGGGCGGCAAGCCAGCGAGTTCCGGCTCGTCCGGCCGCGGGGCCACCAGCACGTAGCGGTTCTCCCGGTCGAGGCTGGCCAGACCGTGCAGCAGGTTCCGGATGTAGGTGCCAACGCCGAAATCGCCGATCCGCCGGACGTCGATAACGATCCGAAGAGGCATAAGTCGCCTCGAATTCTCCGCAGGCGGGCGAAACCGCCTGCCCCACGTCAATCCATCTTCCAGCCGTACAGGGGGAACCGCTGGGTCAGGACCGCGACACGGCTGCGCACGGCGTCGCGCGTCTCCTCCGAAGCGATGTTGCGCAGCACTTCGGCGATCAGCGAGCCAACTTCCCTCATCTCCTCCTCGCCGAATCCGCGCGTGGTAACGGCGGGGCTGCCCAGCCGGATGCCGCTCGGGTTCAGCGGCGGATTGACGTCGAACGGGATGGTGTTCTTGTTCACCGTGATGAACGCTGCATCGAGGGCCTTCTCCGCCTCCCTGCCGCGGATGCCCTTGGAAAAAACGTCCACCAGGAGCAAATGCGTATCCGTACCGCCGGACACCACCCGAAACCCCTCCTCGGTCAAGCCCGCGGCCAGCGCCTTGGCGTTCGCCAGCACCTGCTTCTGATAGCTCACGAACTCCGGTTGCATCGCCTCGAGCAGGCACACCGCCTTGGCCGCAATGACGTGCACCAGCGGCCCGCCTTGTATGCCCGGAAACACCGACTTGTCGATGGCGGCGGCGTACTTCTCCCGGCACAGAATGATCCCGGCCCGCGGCCCGCGCAGCGTCTTGTGGGTCGTCGAGGTCACGATATCGGCGTACTCGCAAGGGTTCGGGTGCAAACCGGCCGCGACCAGCCCGGAGAAGTGGGCCATGTCCACCAGCAGGATCGCGCCGACTGCGTCGGCGATCTCGCGGAAGCGCCGGGAATCGATGATGCGGGGATAGGCGCTGCCGCCGGCGACGATCAGCTTGGGCTTATGCTCGTCGGCCAGCCGCGCCAGCTCGTCGTAGTCGATCACCTCGTCCTCGCGGCGCACGCCGTACGGCACCACCTTGTAGGTCTTGCCGGAGAAATTCAGGGGGTGGCCGTGAGTGAGGTGACCGCCGTGGGAGAGGTTCATTCCAAGAATCGTGTCGCCGGGCTGGAGCACGGCCGCGTAGGCGGCCATGTTGGCCTGGGCGCCGGAGTGCGGCTGCACGTTGGCGTGTTCGGCCCGGAACAGCGTCTTGGCCCGCTCGCGAGCCAGCGTTTCCACCACGTCCACGTACTCGCAGCCGCCGTAGTAGCGCTTGCCCGGATAGCCTTCGGCGTACTTGTTGGTGAAGACACTGGCGGTGGCCTCGAACACCGCCTCGGAGGTGAAGTTCTCGCTGGCAATCAGTTCCAGCCGCGAGTTCTGGCGGCCGAGCTCGCTGCGGATCGCCTGGTACACGTCGGGATCCACCTCGGCCAGGCGCCGGGACATCCGTTCCTGTTCGGTCATGACGCGACTCTCCTCGGCCGGCGCGCTGTCTTGCGATTCCATCGCGGCGACCTTGGCCAGCCGCCGGCTATGGCGCCCGCCCTCGAAGTCCGTGTTCAGAAAGGCGTGCACGAAAGTCTCGGCGGCGCGCTCATCGGTGTATCTGGCACCCAGCGTCAGAATGTTGGCGTCGTTGTGCGAGCGGACCAGGAACACTTCCTCGACCGAAGTGCCGAGAGCCGCCCGGATGCCCGGCACCTTGTTGGCGGCGATGGACATGCCCACTCCGGTCGAGCAGACCAGGATGCCGCGGTCCACACGGCCCCCGGCCACCGCGCGGGCGACTGCCAGCGCGTAATCCGGGTAGTCGCAGGAGGCCGGCGAGTGCGTGCCCGCGTCGACGAGCTCGTGACCCTTGCTCTCCAGCACTTGGCGGAGTTGTTCTTTGAGGAGGAACCCGGCGTGATCGGCGCCGATGGCGATCTTCATAGGAGGAATAGCCATTCTAACATGCTAAGATTTAAGACTCAGTCCCATTCCCCCTGTTTGGACACTGTCAATGCGTTGGAGTCAACTATTCATTCCCACCTTGCGGGAGGATCCCGCGGAGGCTGAAGTTGTCAGCCACAAGCTGCTGTTGCGCGCGGGCTACATCCGCCAACTCGCGGCTGGCATCTACAGTTACCTGTTCCTGGCGCAACGGTCGCTGAACCGGATCATCCGGATCGTCCGCGAGGAGATGGACGCCATTGGCGCCCAGGAATTCCTGCTGCCGGCGCTCCACCCGGCCGAGGTGTGGCAGGAGTCCGGCCGCTTGGAGCTCATGGGCAACGACATATTCCGGCTGAAGGACCGCAACGGGCACGAACTGTGCCTGGGCATGACCCATGAGGAAGTCATGACCATCATTGCGCGCGGCGAGCTGCGCAGCTACAAGCAGCTTCCCCAGATCTGGTACCAGATCCAGACCAAGTTTCGCGACGAGCCGCGGCCGCGCTCGGGGCTGATGCGCGTGCGGCAGTTCATCATGAAGGACTCCTACACCTTCGACATGGACGCCACCGGGCTGGACCTCGCCTATCGGAAGCACTACCAGGCTTACTGCCGCATCTTCAGCCGCTGCGGGCTCCAGTACCTGGCCGTGGAAGCGCACTCCGGCGCGATGGGCGGCAGCCAGTCGCATGAGTTCATGGTGAAATCGCCGGCCGGCGAGGACTGGGTGGTCGAGTGCCCGAAATGCGGCTACGCCGCCAACCTCGAGAAAGCCGTGTCGCGGCCGTCGGCCGAGCAGGCGCCGGACCCGGAAGGCGATCTGGCTCCCGAGGAGTTCCACACGCCGGGTCGGAAGACCATCGCGGAGGTCGCGGAGTTCACCGGGCTTCCGGAGACCTCGCAGATGAAGAGCCTGGTGCTGGTGGCGGACGGCCAGCCGCTGCTGGTGCTGGTGCGCGGCGACCACCAGTTGAGCGAGACCAAGCTCGCCGGGGCGGTTGGGGCGAAGGAGATCCGGCCCGCGCATCCGCAGGAAATCGTCGAGTGGTTCGGCGCGGAAGCCGGTTCGCTCGGCCCGGTGGGCCTCGGCAACATGCGAATTCTGGCCGACCTGGCCCTTCAGGGCCGCCGCAACATGATCGCCGGCGCCAATAAGGACAATTACCACCTGCGCCACGTCACGCCGGACCAGGACTTCAAGCCGGAGTACCGGGACCTCCGCCAGGTGGCATCCGGCGATGCCTGCATCGAGTGCGGCGGCCCGCTCGAGCTCAGCAAGACCATCGAGGTCGGCCACATCTTCAAGCTCGGCTACCGCTATTCGGAGGGCATGGGCTTGCGCGTGCTGAACGCCGAGGGGAAGGAAGTCGCCCCCATCATGGGCTCCTACGGCATCGGCATCGAGCGGATCCTGAGCTCCGCGGTCGAGCTGTACGCCGACGCCGACGGCATGGCGCTGCCCGTGGCCATTGCCCCGTTCCACGTCGTCATCACGCCGGTGAACAACTCCGACGCCGCACAGATGAAAGCGGCCGGGGAGATCTACGAGGGCTGCCGCGCGCTCGGCCTGGACCCGCTGCTCGACGACCGCGACGAGCGGCCGGGCGTGAAATTCAAGGACGCCGACCTGATCGGCATCCCCTACCGCATCACGGTGGGCAAGAAGCTGGCGCGTGGGTTGGTGGAACTGGTGGAGCGACGGGGCAAGCAGACCAGCGAGGTCGAGGTGGGCGCCGCGGCGCAGTCCGTCGCCCAGAAGGTCGAGAGCGCTCTCCACGATGGACATTAACTGGGAGATCGTACGGGCGGAGTTCCCCGCCCTGGCCCGCTGGACCTATCTCAATACGGCCACCTTCGGCCAGATGCCCACTCGCGCGGTGGAGGCCGTCGCGCGCCACTTCGCGCGTCGCGGCGAATTGGCCTGCTCGGACTTCCTTTCCTGGTTCGACGACGCCGACCGGCTGCGGGGCCTCGCGGCGCGTCTGATCCATGCCGAGCCGGGCGACATCGCCTTCCTTCCGAACGCCGCCACCGCGCTGGGGCTGCTGCTGGGCGGCCTGGACTGGCAAGCCGGGGACCGCATCGTCACCCTCGAAAACGAATTCCCCAACTTGATTTACGGTCCCGCGCTCGAGCGGCGGCGCGGGGTTGAGTTCGTCGAGGCTCCGTGGGAGCGGTTTCTCGAGGCGATCGACGAGCGCACGCGGCTGGTGCTGTTGAGCGAGGTGAACTACACCAACGGTTTTCGCCCGCCGCTTTCCGAGATCTCGCGGCGGGTGCGCGAGAAAGGCGCGCTGCTGTTCGTCGATGGTACGCAGAGCCTGGGCGCGCTCCGGTTCGACGTTCGCGCGGTGGAACCCGACATGTACGTGGTGCACGCTTACAAGTGGCTGCTGTCGCCCAACGGCGCGGCCTTCATGTACGTCGCGCCGGCGCTGCGCGAGCGCCTCGAGCCGCAGGTGGTCGGATGGCGGAGCCACCGCACCTGGCGCGAGGTTGCCAGCCTGCACCACGGCGCGCCGGAGTTCGTCCGCGAAGCGGAGAAGTACGAGGGCGGCATGCTGTCGTTCGCCCTCCTGTACGCCATGGAAGCCTCGCTGGGGATGATCCTCGAGCTCGGCCCGGCGGCGATCGAGCAGCGCGTGATGCAGTTGGCCGGCTGCGCGCGGGACCGGCTGAGGAAACTCGGCGCGCGCCTGCTATGCGACGAATCGCCGCATTTCGATTCGCCGATCGTCGCAGCCCGCTTTCCCAAGCCCGCCGCGTTCCTGGCGCAGCAGCTCAAGGCCCGCAACGTGCTGGTCTCCGCCCGGCACGACAACCTGCGCGTCTCGACGCACTTCTACAACAACGAAGAGGACGTCGAGCGGCTGGCGGCGGAGCTGACGAAGCTACTAGATTGAAACTGTGCGAATCAGTCAGGAACTTCTCGATTTGGCCGCGGAGGGAATCATTCGGCTTCCCGCGAGACCGTGGTGCGTCGAAGAAATCCTCGCTATGCCCGCTCCGAACATACCGTTGGACAGACTCCTCGCCGCGCTGGAGGCGGACCGCGAAGAAGACTGACGCCTTCCGCGACCGCGGGCGCTGAGACGGCCCTTGGTGGACCGGTGCGGGAGTGCTATCGCTCGGTCCGCGCGATCACCGCCCTCGCCGGCCCTCCGACGCTGGGGGCAGGCGTTCCCGGGGGACCGCCCCATGAGCGTTAACCTAACCAGTGGACGTTGGAGGTTGCTGTGGCGCACGCACTTTGCGCGCGCGCTGGACCACGGATAGTCCTCAGCTCCCGCAACCAGACCGGCCTTGACGGGATTGTTTTCGATGTAGGCCGCAATCCGGTTCCACTCCGCCTCGTTGCGGACCCAGTGGTCATAAGATTCGCGTTGCCGGAACGGTTCCCCAGTTCTGCCTAACAGGCGGTTTGCTTCCCGCGCCGTGCTGCCCTTCAGCGACTTGAGCAGGTGGCTGGGTGGAACCAGCGGCAGCAACAGAACGTGCACAGGATTGGCCATCACGACAAACGGACCAAGCTGGTAGTGGCCAAGTTCGACGCCTCGCTCCAAGGAATCCACAACCAGGCGCGCAATGGGCTCCTGGCGAAGATACACCGGACTGCAGTTCGCCCGGTCCAATTGGCGATCAATCCAGACAAAGGCGTGGCCAGCCGAGCTTTTGTGCGGCGGCGGGTAATGACCGGGAAGGAGGCTGCCGTGCAGGTGCCAGGTAACGAATAGCCACCGATCCTGCGGATAGACATGCGGCAGCCGTCGCCGTGTTTCGATCACAACCAAGAGTGCGTACAGCGCCGAAAACTCTCACTCAGCGTCGCCAGGAGTGGCGACGCGGCGCGCACGTGCGCGCGCCACAGCTTAGCTGGGACGGCACATTACGTGAAAACCACCCGGCGGCCTTCGATACGGAAGTTGCCGGCGAGCACGAGGTTGACGGCCTCGGTGTAGATGCGGTGCTCTTCCTTGAGAATGCGCGCGGAGAGGACTTCGACCGTGTCGTCGTTCAAGACCGGGACGGCCGTTTGCACGACGATCGGGCCGGAGTCGAGGCATTCGTCGACGAAGTGAACCGTGCAGCCGCTGATCTTGACGCCGTGCTCGAGCGCCTGGTGCTGCGCGTCCAGGCCGGGGAAGGCGGGGAGCAGCGAAGGGTGGATGTTGAGGATGCGCAGCGGGAATTCGCGGATGAAGTAGGCGCTCAGCAAGCGCATGAATCCGGCCAGGCAGACCAGGTCGACGGAGTTCCGGCGGAGTTCCTCGACCACCATGCGGTCGTAAACCTCGCGGTCCAGGCCCTTCGAGGGAATGCACACGGCGTTCAAGCCGCGCTCGCGGGCCACCCCGAGCCCGCGCGCTTCCGGGCGGTTGGAGATCACCACGGCGATGGTGGCGTCGATGCGGCCGACCGCGACGCTCGCGGCGATGGCTTCGAAATTCGAACCGCGGCCCGAGATGAGAATGCCCAGGCGTTTCATAAGTAGAGTACGCGATGCCGGGCGCCGCGCTTGCCGGCGACCACCCGGCCGATCCGGTAGAAGGTTTCTTTCAAACCGTCGAGGATCCTGTACGCCCGCAAGAGGTTCCGCGGCGCGACCACCAGCACCATTCCGATCCCCAGGTTGAAGGTGCGGCGGTAGTCGTCCTCGGGAATCCTTCCGAGTCGTTGCAGCAGGTCGAAGACCGGCGGCAGGGGCCAGGCGGAACGGTCGATCTCGACGGCCAGGCCGGCGGGAAGAATCCGCGGTATGTTGTCGGACATCCCGCCGCCGGTGACGTGAGCGGCGCCCTTGAGAACGCCCTCGGAAAGCAGCGCCTGGATGGGCGTGAGATAGCTGCGATGCACCTTGAGCAGTTCCTCGCCCACCGTGCAGCCCAGTTCCGGCAGGAAGGTCTTGGCCCCGTAGCCCGCGACGTCGAACAGCAGCTTGCGGGCAAGCGAATATCCGTTGGTGTGGAGGCCGGTCGAGGCGAGGCCCAGCAGCACGTCGCCGGCGCGGATGCCGGCGCCGGTGAGCAAGCGCTTGCGCTCGACAGCCCCGACGATGAACCCCGCCAGGTCGTATTCTCCCTCGGCGTAGAGCCCCGGCATCTCCGCGGTTTCTCCGCCGATCAGGGCGCAGCCGTTTTCGCGGCACGCCAGCGCGAGGCCGGACACCACCTGCCGCACTACTTCCGCGTCCAGTTTCCCGGTGGCGTAGTAGTCGAGAAAAAACAGCGGCCGGGCGCCCTGGACGGCGATGTCGTTGACGCAATGGTTCACCAGGTCCTGCCCTACGGTGTCGTGCCGCCCGGTGGCGAAGGCCACTTTGAGCTTGGTGCCGACGCCATCGGCCGAGCTGACCAGCACCGGTTTCTTCCAGCCGGCAAGCTGGAAGCCCGCGCCGAACGACCCGATGTCGGTGAGGACGCCGCGAGTGAAGGTCTTCCGGGCAAGGCGCTTGATGTACGATACCGCACGCTCCGCCTCGTCGATGTTAACGCCGGCGTCCTTGTACCGGATCGCTTTTGGGTTTACCATCGTTAGACTCTACAGTATAGCGACATCAGGCAGGCGGAACCGCCTGCGCCACGGGGGAACATGAAGAGAACGATCCTGCTGTTGCTGCTGGCGATCTGGACGGCCGGCGTGCGCGCGAACCCGCCCTCGGCGTTCGCCATTCGCGGCGCGCGAGTGGTCACGGTGAGCGGGGCGGTGCTGGAGCGCGGCACGGTCTTGATCCGCGACGGGCTGATCCAGGAAGTGGGCGCGAAGGTGGACGTCCCGGCCGATGCCTGGGTGATCGAGGGAGAAGGCCTGACGGTGTACCCGGGGCTGATCGATGCGCTGGGCACACTGGGGATTCCCGAGGCGGCTCCGCCGGAGGCGCCCGCTGGAGGCTCGCGGCGGAGCGCGCCCGCGACGCCCGCGCCCGTGACGACGCCCTCGGCGGCGCCGGCGCGCGGCCCCGAGGACCGGCCCTCGAACACGAGCTGGCTCCGCGCGGCGGACCTGATCAGCCCGACCGACCGCCGCATCGAGAGCGCGCGCAACGCGGGCTTCACCGCCGCGGTGACCTTCCCGTCGCGCGGCATCTTCGCCGGACAGGGCGCCATCATCGAGCTGGCGGGTGAGAAAGCCGGGCAGATGGTGGTCAGCTCGCCCGCGGGGATGTATCTCACCCTAACCACCGGGGGCTTCAGCAGCTATCCGGGCTCGCTGATGGGCGTGATGGCGTATATCCGGCAGGTCTACCTGGACGCCGCCTACTACAAGCTGGCCAAGGAGCAGTACGCGCGGCAGCCGGCGGGAACGAAGCGGCCGGCCTACGATCGCGCGCTCGAGGGCGTGCTCGAGGCGCCCCGCATTCTGCTTCCCGCCGTACGCGCCGTCGAGATCGAGCGCATGCTGAAGTTCTCCGCGGAGCTGAAGACGCCCACGGTGCTTTACGGCGGGCACGAGGCCTACCGCGAAACCGAGCTGCTGCGGAAGACCGGAACTCCGCTGCTGGTCAGCCTGAAGTGGCCGGAGCGCGGCAAGGAGGAAGACCCCGACCGCGTCGACAGCCTGCGCACGCTGGAGCTGCGCGACCGCGCGCCTTCGACCCCCGCGGCGCTGGCCAAGGCCGGCTGCCGCTTCGCCTTCTACACGGGCGGCGTCGCCGGCCGCGATCTGCTCAAAGCGATGAAGAAGGCGCTCGACGCGGGCCTCTCACGCGCCGACGCGGTGCGCGCATTCACCCTCAGTCCCGCGGAAATCTACGGGGTGGCGGACCGGCTGGGCAGCATCGAGAAAGGTAAGATCGCGAACCTGGTGGTCACCGACGGCGAACTGTTCCAGGAGAAGACCAAAGTGAAATACATCTTCGTGGACGGCGCGAAATACGAGCCTACGCCCGAGCCGCCCGCCGCCGAAGAGAAGGAGGCAACGCAATGAGGCGGCTGGTTGTTTTCCTGACGGCGACTCTCGTGGCGGCGCTCGCGACCCCGCCCACGGTGATTCGGAACGCGAACGTGCTGACGGTCACCAGGGGCAGCTTCAAAGGCTCCATCCTGCTGCGTGACGGCAAGATCGCGGAGATGGGCGAGACGATGCTGGTCCCGGAGGGCGCGGTCGTCATCGACGCCAGCGGCCAGTACGTGATGCCGGGCATCATCGACCCGCACTCGCACATCGCGGCCGAGAGCGTTAACGAAGGAAGCATCTCGGTCTCCTCGATGGTGGCGATCGAGGACGTGCTGAACCCGGAGGACATCTCGATCTACCGGGCGCTGGCCGGCGGCGTGACCACGGCGGCGATCCTGCACGGCAGCGCTAACGCGATCGGCGGGCAATGCTCGGTGATCAAGATGCGTTGGGGCCGGAACGCGAGCGGCCTTCTGTTCGAGGGCGCCAAGCCGCTGCTGAAGATGGCGCTCGGGGAAAACCCGAAACGCCTGGGCGCGCCGCCCGCCTTCGGCCTCCAGGCCCCCCAAACCCCACGGCGCTACCCCGCCACGCGCATGGGCGTCGAGGACGTGATTCGCGAGGCCTTCACCGAGGCCAAGGCCTACCGCGCGAGCTGGCGGGAGTACGAGGCGAAAGTGAAGCGCGGCGAACAGGCGCTCCCACCGCGCAGGGACCTGAAGCTCGAACCGCTGGTCGAAGTGCTGGAGGGCAAGCGCCTGGTGCACGCGCACTGCTACCGCGCCGACGAGATTCTCATGCTGCTGCGCGTCGCCGACGAGTTCGGCTTCCGCATCCACGCGCTGATCCACGTGCTGGAGGGCTACAAGGTGGCCCAGGAGATCGCCGAGCACAAGGCCGGCGCCACCACGTTCACCGACTGGTGGGCGTATAAGATGGAGGCCGCCGACGCCATCCCTTACAACGCCGCCATCATGCAGCGCAAGGGCGTGCTGGTTTCGCTGAATTCGGACTCCGCCGAGCTGATGCGCCACCTGAACGCCGAGGCCGCCAAGGTGGTTAAGTACGGAGGGGTCAGCGAGGACGAGGCGCTGGCCATGATCACCATCAACCCGGCCAAACAGCTCGACCTCGACAGCCGGATCGGCTCGATCGAGCCGGGCAAGGACGCCGACCTGGTGATTTTCGATAAGCACCCGCTCTCCAACTACGCCAAGGTGCAGAAGGTGCTGATCGACGGCGAGGTGTACTTCGATCGAGACCGCGATGCGACCGATCGCGCGGCACGCGACCAACGGAAAAAGGCGCTGCTCGAAAAGGCCAAGGAACAGCAGAAGGAATCCGCGCCGGCCGGCAGAAGGAGGCCGTCATGAAAAAGACACTGTGCATGATTGTGTTCTCGACCTTCTCGCTGTTGGCGGGAACCGACGACAGCTTCCTGCTGCGCGGCGGGACGGTGCACCCGGTTTCGGGCGCCGACATTGCCAACGGCGCGGTGCTGGTGCGGGACGGCAAAATCGTCGAGGTCGGTCCGAAGGTCGCACTGCCCAAGGGCGTGCGCGTCATCGACGTCAGGGGGCTGCACGTCTACCCGGGAATGATCGACTCGGCCACCGAGATCGGGCTCTCGGAAATCGGCTCGGTGCGGGAGACCAGCGACACCGCGGAGATCGGCGATTTCAACCCCCAATTGTGCGCCATCGTCGCCGTGAACCCGGCCAGCGAGCACATTCCGGTGACGCGAGCCAACGGGATCACCAGCGTGATCGCGGCGCCGTCCGGCGGCATCGTTTCCGGCCAGGCGGCGCTCATTCACCTGGACGGCTGGACCTGGCAGGAGATGGGGATTCGCCCGTCCGCCGCCATGCTGCTTCAGTTTCCCGTTCTCCAGGTGGCTTCGCGCCGGTTTGCCGTGGAGATCCCCGGAGAAGACCGGCCCCGCGCGACCTTGGCGGAAGCCAGGCGGAACTACGAGCGCCGGATCCAGCGGTTGCGCGAATTCTTCGAGCAGGCCCGGCGGTACCGGAAAGCGAAGGCCGCGGGGGCGCCCGGCTTCGAGACCGACCTGAAGCTCGAGGCCATGCTGCCCGTGCTGGAGGGCAAGCTGCCGCTGGTGGTGCACGCCGGGCGCGAGCGGGCCATCCGCGAGGCCATTCGCTTCGCCGAGCAGGAGAAGTTGCACATCGTCATCGCCGAGGCGACCGAGGCTTGGAAGGTCGCCGCCGACCTGAAGGCCAAGAACATTCCCCTGATCCTCGGGCGGACACTGGAGTTGCCGCTCGAGGAGGACGACCCCTACGACAAGCCGTTCACCGCCCCCGGCGAGTTGTACCAAGCCGGCGTGAAATTCGCCTTCGGCAGTTTCGGCAACCAGTTTGCCCGAAACCTGCCCTACCAGGCGGCCACGGCGGTCGCGTTCGGCCTGCCGTACCAGGAAGCGCTCAAGGCGGTCACTCTGAATGCGGCGGAGATCTGGGGCGCCTCCGACCAGATCGGCTCGATCGAGAACGGCAAGTGGGCGGACCTGATCGTCACCGACGGCGATCCGCTGGAGACGCGCACCCAGATCAAGCAGGAGTTCATCAAGGGGAAGGCCGTCGACCTCGAGAACAAGCAGCGCCGGCTCTACGAGAAGTATCTGAGCCGGCCGTAGCTTGCAGTGGGACAGGGCTGGAGCCCTATCCTACCAGCGGCTGAATCACGGCTACGCCGAGCGGGCGCATCGCCGCGACCAGGTCGTCGTACATTCGCTCGTCCGTGTAGGAGCCCACGATGGCCCCGCCGGAGCCGGCGAAATTCGAGGTTGCGCCGACCTGGCGCGCGGTGTGGATCATCTGCAAGTTGCCCTGGCTGATGTCGTAGATCCGGGCGCGGAGGTCGAAGTTCGCGTCGATGAGCCGATTCAGCGCGTCGTAGTCGCGGTGGAGCAGCGCCGCGCGGCCCTGCTCGGCGTAACCCGCCCAGGTGCGCATGGCCTCCACCACCAGCGGGTCCCCGCGCCGCCAGCGCTCCCGCACGTTGCTGTGGAAAACCTCGGTCCCCTCGCTGAGCGAAGTGCGGTAGGCCACGTAGACCTGGGGGAGCAGCGCCGGGTCGAGCGGCTCGTAATTGCCGTGTCCCTGGCGGTCCATCAGCTCCTGGGCGAAATCCATGTAGACCAGGCCCTCGTAGACCTGGATGACGCGGTCCTGCAAGCCGGCCGGAACGCCCAGCTCCTTGGTTTCGGTCTCGAGCACCAGGTTGGGCATGATGGGGCGCGGGATTTCGAGGCCGTAATACTGGCACAGCGCCCGCAGGGCGGCGGTAACAATGGCGCTCGACCCGCCCATGCCCAGCCGCATCGGGATGGTGGTCTCGTACTCGATGGTGAAGTTACGGTCGGGAAGCGGGATGCGCTCCTGGCGACAGTAGTCCATGAACCGGACCAGCAGGGCCTGGATAATCCGAATCCCCCCATAGTACCCCCGCCAACGGGTGGTCTGGTACAGGTCCTCGAGGTTCTCGAAAACCGGCATGTCGGCCTTGGATGGTTTGATTTCCAGCCGCGCACTGGGATACAGCAGCACCCTGGCGCGGAAATTCCGGACCAGAAACGATATGGTCTTCCCGAAGTAGCCGTCGCTCGGATTGCCGAGGAATCCGGCGCGGGCGTAGGCATAGGTCTCGATCACGACTCGCTCTCCCTGCGTAGGACCCCGTGACGAAAGTCTCGCAGCCGAATTGGCCGCCACGGTGAATCACGCACTTCCCGCGGCTCCCGGCCCTGAGACCGACTTCCGCCACGGGCTAGTAGCATTACACTTATACCATATGCGAATGGTTGTGCAGCGAGTAAGCGAGGCGCACGTGGAAGTGGGCGGCGAGGTGGTGGGCGCCATCGGACGCGGCCTGCTGGTGCTGGTGGGCGTGGCCAAGCCGGACACGCCGGCCGACGCCGACTATCTGGCCGACAAAGTGTCTGGCTTGCGCATCTTTCCCGACCAGGACGGCAAGATGAACCGCAGCGTCCTCGAAGCCGGCGGCGCGCTGCTGGTCATCTCGCAGTTCACGCTATATGGCGATTGCCGGAAGGGGCGCAGGCCCAGCTTCGACATGGCTGCCGGAGCGGAACAGGCCCGCACCCTGTACGAGCGTTTCCTGGATGCCTGCCGCGCAAGGAGTGTTCCGGTCCAGAGTGGTGTCTTCCAGGCATCCATGGCCGTGCACCTGGTCAACGACGGCCCGGTTACTATCATTTGTGAGTCCGCTCGCCCAGGCCTGTAAAAACCGGGTTGCAGTAAGTTGGTCCTATGGTATATGGTATAAGGAGGTGAACTATGCCAAAAGGTTTTAAGTCAACCGTAAAGGATTCCGGCTTACTGCAAGCCGCGCTGGAAGGTCTCGAAGCGCAGAAGCAGAGGATTGAAGATCAGATCCGCCAGGTGCAGGCTATGCTCGGCCGGCGCCGCGGCCGACCCCCGGCCAGCGCCAAGGCCGTGCCGGAGAAGCCGGCCGCCAAGCGCAAGCTCAGCGCAGCGGCGAGAAAGAGAATCGCGGCGGCGCAGAAGCGCCGGTGGGCGGAGTTCCGCAAGAAGGCGGCGGCCGCGGCGAAAGAGTAGCCGCAGTTACTCGGTGGGCTGGCTTCCCGCCGGCCCCCCGGACGGTGTTCCAGAAACCCACTGGAAGCGTGCCACGATCTCCTCGACGGAGCCGTCCGCTACGATTCTGCCTTTCTCGAAGAACACGGCTCGGCGGGCCAGCGCCCGGGCGAACCGCGCATCGTGCGTGACGATCAGCTTAGCCTGGGGGAGGCCATGGAGCAGGGCGGCGAGATCGCGCTGCGCGGGCGGGTCGAGGAAGGTCGTCGGCTCGTCCAGCACTAAGATCTCGGGCTGCATGGCGAGAATGCCGGCCAGCGCCACCCGTTTCTTCTCCCCGGCGCTCAGGTGATACGGCGCCCTGCCGGCCAGCGCTTCCAGGCCGACGTCGCGCAGCGCGCGCCTGGCCGTTTCGATCGCGGCGGCAGGCTCCAGGCCGCGGTTCAGCGGCCCGAACGCCACGTCCTCGAGCACCGTCGGCATGAAGAGCTGCTCGTCGGAATCCTGGAACACCAGCCCGATCTTCCGCCGCACCGCCGGCAGGTTGCGCCTTTCCACCGGGAGGCCGCACACCGAGACGGAGCCCTCGCCCGCGAGCAATCCGTTCAGATGGTGAACGAAGGTGGTCTTGCCCGAGCCGTTGCGGCCGAACAATGCCACCGTTTCGCCGGGGAAGAGCTGGAAATCGACTCCGTCGAGCGCCAGCGTGCCGTCGTCGTAGCGGAAGCGCAGCCCGCGCACCTCGATCACAGGTTGCACAACACCCCCAGCGACAGGCGAAGCGCCAGAACCAGCGACAGCCCGGCCGCCAGGAACAGGACGTCCCGGGCGCCGATTCGTGCGGAAGAGAGCAACCGGGTGCGCCCCGCGAAGCCCCGCGCGAGCATGGCCTGATGGATCCCTTCCGCGCGCCCGTAGGATCGTGCAAACAGCACCGCGAGGGCGCCCGCCGCCGCCCGGAATCCGAGCCGACGGCGCCCAGCGCCCCGGCACAGTGCCGCCAGGCGCATGTGCTGCGCCTGCTCGGAGACGACGAACAGGTAGCGGTACAGGAACTGCACCACCAGCGTCAGCAGCCGCGGCGCTCCCAGGGATTCCAGGCCGCGCAGCAGCTTGGCGAGCGGCGTCGTTCCCACCAGCACCAGTACCGCCGCCGCCGAAAGGTAGCTTTTCACGAGCAGGCTCGCCGCCCGCGGGGCCTCCCCCGCGATCAGGCTGAAGGCCGCGAACGCCGCCGAGAACGGCAGCACGATCGCCGCCCTCAGCAACAGGGGGGCCAGCGGGAGACGGCCGAGCAGAATGCCGGCCACAGCCAGGGCCGCGTAACCGGCGCAAGCCACCGGGGAGAGCCTTTGCGTAGTTGCGAGCGCGATCAGAAATGCCAGCAATACGATCACCTTGGCCCGCGCGTCACGCGCGTGAAGGAGGCTCGCGCCCTGGCTCCATCTCTCGATGACGACGTGATGCACTCAGGCGCTCCTTGCGCGCGCGATGAGCCGCCCGATGAGCAGGCAGAGGCAGCAGATCAAGGCCAGTCCCGCCAGGCCGCCCGCGGTTTTCTGCAACCAGGGAGAGGCGAGGAAGCGCGCCTGGTAGTCCGCCAGCGGCCCCTCGAACAACCTTCGCGCGGGGCCGCCGAGCCGCTGGGCGAGCCTCTCGATTGCGTCCGGATGCGTGGAGGCGACCAGCACGCCCACGGCTGCCAGCAGCACCGACACCAGCGCCACCCCCGCGAGCACCCGCGGAGGAGTACCCTCCGGATGCCGGACCAAGCCGGCGTCGAGCCCGTGGATGCCTTCCAGAACGGCTGCCGTAATCGCGCCCTCGATCAGCGCGTTCACCGCGAACAGCCCCAGAGTGACCGCCAGGACCGGCCGGGGCATCGGCACTCCGGAGAGCAGCAGTTCCGCCAGGGCGAGCACCGCGCTGGCCAGCACCGAAAGCGCCCCTCCCGCGAAGAAGGCCAGCCGCTGGCGCCCCCAGAGGCGGTACGGCAGATAGCCGGCCAGGACGCCGGCGAACGCCATGTTCAGCACGTTGGCGCCCAGCGCCAGCACCCCGCCGTCCTGGAAAACGAACGCCTGGAGCGACAGGATCGCCGTCATCACCACCGCGGCGGAGGCGGGCCCCAGGACAATCGCCAGCAGCGCGCCGCCGACCAGGTGTCCGCTGGTGCCGGCGCCCACCGGGAAGTTGATCATCTGGGCCGCGAACACGAAGGCGCCCATCACGCCGAGCAGCGGCACGCGGGTTTCTTCCAGTTCCCTCCGCGCGCGCCGGGCGGCGTATCCGATGGCCGGCACGCACGCCGCGTCCAGGCTGAGCCACACCGGAGTCGAGAGGAAACCATCGGGGATATGCATCGGAAAACCCCACGGTAGCACGAACGGAAAAAGCGTGCCACCGGCCCCGCCGCGTCCGTGAGCAGCGCGTCGAACCGGCGGGGAGTGCGGCATAATGAGGAGGTGTCCTCCGCCGCCTTGATTCCCACGCCGGAACTCTTGGCCAAGTTCGAACCGGTCATCGGTTTGGAAGTTCACGTGCAATTGGCGACCAACACGAAGATCTTCTGCGCGTGCCCGACCGGTTTCGGGGCCCCGCCGAACACCAACGTGTGCCCGGTGTGCCTGGGGCTGCCCGGGGCGCTGCCGGTGCTGAACCGCGCCGCGGTCGAGATGGCGATGAAGGCCGCCATGTCGCTGAACTGCCAGATCGGGCCGTGCTCGCGTTTCGCGCGGAAGAACTACTTTTACCCGGACCTGCCGAAGGGCTACCAGATCAGCCAGTACGATCAGCCGCTGGCCGAGCACGGCTACGTGGACATCGCCATCGACGGCGTGGAGCGGCGGATCGGCGTGACGCGCGTGCACCTGGAGGACGACGCCGGCAAGAGCCTGCACGAAGGCTTCCGGGACTCCGACCGCCACACTTATGTCGATCTGAATCGCTGCGGGACGCCGCTGATCGAGATCGTGACCGAGCCGGACCTGCGCAACTCGGACGAGGCCTACGCCTTCCTGACCGAGCTGAAGCAGGTGTTGCAGTACGTCGAGGTCTCCACCTGCGACATGGAGAAGGGCCATCTGCGTTGCGACGCCAACGTGTCCGTGCGGCCGCGCGGGCAGACCCAGCTCGGGACCAAGGCCGAGGTAAAGAACCTCAACTCGTTCCGGTTCCTGAAGATGGCGCTGGATTACGAGATCGGGCGGCAGGTCGCGCTCATCGAGAGCGGCGGGAAGGTGACGCAGGAAACGCGGCTGTATGATCCCGATGCCGGGGAAACGGTGGGGATGCGCTCGAAGGAGCACGCGCACGACTACCGCTACTTCCCGGAGCCCGACCTGCTGCCGCTCAGAATCAGCGACGCCTGGCGGGAGCGGGTGCGGGCCGAGATGCCGGAGCTGCCGGCCTCCCGGCGCGCCCGCTTCGTCGAGAGCTACGGACTGCGCCAGTACGACGCTCAGGTTCTGACCCAGACCCGCGACATCGGCGAGTACTTCGAGAAGGCCGCCGTCGAGTCGGGCGACCCTCGGGCGGCGGCCAACTGGGTGATGGGCGACCTGGCGGCTGCGCTCAAGACCAAGAGCAAGGAGATTGCCGAATCCCCGGTCGGCGCCGGGCAACTGGGCGAACTGGTGGCGCTGATCTCGAAAGGGGAAATCTCGGGCAAGATGGCCAAGGAGATCTTCGCCAAGATGTTCGCCAGCGGGGAATCGGCCCGGACCATCGTAGAGCGCGAGGGTCTCCGTCAGATCAGCGACTCGGGCGCGCTGGCGGCGATGGTCGAGCAGGCGCTGGCGGCCAATCCCAAGCAGGTGGAGCAGTACAAGGCCGGCAAGACGCAGGTCCTGGGCTTCCTGGTGGGACAAGTCATGAAGGCCAGCCGCGGCCAGGCCAACCCCGCCGCAGTCAACGAACTCCTCAGGGAAAAGCTGAAGTAACCTCAGTCTGCCGCCGGGCGCCTTTTTTTTGTTGCGGCTGCGGCTCTGAATGGGGCATAGTGGGATTGGATCGTAATCCCATGTAGAGCGCAGCGCAGCCGGCCGTCGACAGAACGCCCGTGGCGCGCTCGGGAGGCCCGATGGGCCAGGACGTTTTTCGATGGCGGACGTGCTGTACTTCACCGAAATCGTGGGTCTGAAGGTCTACGACCTCAAGGGCCGGCGCCTCGGCCGGATCGAGGACGCCGCCCTGGTTCCGGTGATCGATCCGGTCCGCATCGACCGCTACCTGGTCGGAGGGGGCTGGAGGTGGCTCACGGTGCGCTGGGAGCAGATCCGCTCCATCTCGCTCGCGGGCGTCCATCTTCGCGACGAGGTGCTCACCCCCTACCACGAAGACGAGTACATGCTGCGAATCGCGCGGGACCTTCTGGACCAGCAGATCATCGACGTGAACGGGCGCAAGGTGGTGCGGGTGAACGACGTCACCTTCGAAATCCGCAAAGACCCGGAGAACGACGTGCTGCGGGTGCTGGAAGTGGACGTGGGCGTGCGCAGCATGCTGCGGCGGCTGCTTCAGGGCTGGGTGCCGCGGCGCTGGATCCGCCACATTCAGGTGGCGATCGCTCCCAACTCGATCCGCTGGGAATTCTGCAACATTGTCGAGCCCGACCCGCAGCGGCGGCTGCGCCTGAACATCTCGCACCAGAGGCTGGAGACGCTGCACCCCGCCGATCTGGCCGACATCGTGGAAGAGTTGAGCCCGGACGAGCGGGAAGCGATCTTCGAGGCCATCGACAGCGAGGTGGCGGCCGACGCGCTCTCGGAGGTCGAACCCAAGATGCAGGCGAGCATCCTGGAGTCGCTGGAGACCGGGAAAGCGGCCGAGATCGTCGAGGAGATGGCGCCGGACGAGGCCGCCGACGTGCTGGCCGAACTCGAGGAGGAGACCTCGGAGGAAATCCTCGAGGAGATGGACGTCGAGCCCAAGACCGAGGTGCGGGAGCTGCTGGAGTACGAGGAAGACCGCGCCGGCGGCATGATGAACACCCAATACGTCGCGCTGCTGGAGAACGCGACCGTGGCCGACGCGATGGTGGCGATCAGGGGGAGCGAAGACCTGCTGGAGACCCTGAACGCGCTGTTCCTGATCGACGCGGACGGCCGGCTGGCGGGGGCGGTCCCGATCGGGCGGCTGTTTGTGGCGGAACCCGGCCGACCGCTCAAAGAGCTGGCGCTGGGCACGCTCCTCAAGGTCTCGGTGGACGAGAAGGAGGACCGGGTCACCGAGTTTTTCGACAAGTACAACATCCTGACTTTGCCGGTGGTCGACCCGGAAGGCAGGCTCGAGGGAGTGATCACCGCCGACGACATCATCTCGGTGTTGAGGCAGAAATGAGCGGCGAGAGCGATGCTGAAGCGTTTCCGGACCCACATTGCGGTGTTCTTCGCCGTGATCGGGCCGGGGTTTGTCACCGCCATGGTGGACAACGACGCCGGCGGCATCTTCACTTATTCGCAAGCCGGCGCTAGGTTCGGCTATCTCCCCCTCTGGACGCTGCTGCCCATTACCCTGCTGCTGGTAGTCATGCAGGAGATGAACGCGCGCATGGGGGCGGTGACGGGCAAAGGGCTTTCCGACCTGATCCGCGAGGAGTTCGGGCTGCGGAAGACCTTCCTGATGATGGCGCTGCTGGTGCTGACGAACCTGACCAACGTCATGGCGGAGTTCGCCGGCATCGCCAGCTCGCTGGGGCTGTTCGGGGTGAGCCGCTACATTTCGGTGCCGATCTGCGCGGCGGCGGTTTGGCTCCTGGTGGTGAAGGGGACCTACCGCAGCGTCGAGAAGATCTTCCTGTTCGCCTGCGTGGTGTACGGCGCCTATATCGTCTCGGCACTGATGATCAAGCCGGACTGGAAAGAAGCCCTGGTCAACAGCGTACACCCGCAGTTGATGCTCGATCCCCCGTACCTCATCATGCTGATCGGCATGGTGGGCACCTCGATCGCGCCCTGGATGCAGTTCTATCTCCAGGCGGCGGTAGTGGAAAAGGGTGTGACGGAGAAGGAGTACACCGAGTCGCGGATCGAGGTGATCGTGGGCTGCATCGCGATGACGGTGATTGCGTTCTTCATCGTGGTGGCCTGCGCGCGGGCGATCTGGGCGACCGCTCCCCGCGACATCAAGGATGCGGCCGACGCCGCACTGGCCCTCAAGCCTTTCGGAATATACGCCTCGGCGCTGTTTGCCGCCGGTTTGTTCAACGCCTCGCTGTTCGGCGCGTCGATCCTGCCGCTCTCCACGGCGTATACGGTCTGCGAGGGCCTGGGGTTCGAGGCCGGGGTCAACAAGCGCTTCCGCGAGGCACGAGTCTTCTACTGGCTCTATACGCTGTTGATCGCGGTGGGGGCGGGCGTGGTGCTGATCCCGAGTTTCCCGCTGATCCGGATGATCCTGCTGTCGCAGGTGCTCAACGGGGTGCTGCTGCCGGTGGTGCTGATCTACATGATCCTGCTGATCAACAAAAAGGAGCTGATGGGGAAGTGGACCAACTCCCGCTTCTACAACTTCATCGCCTGGATCTCGGTGGCCATCATGATCGGCCTCACCCTGGCGCTGGTCGGCATCACCGTGCGCGGCATGGGCGAGTAGAATATACTAGCGCTCCAGGGGGAACATATGTTAGGACTACTGACTGTCTTTTACGAGCCGGAGAAGCTGTTCGAAGAGGTCGGCAAGAACGGCAAGTGGCTGCTGCCGTTGCTGGCCGCGCTGCTGACCGCGGTCGCGATCACGGCGCTGACCGTGTACACCATCGACATGAGCCCCGCCGTGCGGACCGAACTGGAATCCAGCCCGCGCATCGTCCAGGCGCTTGGGCAGGAGAAAATCGACGAGATCGTGAGCAACGCGAACTCTCCCCGGCAGAAACTGATGAGCTGCGGGGGAGCGCTGGTGATGTCGGGCCTTGCCGTGCTGGTCGTCGCGGGGGTCCTGTTCGGCCTGGCGCAGATTACCGACGCCGGGACGAGTTTCAAGAACGTGCTGGCGGTCTCCGCTTACTCGTCGTTTGCCTATGGCTTGGTCGTGGGCCTGGGCGGATGGATCGTGCTGATGCGCTTGGGGGACACCAGCGGCGTGGACATGCGCAACCTGGTGAATCTGAACCCCACGCTGTTCCTCGACCGCGCATCGACATCCAAAGCACTCTACAGTCTGGCCTCCTCGCTCGACTTACTGAGCTTCTGGCGCGTCTTCCTGCTCGGGCTGGGACTCTCCAAGATCACGCCCAAGATGTCGCTGGCCAAGGGGCTCACGCTCGTGATCCTCCCCTGGGCCGTGTACGTGCTCCTGAAGGTGGGCTGGGCGGCGATCTTCTAGCCGCTCCGGCCGTGTTAGGATGAGTAGAGTATGGCAATCCCGAACGTGAGGCGATTTCGGCCTTTTTGCCCGGTCTGCAATGAGACCTTTACGCTGATGGCCGTAATCCCGAAAGAGACCGACGTCAACGTCTACCTGTCGGATGCGGTCGCCCGGCACGACCACAAGGCCTACCAGGAGGCCAAGCAGCAGCATTTCAAGATCCGCGTGGGCCAGCAGAAGCAGCGCCGAGCCAAGTAAGGTTCATGGTAGGAGCGGCGCTGACGCCAGAGGGCGTCCGGCGCCGTTTTTGCGTCTACGGCAGCCGCGCTTTGAGCGTGCGCAACGCGCTGATGCCCGCCTCGGCGACCTCGGTGTCGGAGTCGTGGCTGAGGGTCTCCAGGCAAGCCAGCGTGTCCTGGCCACCGCTCAACCCGAGGATCTGCGCCAGTTCGATCTTCTCCGCTTTGGTCCCGTTCGCGGCGGCATCCTGAATCGGACGGCGGAGCGCAGGGTCGCGCGCCAGCTCGATGAGGAACGCGCGGGAGACCCCGCGCCAGGCCGCGCTGTTCAGAGTGTTGAGGAGATACCGCAGCGGGCTGAACTCGGAGATCTCGCTTTTCCCCAGCATCACCAGGGCAAAGGCCAGCGACAGGCGCGGCGACATTTTGCGCTCCTCGTTGAAGGCCTTTTCCAGCGCCGGCAGGTCGGCGGGGTTCTTCAGGCGCGCCAGGCCCTCGGCGGCGGCGCCGCGCATTCCGTCGTCCTTGTCGGCGAGGTAGCGCAGGAAGTCGGGCCGGCTGGCTTGGTCCGCGATCATGGCGATGGCGCTGAGGGCGGCACGGCGGATCTTGTTGCTGGCGGGATCGGCCAGCACGTTGCGCAGATCGGGCAGGGCCTCCCGGTTTCGCAGCAGGCCGGTGGTCTCGATGGCGGCCACCTGCACCTTCTCATCCAGATCGCGGAGCAGGAAGGCGATGCGCGGCGCGGCGCTCGCATCGCCGATCTTCCGGATGGCGATCAGGCTTTCATAGATGATCTGGCTGTCTTTCGTACGCAGCGCACTAACGAGATCGTCGAGCGCGGCCCGGCCCCGCAGGACGCCGCAGGCGCGGGCGGCGTTGGCCCGCGATTCCACCCCAGTGCCGCTGCGAACCAGCCGGCCCAGCGCGGCGACGACTTCCGGCCGCACTTCGACGTACGGATCGATCACCTGGTCGTTGGCATCGGTGAACTTCGCCATGAAGGCGCTCCCGATGCGGCGCAGCGAGGCGCTCAGCCCGGTTCGCACATAGCCCGGGAGGTAGAAGTTCACCAGCCCGTCGGTGGCGCGGATTTGGACTTCCGGGTCGCCGTCCCGGGTGGCCTGGATCAGGGGCTCGAGGCTGGCTTTGGTTCCGATCTCGACGATCGCTTTGACGGCTTCGATGCGCACCTCCACGGCCGGGTCCGTCAGCAGGGCCTGAAGCTTGGGAATGGCGTCGGAGCCCTGTTTGGCGAGATCCCGCGCGGCCCGGATGCGCTGCTTGGGATCGGGATTCTCCGGCGCCTGCGCCGCCAGCGGCACGCAGGAGCAGAGAAAAACCGCAAACGTGAGTGCACGGCAAGGCAACATACCTAAGATTATGGCGGAATCAGCCGCTCAGCGCACAAATTCCGCGTTCACCGGATGCGGAATGAGACCGCAGGCGTAGCCCAGGTCGAACAGGCGCTGGGCCGCCTGCGGGATGACGTCGCCGCAGTCCACGGTGTGGTGGTTCACGTACATGCCGATGAACTTCTCGGCCAGCCGGACGTCCATGTCGCGCGCGAATTGCAGAGCGTAGTTCAGCGCTTCCTCATGGTTGTCGAGAGCGTACTGGATGCTCTCGCGCATCAGCCGGCAGCATTCGCCGCGGACCTCCGGGGAAAGCGAGCGCAGCACGGCATTGGCGCCCAGGGGGAGTGGCAGGTTGAACTGGGACTTCCACCAGGCGCCGAGATCCAGAACCCTGTGGAACCCACCCCGGGAAAAGGTCAACTGCGCTTCGTGGATCACCAGCCCGAGATCGACGGAGTGCTCGGCCAGCGCGTCCAGGATCTTGTCGAAAGGGACGACCACCGGCTCGAAGTCCGGCTCGACGATCTTGAGAGCCAGGTAGGCGGTGGTCAGTTCGCCGGGCACGGCGATTCTCTTCCCCTTGATCTCAGCGGGAGCCATCGGCCGGGAGCAAACCAGCACCGGGCCATAGCCGTCCCCGACGCTGGAGCCGCTGGCCATCAGGACGTAGCGGTCGGCCACATAGGCATAGGCGTGATAGGAAATCGCCGTGAGCGCGTAGCGGCCCTCCCGCGCCCTGCAGTTCAGCGACTCGATGTCCTCGAGCACGTGGCGGAAGGAGACCAGGCGGGGCCGGATCTTCTTGGTGGCCAGCGCGTAAAACATGTATGCGTCGTCGGAGTCCGGACTGTGGGCGCACACGATTTCGTGGGGAGAGGACGCCATCATACGCGGAGAACTAATACTATACCAGACCGGAACTGGTCGTCCGGGTGCGGCGGGAACAGCGGGCTGAGTCCGAAACCCGCTCCTACGCCCGGCCCAATCCCTGGGACAGCGCGCCCAATTCGTGCGTGAAGCGCTGGATCTCCCGCTCCAGGACCGAGTAGGCGTCCGGGGCGGGTTTCAGGTCACCCGCCCGTCCCAGCGCCTCGAGCCGAAACGCCGCGTCGCGCGCGGCCTGCGCCCCGAAGTTGGCCACCGAGCCTTTCAATGTGTGGGCGGCATGTTCCAGCGTGCGCGCGTCTCCGCCGGAGACGGCCGAGCGGATTTTCTCCAGCAACCTGGGGCAGTCTTCCAGAAACAGGCCGGCGATCTCCTGGAGGAATTCGAGATCGCCTCCGACACGGTCGAGCAGCGCGTCGCGGTCCAAGACTTGTGGATTCTGCACAGGTTTCACGTCCAAACGTACATATCGGCCCCGGGCTGGAGGACTTTAGGAACCGCGGCGAGGCGCTCAGCGAATGACGACTTTGGCCAGACCGGCGTTGTTTGCGGCATCCAGGACGCGCACCACCACCAGGTGCTCGCCGGCCGGCACACTCTCGAGGCGGACAAGGAAGCGCTCCCGCGGAGAATCCAGGATGCCATCCAGGGGCGCCATCGGCACCCACGGAGCGGCATCCAGCGAATACTCGGCGCGGCGCAGGGGGGAGGCGGCGTCGGCGGCCTCGACCTCGATTTCGACCCGCGGACCCGAGCGTTTGGGCGCACCCAGAGTGACCACCGGCGGCGTGCCATCGACGAGCGTGGGCGAACTCACCAGTTCGGCCTCGCGCGCCGAATCCGGCGGATTGGAGGGGCTGTCGGAGGCCACCACCCGGAACCAGTATCTGCCGTCGGCGAGCGAGTCCGCATCCAGCGTGTAGGTGTTGTCGGTCAGGTTGGACTTCAGGAGCTTCCACTGGCGCTCGTCCTCTCCGCGGAAGTAGACGGAATAGACCAGCCGATCGCCGTCGGGGTCATCGGCCTGCCAGGCGATCTGCAACTGCTCGGCGTCGGGGCGGGGGAGGTTCTGCGTCGGGGTGCCGGTGGAGGTGGTTGCGCCCGCTTCGCCGGTATCCGTGACGGTGATGCTGTAAGCGGAGGAGGACTGGGCCTGAGCGGTGGGCTTGGCGGCGCCGGCCGCGGCGAGCTGCAAAACCACGTTCACGCTCTTCACCACCGGCGGCGTGTTCTGCGGCAGGTAGGCCAGGATCGCGCTGTCCAGCACCGCGTTCCCGGTGAACTCCGCTTTCCACTGGATGTAGCGCGCGTTGGGACTCCGCACCGGCGACCCGTTCGGATCGGCGAGCGGCTCGGACCACTCGCTCCAGGTCTTGTCTGGCCGGGCGGAGTTCCCCGAGCGCGTGCGGAAAACCACGCGGCTGCTCTCGGACCACTCGCCGCGCCAGGTGAGGCGTCCCCACCGGGCCACGCTGGTGGCGTCATGCACGGGCGACTCGTAGCTGCCGCTGGCTCCCGGCTGGCCCGCCAGCCGGTACAGTTTCCCCAGGTCGCCGGTGGCGGCCAGCAGGCCGTTTGGCGTGGCCAGCAGCCGGGTCGCCTCGCCCTCGTTGGTCTGTGCGAGCAGCGTGGCCTGGCGCTCGGGCGTGAGGCGGTAGATGCGGCCCTGGCCGTCGGTCGAGAAGGTGATCTGCCCTCCCGCGACCAGCAGATCGTAGACGTTCTCTTCCTTGGAACTCCACAGGCTCTCGACCGTGTTGTCCGCGCCGATCCGGTAGATAGCGGATTTCTCGATGCCGCTCACGTCCAGGACTTGAGGGGCCGCCGCAACGGGCGCCGGGGCCTGCGCGGCGGACGGTTTGGCCGCGTCGGGCTTGGGCTTGAGTTCGACTCCGGCCTGCGCTTCCACGGTCACGGTGGTGGAGGTGGCCGGAACGCTGGAGCTTGCGGGAACGCCCACGGTCGAGGTGACTCCGCCGAGCGCGCGCCGCGTCATCGACCCGCCCAGCGCGGCGGCATAGACGCTGCCGTCCGGTGCCGGAACGATGGCGCGGATTTCGGGAAGGTTGGCGTCGTACAGGACGAACGCCTGGTCCTTCGCGGAGACGCGATAGAGGATTCCGTTGGGCTCACTGCCGGCCAGCAGGCGGCCCTGGGCATCGAGGGCCAGGCAGGTGACATGCGACTGGCCGGTGTCGTAGTAGAGCTCTCCCTTCCCGGCCGCGGCGATGCGATAGATCCGTCCCTGATCGCCGGTGCCCGCGAACAGGGCGCCATCGCGGGAAAACGCGAGCGCCCAGATGTACTTGGCGCCCGGGGCGAAGTACTCCGCGGCCTTGCCGTCCCGGATGCGGTAGATCTTGCCGTCGGGCGAAGTGGCGGCGTAGAGCGCGCCCTGGGAGTCGAGCGCCAGGGCGAACACCTCGGGCTGGTCCGCGGTCCACAGGAGCGAGGCTTTCCCGGCGGGGTCGATGCGGAAGACGCGGCCGCGGTGGCCGGTGCCGGCGTAAAGAGTGCCGTCGGGCGCCTGCACGACGCTCCAGATGATGGGCTGGTCGGAGGCGAATAGCGTCTCGGTTGCCGGCCCCAGCATCAGGCGGCCGTCGCGAGTGAGCGAGAGCCCGCTGAGCCGGCCGGCCAGGAAGTCCCGGTAGGAGTTCAGCTCCCACGCGGTGGGGCTGGAGGCGCGCACCGAGGCGGCGCAAATCAGAAGGGCGCAGACCCAGGCCGAAAGCAGGCGATAACGTTTGCTCATTCTTTCACTTCCACTTGAATCGTTTTGGACCCGCTGACCACCATGTCGCCGGCGCCGATTTCGAACTCGGCCACCTTGGAATTGGCCAGGGCGGGCAGACCGCTGAGCGAGGCCTGCGAGCGTGCCAGGATCATTCCCAGGGAGGGCGGGGGGCCGGGCAGGCTCTGGCCCTGCACCTCGTAGGCGGGCTCGGCGCGCCAGACCCGGAGGTAGGCCTTCGTGTTGGCCCGCAACGAGTTCATGAGGGAGAGCAACTGCGCGGCCGATTTCGGCGGCGTGGCGATCAACTGCCGGTACTCGGTGAGGTTGATGCTCATAGCGTCCGCCGCCGTGAATTGCAGAGGTCCGGGAAGCGCGCCGATGGGGACGTGGTAGGCGACTTTGCGCGTCAGTTCCGCGCCGTTGTCGCCCGCCAGCACCACCGTAAGCTCCAGGCTCCCCCCCGGGCGCACTTCGCGCCGGGAGCTCCAGAGCTGATCGATCTGCAACTGCCGCTTCTGCGGGAACGAGCCGATTTCCAGCGCCACGCGTTTGAGCTTGAGCGTCTCGAATCCGCTCTGCATGACGTAGGCCAGCGGCACCGCGGTGGAGAGCGCGACCTGGGCGGCGAGGTTCAGATCTCCCGCGTACATGTTGTTCAGCTTGAGCCGGGGCGCGCCGCCGGCGAACTCCACCTCGCCGGTGACGGCGAAGCTGGAATCGCCCACCGTGCGCTCGGTGGCGTCGATAGCCGAGAAGACGGCCATCTGGAGGAGGAAGGGCGAAAGGACGGTGTCGTTGACCATCCGCAACTGATAGGAGGCGGGTGTCTCGGACGCGGAGGAGGGCCCGCGGCGGCGTACCGAGATCTCGACCGGGACGGTGGCGGCGCGGCGGCCCAGTTGGCCCGCAATGGCGGTGCTGCGGTCCTCGGTGATCGTGCCCATCCATTCCCGGGCGGCGGAGATCTTGAACGAGGTGGCAAGGTTGGGCAGCAGGGTGAGCACCTCGGCGCGGGCGAAAGGCAGGTCGGTGCCGCCGATTGCCAGGAACCGGTGACCGAAGGCGTACACCTTTTGGCCGTCGATCGCGGTGATAGTGCCGTCGGCGCCGATGCTCATATCGCCGGAGAGGAGTTGGACGCTGATCATCGATCCGGGCTGGAGAGCGGCGGGATTCCCGAGCGCCGGGCCGGGACGGCTGCCGCCGCCCATGCCCTGACAGGGTTCCAGACCCAGCGAGCGCAGTTGGGGCGCGAAATGCTCGATGGTGTTGCGCGTGAACCCGCCGAAGGAAACCGGCGTGGCGATGTCCACCATCTTGGCCCCGCCCGAGGCCAGCACGTCCTGCTGGGCCGGAATCAGGCTGGCGAGCTGCCCGTCCCAGAGCGCGCCGCGAGCCTGGCGGGGGGACGGCGGGGCGGGTTCGCGGACGCGGAGCATCTCCTCGATGGGCCGGATGCCGGCGATCGGCTCCGTCGAGAACGCGAACGCCATCGCCAGGGCGCCCACCAGCCGGTCGCCGATATACACCGGGCTGCCGCTCATCCCCTGGAGCACGCCGGTTTTCGCCAGCGGCCCGCCCGAGAGCCGCGCCAGAATGAGGGACTGTTTCGGCCCGATGTTGTCCAGAACCCCCAGGATCTCAACCTGGAATTCCTCGATCCGGTCGCCGGAAAACACCGTCTTGCCTACGCCCTTCATCCCGGGCCGGACCTCCCGAAGCGGAAAAACCCGCGTTTGCGCACACAGCATTCCCGCCAGCAGGAGACCGCAAAGGAAGCGCACAATCACATTCTATCGGAAGGGGGAGCGGGCAGAGGCCGGTGGTGGGCGGTGCAGGG
>JBEKWU010000016.1:0-110790 GCA_049512775.1 Bryobacteraceae bacterium
GACTATCGGGAGAAGGGGACTGCAGCGCTCAATCCCCGGACTCTGACCCGAAAACTTCGCCGCCTGCTGCGGGAATGCGCAAAGGCCGGAATCGATGCCAGAGATCTTCTCTCCCAAACCGCCTCAGCCGCATCCTGAGGGGATTTTCAAGGGTGCGCGCGCCACGAAAAGGGGACTTTGGCAGGCTGCTCCATACATGACTTTACATACGCCGCACTACACTAGCCTAGGCACTCGGCGACGTCGCGTCCCGGAACCGCGCCTTCGCGGATGATCTTCCAGACCGGGTCGGTGATGTCCACCGTGGTGGAGCCCGGCCCGGCGCACAAGCCCCCGTCCAAGACCAGGGCGACCCGGCCGTCCATGACCCCAAACACCTCGATGCCGCTGCGGCAGGTCGGTTGGCCCGAGATGTTGGCGCTGGTGGAGACCAGCGGGTGCCCCAGCCGTTCCAGCAGGGCGTTGGCGACCGCCGAGCGGGATTGGCGCAGTGCCAGGCGCCCGGTGTTCCCGGTAACCTTGAGGGGCACCTTGGCGGCCGCGGGCAGGATGATCGTCAGCGGCCCCGGCCAGAAGCGGCGGGCCAGCACGTAGAACCGGGCGGGGATCTCCTTGGCCAGGTCTTCCGCCGCGGTCGGCTCGGGGACCAGCAGGGGCAGGGAACGGTGCAGCTCCCGGCCTTTGGCCAAGAACACCTGCCCCACCGCCCGGAGGTTGAACGGGTCGGCGATCAGGCTGTAGAGGGCGTCGGTGGGAATCGCCACGACCGCGCCCCGGCGGATGGCCGCGGCGGCTCTGTCGAGCGCCTCCGCGCTGGGCCGGTCCGGTTCGATTACGATGAGGTCTGTGGCCATCAAGCCTAAAGGATCAGCTTCCTTTTTACCGCGTTCCGATCGCTTCCGCTACCTCGAGCGCCATGGCGTAGCGCCCGAACGGTGCGCTCAACTGCACGCCCGCCACCATCGGCCGCACCCGCCGCACCATTTCCCGGGCGATGGCGATGCCTTCCCGCCGGGCCTTCTCGGCCGTGCCGGCCGACCGCATCCGCTCGAGGTACTGCTCGGGCACGGGCACGCGCAGCTCGTTCACCATGAACTCGGCGTTGCGGTAGCTCACCAGGGGCCAAATGCCGGCAATCAGCGGAATCCTGACGTGCTCGATCCGGCGCAGGAAGCGCTCGAGCAGATCCAGGTCGAACACCGGTTGCGTCACCACGTACTCCGCCCCCGCCTGCACCTTCCACTCGAAGCGCCGCAATTCCTCCTCGGGATTCAGGGCGCCCGGGTTGGCCCCCACGCCGATCACCAGCGCCGTCTGCGACCCCATCGGGTTGCCCCCGATATCCAGGCCGCGATTCAGATTGCTAGCGATGTTGACGAGGCCGATCGCGTCCACGTCGAACACCGCCGTGGCGCTGGGGTAGGCGCCCATCCGCGGGGGGTCCCCGGTGATGCAGATCAGGTTGCGCACCCCGGCGGCATGGGCGCCCAGCAGCTCGGATTGAATCCCCAGGATGTTGCGGTCGCGGCAGCAGAAATGCAGCACCGCTTCGATGCCCGCCCGCTGCTGGATGAGCTGGCAGGTGACCTGCGCGCTCATCCGCGCGCTGGCCCGCGGCCCGTCCGGCACGTTGATGCAATCGATGCCCGCCTGGGCGCACAGGCGCGCGCCCTCGATTTCCTTCCTGGCGTCCACCCCGCGCGGCGGCAGGATCTCGACGAATGCGACGAAGCGCCGCGCCGCCAGTTTCGCCCCCAGATTGGACTTCCCGGCGAGCGGGGCCGCCGTAAGCGCCTGGGCCCTGGCGGCCGGTTCCTCGATGGTCACCGCAAGCTGGCGGTGGGCGGGTTGCAGGGACCGCGCCTCGGCCCGGATCAGCTTGATGTGCTCGGGGGTCGTCCCGCAGCAGCCGCCCACGATCTTCACTCCCGCCTGGATGAAGCGCCGCGCGTACTGCGCCATGTACTCGGGCGAGCACAGGTAGATCTTGCGGCCCTCGACCGTCGCCGGATGCCCCGCGTTGGGCATCGCGCTCATGGGCTTGCGCGAAAACTGCGCCATCTTCTCGATGGTCTCGAAGGTCACCTTGGGCCCCGCCGAGCAGTTCAATCCGATCACGTCGACCGCCCACTCTTCCAGCCGGCGGGTGAACGCCTCGGTCTGGGTGCCGTCCGGCATGTTGCCGAAATCGTCGATGGTGGCCTGCGCGACGATCACCATCTTCGCTCCCGCCGCCTCGCGGGCCGCCAGCGCCGCCTCGCGCAGCTCGGGGAGATCCGCGAAGGTCTCGAGCACCAGCAGATCGACTCCCGCCTCGACCAGCGCCTCCGCCTGCTCCCGGAACGCCGCGCGCGCCTCGAGGAACGAGGTGCGCCCCAGCGGCTCGATGCGCACGCCCAGCGGCCCCATCGAACCGGCCACGAAGGCCTGCTCGTGGGCCGCCTCCCGCGCCAGCCGCACCCCGGCCTGGTTGATGGCCTTCAGCTTCTCGGCGTAGCCGTACGCCGCCAAGCGCATGCGGTTGGCCCCAAACGTGTTGGTCTCGATGATTTCCGCGCCGGCCTTGACGTACTCCTCGTGCAACTCTCGCACCAGCGCCGGCGCCGACAGGTTCAGCTCGTCGTAGCAGCGATTGATGAAGATGCCCTTGGAGTACAGCATCGTCCCCATAGCCCCGTCGGCTACCAGGACGCGCCGCGAGAGCTGTTCGCGGAATTCGGCCGCCCGTGAGGGCGCGGCTATGCTCATAAGTTCCAATCTGCGCGGCTAATTGTATGCAATGATAGCACTTCCACCGCTTGCCCGGAGGCCGCCGGTTCGGCTATCTTCGTCTCATGTTCCATACGATTTCCGATTTCCTGAGCGCCTGGAAGATGGAAAGTGAAGCCACTCTCAAGGTGTTTCGCGCCCTCACCGACGAATCGCTCGCCCAGCGCGTCACCCCCGATGGCCGCAGCCTCGGGTTCATCGCCTGGCACATCATCGGCAGCATCACCTACACGATGGGAGAGGTCGGCATGGCGATCGCCGCCGCCAGCGAGAAGGATCCCCTGCCCACCTCCGCCGCCGCGATCGCCGACGCCTTTGAGACCTGCGCTCGATTGGTGGCCGAGGCTGTCCCGGCGAATTGGACCGACGCCCAGCTCGGCGACCATATCTCGATCTACGGCCAGTCCTCCTGGACCAAAGGCATGGTTCTCGCCTCTCTGATCGAGCATTCCTGCCACCACCGCGGCCAGATGACGGTCCTGATGCGCCAGGCGGGCCTGAAAGTCCCCGGCGTCTACGGGCCCTCCAGAGAGGAGTGGGTCAACTACGGCATGGATCAGCAGCCGTAGCCGGCTTTCGCCACCGCTGGTGTGCGGTCTCGGAAGTGCCTTGGCACCGCTCCCTTACGGTCGCGGCTGCGTTCCGAGGCGCGTCAGCAAGCGGTCAATGAACTTCGGAGAGCGCATCCCCAAGGGAACACGTAAAATGTCGGCCCTCCGGCTCCGACGTTCTGTTTCGAGCTTGTCGACAAGGTGACCTCCTTGCCGTTCAGCGCGGCTGGTAGACCGTGATCATCCTGGTCCCGCCCGCGGCTCTACCAATCAGTGCGCCGATCGCGGCCCAGATCCCTCCGACCAATGCCACACCTGCCATCGCCCTTGCCGCGACTGCCTTTTTCCTTCAGACTCACATTTTGAACCAGGGACTTGCCGATCTCCTGGTCCGCGCCCTTCTGAAGACCGTTCAGCACACGCCTGCGGACGAGCGCCGACAATGCCGGGGAGAGGCCCAGGCGCACGGTTCCAGATGCAGATCTTGGGATTCAACTCCTGGCGCACGAACTCGCCGGCGCTGCTGCTTCGATCCAGGGCCAGCGGAAGATCAGGAACTCCGCGATGGCGAAGTTGACGATCCCGGCGGCGGCCGTGGCGAACAGGTTGGCGACCAAGTAGTGCAGGCCGAGTCCGCCCACGAGCACTCGAACTGCGAGGAGGTTCACGGCCATGGCTACCGCACCGTTGCTGGCCTGGTACTTGAGGAGCCGCAGCAGAGTCTCCTGCCAGGTGATGCCCGCGCAGCGTTCGCGCCAGGTCCAGTGGAGGTGCCAGGAGAAGTTGTGCAGCATCCCGGCTTCGACAGCCAGGGCGGTTGCCGACACATACCCCAGACCAACCACCTCGTGCAGCAGCGCCAGCGTCGACGTCCTCAAAGTGGTTCCGAGCACGCCCACCGCGTTGTACTTCAGGAAGCGCGTTATTGGGTGAGTCCGTATCGGCACCATGGGTTCTTCCTCACGTGATCGATCGTATGCCGGGGCCGACCGCAGGTTGTCACGGAACTCGCCCCACCGTGCGCGAGTGATGCAATCTGTTTGTCCGGAAAATGTCACGGGCCGGGGGGCCGGCGTTCGCCGGCAAGATTGTCGACGTTGGCGATGGTATATTGTTGATGTCGAGTTATGAACGACATCGTGGCCAAACGATTCGAGAGCAAGCTCAGCATCGATGAGATGCTCGAGGTTTTGCAGAAACACGCTGCCGACCTGGCAAGCTGGCGCGGCCGGGAAAGCGAGTACGAGGGGAATTATATTCGTGGGTACAACTTCGCAGGGGCGAAGATACGAATCATTCGGTACAAGAGTTACTACGAAGTGGAGATCTGGTTCGACAGCGACCACAATCGCAAAACTACGGCCGAGGAGCGTCTGGCCATCGTCGAGATGGTGGATCGGTTGCTGCTGGACAAGATCCGCGTCACAAACCTCGCCCCGGCCTGAGCCTCACGCCGGGCTGCTGCAAACAAGCGTTAGAGATGGGACACTAGCGGGCCTGGGGGGACCTGTTGCCGCCCGACTCGGCGCGGCGGATTGCCTCGGCCTGAGCCAGAGCCGCTCTCCGAAAGGCCGCGTCGCCGGGCCGGCCCTCATAATCGCGGGCCGCGTGCTCGTAACTGGCGCGGGCATCCGCCAGGCGGCCGACGCTCGCCAGCGCCCATCCGAAAAGCGAATGCAGAGTCCCGCGTGAGTTGGCATAGGGCTCCGCCGCGGTGAACTCTTCGACCGCCTGCCGCGCCTCTCCGTGGTTCAAGAACCACCAGCCGCGCGCTACCCTTCTCTCGGCGGCAACCGCCGGTAACTCGAAGTCCCCCCGGAAGACCAGTAGGTCCCCGCCAATCACGTCGTCGGGCTGGCGCGAACGGAACCAGCGGTAAGGGAAGAGATCGTAGTCGAGCAAGGTGACGCTGAGAAAGACCGTGCCGCCAAATCGCTCGGGAAGCGGAGGCGGCAAGGAGACATCGGCCGCTTCCAGAAATGCCGGGCCGGCCAGCGCACGGCACGGCACGCCGGCCTGCTCGGGCTTGCGCATTCCGAACCAGGCAACCCAGCAGTCCTGGAGGCCATGGGTTGCGACATAGTGCTTCAACTGGGGCAGCGACTGGCCCCAATCGATATTGGAGTCGCCAAGATAGAAGCGGAGCCGCGCCGGCCCTCCCCAGGCCTCGTTGGCGTAAGCGATCTGGTTGGGAAAACTCCGCAGGTAGGAGACTGCCTGGAACAGAACCAGGGCGGCGCAGACGGGCACGGCCCAACGAAATCTGGTCGAGAAGTAAGCCGCTCCGGCGGCGGCCAGAATGATCAGGAACGGGTAGATCGGAAGCACGTGCCGTATTCCCAGTCCCATGCCGGCGCTCATGGCGAAAAGAAGGAACACCCCTACGGGCACTCCCGGCAGCCAGCACCTGCCGCCGTAGCGCCGCCAGAAGCCCGGCGTGGCGAGCGCCGCGAGAACCAGGAACAGCAGCGTCAGCGGGGTCTTGATGGAGATGGCGGCTGGAAAGTAGTACCACACCGATTCCGCCAACTGCCTCCCGAACAGAAAGGTCTCGCGGGTGCTGTTGTCGACGACGTAGATCAGGCCTCCGACGTAGGATTCCGGCAACAGGTGGCGGGCGGACGCGAAGACGAGCAGTTTCCCGGGCCAGGTCCGCGCCATCCCGCTCTGCTCGTCTCCTTGGACAATGCCGAAGGTCGCGGCATGCCCGCTGGGCAGCGCGCGATAACGAAACTGGTAGGTGCTCCAAAGCACGAGAACGGCAATGATGCAGGCTCCGGCCCAACCGGCGGCGCGGCTGCGCCATCCTGGCTTGCCGTTTTCGGGCCGGCCCGGCGCATCCGTCAGGAACACCAGGAAGACGATTACAGGGACCAGGATGCCGGAATGCTTCGCGGAAAGCGCCAGCCCCATCGCCAGGCCCAGCAGCAGCATTCGAAGAATGCCGGGCCTCCGCAGATAGCGCCAGGCCAGGAATACCGCGAGCAGAGTGGTGGCGGTCACGGCCATATCCGTGGCGACCAGGACTCCGTGCGCGGTCAGGTTCGGTTCGAACACAGTGAGCAAGACGGCCGAGCCCGCCGCCAAGGGACCGAACCAGGCGCGGGTGGCGAAGAAAACCGTCAGCAGCAGGAGGATGGGGAACACCATCATGGCCGTACGCGCCGCCCGCAGCAACTCCTCGGCGCGCGGGCTGTTCATCAGCCGGTAACCGATTCCCAATAATTGCGCGTTGCTGGTGGCCGAGGTCCCGCACGGCCCGGTGAACTCCCCGAGTTGCCAGTGCCGAATGGGTGCGGCCGCAACCAGCTTGGCCAAGGGCGGGTGCTCGGGGTTGATGCCGTAATCGGCGCACTGCCAGTAGCGGTAACCCGCGGCAATATGCATGCCCTCATCGAAGACCGCCGAGTTGGCCCCGATATAGCGCCACAGCAGCGCGGGATAGAGAATCAGCGCCAGGCACAGCGCACTCCAGGCGAACCGGCCGCGCCACCGGTTTTCGGTCATGCTGGCATTATAATTCGGGGACTGGTTGGTGATGCACAGACTGAAGTCCGTGCCACGAGGCTGCTAGAATTGCTCTCGATGCGCCTCTTCTACTCCGCCCTCATGGTGGCCTCGCTGGCCCTGGCCCAGGACTCTGTCTCGGTCTCCTCCCCCAACGGCCGGAACACCGTCGTTCTTGCCATCAAAGAACGACTCGAACCCTATCCCTCGGGCACTCGCCTGTATTACTCCGTCGCCAGGGATGGGCGTGAGATCCTTCTGGACTCCCCCTTCGGACTGGACTTCAAGAACCTGCCGCCGCTAGCGCGCGACCTGGCCATCCGCAAGCAGGAGCGGCGCGAGATCCGGGGCGCCTGGCGCACGGTCGTGGGCAAGAGCGCCGAGGTCCTGGATCACGCCAACGAACTGCGTCTGTACCTGGAGGAGAGCCGCCCGCCCAAGCGCCAGCTCGAGTTCATGGTGCGCGCGTACGACGACGGCGTCGCCTTCCGTTACTGCCTGCCGGCCCAGCCCGGCCTCGGCGACTTCCTGCTCTCGGGGGAGCGCTCGGAGTTCCACTTCGGCGCCAACCACACGGTCTGGGCCGGGCGCCAGAACAGATTCACGGGGCCGCAGGAGGTGGAATACGACAAGATCACTCTCTCGGACATCACGCTCTCTAACATCCTGTTAGTGCCTCTTACGGTGGAGGTGAGTAAGTCCACTTACTTGGCCATCACCGAAGCCAACCTCACCGATTGGGCCGGCATGTACCTCACCGCCACCGGAACCGCCCCGAACGCGCTCGTCACCACTCACCCGCCGCGGCCCACCGAGCCCGGCGTGATCGTGCGCTCGGCCGCGCCGCGGTGTTCGCCGTGGAGAGTGGTCATGATCGGCGACCGCCCCGGCGACCTCATCGAATCCAACCTCGTGCTCAATTTGAGCGAGCCTTGCGCCCTCCAAGACACGTCGTGGATCCAGGCCGGCCGCTCGGCCTGGGACCGCTGGTGGAGCGGCGACTACGCCCCCGACGCCAACTTCAAAGTGGGCATGAACACCGCCACCATGCAGTACTTCACTCAGTTCGCCGCCGAGATGGGATGGGAATACGTCCTGGTGGACTGGACCTGGTACGGCGACCCCATGAATCCCAAGGCCGACATCACCAAGACGATCCCGGAAGTGGATATGCCCGCCATCATCCGCTACGCCAGGGAGCGCAACGTCAAGGTGCTGCTCTGGCTGCGCTGGAATCAGGCCGCCGCGCAGCAGGACGCGGCATTCCCGCTCTACGAGAAGTGGGGCATCTCGGGGGTCAAGATCGACTTCATGGACAGCGACGATCAGGCGATGGTGAACTTCTACGAGCGCACGGTGAAGAACGCCGCCGCGCACCATCTCCTGGTGGATTTCCACGGCGCCTACAAGCCCACCGGCTCGGAACGCACCTGGCCCAACCTGATCACGAGGGAAGGCGTCCTGGGCAACGAGTACAACAAGTGGAGTTCCCGCGTCACTCCCGAGCACACCGTGACCCTCCCCTTCACGCGCATGCTGGCCGGCCCGATGGACTTCACCCCCGGCGGCTTCCGGCACTCGACCAAGGCCGCCTTCAAGCCCCGCGACTCCGCCCCTCTGGTCATGGGAACCCGCGCCCGCCAACTGGCCATGATGGTGGTGTACCAGAGTCCGCTTCAGGTGCTGTGCGATTCCCCCTATAGTTACCGTGGTCAGAAGGGCCTGGAGTTTCTGAAGGCCGTCCCCACCACCTGGGACGAGACCCGAGTCCTGGACGGGGCCATCGGTGAGTACGTCACCATCGCGCGCCGGCAGGGGGAGCGCTGGTACCTCGGCAGCATGACCAATTCCGAGCCGCGCACGCTCAAGGCGCCCCTCGGCTTCCTGGGAAAGGGTCAGTACCGGGTGCACATCTTCGCCGACACGCCCGAATCGGCCGATGCGCCCGACTCGATCGCCGAGACCACCCAGCTCGGGCGAGCCTCCGACGTCCTCACGCTGACGCTTGCGCCCGCCGGCGGCTTCGCCGCCTGGTTCGAACCGCTACGCCGCTGATGGCGTATCCGAGCTGCTCGCTTCCTTATAGAGCCAAGCGCCCAGCACGGTGGCCACCAGCGCCTCGACCAGTCCCGCCACCAGACCCAAAGCCAGCAGGCGGCGCGGGAAGATGTGCATGGCGGCCGCGGGAATGGTATTCGCCACGTAGCCCAGAGCCCAAACCGCGGCCCCGGCTACTATCGCGGTTTTCAGCCCCGCACCGTAACGCGGCCGGATCGCGGCGTACAGCCAGATGGCGAACAGACCCACCATGAAACCCCAAACGATGAACGATGCCATTTCAATGGAACTGTATTGCGCCGATCGGTGCAGATTCGTCATCGCGTCAGCCCATCGGTCCTTCAGAAGCACGCCGTTGACGACGTACTCGCACACGTTGATCACCACGCCGGCCAGCAAGCCGCCGGCGAGTACTCGCAGCCCGTTGATTTTCACCATGTCGATCTCCCCGCGGATTGTACACCGGGCGTCTGCCCGGGCATCGTCCGGTAAGACTACAGGAACTGCCACCCACCTGTCAATGCTTTCGTGCCCTATTTTCAGCATTGGAGTGGCCGGGGAAGTGCTGTATCGTTGCCGGTGCTTGCCGGATGAGACGAATGGGAAGCGATTTCAGGCGCGGGGTTCGATATATTCGTAGGGTGGCGTGTCAATTGTGGCACACGCGCGTCTTCCGGCTGGCACTGGCGGCGGTGGGGCTGCTGGCCATTCTGTGGGCGGGCTGGGCGGTGTTTCGGGCTTCCCGGGCGGTGAGGGAGTCGGCGCGGCGGGTGGCGGCGGAGGAAGAAATCGCGTTTGCCTCGGCGCGACTGGATCGCCGAGCGCCTGCGGGGCTGGAAACGATTTCGGCGCCGGCGGTGTTTCGGGATGCGGCGGTGTATCGCGGGAACCTGTACGTCTGCGGACCGGCGGGCCTGGTCGAGTACGACGCGGAGGGAGGGGTAAGAGCGCGCTACCGCGTTGGGCTGGAGCTGCCTGGGCCGCTGGTGAGCATTGCCGCGGGCGTCGCAGGCGCGAGTGAGCCGGAGTTGTTCATTGCCACCGCCGGGGAGGGCCTGCTGGCATACAACGGGCGGGCGTTCCGGCAGATCCGTCCCGAAGCGGCACCGTATCGCACGCTCACCGCGGTACTGCCACTCGCGACCGGCCGGGTCTTACTCGGCACGAGCAAGAAAGGGGTGCTGGTGTATGACGGCAAGCGGATCGCGACGTTCCATCCGGCGCTGGCCGAGCTTGCGGTGACGGCGCTGGCCGGGGACGACTCGAGCGTCTGGGTGGGAACGGTGGACCGGGGCGTTCTGCACTGGCACGCCGGGGAGGTGGACCACTTCGGCGAGGGCGAGGGCTTGCCCGATCCGCAGGTGCTGGCGCTGGCGGTGAGCGGCGAGGCGGCCTATGCCGGCACGCCGATGGGAATGGCGGAGTTCACCGGGGGGAAATTCACGCGGGTGCTGGTTTCGGGCTTCTTTGCGCAATCGCTGCTCGCTCGCGGCGGAAAGCTGGCCATCGGCACGCTTGGCGAGGGAGTCGTGGAAGTGCCGCTGGCGGCGGGCCGGCCGCGTCCGGCCGAGCGGAGCGGGGAAACGCTGCCGGGTAAGGTGGAGCGGCTGCTGGAGATTGATCGGGCGCTGTACGCGGTCTCGGAAAGCGGGTTGTACGTGGTGGATGAGCGGCGGGGCGGTTTCCGCCGGGTGGTCGACCGCGAGGGCGCGCTGCTGGCCGACCGCAACATCTCGGCGCTCGGTTTCGACGGTGCGGGGCGGCTGTGGGTGGGATACTTCGATCGCGGCCTGGACATCCTGGAGCCGGGCCTGGATCGCGCGGCGCACGTGGAAAACGATCACGTCTTCTGCGTCAACCGGATCGTCGAGGACCGGGCGCGCGGCCTCATGGCGGTGGCGACCGCCAACGGGCTGGTGCTGTTCGATGCGGCGGGCAAGCAGCGCCAGGTGCTGGGACGGAGCGAGGGCCTGATCTCGAACCAGATCACGGACGTGCTGGCGCGCGCCGGCGGCCTGACGATCGCGACGCCGGCGGGCCTGACGTTCGCGGACGCCGGGGGGATGCGCAGCCTTTACGCTTTCCACGGGCTGGTGAACAACCACGCCTACGCGCTGGCGGCCTCGGGCGATCGGGTGCTGGTGGGGACGCTGGGCGGTCTGTCGGTGCTCGAAGGCGACACCATCCGCGCGAGCTACACCACGGCGAATTCCGGGCTGCGGCATAATTGGATCACGGCAATCGTGCCGGTGGGCGCGGAGTGGTTTGTGGGGACGTATGGAGGAGGAGTGCTGCGCTTCGACGCCGCGGGCCAGTGGCAGACGTTTCCGGATTTGCGCGCGCCTTTTGAAGTGAACCCGAACGCAATGCTGGCGACCGCCCGCAAGGTGTACGCGGGATCGCTCGGCGGGGGGCTGTACGTCTACGATCGCGGGTCTGGCCGGTGGAGCAACCTGACGGCGGGGCTGCCTTCCCGGAACGTGACCGCGCTGGCGGCGCATGGCAGCTATGTTTACGTAGGGACCGATAACGGGCTGGTCCGGTTTCCGGAGGTGTTATGAAGTTGGCGGCGGTACTGCTGTTGCTGACGGCACTGGCGTGGGGCGACGCCGGCGTCCTGATCCCATCCAATCGCGAGCAGCCGGACGCCTCGGTGCTGTCGCTGGAGGAGATGTGGATTGACGTGCGCATCGACAACGGCGACGCGCGGGTCGAGATCCGGCAGATCTTCCTGAGTCACGAGAGCAGAGTACTGGAGGGCAACTACCTGTTCGCGCTGCCAGGGCGCGCCACGGTGTCGGACTTCGCGGTGTGGGACGACGTGACGCGCATTCCCGGGGTGATTCTGGAGCGGCGGCGGGCCGAGGAGCTGTACCAGGAAATCAAGGCCCAGGCGATCGACCCCGGGCTGCTGCAAATGGGGGAGCGGGATGCCGACGAGGCGCGGCGGACGGCGGTGTTCAGCGCGCGCATCGTGCCGATTCCCGGGTTCGGCACCAAACGGCTGGAAATCGAGTATCACGAGACGATTCCGGTGGAAAAGCTGAAGTGCCTGTTCGCCGTGCCGCTGCGGCCGGATGCCTACCAGGCGCAGACGGCCGCGCGGCTGCGCATCCACTTCGAGCTGCGCTCGGAGCACCCTCTGACCAATGTCGAGGTGGCGAGCAAGACCTACCCGCTGAAGATCAGCGAGTCGACGCCGCAGCTTTTCCGGGGCACATTCGAGGGACGGAACGTGGCGTTCAACGAGGACTTCGCGGTGCGGTACTCGATCGACGCAAAGCGCGCGGACCACATGGAGGTGCTGGCGCACCGGGAGGCGAACGAGCCGGGCTTCTTCGAGGCTTCGGCGCTGATCGCGCCGGGGCAGGGAAGCGGGGCGGGCGGCGGGGCGCGCACCGTGGTGGCGCTGTTCGACAACTCGCTCTCGATGCAGTGGGAGAAGCTGGAGCGGAACTTCCAGGCGCTGGAAACGCTGCTGCATATGCTGCGTCCGGCCGACCGGTTCAACCTGGTGCTGTTCAATACCGAGGTGAAACAGTTCGCGCCGGCGCCGGTGGCCGCAGAGACGGCGGCAGTTGAAAAGGCGCTGGAGTTCGTGCGGGCGAGCCGGCTGCGCGGGGGCACGGATCTCGAGCGGGCGCTCGCGGCGGCGCTGGCGCAGTTTTCGGGGGGCGAATCCTACCTGGTGCTGCTGAGCGACGGCGACCCGACGCGGGGGACCATCCGGAACGCCAAGCTGGCCTCGGGGTACGCCGCGAAGTGGAAGCAGGCGCGGCCGCGGACGTATGTTTTCGCGGTAGGCGACGATGCCAACATGCCGCTGCTGAACCTGCTGGCGCGCAACGACGGGATCGTGGAATGGGTGCGCTCGACCGAGCCGGCGGAGTTCAAGCTCAACGCCTTCCTGGCCAAGATCGGGCAGCGGCCCATCGAACAGCTCCGGCTGGCGGCCGAGCCGGCGGCGAACTTCGACATGATCTACCGGCTGGGCGGCGCGACGTTCGCGGGGTCGGAGGCGGCCTGGATCGGGCAGTATAAGAAGCCTCTGGAGGCGGCATTCACGGCGCGAGGCGCGCGCGAGGGCCAGCCGCTGGAGCTGCGCGCCCAGGCGGCGTTGCCGGCCCTGAGCGCGGAGCATCCGCAGTTGCCGCGAACGTGGGCGCGGGCGAGAGTGGACGCGCTGCTGGAGAAGATCGAGCGGGACGGCGAGGACCGCGCCAGCATCGACGAGATCATCCGGCTGGCGCGGAAGTACAAGTTCGTGACGCCCTACACGTCGTTCCTGGCGGCGCCGCGCGCGCTGCTGCGGCCGCGGCTGATCCGGCCGGGCGACCCGGTGCTGCGGGTGAAAACCGACCCGGCGATCGTTGCGGTGATCGCGCTGTTCCCGTTCGGACTGGTGAAGGAGCTGCGGTACCTGAAGGAAGAGGATACCTGGCAGACGAGGTTCCTGGCGCCGGTGGACATGAACGACGGGACGTACCGGGTGCGGCTGATCCTGCGGGACCGGGCCGGGCACGTGTACCGCGAGTCGAAGACGTTCGTGATCGCGAGCAAGCCGCCGGTGGTGCGGGTGCGGCTGGATAAGAACCGCTTCCGGCGCGGGGAGGCGGTGCGGGTGCGGGCCAGCGCGTCGCGCACCACGCGCACGGTCTTCGCGCGGATGTACGGGATTGCGCCGGTGAGCCTGCGTTGGAGCGCGCGGGACGGGGCCAACGCCGGGGAGTTCACGGTGCCGGAGCATATGGCGGCCGGCAAGTACGTCCTGACGGTGACGGCCGAGGATTTCGCCCATAACATCGGAACCCAGGAGGTGGCCCTTGAAGTCGTGCCGTAACCGCCTGTTGTTGCTGGCCGCCGCGCTGCTGGTGGCGGCACTCGCTGTTTACGCGGACCTGCCGGAGTGGCTCGGGAACCAGCCGGCCATCGCGCGGCTGGAAGGCGTGTTCTTCCGAGCGGCGCCGATGCCGGGCGGGCCGGTGGCGGTGCGCCGTCCGCCTCAGGAGACCCGCGCGGCGCTGAGCCAATTGATTACTGCTACGCCCGCGGAGGCCGAGCTGCACGCACTGCGCGCCCAGGCGGCCGAGGAGCAACTGGACTTCGCCGCGGCCGAGGATGACTGGAAGAAGTTCGCGGAACTGGCCGCGGACAAGGGGGCGGGCCAGCTCGCGCTGGCGGATTTCTACCACCGGCGGCTGCGGCCGCTGGATGAGATCGGCGCCCTGGACGCGGCGGGGGCGCAGGGTCTCGCGCCGCTGCAGGAGCGGTTGCAGCCGGTAGCGGAGCAGCGGAGCTGGCGCACCTTCGAGCGCGCGGTGGCGCTGGTGGAGGCGCAGGCGCTTCCGGTCGAGACGGGGATGGCGCAGTATCGCGCCTGGATGGCGCGGTATCCGCGGGAGCAGGCGCCCTATCGCAAGTTCTTCGACTACCTGGTGGGGCACAAGCAGCTCGCGGTGGCCGGGGAGATCGCCGCGACGTACCAGAAAACGTTTTCGGAGGACGCGGTGTTTACGGTGGCCGCGCGGGCCCGCATCGAGGAGAGCCGGGGCTCCATCGAGCAGGCACTCGCGGTATACGACCGGGCCTTCCAGCCGCTGTGGCCGCCGGAGCTGGTGAAGCAGTACTTCGGCCTGCTCGGGCGGACCCACAACCTGCGGCGGTTCCTGGAGCGCGCTCGGGGGGCGCTGGCGGCGAACCCGAACGACCTGAACGCGGCGGTTCGCATCTTCTACTACTACCAGCAGCAGGGGAATCTGCCGGCGGCGCAGCGGGCGCTGATCGAGTTCCGGTTGCGGAAGCAGGCGCGCAAATCGGCGTGGAGCGCCCAGGAGCTATGGACCCTGGCGCGCTTGTTCGAGGACACGCAGCAATACCAGGAGGCGGTCCGGAACTATTACGAGATGTACCAGACGGCGGGCGGCGGCGGGGGGGCGGAGCGGGCGCTGGCGGGGATCATCCGCGTGCTGTTCACCGCGCCCGAGCAGCCGATCCGCTTCGGCGCGGGCGATCTTTCGTTCTACAAGGACGTCGCCACGATGGACCCGTATCCCGGGTTTTTGAACGGCATCCTGTCGCTGCTGCTGAACTCGGCCACCCCGCAAGAGCAATACGCCGACGAGGACCGGGCGTCGGTGGCCTATTTCCACCGCGTGCGGGCCGCCGAGCTGATGGCGCTGTTCGACTCGCGCTTTCCGAATTCGCCGCAGCGGCCGGAGCTGCACAGCCGGCTGATCCAGGCGTACGCAACTTATGGCGACAGCGACGGAGTGATCCGCGGGGGGCGGAAGTTCCTGGCGGCGTTTCCGGAGGCCGCCGAGCGCACCGAGGTTGCGATCCTGATGGCGGAGGCGTTCGCGCGCAAGGAGGACACCGGGCAGGAATTCGCAACCTACGAGGCGCTGCTCAAGGAGCTGGCGGCGCGGGCGGGCGGCGTGCCGCTGGGGACGGCCGCAAAAACGCCCCCGGCGCGACGCGAATCGGAACAGGGGACGGAAGAGGAGACCGCCGAGCCGCCGCAGGCGCGGGCGGGAAACTACTCGAGCGTTCTGGAGCGCTACATCTCCCGGCTGGTCGCTCTCAAGCGGCCGCTGGAGGCGCTGCGGCTGCTGCGGAGGGAACTGGACCGGAACCCGAATGATCCGGGCCTGTACGAGCGGCTGGCGGCGTTCATGCAGCAAAACCGCATCGACGCGCAAACCGAGGAGGTGTACCGGCGGGCCATTCAGCAGTTTGGGGGCACGTCCTGGTACGACAAGCTGGCGCGCTGGTACTTGCGGCGGAAGCAGGCGGCCGAGTTTGAGAAGCTGACGCGCGAAGTGACCGGGATTTTCTCGGGCACGGAACTGGAGAAGTACTTCCACAATGTCGTCAGCGCGGGATCGAGCGGGGCGGCGCTGTACTTGCAGCTCAACCTGTATGCGCACCAGCGGTTCCCGTACGACATGGCGTTTGTGCACAACCTGCTTTCGGCGTACCGGAGCAGCCACACGTGGAATCCGGCGGCCTGGGAGAAGCTGCTGCGGAATTATTGGTACCACGACGAGCGGCTGCGCACTGAGTTCTTCCGATTCCTGGCCAACTCGGGGCGGTTGAGTACCGAGATCGAGGCGGCGCGTGCGGCGGGCGCGGGCAATCCGGCCGCGGTGCGTTTTCTGGGCGAGGCGGAGGCCTGGCGGTCGCACTTCGAAGAGGCTGCGTCGCCGCTGGATGCGGCGGCGGAGCAGGAGCCGGGCAACACACGGCTGGCGCACCGGGCGGCTTCGCTGGACCGGTCGCTGGCAGCCTACGACGCGCGGTTCACCGAGAAAGCGGTAGCGATCGAGGAGAAGCTGCACCGGTGGGAGCCGCGCGACCGCGCGGTGCTGACCGAGTTAGGCGAGATTCAGGCGGATCGCGAGTTGTTCGACCTGGCGCGGCCCTATTGGAACGGGCTGGCCGCGATCGAACCGGGCAAGCCGGAGGGGTACCTGGAAGCGGCCACCGTGTTCTGGGACTACTACCTGTACGAGGACGCGCTGCGGCTGATCGCGGAGGGGCGCAAGAAGCTCGGCAACGCGGCGTTGTATGCGTACGAGGCCGGGGCGATTTACGAGAATAAGCGCGACTATACGCGGGCGGTGACGGAGTATATCAAGGGCGCGCAGGAGGGAAGCTCGGCGCGGGAGCGGCTGATCAAGCTGTCGCGGCGACCGGGGCAGCGGGCGATCGTCGAGAAGCTCACTATCGAACGGACGGCGGGCGCGAACCCGGGGGCGGCGGCGGTTTCGCTGCGTACGGCGGTGCTGGAAGCGCAGAACCGGCGCGACGACCTGGTGCAATTCCTGCTCGGAGTGGCCGGGCGCAGCAACTCCTTGGATGCGATCGAGAGGGTGCGGGGGACGGCGGAGAGGCTGGGGCTGGATGAGGTTCTGAGGCTCTGCCTGGAGCGCCAGATCGCGGTGGCGACCGATCCGGTGGAGCGGATGCGCTTCCGGCTGGCGCTGATGCGGTTCCACGAGGGAAAGCGCAACCTGGAGCGGGCGCGCGAGACGGTGGAGGCGCTGTACGCGCAGAATCCGGCCATCCTGGGCGTAGTGCGCGCGACGGCGGATTTCTACTGGCGGAACAAGATGCCGGGGCGGGCGGTGGATGTGCTGGTGGCCGCCGCGGGGGCCGCGAACGCCACGCTGAAGAAGCAGTTCACGCTGGAAGCGGCGATGAAATCCACGGAGGCCGGCGATACCGGGCGCGCGCGGCAGTTGCTGGCGGGGCTGCTCGAAGGCGATCCGTTCAAACCGGAGTACGTTGCGGCGATGGCCGACACGTATGTGCGCGAGGGCGACGACCGGGGCCTGAGCGATTTCTACAGAGGCAGGATTCGGGAGGTTCCGGACGACAAATTGAAACTGGTGCTGCGGCGCGGGCTGATCCCGGTGCTGACGCGGCAGAAGGATTACACGGCGGCGGTGGACCAGTACATCGAAATCGTGAAGGGTTACCCGGAAGACGAGGGCGTGACGCGGGAGGCGGCGACATACGCTTCGTCGCACGGAGTGAAGGAGCGGCTGGCGGGGTACTTCGCGAAAGCGGTGGCGGATTCGCCGCGGGACTATCGCTGGCCGATGGTGGTGGCGCGGCTGGACACGTTCTTCGAGGACATCCCGGGGGCGATCGCGGCGTATTCGCAGGCCACGGCGATCCGGCCGGACCGCGTGGACCTGCACATCGCGCGGGCCTCGCTGGAGGAGCGGCTGATGCGCTTCGAGGAGGCCCTGCGCAGCTACGCGAAGCTGTACGAGCAGACGTACCACGATCCGCAGTGGATGCGGAAGGTGGCCGAAGTGTACGCGCGCCAGGGACAGACCGAGGCGGCGGTGAAAGCGCTCAGTACGGCGCTGATCGAGGGCCGCGCGGAGCGGCCGCAACCGTTTTTCGAGGTGGCGCGGATCCTGGATTCCTGGAACATGCTGGAGCCGGCGCGGCGGTTCGCCGAGCGCGGGGTCGAACTGGCCGGCAAGGACCTGTTCGGAGACTACCCGTGGGGCGCGCAGATCTACGCGCGAATCATGACCCGGCTGCGGGCGTACGAGCCGGCACTGGGGCGGTTGGAGGAGCTGCCCTCCGAGCGCGGCCCGTTCGAATCCACGCTCGGGGAGATGGGCGCGGCGGCGAAGGCGTACTTCACTCCGGAGGAGAAATCTGCGCTCGAGGCATTCCTGGAGAAGCGGAACCCGCCATCGCTCCTCAGGCTGGCGAGCAGTGCCGGGCTGGTGGATCTGGAGGCGCGCTGGCGGTTCGAGCAGTTAATGCTGAATGCGGGAAAGGTACGGGGCGACGAAGGGCGGTTTTCCGAATTGCAGAAGCGGCGGATGAAGTACGACGACCTGGCGCTCAAGCTGCTGGCGTATTGGAACGCCTGGCCGGCGCGGGACAGAGACGACCACCTGGCGCTGGAGTCGGCCGAGGCCTATCGGGCGGCGGGGGACGAGGCGGGCGAGATGGCGGCGCTCGGGCTGGCGCAGCAGTACTACGGGCTGAGCGGGGATGCGCTGGAGCGGTACCTGGAGTTGTTGCTCAAGCGCGATCCGCAACGCCTGGTAGCGCTGGCCGGGAACGCCCGCGAGAAGGAACGCGACGCGGCGGCGAATGCGGCGGTCGCAAGCGGCAACGCCGAACTGGCGCTGCAAGCGGTGGCGGCGCGCGGGCGCGGGCTGGATGCGGTCTGGACCAAAGCCTACAGCGGGCTGGTGGGACTGCATTACGCGGATGCGGCGCCGGCGGCGATCGAAGCGAGTTTCCTCGGCGCGCTGGGCACGGGAAGCATCGGCGAGCGGCTGGGGAATAAGGCGGACCGCAGCCAGCAGCTTGCCGGCGGTTCGTGGTTCTACTACGGCACGGCGTACGGCGAGTATCTCGCGGCAAAGAAGAGAGGCGATCCGGAGGACTACCTGCCGGCGCTGCTGGAGGGGACGCCGGCGCGCGCCAGCGCCTATTTCACGCTGGCCGAGTACTATCGCGAGGAGGGCGATTTCGGGCGTGCGCTGGCGGATTACGGGCACACCCTGGAGCTGGACCCGAAGCGCGGCGGCGTCGAGGACCGCATCGCGGAGGTGCTGTGGAAACAGGGAAAACGCGAGGCGGCCATCGCGCACTGGAAGGCGGCGTTCCAGGCGTTTCGCAAGGCGCTGGACGGGCGGGTGCCGGAGACCTTCTGGAGCGATCTGGAGCACGCGCTCAAGAACATCGGCAAAGGCAAACTGCTGCCCGAGGTGAAGCAGGAAGCCGACGCGGTGCTGCGGACTTACATCCGCCGCAACGGGTCGTACCGCTCGGACACGCTTCTGGGGGCCGCATTCGAGGCCGCGGCGGACCCGGCGGCGGGAACGGCCTGGGTTCTGGATCTGGGCAACAGCGCGCCGAACCGGACGGAGCTGCTGAGCGGCATCGTCGAATCGGCGTGGCTGCCCAAGGAGAACCGCGAGCCGGTCTACCGCCGCATTTTGGAGGCGGCCGAGGCGGAGGCGGCGCAGTTCGCCATGCAGCAATACCGGCGGGAGGAGGTGGGGCGGTGGCGCGTGAGCTGGATCGGTTACCTGGTGGATACGAAACAGACCGAGCGGGCGCGGACGGAATTGGAGGCGCTGCCGGAAAAGGCCAGGGCCGAATACGCCGAGGCGCTGGTCCCGCTGGAAATCCGCATCGCGGCGCAGGGCGGCAAGGTGGCGCAGCTCATCGAGCGGTATCAGCGGGAGCCGGAGAAGGCTCCGGCGCTGGATACGCTGCTGCGGATCGCGGGCGGGCTGGAGCCGCGGGCGGAGGCGCGCCGCCTGCTGGAGTTCGTCTACACGAGCGAGCTCGATCAACGCAACTTCACCGCGGCGAACTTTCTGGGGCTGGCGGAACTGCGGCTCGAGGAGGGCAATACGGATGCGGTGGTCACGCTGCTGCGGCGGATGACGCTGGTGGCGGACGAGCCGTTCCAGGACCTGGAGGCGGCGGCGGACCTGCTCAACAGAACCGGGCACCAGGCCGAGGCGCGGCAATTCCTGGAGGCGCGGGTGAAGGCCGTTCCGTGGGATTTCCGGGCGCGGGTGAAGCTGGGCGATGCGTCGGTGGCGGGCGCGCCCGCGGCGCCCTATGAGCTGCGCGCGCAGGCGGCCGCGCTCAAGCCCGGCGGGAAGACCGGAAGCGCCGAATTGGACTTGCTGGCGGGCGGAACGATTGCGCCGGCGGCGGCCGAGCAGCCTTTCTTCTACTACGCTCGCGTGAAAGCGGCGGAGACAGCGGGCGATTCCGCGACGCGCATCCGGCTGCTGAGGGGCGCGATCGCGATCGAGCCGGAGGCCGGCGCGGCGCGGCTGCCGTTGGTCCGCGCGGCGCTGGCAGGCGGGCGATATCAGTTGGCGCTATCGGCGATGGAGCCGCTGCTGGAATCCGGCGGCTTGCAGTACGTACTCCGGCAGCGCAGCACGTCCGAGATCACCGACGCGAGCTCCTACGCGCAGGAGTTTCTGTCATCGAGCGGATTGTCCGGCCGGGAGCGCGCGGCGCTGGCCGAGGGTCTGGCGCTGGCGTTCGAGAAGACCGGGCGACCGGGCTCCGCGGCGTTTTTGTACCGGATTGCGCTGGCGATCGAGCCGGGGGCGGAAGCTCGCGCCGGGATCGAGCGGCTCCAGGCGGAAGAAAAACGCCGGGAGCAGAACGCGCTGCGGCGGCCGGTAGTTTCGAGCGGCCTGGAGCAGGAGCGCCTGGTCCGCGTGCGTATCGAGGGAGGGAAAGGGAAATGAAACTCCGCATCGCACTTTCGCTCGGGGTGTTGGCGCTGGCGGTTTGGGCCCTGGTACAGGCACCGGCGCCGCGGAGCCTGGCGGGGTACGTTCCCGCCGGCCCGATCCTGTATCTGGAAGCCAAGGATTTCGGTGCACTGGTGCGCGACTGGAACGGATCGGCGGAGAAGAAGCTGTGGCTGGCGAGCGCCAATTACGAGGTGTTCTCGCGGTCGCGGCTGTATGAACGGCTGGCCGGGGCGCAGACGCAGTATGCGGCCGCGGCGGGGTTGCCGCCGGACATGGGGCTGGTGGAATCGGTGGCGGGCGGGGAATCGGCGCTGGCGATCTACGACATCGGCAAGCTGGAGTTCCTGTACATTACGCGGCTCGAGTCGGCGCGCGCCATGGAAACGATGCTGTGGCGCACGCGCGGGAATTACGAAACCCGCAGCGCTGCCGGAACGGACTACTTCGTGCGCATGGACCCGGAGTCGCGCCGGGTGGCCGCGTTCGCCACGACTGGTGATTACCTGCTGGTGGCCACGCGCGAGGACCTGATTCCGGCGGCCCTCAAGCTGATCGCCGGCGCAGGTGGGAGCGCGGTAACGGGCGAAGAGTGGTTCGCCGCGCCGGTGCGTGAAGCCGGAACGCGCGGCGACCTGCGGCTGGTCATGAACCTGCCCGCCCTGGTGCGCAGCCCGCACTTCCGCTCGTACTGGGTGCACAGAAACGTCTCCGAGCTGCGGCAATACGGCGCGGGAATCGCGGACGTGTTCCGCTCGCCCACCGGGATTCGCGAGCAGCGCGTGCTGTTGCGCTTCTCCCAGGCGCCGCCCGCCGCGCCAGGGGAGGCGCTGGGCCAGGTGCTGCGGCTGGCGCCCGAGGACGCCGGGCTGTATCGCGCCTGGGCGAATCCGACGACGGAGGCGGCGCTGGACCTGGTGATCGGCAGGATCCTGGCGCCGCAAGCGCAGGCCGAGCGGGCGCCGGAGACGGCTCCCGAGGCGCCCGCCGCCGTCACGGCAGGCAGCGAGGGGGACCTCGAGACGCGCATCGACGAGCCGCCGCTCGAGAACGCCGGGGACCGGTTTGCGCCCGAGGCGCTGCGCCGGCTGATCGAGGGCGCGAAGCTGGAGGCGATGATGGAGGTCGGCGGGACGCGCACGCTGGCCGACGGCGCGTTCGTGGGGATCGACTCGGCGGTGGTGCTGCTGGCGTCGGCCGACTGGAGTGCGGAGGCGGTGCGCGGCGCCCTGAGCACCGCGGCGGAAACCGGCCCGCTGGGGCGCATTGGGTTCGAGGCCAAGGGCCGGGTGCTGGTGATCGCGAATTCGGCGGAGTTGGTGCACCGCGTGACGGCGCGCATCGCTAGGGCGCCGGCGAAGGGGGAGGGAGACTACGCGGCCAGATTCAGCCTGGCGCGGGAGCGCGCGAACTTCGAGAAGATGACGCGGCTGATCGATTACACCGCGGGAGCGGTATCGCGCGAACCACGGTTCTTCTCCGAGAACATCGCCAGCCTGGGGCAGACGCTGTCGCGCGTCAGCTCGTCGTCGATCGTGGTGCGGGATAGCGGGCGCGCGGTGACCCAGACGGTGGTCTACCGTTTCGGGCCATGACGCAGCTCGCCGCGTTGGTTCTGGTGGCCGGCTCGCTGTACGAGCAATCGCTGGTGCGGCTGCTGAGGGAGCGTTTTTCGGAAGCGCGCATCTCGTACCTGCTGGTGGATGCGGGCTCGGGCAGGCTGGTGGATTCGCGCTGGGTGGATGCGGCGCGGCCGGTTCCGGTGGGTTCGCTGGTGAAGCCGTTCACGGCGCTGGCTTACGGCGAGGCGCACCAATACCGCTATCCCGAGTACGTCTGCCGGGGAAAGGCCAGCCGCTGCTGGCTCGAGCGCGGGCACGGGCGGATCGGCATCAGCGAGGCGGTGGCGCACTCCTGCAACGCCTACTTCCGCGCGCTGGCCGCGGAAGTGCGGGTGGAGGACCTGGCGAACCTGGCGCAACGGTTCGGCATGGAAGCGCCGCCCGCGGGATCGACGGCGGAATCGTTGATCGGGCTGGGCAGCGGCTGGAAGATCGCGCCGCTCGCGCTCGCGCGGGCGTACTGCCGTCTGGTCGCGGAGCCGCGGGCGGCGGAGCTGGTGCGCGGCATGGCGCTGAGCGCGCGGTCGGGGACCGGGCGGGCCGCCCGCATGGGGCTGGTCAAGACGGGGACTGCGCCCTGCGTTCACCGGCGGAAGGCGCCCGGCGACGGCTATGTGATGGCGTTCTATCCCGCGCAATCGCCGCGCTATGCGGTGCTGGTGCGGGTACACGGGGTCCCCGGCGCCGAGGCCGCGGTGGTGGCCGGGCAGATGTTGCGGGTGATCCGGGACGGAAAGTGATGCTGGGCGCGATCGTGTGGATCGGCGTGTTCGGGCTGTTCCGGTCGCCGGAGATGGTGGTGCGGCCGGCGCCGGGCCAGGCGCTGGTGGTGGAAGCGGGCGCGGTGCGAATCGTACTGGAGGGCGGGCAGGCGCTGCGGCTGCGAGCGGCGGGGAACGCGATCGACCTGGCGGGGTCGAGCGCGCCATCGGTGCACGCAACACCGCGCGGCGGCGGCGAATTCGTGCTGAGCGTGCCCGGGAAGATCGAGCGGCGTTTTCGCGGGGAACTGGAAGTGACGGCGGCGGCGGGCGTGCTGGTGGCGGTGGTGGCGATGGACCGGGAGGTCGCGGTGGCATCGGCGGTGGCGGCGGAAAGCCCCCCGGGCGCATCGATCGAGGCGCTCAAAGCGCAGGCCGTGGTGACGCGCTCGTATTACACCGCGGCGCGCGGGCGTCATCACGGGTTCGATTTCTGCGACACCACGCACTGCCAATTCCTGCGCGAACCGCCTCGGCCGGATGCGCTCGCGGCGATTGCGGCCGAGCGCACCCGCGGCATGGTGCTGGCCTGGCGCGGCGCACCGATCCCCGCGCTGTTCTCGGCGAGCTGCGGCGGGCGGACGCGCGCGCTTGCGAATCCGGCGCCGGGCGAATACCCGTACTTCGCGGTGGACTGCGTTTACTGCCGCCGCGGCCCGCGCGTCCGCTGCTCGTACTGCGACCCGCGCGGCGAGGGCGCGGGACACGGATTCGGGCTGTGCCAGACGGGGGCCAAGGGGATGGCCGCCGCCGGGGCCACGTTCCGCGAGATCCTCGGGCACTACTTTCCGAACGCGGAATTGCTGGAGCTACGGTAGCTTTCGGGTTGGGTTGTCGGGGCCGGCCTCGCCGTCCTGCTCCAGCTTCTCTTGCTCCGCTTCCTTCTGTTCGAGAACGTACTCCATTTGGGGCTGCGCCAGCTTCTGGAGCTCGAGGAAGGCGTTTCCGAGCGAGCCGTAGGTGGGCGGGTCGCCCGTGTACATGATCCAGCCGCGCCGGTCCATCCATGCGAAGAGTCGTCTCAGGAAGAAGACCAGGAGGACGATGCTGACGAAAAGCGCTAGTCCGAAGATGAGGACTCCTTCAAAGGCTTGTAGTGAGGACATGAACTCGTTCCTTTCTGCGACAGGAGGGACCGCTCCCTCACGGTCGCGGCTCGGTGCTGAGTGCGTTGTGGGCGCGGTGTGAACGCCGGGACGCGGACGTAGCGGGGAAAGGATCAGAAGGCGGGCGGGGCGCGGGAGGCCGCGGATGCCAGCAGCGGATCGAGTACGCAGATCAGCGCTTCTTCGGCCGGTGGGCGCCCAGCGGCGGCGGGGGGCCGCAGAAGCGCGAAGCAGAACAGCGGCAGGAACAGGAGGCAGTCCAGGCTCCCGCCGTGGGCGGTGTTGAGGACCACCAGCGTCAGCAGCGCACCGACGAGGACCGCAACCAGCATGTACCAGGCTGGCTGTTGGCGGTTCAGCAGCATCGACTCCAGGATACAACACGCGGCTATAATCGACGTGTGGGGCTGGTGGATCTAAGTCATCCGATCGAAGACGGGATGCAGGCGTATCCGGGGCTGCCCGCGCCGAAGATCGGGTGCTTCCTGAATCATGAGGAGTCGCGGGCGCGTTACGAAGGCAAGGCGGAGTTCTACCTGGGGAAGGTGGAGATGGCGTGCAATGTCGGCACGTATCTCGACAGCCCGTTCCACCGCTATCCGGAGGGCGCCGACTTGAGCCGCGTGCCGCTGGAATCGATTGCGGGCCTGGCGGGGATCGTCATCGACGCGGCGGCTTCGCCCGGGCCGGTTTCTCTGGAGTGCGCGGAATCGGAGCTGCGCGGCCGCGCGGTGCTGGTTCGGACCGGATGGGACCGGCGCTGGGGCACACCGAGCTACTGGGAGCTGGGTCCGTACCTCTCCGAGCAGGCGGTCGATCTGTTGGTGCGGGCGGAAGCGGCGCTGGCGGGTGTGGATTTCTGGAACGTGGACGATACCACCGACCTGGCGCGACCGGCGCACACGCGGCTGCTGGCCGCTGGCATCCCGATCGTCGAGCACCTGGCGAACCTGGCGGCGCTGCCGCGCACCGGGTTCCGGTTCTATGCGGTGCCGCCGCCGCTGGTGCGCGGAGCGTCGTTTCCGGTGCGGGCGTTTGCGGAGATGTAGAGGCTTGACACCGGTTTCTCACTGAACCGCGATGGTGGCGGTGTTCGAACGCAGGCCGTTGAGCACGAGGACTACGGGGACGGCTCCCGATGGGGTTTCCGGTGGAACCAGGACGTTCAGCTGCCAGAGGCCGGCGAAGGAGGGCGCGAGCCCGGCGTAATCGGGAATGACCTGGCGGCCGGCGACTTCGACCGTCACCGTGCCCGCCACGCGCGAGAGGGGGTCCACTGGCGCGGGTTCGCCCGAGGCGACCGGGGGTGAGACCGCGCCCAATCCGGTGCCGAACAGGATCACGAAATGCCCTGGCGCCACCGGGGTCGCGGCGGAATTCGCGGAACCGTCCTCGTTGTTGACGGCCGCGGCGCTGAGACCGTCGGCGAGGGTGAAGATCGCCGGGCCCGCCGGGGAGACGTGGACCGGCTGGGAGACCGACACCCCGGCGCGGGTGACGGAGACGGGGGCGTTGCCGGGCTCGGTTTCCCAGGGCATCTGCGCGTTGATTTGTCCCGGCGAGACGTAGAGCAGCGGCGCGGGCCTTCCGTTGACCGAGACCGATGCGCCGCCCATGGTCACCGCCAGCGGGAAGAAGGGCACGGACCTGGTCTCGTCGGCGAGCTCGGTCCCGTAAATCGAAAACAGCGCGCCTGGACTCAGCTGCGGCTGCGGATGCGCGGCGTTCACCACGCCGTTTGGAGGAAACGAGGGCTGCCGCGTGTTCCACACAAATGTCGCCACTGCGCCCACCGGAAGCGAATGAGAAAAGGCCTGGCCTTTCCAGGCGACCGTGAACTGTCCCGCCGGGGAGCCGTTGTTGAGCACGAACAGAACCACGGAGCCATCGGGATTCTGGAAAGCGACATGCAGGATGGATCCCGTGTCGGAGCCCTCCGAGCCGATGCGGACGGCGCCGGGACGCACGAACTTCGCCAGGTGGCCGAGGACGTAGTACTCGACGTTGCGCGTGACGGTGGGCGGCGAGACCGAGGTGTCGATGGTGACCACTCCGCGGCAGTTGCTACAGCCGCCGTTCTTGGGGCCGGAGTTCTGGTCCAGCGCGATGTTCCACAGGATCACGCTGCGGGCCCAGTTGCGCGTCGCGCCGATGAGCAGGGTTCGCGCATTCCAGACCAAATCGCCGGCAAAGGACGATCCCACGGTGCCGGAGCACTCGGTGAACCAGACGTCCTTGTCCGGATGCGCGGTCTTGAACGTGGATTGGGCCGAGGTGTCAGGGGCGTAACAGTGAAACGCGGCGCCGGCTGCGTAGTGGTTGGCATCGAGATCGTCGAGCACGGAGATCGGGTATTCCGGGTGATCCCAGTTGTGGTCGTAAGCCAGTATCTTGGTGCTGCCGAATCCCGCGGCCTGCATGGCCGGGCCCAGGTACTTGCCGATGAACGCGGCCTGATCCGCCGCCGCAACGTAGGCCGTCGGGTACGCCTGGGTCGAGTACAGCGGCTCGTTCTGCATGGACATGGCGTAGACCGGGAGTCCTTCGCGCTGGTAGGCCTGAAGGAACTTCACAAAGTAGAGCGCCAGGGCCGGGAACTGGTCCGTTCGGACGGCGCCGCCGTTCATGACTCCGCTGGTCTTCATCCATCCGGGCGGACTCCAGGGCAGCGCCAACAGCCGCAGCGACGGATTTGCGGCGATGGCCTCGCGCAGCAGCGGCGTGGTGCACTCCAAGTCCGAGGCGATCGAGAACTGGGCCAGGGTCGGATCGGCCTGGTCGGCATAGGAAAAGTTCCCGCGGGAGGAGAAATCGCTGGCCCCCATCGGCTGGCGCAGAAGGCTGATGCCCGCGCCGTAAGCAGGATCGAAGAGCGACCGGAACAGTGCGCGGCGGGCGGGAAGATCCAGCTTGGTGGCGATGAGCCAGGACGACGAGTCGGTCAGCGAGGCGCCGAAGCCGTCCATAGTCTGGAAGCGGGAAGTCTCATCGATGGTGATGGTGAAATCCGGCTGGGCGCTCGACGGGGGAGCGAATGCCAGGTCGGCCGCCCGCTCGAGCAGTTTCGACCGATCGCCGTAGGTCTCGTAGACCTGCACCGGCTGCGCCAGGCAGGGGGCCAACGCCAGAACCAGTCCCAGGCCTTCGAAGATCCGCTTCAACCCATACAGTATATCGGGATTGCCGAGTGGTCCCACCTGGCGGGTGCAGCACTGCCCAGAATCCGGGGTAGAATGGCTCCGATGTCCACGATTGCCAGGTTGACGGTAGTTCTGAGCATCGCGGCGCTGTTCGGCTGCGGCAAAACGGTAGGGATCAACATCGAAGCGCTGCGACCGATGCCGGATGTTTACCGGGCCAGCTTTGAAACCTCGCGGGGCAGTTTTGTGGTCGAGGTGACCAAGAGTTGGGCGCCGGAGGGGGCGGAGCGGTTCTATCGGCTGCTTCAGTGGAGGTTCTACGACGACGCGCGGTTCTTCCGGGTGGTGCGGAATTTTGTGGTGCAATTCGGGATTAACGGCAATCCCGCCGTCGAAGCTCGCTGGCGCGACATGACCTTTGCCGACGATCCGGTGAAGCAGAGCAACCTGCGCGGGACGATCACCTTCGCCACTTCGGGGCCGAATACGCGCACCACGCAGGTGTTCATCAACTTGAAGGACAATGCGCAGCTCGATAAGCGGGGCTTTGCGCCGTTCGGGAAAGTGGTCGAAGGCATGGAGGTGGTGGAGCGGTTGTACAACGGTTACGGAGATTCGCCGCCGCGCGGCGAGGGCCCGGACCAGAACCTGATTGAGACGCAGGGGAACGCGTATCTGGAAAGCAAGTTCCAGATGCTGGACTACATCAAGAGGGCGCGGATTCTCGAGACACCGAAGTAAGCAGCCGCGCCACGCCCTCGCGAAATGCCTCGGGCGGAGTGAGCAGGCTGAGCACCAGGTAGGCTTCCGAATCGAAATCGTAGAAAAAGCCCGGCTGGACGAGGACGTTGTCGCGTTCCAGGAGATCGAGCGTCCACTGCTCCTCGCTGCGGGTGCGCGGAATGCGCAGCGTGGCATACCAGCCGCCCTCGAGGTCGAGGACCTGGCACACGGAGCCGGCGCCGAGGGCCTGGCGCAGGAATTCAAGGTTGGATGCGGTGCGGCGGGCGATCTGTTGTTGCACGGCCGCGCCCGTCTGGAGCAGGCGCGGCAGCGCATTTTGCATCGGGGCGCTCACCGAGAGGTAGGTATCGGCAATCAGTTCGAGGCGCTCGACAGCGGGCCCTCGTGCCACCATCCAGCCCAGCTTCATCTGCGGCAGCCCGGAAATTTTCGACAGCCCGCTCAGGCAGAAGGTGAGCGGCGCCTCGACGTCCACCAGCGTCGAGACCCTGGCGGGGTCTGGTCCGAAGGCGTAGTCCGCGAACACTTCGTCGGAGATGAGCGGAATCCCCAGGGCGACCAGGCGGGCCAGTTCGCTCCGCTTGAGGAAGGAGCCGGTGGGGTTGTTGGGATTGACCAGGACGATGGCGTGGGTGCGGGGGGTCAGGCTGCGCTCCAGGGCCTCGAAATCCATCGACCAGGAGCCGTCATACGCCAGCGGGTACTGCACGAGGCGAACGGACTCCAGAGCGGCCAGGAACTCGAATAGGGGATAGGAGGGGCGGGGAACGAGCACCTCGTCGCCGGGGTTGGCGAGCAGCTTGAACAGCCAGGCGTAGGATTCGCTGGTGCTGGCGGTGAGGAGGATGCGCTCGGGCGCGACCTCGTGACCGCGGGCGCGGTAGTAGCCTGCCACGGCGGCACGCGCCTCGGCCGAGCCCGCCGGCAAAGGCTCATACATCAGCGAACGCGGATCGCAGATCGCCTCCAGGATCTGGGGGCCGGGATAGAGGAAGCCAGCCCGCGTGGGGTTGGATTCGGTGAGATCGAGGATCGGCGCGCCCGCGCGGCGCCTGGCGTCGAGCAGGACGGAGAGCCGGTTCGGGCGCAGGTCCCATTGGAGGCGCGACGAGAACATCAATTCACGGTACAACGGAACCGGGTGCCGAATCCCTCAGTTGATCCTTTTCGCCGGGAAGCCGGGTTGGTTGGGCCGCTGGACCATGAGGCCCGTGACTTTGCCGCTGGAATCGCGGAACACGGTTACCTCTGTGTCCGCGTCCTCCACTGCGAGCACGGTTTCCGACTCGGGGTACAGCGCCATGGGCGGCTGGTTGGGCACGTGAGCCACCAGGCGGTCTCCTTCTTTCGCGACGGTCACGATCACGTCGCCGACCTGATACTGGCCCGCGTAAGCCTCCAGGACCTCGGGCGTGAGCTGCGGCAGGCCTACCAGCGTGGTGGTCAGATCCGGGCGTACCTTACGCATGGGAGCCTTGGCGCGGACCTCCGGATCGCCGGTATCGAGCAGCGGTTCCGCGATGCGCCAGTTGCGGTCGAACAGCCCGGCGGCGATGCGAATCTTCTCGACGGGCCGGCCGCGGCGGGAGTTGGCGAGGGCACCATCGACGATCGCAAAGTCGAACTGGCCCAACTCGCCGTCGAGCGGATTGAAGAAGTACATACCCGCCGGCGACGTGGCGGCCGCGAGGAGCACGTAGCGCTCCGGGTTCAGCGGATGCGGATAGACCATCGCGACCGCCGCATCGGGGGCCTTGAACGAACGGCCGTCGATCGAGATTTCGTCGCCCGAGATCTTGAGGGGGAGGGAGCCGGCGAGCTTCTTGGTCACGGCGTTGGCATCGCTGCCTCCGATCAGGAGCAGGGAATACTTGGATAGCTCGGCTTCGGGAATCTCGGTGTCCTTGTAGATGCGGAGAGGGACATGCTGCCAGGTCTTCCAGTCGCTGGCCAGCGCCTCGGCTTTCCGATTGCAGAGCTCGCGCATCATCGGGTCCGTAGAGATGGTGCCGACCACGACGGCGAACGGCGTAGTCCGCACGTCGGCCATCGGCCCGGCGACGCTGGCGGTCTTGCGCCGGGGCGCCGCGGTGTAACCTTCCGCGTAGAGCGTGGCGCGCCCGTCCATCAACGGCACAGTTTGCGCGGGCGTCCCGTTCCAGGAGATCCGCAGAGGTTGGGCGGGGTCGATGAGGGGGATCGCTGGAGAGAGCGTTAGGGCCAGCACGTTGTCCGTATCCAGCCGGATGGCGTTGGGCCCCACGACTTCCGCGTCGGCCACCATGAAGGCGCGCTGATCGGCCCGTTGGTCGATCTTGACCCAGTAGGCGGAGGCCGATTTCAGATCGGCCGCCCGGACGCGCACCTGGCGGGGATTGAGGTCGCGCTGGTACTGGAGGAGCCAGTCGATCATCTCGTCATCGTTGCCCAAGCCGCCGTGTCCCTTGCCTGGATGCTCGCGGTAGCGGATGTTGTAGCCCCAGCGCTGGATCATGCGCACGGCGTAACGGGACTGGTCGACGTTGACCGACTGGTCGGCGTCGCCGTGATTGACGAAGATGGGCAGGTTCAGCAGCGCATCCGCCTGCACGTAGCTGCTCTGGCTCTCGAAGAGGTAGCGCTCGCGCGGGGTTAGCTTCGCCAACCGCTCTTCCGGGAAGCTGACGTGGTAGTCCCATCCGCCGAAGACGGGAGCGATGGCGGCGAACAGTTCGGGGTGGCGCGTGGCGACGTGCCAGGTACCGCCACCGCCCATGGATTGCCCGGTCAGGTAGACGCGATCGTCATCGACGCGGAACCGTTCCTTAGCCAGTTGGAGGCAGCGCAGCACGTCGCGATCGCCGATGCCATAGTAGCTGGTGTTTCCGCGGCCGTGCGGCTCGACAAAGATGATGTTGTGGCGCTCTGCCAGCCCGTTGTGCCGCGCGTCGACCGACCACCAGCGCACGTACACGGGGTTCTCGGCATTGTACCCGTGCAGGCTCAACACGAGCGGCCATTTCTTGGATGGGTCGTAGGAAGCGGGAAGATACGCCCGGCAGAACTGGATCGAGCCGTCGATCTCGTCGCGATAGGCCAGCCGCACGAAGCCGCTGGAGTGGACTGGTCCGGGCCCGCCCTGGCGCTGCTGCTCCAGCTCCTGGAATTCCATCAGGATGGTATACAGGGTGGGGAGCGGCGCGCGGTCGAGCGAATCGAGCTTCCCCTGCATCCGGTCCAGGACCATTTCGGCCAGCATGGCGTGGTGGCCGGCATCGACTGAGGCGGGGTTGCCTTTGGGGGCAGTGGCCACGAGGTTCTTCAGCGCCGCCAGCGCATCGCTCTTGAACCATGGCACGAAGGCGCACTCAGGGCGCCCCTGCCAATCCTCGGTGGTGACCCGGATGTCGTAGGCGCCATCCGGCCAGCCTGCGGTGGCGAAGGAGACCTTGGCGCCGCGCGGGGCGGTCTTCTCAGCCTGGATTCCGCCTCCGGCCGCCATCACCTCAACCTTTACCGGAGAATCTCCGGTCGAGTTGGTTGCGACGGCCAGCGTGCCGGGTTCCGATGGCTGGATGGATACGGACAGAGGGCCCGCTCGTCGAGTGGCGCCCAGTTCGAGCACGCGCAGGACGAAGCCCCAGTCGCCCGCTGCCTGCTCGACTTTGACGAGCACGGAATTGGCGCCGGCGGGCATGGAGACTTCCACCTGGTCCTCATCCGGAGTGACCGCGCGGCTGGCGGGATTGTAGTGGACGCGCTCGCCGTTGAGCCAGACCGCGACGCCGTCGTCGCTGCCCAGGGAGAGCAGGGCTTTGCCGGCGGCCGGGCGGTCGATGGTGGTGAAGGCGTAGGCCACGACGTTGCTGGTGGGCCGTCCCGGGAAAGCCCTGAGGAAGTTGACGATGTCCCGATCCGAGGTGTACTGGGTCCAGACCGCCTGCGAGCCGTCGGGCCGCTTATGGGTCATGCCCGCGACGGGGCGAAGCTGGGCTTCGCCGCCGTGCTCACCGAGATAGTCGACGTCCAGCGCCTTGCGGTCCGGGTTCGGGAACTCGCCCAGCACCAGCCAGCTCCGGATGTAGCCTGCCAGTGGGCGTTGCCAGGGCAGGCGCATCTCGTCTTTCAGCTTGGCCGGCGCAGCGGCCGGCTGAGCGAATGCGGCATGGGGCAGCGAGAACAGGGCGGCAATCGCGAGCGAGCCCACAAACAGCCTGAGGACGGAATCGTAGCGCAGGGGTTTGGTCATAAGAGAAGCGTATACGAGGGAACGCCGGGGAAAGTTCAGCCGCCGGCCGGGGGTGGTGTCCCGACCCTGCATTTAGTACAGCGCGCCATGGGGAGGTAAGCAAAGTCGCGGGCTGGCTCGCGGGATGGTCGGGGCGAGTGGATTCGAACCACCGACCTCCTGGTCCCGAGCCAGGATGGCCAAGAAAATGAATGATTTAGCTGTGGGCATAGCGGTTGTTGCCGGTTGCGACAGGTGCTCTCCCCTCAGCCACTTGCTGCCGCCCGCGCCGACGGATGTACCAGGCCGGTGACCGCCTTCTCACAGCTCTACAGAGTTGCCGCGATTTCCGCGGCGCACATCAAATCGGGGCGTCTGCTTCCGCTCACCGCAGACGTTTTTCGCACGGTCGCCCGATTGAGCGTCCGGCGACTGCCGCACGTTCACCTGGTTGCTGCAACTCCAAGTCGCTCACGCCGTATTCGGATTCTACTTGCCCCTGCTGCTCTCCCACGCCACCTTCGCCCGAACCTCTTCGATCACGAAACGCACGCCCTGGTTGTCCGACGGATTCAACCAGAGCATGCGGTCGAAGACCTGCCCGGCTTGCTCGAACTGGCCGAGGCGCCAGAGGCACAATCCGAATCCGTGCATGCAGCGAAGGAATGGCCGGTTGTCGATCCAGCCCCACGGCAGCAGGCCGTCGAAGCCTTCGCCCAGGGACAACTCGCCGATCCGAAACCCCGCCGCGTAGTGACGGATTGCGTCCTTGGGCCATCGATCGAAAACGAAGTTGCCGAGGTGGGCATGAGCGTCCAGGCAGCGGAGGTTGGCCTGGCAGAGATCCATCAGGATTCTGTATGCTCCGCCGCTGTCACCGGAGTCTTTGCGGTCGTTGGATTCGCCGATCGGGTCGGAAAAGGGATCTTCGGAATCGGCCCCAGGCAGCACTTGCTCCATCTCGAACTCCGGCCGCGGGCCGCGGGCAATGATCGGCTTGGCCCACTCCTCAATCGGTTCGCCCTCCTCGCCCCAGTAGTGCTCCGCCGGGTTCCAGAGGCCCTGTTGTTCCAGCCGCAGCGGGACCAGACCGAGCGCGGCCACATCGAGCCGTGTCGACTCGATGGCGCCTGAGAGATAGGGATTGCCGGCATAGGTCCACTGCTTGGCGGGCCGGACGACGGCGATCTCGCCCGGAACGACATCCCAGAGGCGGCCGGCGCGGAGCGTGACGCCCTGGCCGCTTCCCAACAGGCGGCAGCGTGCAGCCGTCCGCTTCACCGACAGGACCGCCAACTCGATGGGACAGCTCGGGTCGAGTGACGGTGCGGCGGTCTGCCGCTGAGCTTTGGCGCGAGGACCGGGTGGGCAGGGCGCAAGTCCCATCCACTTGCGGTACGCGGCCAGGTAGCGCGCCCCAGGGGTGCCCGGATGGAGCAGCACCTCGGAAGCCGCTACCACGTATTGGCTGCCATCCAGGCGGCGGCACTTCGCGGTTAAGCCGCGCCGCTCGTTCCCGTCGTAGTCGAACCCGATCACCGCGACCGGCTCGCCGATGACGGTACCCTCGCAGGGGACGGCGACGTCGTCCTCGAAGGCCTGCCGGAAAGCCCAGAGTTGCTCATCTTCCCCGTTTGCGTCAACGGTGATCTCCTCGATGAGTCTATCCAGGCTTGCAGCATCCAAGCCGCGGGATGTTCTCTTATTCATGAGTGCTCTCTCCGCCGGTCTCCCCAGCGGGCCTTGGCACGCTCGAGAAACGACGGCTGCTTTTCCGGCCCGGAGCTCGTGGCCACGGCCTCAAATCCGGACATGAGGCCGGTCTTGCGATAGTGGCCGGCTGGCACGCGACGCACGGTTTCCTCCAACTCGGCGGCGAGTCCCGCCCGCTCGTAGCATCGCCTGGCGCGAGGTTTTCGCTTCATCGATAGCTCTCGTGTCCCACCCGCCGCAAGTCCGCGGCTGCCTTCTTGTCAGCCAACACCTCTCAGTCAGTTTGCCACGGTTGGTAGCCGAATTCATTCTCCACCCGTCAGCATTCGGCCGGGGGGCTACGCCGGACCGCGTCGGGATCCGAGGGCTGCCCGGACAGTCCGCATGTCGAGAAACATCCTCTGCGGGCCGCCCTCTGCCGCACCCCCGATGGGCACGAACCCATATCGTGCGTACCAACCAACCCGGTCGGGATACGCGTCAGTGACAATGCAGCCGCAACCAACCTCACCGGCGACGCGCAAGCTGATGCGGAATGCTTCGGAGATCAATGCGTGCCCGAGTCCTCGGCCGGCAAACCGGCGGTCCACTGCCAGACGGGCCAACAGGACGAGCGGCAAATCGTAGGGTGGGAGGCCGCGTACATACTTTCTGGGGAACATATTGCGCCGAACACTTGCCGTCGCCAGCGTAAAATAGCCCAGCACCGCCCGTGGAGCGGCCTCATCGACGGCCACATAGCCGACGCCGATCGAGATCTTCTCCTGATTCGTCCAGGCGTGGTGTTTGAGGTAGTTGTTCAGAGCCGCGTCTCCGCAGTCGAAGCTGTCCACCTCGTCTGGCTCTTCGAGGCGGCGAATGACCAGGGCCATTCAGTCCCGCATGGCCCGAATCAGGGCCTCGGTGGGCGGGTCCGCTTTGGGTGCGGATGCGAGCTGCGCAAGACTCTCCAGTTCGCGTTCCGTCCACTGGATCTCCACGCGCGGCAGGGCAAGGTCCGGGGCTACCCGTTCCAAACGAGGGAACATAAGCACCTGACGTTCGCCACTCAGGTTTTCGCTGATAATCCGGTGTCCCAGCTTTCGCTCCGACACGGCCCAGCGAAACAGGGCCAGAGCGTCGGACAGGAAGTCGGTGTTGCTCGTGAGCTGTAGCTCCTCTTTGAGCACGCGCATGGCGTGGTCCTCCGCAGGCGCAAGGTCCGCCTGGAACTTGGCCTTGCGGGCGCGTTTGCCCGGCGGAGACTGGATTCTCTTGCTCTTGGCCTTCAACGCCATGGTGTACCCCAAAGACCTCTCGGCGCCACACGTCCACTCCTATTATACTACAAGTACTACCACAAGCGGAGTTAAAGCGGATCACGACATTTCCGTGGGTGCCTGAGATCCGTGATTCCGAGCCGCGCGCGTCAGAAGCTGTGAAAAAATCGCCTCGTGGCGCCGAAGAGGACAAGGTAAAGCATGTCCCACGTGGGAAATGAACGACTTACAAGCTCAGGTGGGGCATGCTTCAGCTTGCCCAGCGTTTTTTTCACAGCTTCTCAGCAAGCGGTCCTTCCGCACGTCTGGGGGACCGCTCCGTTGAAGACGCTGGATCTGCGCGGAGTAGGATAAGCCTCCGGTTTGTCCGGGCGCATCTGGCACGCAGCCAGGACAAGGCTGGAGCCTTATCCTACTGCGTCTTCAAGATTATCGGTGGGCCGCAGGCCCATGGGCACTGCTTCACAGTCGCGGCTCGGAATCGAGCGTAGCGGTACGCTCGGACGGTTCGGCAGAATCAAGCACATCACAGCTTACAAGTCAGAACGGCTGGTTTCGCGTAAGAAGGCTTGTCACGAGAGCTGTACGTAAGCGATTGGAAGGATTGGTCGGGGCGAGTGGATTCGAACCACCGGCATCTCGTCTTCGGGGCTCACCGGCTCCGTCGCCTGCACAAGTCCCATGCCAGAGTCAACCCAGTATGTCTCCCCTTCGTAGTCAAACACATGGAAGTTCGGGTCCTGAGGTGGCGTGTCAGGTTGGTGGCCACGTTCAGATACGGTGTCAGAATCATTCACGCGCCGCAGACATCGCAATGCGCGGTCACGCGGACCACCTGGCAAACGGAGGTGATCTCCGGATAATGGACCTGCACTGCAGCGGCATCGGGAAGCGGATCCAAGGCAGCCCGAACGTCAACTTCGGCGGAAAGACAACCCTCTCCCGCCTCTCAGCCGCCAGCGGTCGCCTGCCCCGGCAGGGCGTGAGAAAGTCGACGTCGCCTACCCACTAATACTCTATGACCAGTCGTAAGGCCAGCCTTGTGATCGCGATTCTCGTTCTCGCTCTCAGCGTGAACTCGACCCTGCCTCCGGCTTGGGCGGCCGACAACAGTAGTCGGGCCAAGTACGTAGGGGGCACACTGCCCTCTATCTCGCACAATTCCGGCGGTGCAATCAACGCGACAGACGGGGAGTTTTTCCAGTTCCGAACCCACGGCGGCACCTTCAAGCTGCCGTACCAGAAGATCAACCTGATCGAATATGGGCAGAAGGTCGATCGCCGCTACATCCTGGCGATCCTGATTTCACCTCTCTTCCTGCTGGCCAAGTCGCGCCGGCACTACGTCACGTTGGGCTATGCGGACGAAGCCGGGAAACAGCAGGCGGCGGTGTTCCAGGTGGGCAAGGGCGACATTCGCTCGATCCTGGCCGGCCTGGAAGCCAGGACCGGGCTGAAGGTGTCCTATCAGGATGATGAGGCGCGCAGGGCTGGGAAGGGCTGATCGCCGAGGAGGAAGCGCTCAGTCATCTTCCCGCGCCGGGGCCAGCGAGGGGCCGGCGTTTCGCCGAATCCCGAAGACGATCACGACGGACGGCAGGACCCAAAAGGCGCCCAGCAGTGCCAAGGTGACGCCGAGGGCGGTGACCAGCCCCAGTTCGGCGAGCGGCTCGAACCTGGACACCATCAGGGCGCCGAAGCCGATGATCGTGGTCAGGTTCGACTGGAGCAGCGGCGCGCCCGCCAGCTTCAAGACCCCGGCAATATCGCGGTGGGGGCCTTCCAGATAGCGGCGTGCGAGATGGATGCCGTTGTCGATCCCCAGGCCGATGATGAGCGGGATCGCGGTGAGGGCCATGAAGCTGAAGGGGTGGCGGCACAGGACCAGAATCCCGAACGTGACCACGATGGCGAAGACGATTGGTATCAGCACCACCGCCGTCATTTTGACGTCGCGGAAACAGAAGAAAGCAATCACCGTGATGCCAATGGCGGTCAGCAGCAGGGCGCGGCGGCTGTCGCGGAAGATCTGGGTCTGAAGGTCGCGGTTGATCTTGGGGTAGGAGAAGTCGGTAAACGGACCGTACTCCCGCTGCAATTCCCGGATGGTGGCGGGCGGAATGGCGTCGGTGGCATCGGGGTCGGCGGGATAGACGGCGACGACAGCCAGATAACGGTTGTCACCGATTTTCTTGACGGCGTTGTCCAGCAGGCCGCGCGGGAGGAAGGCGCCGGCCTCCGCCAGGCTCAGCGGCTTGAGATCCTTGCCACCCAGCTCACGCAGTCTGGCGATGGCCGGCTCGAAGTAGCTGATGTTGAACCCGCCCGCTTTGAGGTTGCGCTCGAGGTGGCCGGCGGCCGCGACCAGGTCGAGCCCGGCGACATCCCGGGCGCCCTTAAGTTGCGTCTGCCGCGAGGGGACGATCTGGGAAGGCGAGAAGACCGACTTCAGGCGGCCCTCCTTCTTCAGGCTTTCGAGCCCCGCCGCCACTCCCTCGGCCCTTCGCAAAACGTCCTCCTCGCTGCCGTGTAGCAGAATCAGCTCGGGAGTGCCCTCGATGCCGAACTTCCCGGCGAGCCGCCGCTGGCCGACCACCGCCGGGTTCTCGTCCCCCCGGCTGATTTCCACTTTCCTGCTCATTTTCAGCGAGGGGAATGAAGCCAGCGCGATCGCAAACACGGCCGCCGAGGCCGCCAGAATGATACGCGGGTGCGCGGAGAGCAGGCCGGCAAGCGGCCGCGCAATGGAGGGCAGGAATCGGAAGGTCACGCGCTCGCTCACCCGCGGAGGAAAGCGAGTCCACCATAACCGCATCAGGGCGGGAATGGTCAGCAAGGTGTGGAGCAGCAGCATCAACAGCCCGATGGTCAGCACCAGCCCGAACTCCGACAGCGCCTTGAAGCTCGCCAGCATCAGCGCCGCGGTGGCCGTGCCGGCCGTCAGGATGCAGAAGATGATGCTCTTGCCGGTGGTGACGAGCGTGTGCGTCATCGCCTCATCGAGCGACTTGCCTTCGGTCCATTCCTGCGGTACCCGGTTCATGAAGTAGATGACCTGATCGTCGCCCAATCCCACCAGAATGGCGATGAAGGAGAGGCTGATCAGGTTCACCTCGCCCGGATAGTAGGCGATCAGTCCGGTGGTCCAGAGCAGGCCGAGCGTGGTGGGGATGTACGACATGAGGAAAAGCGGGATTCGCCGGTACACCAGCAGACAGAGTGCGAGGTTCCCCAGGATCGAGACCCAGGAAACGAGGTTGATGTTTCGCTCGATGAATTTGTGGTCCTGTTCGGCGTACAGGTATCCGCCCGCCATGGTGACCCGCAACGGGCTCTGTTTGAACTCTTCGCCGGCGAGCAGCGCGTTGGTGCGCTCGCGGGTCCAGTTCACCACCTCCTGGGAGAACTTGTAGTCCACCACCGGCTGCTTCGGTTCGGCCACCACCAGCAGGGCTTGGTGGTCCTGGCTGAAGAAGTAGTTCCCGCTGCCCCACTCCAGATCGAAACTGAGAAAGCCACCGAGGCCGTGGCCCGCCGGCGCGGCGAATTCCATCAGCCCCAGCGGATCGGTAACGAAGTAATTCGTGCCCAGCCAGGAGAAAGGCGTGACCAAACCGGCGCCGGCGCGCGCAACCGTCTTCTTGATTTGATCCTCCGACAAGCGTGCTTTCAAGTTGTCGAGCTGTCCGGGCCGGAGAAAGGCAGGGAAGTTCCAGGCGAACAGGCGGACCATGCTCAGCATCTCCCGGTCGCTGAGGCCGCAGCGAGCGTACTTGAACAGGCCGCTCCGGTTCATGTCGGCGGTAAGGCGGTCCGCCAGCGCCTCCATCGGCTCGGAGGAATCCTCGGCCCCGCCGGCCGTCTCGACGAGCAGAAAGAGCTGATTGCCATAGCCGGACTGCTGGACATACTCGTTGGCGGCTCGCAACTCCGGCGTGCCCTCGCCGAACAGGTCGGTGAGGTTGGTTCCCATCCGCAGGTTGCGGATGTTGAGAAAGAGCACCACGGTGAAAACGGCGATGACGGCGAGCAGCAGGGCGGGATGCTTCAGCGTCAGCCATCGCACCAGACGCAGCACCCAGGACGTCATCCTAGGCCTCCACCGGCTTGCGGGCGCGGAAAACGACGTGCGCGAGCGGAAGCTTGTTCCGCAACCTGCGCTCGAGAACCTCCATGCCCGTACCCTGCAGCAGCCGCCGGTATTCGGTCCGGGAGAGGACCACCGGGCGACGCCCCACCCCGCCGAACCGGAAGATCAGCCAGTCCAGCGCCAGGCTCAGGCGCGAAGCCACGCCGCCCTCGCGGTCCGGCACGCGAAACAGCAGCAGGCCACCGGGCAGCAGCGCCGAACAACACCTCTCCAGCAGCGCCCGCTGCTCTTCGGCATTCAGGTATTGAAGCACATCGAGAATCAGGATGAGGCCGCACTCGCTGAACTGGAAGTCGCGCACATCGGCGATGGACAGCTCAGCGGGGAGCCGCGCCAAGGCCCGGCGCGCAACGTCGATTCGATGCGGGTCCAGGTCGCAGCCCGCCAGGCGCCGGCCCGGGTCGCGTTGCGCGAGCATCCCGAGCGCCAAGCCATAGCCGCAGCCGAGGTCGACGGCCGGTCCTCCGCCGGAATCCTCCAGCAGGATCTCAAAGATGTTGTCCAGGCGCATCTTCCACCGCACGAACCCACGGTCGAACGCGCCGGCCCGCCGGTAAAGCGAATTCACCGATTGGATGCATTCGCGCAGCGCGGTACGGGCGGGCGAGCGCCGCCGGCGGAATCGGAGGAGGAGGTAGGTCGCCAGCGCCGCAACCCCGCCCAGGAGCACGGCCAGCACCACGCTGCCGGCCACCCACATCGCGAGCTGCTCCGATAGCTTCAGCCGGGCTAGCCCGGCGGTAGTGAGCCTCAGCAGGCGGCCCTTCCAGAGCACGTTGCCGAGTTGCACTCCGGAAAGCACCAGGAAAGGTTGAAGGAGTGGATTGTTCACGAAGGTTGCGGCAAACGTCAACGGCTTGTTGAGCTTGAACAGCACCGCCAGGCCGATGGCGGCCAGCGACTGGAAGCCGTAAATCGGGACGATGCCAATGAACACGCCGACGAACACCGCGGCAGCGGCACGACCTGGTTCCAGGCGCTCGTGCATTAATTTCGCCAGCGACTCGCGGAAGCGTGAGAAACGGAAGCGTGGCATATCAGGCCGAATACACGGACAGTTCGCCCCTGGCGACGACCTCTCCCTCCACCCGCACGGTCGCCTCGACGTAAACCAGCGGACCGGCCTGGGCGATCTTCCTGGTTTCGATCCACAGCTCCGAACCCGGGCTCACGGACCTCAGAAACTTGAAGCGGTTTACCGCCGCCAGCAGCCGTTCTCCGATAGCGGACGGCGAAGGAGCGCCCATCATCACTCCGGCGGTCTGCGCCGCCGCTTCGATGAGGAAGACCCCGGGCAGGATGGCATTCCCCGGAAAGTGACCGGCGAAAAACGGTTCGGCGGGGTCGACGAACTTCAGTGCGACGCAGCGAACGCCCGCTTCGATCTCCACCACGCGGTCCAGCCACAGGAAGGGCGGCCGGTGCGGGATCAGGTTCAGAATCGCTTCTTTGTCGAGCATCCTATGGCCGGTACACCTTGAAGACGTTGTCGCCGATGGGCACGTTCAGCGCGTCCAACTGGATGTCGAAACGGCTGTTCACGCCGCTGGTTCCGTCTACCTCAAGCGAACGCAGGAGGAAGCCGGGTTTGCCGAGCCTGACAATCACGTAGTTGATCCTCTTCTTGAACCTGGCCGACCTCGGCGCCAGCTTCATCTCGTAAGCCGTTTTTTCTTCGCGCGCCGAGATTACGAAATTCTGCCTCAGGTTGGCGAGCGAATTGTCCCGGCTGAAGTAGGCCTGGGTCCTCCTCACGTGATCGCCAATTCGGATCACCTCGGTGGTGGGCCGCTCTGTTCCGGTGGTCACGTTCAAGTAATCCTGGTTGAAGACGACGCGGATCGGCTCCGGACCGGAGTATTCCACGCTGAATTTCGTCAGGCCGGCGGCGAAGAACTTGCCGTGGAGTACCAGCGGCCTGGCCAGCAGCGCCGAGGTTCTCGTCTCCGTGATGGTACCGCGACCCGTCGAGTATTTCTTCTGCGCCTCCTGAACGCCGTCCCAAATCAGCTTCAGCAACGCGTCGTCGGCGCCGGCGGGGCGCTGGCCGTCGAGACACACGGGAACGGCCAGTACCGCCACGATGCCGAGCCAGGTGGCGCGCACTCCTCACTTCCCCCACCGGAATGCCAGTGAACACAGGCAGATGCGCAGCGTGTCCCGCACGGGCTTCATCTTCGTCGGCCCGCCGTCGTGATAGATGGTCTGCACGGGAACGTGCTCAATGCGGCAACCCGCGCGGCTCATTTTGATCAGGATCTCCATCTCGATCTCGTATCTCCTCGCCTTCAAGTGCAGGCGGCGCAACTGGTCCACCCGGATCAGGCGGAAACCGCTCTGGCTGTCCAGGACCTCCTGGCCGGCCAACCAGGACGCAACCCGGCTGCCCATGCGGTTGGAATAGTAGCGTTCCACGGGCATCCGGGCGCGATCGAAGCTTCGGGCACCGATCACGATGCCGGCGCCGGTACTGCGGGCCGATTGGATCAGCAGTGGAATGTCCTCGGGATTATGTTGTCCATCCCCGTCGAGAAACAGCACGTGACTGAAATCGCGTTCCAGCAGGTATTGCATCCCAGTGCGAACAGCGGCACCCTTCCCTTCATTCCGGCGGTGCCGGAGGCAGACCGCTCCGGCCGCCTCCGCGGCTTCCGCCGTTCCATCCGTGGAGCCGTCGTCGACTACAGCCACCATCGCGGTGTACTGCCTGGCTCCAGCCACCACGGAAGCGATCGTGCCAGCTTCGTTGTAAGCGGGGATGAGAGCGCAGATCTTCACTTCCTGGGGTGCCGGGACAGGCATCGTCACGCTTCAGAATTATATCCTGCGGCGCTGTCTGCCTGCACGCCTGGCGGCGGTGGACCGGGGCATGCCTGTTCCCCGAGCGTGGCGGGGAGCAGAGCACCCGGCAAAGCGCTGGGCTCGCATTCTTGCGCAGAGCCCCTTTTCTGTCGGGCCCTCACGCTGCACCTGGATGAAGCGACAGCAGCGGAGACCACGAACGCAACCAAAGCGCGCGCTCTCGCCGGGCGCCTGCGCCCCCATCCAAACTGCCTCGATGGGCGCTTAGTCCCCCCGCCTGGTGAGTCCGACAATGGCAAGCGCGCCGCCGATGCCCATCGAGATACCCCCGACTCTCTTCCACCTGACGTACGTCTGCCCGGGCACCATCTCGCTGTCAGGCACCTCTCGGGTCATCATGACCGCCCCGCCGCCGACGAACGCCAGACCGATAAACGTCAGCACCTTACCCCCCCTGGTCCAATGTCTATGCGAAGGGGCAGCTTGGGACTGGGATTGGCTCCCGGCCTGACCGGACCCTTGAAGACTAAAAGCAGCGATGCGGCCGGGAAAACCCTTGACCGATAATCCAGCCATCAGCTTGGGCGACACCAGATCTCCCGCCAGGGCGGGTGAACTGAGGCCGATCAACATCATAACCATCATCACAGCCAAATACCGACGAATCATTTTCGTGTCTCCTCCATGTTTCGATTTTGAAGAAAGCGCAGCCACTCCGCCCGGCGCTGCCGGGCTGCGCAGACACTGTTTACCTCTACTGGCTCATTTCCCCTTATCCGCGGCAGTTTGAGGCACATTCTCGAGCGGGAGCACGCCAACCCCGTCATGCCGGCGGCCGGCCTGCAAGAATCGCTTCTTCATCCCGCTCTGCTTAACGGTGGTTCTTCTCTCTAACCTCCCCGGCCCTTTAGTCATCAGTCCAGGGGTTGGATATTGAACCTCCGGTTGAGGTATTTTGTCTCACTTGTAGGGGGATGTCATGGATAAAAGGAGGCATAAGTACTGAAAGCTCTGCGATCGTCCAATTGCGTACCTCGACAACAAATGCACTGGTGTCACCGTACGAGTTGCGGGCACCTTACCTCAAATCGTCGCTGCGCACGGAGCTGCTCGCCGGCCGCGACTCCGCGAAAGAGTTGGATGCCCGGAGGGGCGACATGGTCATCAACTATGTCCGCGTGGAGCGCTTCGTCTCCAGAGAGTTGACTTCCGATGCCTGAGAATGCGGCGTCCGGCAATCGGGATGCGCCCGGCAGGTTCGAGGATCCGTTCGCCGATACCGAGACGCTGACGCAGCGCGCCCTACGGCTCGCGGCCGCCCTTTTCCCGAATGAAGAGAAAGGGATCGTGTTCGGTCTGACGCTTCGCACTCCGATATCGGCAGCTCTGGCACGCAGATCAACTGGAGAGCAACCGGCGCGGTCCGGATGGGTGGTGGTGTGGTGGACGCCCCGTTTCGGCCGGCTAGACCGGCACAAACTCGAATCCCCGATTTTTGAGCTCGTCGATGATTCCCGGCAGCGCTTCGAGCATCCCACCGGCGGCCTCGCCGGGCCGGTCGTGCAGCAGGACGATATCGCCGGGCGCGGCGCTCGCGGTGATCTGCCGCGCGATCGCTTGAGGCGCCTGCACCCGGGTGTCAAACGCGCGGACTCTCCAGGAGATGTACTCCAGGCCCGCGCGCCGCAAATAGACCTGAAGCAGCGGATGGCGGAGGCCCACCGGCGAGCGGAAGTAGCGGGGCGCAATGCCGCAGGCGTTGACGACCGCCTGCTGGCCACGCTCGATTTCCTGGCGCAGCCGGCGCGGCGACAGGAAGCAGAACAGCGGCGGGTGCGAGTAGGTGTGGTTGCCCACCTGGTGCCCTTCGGCCACCACGCGCCGCAGCAGCTCCGGATGCTGCTCTGCCTGCCGCCCGACCACGAAGAATGTCGCCCTGACTCCCTGTTCGCCGAGGATGCGCAGTAGCTCCGGGGTATGCCGCGCGTTCGGCCCGTCATCGAAAGTCAGGGCCAGGCAGCGCCGTCCCGCGGTGTCCACCTGCGAACGGTTGGCCACCAGGAACTGATTGCGGGGGTGGAACAGAAGGTACAGCATGACCAGTGTTCCGGGCGTATAGAGGGCGGCAGCCAACAGGAACTTGGACAGTTCAAAGGGAAACAGCAGAAGCAGCGCGGAGTTGGTCAGCAGGAATAGCAGGGCGAAACTCGCTGCTCTTATCATTCCGGGTGTCGCGCCACGGCACGCTTCGGAGCCACGACCGTGAAGGAGCGGTCGCGACTACTTGTCCAGCTTCAGATCCTGCGCCCGGCTGGTCATCTCGATGGTGGTGAGTTTGCCGCCCGCAAACTTCACCAGGGCCGGGTATCCGGTGGCAGTGCTTTTTAGTCTGCGAAAGGTCACCACCGTGCCGTTTTCCTGGCGGGGGAACCAGGTTTCCACCTCAACGCCATTCTCAGTGCTGGTTTGGATGTTGATCGGCGTGCCAATGACACAGAAAGCTTGCCGTTTGGTCATCCCTTCGATGACACGACGGTCGGCGATGGCTTTCCGAATCTCGGCCGGCCACTCCGGGTGCTCGTCTTGTAGCGGCACCTTCGAGAAAGTCTGATCGAAAACCGCCTTGAAGTCGTCCAGGGTCTTGATCTGGACGAACCGGACCATCACCTCATTGTTTTTCGGACGCAAGCCCTCCAGCCAGGCGATCACCGAGTCGCCGGACCACCGGAGTGCGCCGTGCGCGACCGGATCATTCGGGGCAAACCCCCAGTACACAGTCTTCCTTTTTCCTCTCTTCTTCTCCCCCGAGGCGACCGGGCTCCCTGCGACCTTGTAGCCGGTAGGAGAAACTTCAACCAAAGGTTCGACACCCAGGCCAAACCCGCCGATTTCGTACATGCAGGGAGCGTCGATGCGCAAATAGAGCGTCCCTTCAATCATCTTCTTGGCTTGCTGCCGGTCGTTGCCGGAGAGCTCGGCTCTGCCGGCGGGAACGAACAGGAACACGCTCGCGACGACAGCGAGCACGCGCAGAACCCTCATGATGTCACCCCCAACACGAGGAGGATATCAGGATGCCAAAGTCGCGTCAAGCAGACGGGCTAGCGCGGGACCTCCAAAACACAGCGGAATCCGCCGCTGTAGTCCGCGTAATCCGACCGGTAGCCGTACCGGCAAGACACGCGGAAGGACTTCACGTTCCAGTACCAGGAACCGCCCTTGAGCGTCTTAGTCGTACCGGAAGAGGGGCCGGCGGGATCGGTATCGGGACTCGCCCGGTAATACGTCTTCTCGTAGTTGTCCTGGACCCACTCCCAGACGTTCCCCAACATGTCGTACAGGCCCCACGCATTGGGCTTCTGCTGCCCGACAGGATGGGTCGTCCCACCGCTGTTCTGCCAGTACCAGCCGGCCCGGTCGGGGGCAGCGCCGAACCGCGGATCCGTGGTTCCCGCTCTGGCTGCGTACTCCCATTCCGCCTCGGTCGGAAGCCGGTACCGGGCTGACTTCTCCATCGAGTTCAGTTTCTCCAGGAACTCCTGCGTCGCCAGCCAGGAGACCTGCTCGACGGGGTGGCGTTTCCAAGCCGTGCCGGTCGAAGCCTCCCCGAAGTAGGAGGGATTGTTCCCCACGACTTTCTGCCATTCTTCCTGGGTCACTTCGTACTTGCCGAGATAAAACGGCTTGGTGACCTTCACGCGGTGAAGCGGCTTTTCATGCCCGCCGCAATAGTGGTCCCCCGGCGAACAACCCATCCGGAACTCACCGGCGGGGATCAACACAAACTCCATGCCGACGCTGTTGGTGTAAGTCCTCTCCTGCGCGGACAAAGACGGAAGCGGCGCGCAGCAGAACCAAGCCATGACGATCCGACGCCACTTGCCGGGACGCACAGGAATTCACGCTCCTGGCGGGGTCGGCGGCGTAGGTGGCGCGGGCGGCGCAGGTGGCGCGGGCCGCGTTACCTTGGGCTCACTCGATCGATGGCGACCAGTTTCCCGTCTGCGAACTTCAGCGTGGCCGGGTAGCCGGTGTCTCGGTCTTTCATGTGATGGTAGGGCTGCTTCCGGCCGTTCACCTGGCGGGGATGCCAGATCTCCACCGCTACACCCTTTTCCGCGCTCGTCTCCACCGACTGGGGCTCGCCCACCACCATGAACGCCTGCTCCTTGGTCATGCCTTCCACCACGCGGTGGTCACGGATGGCGTTCCGGATCTCGGCGGGCCATTCGGGGTGCTCGTCCTGGAGTGGGATGGCGGAGAAAGCCCGTGCCCATGCAGCCTTGAAATCGTCCAGCGTCTTGATGTCATTGAACTCGATCACGAATTCGTTGGCGGCCGGCGACCGCCCTTCCAGCCACACATACACAGTCTCGCCCGCCATTTTCAGCGAGCCATAGCCAACCGGATCGTTGGGACCCGATCCCCAGTAGACATACTGTTTCTTGGATAGGGGCGGAACCGGGAGCAGCTTATGCCCGGTGGGAGACACCTTAAGTAAAGGGTCAAACCACAGGCCCGCCGCCGTTTTCGCGCCGTAGATGCAAGGAGCGTCGAGGCGCATGTAGAACTTGCCCTCGACCATCTTCTCCCCTGTCTTGCGTTGTTCAGAATTGAGTTGAGCACGGCCGGCCGGGCCCAGCATCAGCCCACAGCCGGCGACACATATCAGAGATAGCGCCCGCATACCCATCCTCCCGTAACCAGTCGAGAATACCAGCAAACGGGGGGACGGCGTCAAGGCAGCAGAAGGTTCCCTCTACTTCCTCAGATTCATGGGTTTGGTTTTGGAGCCTTCCAGCCCGACACCGCGTGCGTATGATCCGTTCAGCGCGTTGGGCGCGTCGGCGCTCAGCTCGGCCGAATACTCCACGTTACCGTGCGAGGAGAAGATCAGAAAGACCTTATTGCCGCTGACGACGCCGTCGATATTCCACCCATCCCCGGAGCCTGTCACTTGCCTGGTGCCCTCCGCCTGGCTGAGCGTTACTCTCCCCCACGCTTTGTCGTGCCACTCACCAGTCACGTTGACCGCGGCGGCCTCGGTATGTGTGCCGAGCCACCATTTGCCCTCTTTCTCCACCTTGTTCCGTCCCCCCCAGACCCAGAGCGAGGCCCGAACAAAGTGCGCCAAATAACAGCACATAGCCGATTCGTTTCATGGTTCCTCCGGCTCAGAATCCGATGATAATACGTTCCGCTCAACCCGGCAAAATCCTGCTCTCCGCCAGGTAGGCTTTCGGGTCCATCAGCTTCTGCGTTCGCCACAGGATGCGCGCCAGCCGGGGGATGTGCAGTGGGTGTACCTGCCCCAGCCAGCTTCCCAGCTTCTTTTTCCCCGCCAGGTTGAGCACGCTGCGGCGCCAGGACTCGCAGTACAACTCGAAGAAGCGCTGCGGGGCAAGCCGCGGGCGCCACAGCAGGTGGTGCAGGTCGTACTGGCTCCAGTCGAAGACCAGCAACTCGCTCTTCACTTTCTCGAAGTAATGCGTGCCGGGCAGGGGCGTCAGAATCGTGAAGCCCACGCGGCTGAGCTGGTTTTCCGCGAGGAATTGCCACAACGCCGCGAAATCGTCCTCGGTGAAATCCGGATCTACGATGAAATTCCCGGTGACTCCGTAGTCCAGTTCGCGCGCCGTCCGGATCGCCGCGACGGTGGTGGCCACGTCGGTGCCTTTGTTCAGCCGGTCGAGGCCCGCCCCGGTGGGAGACTCGAAGCCGAAAAAGATGTCGAAGGTCTTCGCCAGGGGCCGCCACCGCCGGAGCAGCTCGGGATTGCCGGCCACCAGGTCCACCCGCGACTGCGCCAGTATCCAGTTCTTCCGCACCGGGGACTTCAGCAGGGCGTCGGCCAGTTCCTCGCTCTGCGCCCGTTCCGCCCAAAAGATGTCATCGATGATGAACACGTTATGGCCCGAGGCCTCTAAGTCCGCCCGCACCGAGCCCGGCGCATGAAACCGGCAGGAGCCGCGATAGAACTGCCAGACCGAGCAGAACTTGCAGCGGTGCGGGCAGCCGCGGGTGGTTTCCAGGGTCCAGACCGGCATGTAGTTGAGGCAGCAGTAGTGCCGCTGGTACGGGGCGACTTGCCGGCGGTCGGGCAGACGGACCTGAGCCAGGTCGAGGAAGCCCTGCGCCGGCGCCGTGGGCTCGAATCTTTCGCCGGAGCGCAGCAGCAAAGAAGGGACGTCCCGGAGGGGCTGGCAACGCGCGAGGGCATCGCAAAGGGCCGGCATCGCCCGCTCGCCCTCCCCGATGCAGATGGCGTCAATGGCCTGGCTGTGCGTCAGGGCCTGGGGATACGAGGAAGCCGCATGCCCGCCGACGGCGACGAAAATTGCGGGATCGAAGGCCTTGATCTCGTCGGCCAAGCGCAGCGTGGCGGGCGCGTCCAGAATGTGGAGACAGGCGATTCCCACCACGGCAGGGCGCCGGCGCCGCAGCACCTGGCGGAAGCGGCGGCGATCGAACCGCAGGTCCACGGTGGCGACGGAGTGGTCCCGGTGCCGGAGCTCCGCGGCGATATACTCCAGTCCCAGCGGCTCGGTTTGAAAGAAAGGAGCCAGCCCGAACTGAACCGCGTCGGGCCGGGGCTTGACGAGTAAGACGTTCATCTAGGTCTGGGCCCGCTCCTCGACCTTGGCCAGAATGGCGGCGGCGAGCGAGTTGACGTCCCGCCAGGCTTCCCGGTCAAACTTTCCGGTCACCAGCCTGATACCGTATTTCTTCTCAATCTCCACGATCAACTGGAGGATATCGATGGAGTCGATTTCCAGGTCGCCGTCCAGCAAGGGCTGGCTGTCGCCGAACTCATCCGGCGCGACATCGGTGATTCGCAGGCTGGTCAGAATCAGCGGCTTGAGTTGCTGCTTGATTTCTTGAAGAGTCATGATGGGTCCCCGGATGCAAATCAGAGGGGAAGTATAACACGGGCCTACCGCGCCAATTGCAGCGCGGAGACGAGCCGGAGGAAGGCCCGGGCAGCCCTGCCGACGGGGTCCAGGAGCACTGTCCTGCCTTGCAGCATGCCGGCCACGGCCTGGCCCCGATAGGCGGCGATCTGGCGGTAGCGGGCGATGAAGGCCAGCACCCGCAGGAACATCTTCCAGCCGTGCGGGGCGGCGTAGTCGCTCTTGACGAGCGGCACCGCGCGGCCTGCTTTCACCTCCTCGACGAACTCGGGGAAGGTCTCGGCGCCCGGCGAGCCGCACAGGACTGAACTGGCGACCAACAGGTGGCTGTCACCGCCGCCAACCACGGGCTTGGAGACCCCCCGCGCCAGGTCCAGGACACGCTCGTTCTCCTCGCGCCGCCGCATGCCGTTGTACTCCAACGCGTGGATGGCCCAGCCATACCGCCGGATCAACTCGAGCACCGGGACGTCGCGCGCGCGCTCGCCATCCCAGGCCAGCAGGGGATGATTCAGCACCACCAGGCACCCGGTCGCCTCGAGGCATTCGAACAGGTCATCCAGCCGGTTCGCGCGGGCGGCCTCTTGCAGGCGCTGGTGAGCCGCGTGGATCTCCCCGGCCGGCAGGCCGGTAAGACCGAGGTGGAACAGGTGGCCTTGAAACCGGAAGGAGAGCTCCTCCCCCAACCCGACACGCCCGGCTTGGCCCGGCCGGCGGGCCAGCAACTCCACGCCGCCGCGCACTTCGTCATGATCGGTGATGGCCAGGGAGACCTGGTCGAAGCCTAGGCGCCGCGCGCTGCGCAGCTCCAAATCCAGCACCTCCTCGGGGCGGAGCGGCGGGTTGTAGCGCATCTGGGAATAGTCCGGCGCGGGGCCTGCTCCCAGCCCGAACGCCCGCTGCACGATGCCGCGCAGCGGCCGCATGAATCCGAGCGCCATCACGCGGTTGAGCGAGGCCAGGTTCTCGACGGAGTAGCAGGAGTGGTTGTGCAGGGAGACCAGCGAACGGAACTCGCGCCAGGGCCGCCGGCACTCCCTGTAGCGGCAGTTCTCGACCGCCCAGCACTCATCGCGAACCAGCGAGCGTGGGGGCACCGGTTAGAGCAACCCTCCGTCCACGGCAATCACCTGGCCGGTGATGTAGCCCGCCTCCTGGGAACCGAGAAACCGCACCAGCGGCGCCACGTCTTCGGGCTGGCCGAACCTCCGCAGCGGGATCTCCGCCAGCCACCGCTCGCCCTCTTTGGCGATGAGCCGCTCGGTCATGCGCGTCGCGATCAGGCCGGGGCAAACGGCGTTCACGCGGATGCCATGGCGGCCCATCTCCCGCGCCAGCGCTTTGGTGAAGGCGATCAGGCCGCCCTTCGCCGCCGAGTAATTGCACTGGCCGGCCTGCCCGCGGATGCCGCTGGGCGAGACGATATTGGTGATGGTGCCGCCCCCGAGGCGCAGCATCCCGCGCAAGGCCAGTTGCGAGCAGAGGTAGGCGCCTTTGAGAGAGGTGTCGAGCACCTCGTCCCACTGCTCGTCGGAAAGGAGCATCAGGGGCGCATCGCGCGCGACGCCGGCGTTGTTCACCAGGTAGCTGGGGTAGCCCATCTGGGCTTCAATCGCCTCGAACATGCGCTCCGCGGCGCCGCGGCGGGAAACGTCGGCTTCGACCGCGATGGCTTCGCCGCCGGCCCGGCTGATCCGGTCCACCGTCTCGGCGGCGCCCGCGGCGTTTTTGTTGAAGTTCACCGCCACGCGGTACCCGCCCGCGCCGAGAGCCTCGGCAATCGCCCGGCCGATCCCGCCGGAGGCGCCGGTCACCACAGCGATCTTCTTGTCGGGGGCCATGGTCCTCCTAGTCACGTGGCGTGGGCTTCAGCCTGCCGTGCCGGCACTCGTGACGACACCTTGGCGTCGAGATGAGTCTCGACGCAGCGCGCACGAGTGCGTGCGCCACAAAAAGGTGCTTGGGTAGGATGCTCCATCCATGACCTTACTAGTGAAGCGGCTTCATGATCAGGAGGTAGACGCCGAATGGCGAGTTGTACCGCCCCAGGTTGCCCTTCAGGGCGTAAGTGACAATCCCTTGCATGTAAGTGCCCCAGGGGCCCGCGGTGCCGAACTCGAAATCCAGCCCATCGTAGGCCTGGAAGGTCGGGGACTCGGCCCGGTTCCTGGCCCAGGCGTGATTGTAGGAGCCCTCGAACTTGATGAAGTCCATGATGTTGAACCCATGGCTGATTCCGGCGACGGCCAGGGTATCGAACGTGTCAGTGCCGGTGGGAATGCCGCGGACCCTGGGGCTTGAGAAAAACGATGGCTGGTAGCGCGAGAACCGATCGAGGTGCTCGCCGCTGTAGTAAGAGAGGTTCAGTCCGGTCTTGGTGAACTTGCCGAAGTACAGGCTCTTGCTGAAATCCCCGAAGTACTTGGTGTAGTTCTGCTTGGCCGGCGCGTCCAGTTCCTGTCCCAGCCCGAACTGCTTCCAGCCGAGGCGCCGCGCCTGCGTTCCGCCGAGAGTGAAGATGTACCCCTTCTTGGCGTACTTGAGCTCCAGGTTCGGCATCAAGGTCACACCGCTGTGCGGCAGAACGAACGACTCGTCGGTGTCGCCCGTTCGCCGGAAGTAGTCGTAGGCCAGGTAGGACGCCGCGCTGATGGTCAAGCTGGTCGTGGGTTGCCAGGCGGCCCGGAGCCCGACCGTCTCCTCGAAGACCCACACGCTTTCTTTGGTGATCTCGGTGCTTCCCGAATAGAGCCGGTTGTTTCCGGGCAGACCGGATGCCAACAGGTCGATGCCCACGCGGAAACGGTCGTTCACCGTTCGGGTGAGATTTCCCGCCAGGATGGGCCCGGCAAAAAAGACCGAGAGCTGATCACCCTTGTTGCGGAAATTGAAATCCACCAGGCTGATGCCGAACAGCGGGATCGGGATGTTGAACGTGCCCCCGTACATGACGCCGGTCACGATCGACCGGACGCGCTTCTGGCCGGCCGGCTGCTCGATCCTCTCGGTGCCCTGTTTCTTGAGCGTCCGCAGCCCGGTTTCCGTGTCGCGGTACATGGGGTTGTCGGAAAGCCGCGTGGCGGCCAGCGCGCCTTCGAAATCGTCCCGGTTGATGGCGTAGTCGGAGAAATTGTAGGTCTTCTGCAGCACGAAGCTGCGGCCAGCCGCGTTGAGCGTCTGCTGCGCGTAGATCGACTTGATGAGGTTGAACTCCCTGCCTTTGCCATCGGAGACCAGAGCGAAGTTCTGCGTCTCCTGGTTGGCGATGACGCTGCCCTTGGCGCCGCGCTGGGTGAGCGCCATCCGCACCTGGCGGAAGGTCTTGCTGTCGATCCAGATCTTGCCGCTGTAGAGCGTTTCCTCCTGCTCTTTGGGCTCGACGCCCAGAACGTAGCTTGCCACCCCGTTCACGTCTTCGGTCCCTAACATGCGGTAGCTGTATTTCTCGTTCAGCTTGAGATCCAGCGGCTGGGTCAGCACCTTCTCCGGCTCGAGTTGCGGCAGGGGGAACTCCCACCGTTTCTTGAACCGGACGCCGTTGACGTAGAACTCGGTCTGCGCCCATTCGGTGGGGCCGTCGCGTTTGACATACTGCTGGAAGCGCATCGAGACGTCGAAGCCGGAACCCATGTTGGCCGGCTCGAAATGGAGGTTCATGAAGCAACTGGCGGTGTGATTGGCCAGCGCCTGCCGCTGCGACTCCTTGTATTGCTGCCAGCGCGCGATCACCTCTTCCGCCTTCAGCTCCGCTTTTTCCGTTACCTGGACGTCGGCGTACAGTCTCTGTCCGGCCGCGCCGGTCTTTCGCATGAGCAGAAGCAGGTAGTCGGACTGAGACCGACAGCTCTGCCCGATGCCGGCGGCCGACGCCACCGCCTTGCCGGCGGTGAGACGGGCGCCGGCGATGGGGTCGTACCACTCCATCTCGAACTGCTCGCCGGGAGCGCCGCGCAGGTCGATGGTTTTCGGGCTGGCCTGCGAGGCGCCCAGCTTGGCCAGCATCACGACATTCGGGGAGCGTCCAGCCGCGAACAGCCTTTGCGGCCCGGCCTCCGCCCCACCCAGCGTGATGGCAAACGGGGCCAGCGCCGCCCCCATCGGAGTGAAGTCCTGGGTCAGAAAGCCGGCCACGAAGTTGGCGGCGGTGCACAGGCGGGCGATGCCCGGCAGGCCCGGCTGCTCCAGCCAGATGACGTCCACCGAGGTCCCGACGGCGGCCATCACCGCATCCAGGTAGCCGGACGCAACCTGCTCGGCAGGCAACTCTCCCCCGAGTTTCAAGAACATAGGCTTGTTCAGCGCCAGCTCGGCGGCCCGCGTCATCTCGGTCTCCCAGCCCGGGGCGAATACGGTGCCGAGGGCGTCCACGTAAGTGCCGAGCTTCGCGACCAGGTCCGGGTGGGCCTGAACGAAACCGGCGGGGAAGGAGACGACCAGCTCCAGGTTCTGCCGGCCCGCTTTGGCTTTCACTGTCAGGTTGGCCAGGGCGAAATGCAGCAGTTCGGGGGCGGGCAGGGCCCCTTCGACCTCCACCAGGAGCCCGCGCACGTTCGCGGGAGACAGCGGCAGGAGGTCGATCGCGCCGGCGACCAGTTGGGTGATCCTCTGCTCCTGCTGCGGCCCACCGCCCTGGCTGAGGCCGCCCAAGTCGAGCTGCAGACGGACGAATACCTCCGCTCCCGGCGGCATCGCGGCGGCCAGCCGTTCCAGCGCCTCCCGCCGCCCCACCGCGCTCGAGGGGCCGCCCAGGCGGATGGAAACCGGCGGCAGCATCACGATTTTGCTCTTGGCGCCACAATCCCGGACGGCTTTCACAACCTCCGCCGGATCCGCCTCGGCGGGAACGGAAAAGCCATACTTCGGAAGTACAGGAGCGCCGCTGGCGATGTGGAGCGAGGCGGATGCGAGCCAGGCCAGAACTGGCAGCGTGGGGATAACCCTCCCAGGACGGTAGGTATTCACGACGAAGAGACCTCTAAGATTATGATACTTGAAAAGCCGGACGCGGCCCGTGCAGGCCAGGCCTTACTGAACGCCGATCACGCCCGCGCACCGGCCGGTTCGGCAGTGGCCTCCAACCGCGTCAGCTCCTCGGCGTTTCTCAATCGCGCGCCGCCATTGTAGCTGCAGAACGGAATGACCTGGCGCCCGGTGGTCACGTACTGGACGATGCAGCGCTTGAGCCGGCGGAAATTGTAGTTGCGGGCGTCCATGAAATGCATGCCCGCGACAAACATCCCATTGAAGCCGGTGCGGGACCATCCGGGCGCGCGGCCGACCGACTTGTCTTCCCACCCCTCGAGACCGTGGAGCAGGCGCTCGAAGGTCATCCCTTCCGGCGCCGCCTGGTTGTCGAAACACCCGGAGAGCAGCTTCAACTGCCAGAGCCGGGAAATGCGCTGCCAGACGCCGCCGTTGGTTTTCGCGGGGGCAATCTGGCCCACCATCCGGAGAAACCGGTCCAGGTCGAGGAACCTGGTAATGCAGACGGGCTTGTTGCGCTCGTCGATATGGAAGTAAGTGCCGAGGGAGCAATGCGCATCGCAGGCCGGGCTCGGCAGCAGCTCGCCGCGCAGCCGGCCCAGCCCTTGGGTGATCATCGACACCGCATTGAGCGGGAACCAGTCGGCCGGGCAGCGGGTAAGTCCCGTCTGCTTTCCGAATTCCATCGCCATGTCCGCCAGGTTGAAGGGGGCGGGACGCTCCTGCCCGGCGTCCAGCCGCACGCGGCCGATGTCGGCGGCCGGTTGCATGCTGATGCCGGTAATGTGAGTACTGCACTCCAGGGCGAACTCGAAGATCGGCCGGATCTGATCGACGTTGACGGAGGCAACGATGGTGGGCACCAGCACGATGCGCATGTTGGTTTTGGCAACGTTGTCCACCGCCGCGATCTTCTTGTCGAGCAATCGCTGGCCGCGCAGTTTCAGGTAGATCTCGTCGCTCATGGCGTCGAACTGGAGGTAGAGCGTCTGCAGGCCCATTTCCTCGCACAGGGCGGTGTAATCCGGATCCACGAACCGGCTGCCGTTGGTGGCTGCCTGGATGTGCGTGAAGCCCATGTCCCGCGCCAGGTGGAGGATGCGCGGAAACTCGGGATGCAGCGTCGGTTCCCCGCCGGAGAACTGGACGTGCCTGCAGGGCACCGGAGTCCGGGCCAGCAACGACGCCAGCATCTCCCGAACCACCTCCAGCGAAAGGTAGTAGTAACTGCTCCGGCTGGTGGTTTCCGCGAAGCACAGTGGGCAGTGGTAATTGCAGCGGTTGGTGATGTCGATCACCGCCAGTGTGGGACCGTTGGCGCTGCCGGAATCGCCATCGCCGCTCAGGGCGGCGCTCTCCGCATCCGCGAAGATCAGCTTGTTCCAGGCGTCCAGCTTGCGATAGAGGGAGGAGTCCGAGAAGATGAGCGTCTCGGTGGCGCGGTGTGCCAGGCACTGGGAGCGCTGGTACACCTTTCCATCACGCTCGACGATGAGGGAAGGCACCCTCTCACCGCACTCAGGGCAGAGAGAGGCAACTTCTTCCACGGTCCGCTCGCATGAGTGCATTGAGCAACTTTCACGCGGGAAGCGAGGCTGGTTACGGATCCCCGCGGCCCGGCTTGATCCGCTGCGGCACGACTTCACCCCGTCGTCCGCGACTAAAGGTCAGAGTGTAGCGCACATAGGCCCAGGAAACAAGAGATAATTGTCCTGTAACCGCATCAATCTCCTAGGTCCGCCAGCTTGCGCTCGACCACCTCCGCGATCCGTTCGATACTGGCCAGCGCCCGCAGGTCCAGCTCTCTGGGCAGGAACTCGATGCCGTAGCGGCTCTCGATGAAAGTAATCAGGCCGAGGGCGCCGATCGAGTCGAGGATCCCGCCGCCGAACAGCGGGACATCGTCCGCCAGGTCTTCGCTTCGGTCTCCTGGAAGGTGGTGGTCCAGAATGTACTGCCGTACCTCCGACTTGATGTCCATCATTTCCTCGGAACAAGGTCGCGCAAGGCTGCGTAGTCGGTCTTTCCCCGGCTCCCCTTCGGCACGGCCGCCAGAAAGACGATCCGGTCCGGCAGCATGTAGGGGGGCAGAATCCGCGCGCAATGAGTTTTGATGCCGGCCTGGGAGACGGGGTCGCCAGACTGGATCCGGACAAACGCGGTGATGCTGGCCCCCGACTCGGGCTCCTCGGTCGAGACCGCCGCCGCTTCGAACACGGCCGGATGGCGGCTGAGCGCCGCTTCGATCTCGCCCAACTCGATGCGAAAGCCGCGCCGCTTCACCTGCCGGTCCATCCTGCCGATGAATACCAGGCCTCCCTCCGGATTCATCGTCACCCGGTCGCCGGTTCTGTAGTACCGGCCTTTGCCGTCGATCTCGGCGAAGGCCGCTGCCGTCTCCTCCGGCCTGTTCCAGTACCCGTTCATGAGCGACTCGCCGCCGGCGAGCAGCTCGCCCTGGTCTCCCGCGCCGTCCAGTTCGACGCGCGCGTACGGGCAGGCCCGGCCGATAGGAACCGGGCGGGAGCCATCGAAGCCCGGCGGCACCTGGTACCAGGTCACGACGTTGGTCTCGGTGGGGCCATAGAGGTTGTACAGGGCTGCATTCGGGACCGCCGCCTGGAACCGCGCGAGCTGGGCGGGGGCAAACACCTCTCCGGCGAACAGGATCACCCGCAGATCGGGATAGCTGCGCCGGGCCAGTCCGCCCTCATTCAGCATGCCGGCAAGGATCGAGGGCACGGAGTACCAGGCGGTGATGCGCCGCTCGTGGAGGAACTCGGTCAGGAATCTCGGGAACCAGACGTTCCGCTCGGGGACGATGACGCAGGTGGCGCCGCTGCGGGCCATGTTGAAGACGTCGAAGGTGGACAGGTCGAAGCTCAGCGGCGAGGGGCAGGCGATTCGGTCCTCCGGGCCGATTCCGAATTCGCGCCCCGACCAGTTGACGAACGCGGCGGCGGCCCGGTGCGAGATGGCGACGCCCTTAGGCTGCCCGGTCGAACCCGACGTGAACAGGATGAAGGCCGTATCTTGAGGCGAGACGGCGGGCGCGCGGAACCTCCCGGCATCGTGTTGGAGCACCTCCGCCCAGCCGATGCTCCGCCCCGCCTGCACGTCGAGGATCGAGAGCGCCGAATCCTCCTCGGTGAACACAAAGCGCGCCCCGCAGTCTTCCAGAGTCGACGCCACCCGTTGCGCGGGCCAGTGCGGCTGCACCGGGACGTAGACGCCGCCCGCCAGCAGCGTGCCGAACAGCGCGGCGATCGCATCGGTGGTTTTGGACAGGATCAGCGCAACCCGGTCGCCTTTGCCGAGCCCGCGCTTGCCCAAGGCAACCGCGATCGAAGCCGCATTCTCCAGCAGCAGCTCGAAAGAAGTGACCTTTTCATCCTCGGCGATCGCCACCGCCTGCCCGCAGCGGTTTGCGGCGTCGATCAGGTACTGGTGCAGCAGAACTGGGTCAGGCTCGAGCAAGCGTCACTCCCCAGGTGAAGCCGACTCCCGCCGACGCAAACAGCAGAAGCTGGCCGGGCCGCACACGGCCGTTCCGGCGCAAGTCGGTGTAGTTAATGACCAGGTCGCTGGCAAAGGTATGGCCGTACTCCGCCAGGCCGCCCGAGGCGACTTTCTCCTCGGGCACGCCGAGCGTGCGGATGAAGCCCTGCAAGTCGTTGCGGCTGATGTTCGAGTAGATGAAATGATCGATGTCCGAAAGCTGGAGCGAGGTCCGCTGCAAGAGCTTGTGCACCAGCCTGAAGAAGTGCAGGTAGTAGATGGGCATCAGCTCGGCCTCGAGGCGGGCCGAATCGACCTCGATGGTGAGGTCCTGGCGTCCGTCGGCGGCGCGGCAGATGCTGATGACGTCATGGAGGTGGCCGAGGGTCAGCACCTCGGTCCCGAGGATGAGCGGGCCGCCCTGGGCGCCCTGGCGCAGAACCACCGCGCTCGCGGCATCGCTCTGCACCGTGATCGGCAGCAGAGAGCGGCTGCGGGGCGGTGGGCTGTCGGCGGTGACCAGCAGGGCGGTGCGCAAGCTTTCGTCGGAGTCCATCAGCGCTGTGGCGGTTTTCAGCGCCAGGTGCAAGCCTGCGCAGCCCCCTACCCGGAAGCTGAAGTTGAGCGACGTCTCGGCCCCCAGGTCGGCGCTGAGCTTCTGAGCGAACGAAAGATACTGCCCATCCTGCCCGGGCAGCGTGGTGAAGTCGATGATGAGGTCGAGGTCGCGCGTGGCCAGGCCGGCCTCGGCCAGCGCCGCCGTGGCCGCCTCGAGCGCGAGCGCGTAGGGCTGCCGTTCGCCACAGACCCGGACCCGCTCCAGCCCCAAGCCTTCCAGACAGCGTTGCCGCAGGCTCTGGCTCAGCGGGCGGAGCGCGGCCTCCACCCTCGCCCGTTCCCGCTCCAGCACGGCGTCCACCGTCTCGATGGTGGGCGGGAGAGCGTAGGCCGTGGCTATGATTCGAACGCTCATGGCACGTTCAGCAACAGGGCCGCGCAGCCTCCTCCGGCCGAGGCCCCCAACATCATACCCAAGCCGCGGATGCCGGAGGGGATGCCGGACAGCGCCGCCACCAGCCGCAGCACCCCGCTTCCGTCGAACTCCCCGATGATCGGTTTGGGCGCCAGCACGGGCGCGCCGCAGGAACTGCCGAAGACTTCCCGAACCGCGGCGGCCTCGACGCCGTCCAGCGCCGCGGATCCGTTGGTGCAGGAGACGATCCAGCGGATGCTCGACGGGTCCGCCCCGGCAAGCGCTCTCCGGATCACTCGCGCGACCGCCCGGCCGTCGCGAGGCCAGGAACTCCCCGTGGCGTTCGGATCGCTTCCCATCGCCCCGCGCTCGAAGGTCGCATACACGGTTGCCCCGCGGCCGTCCGGCGGCCCGGCGGGTTCCATCACCAGCGCCGCCAGACCTTCGCCCGGTGTGAAGCCGCCGGGCCGCGGCGAGAGCAGGCCCGCAGCCTCCATCCACTGGTAGAGCGTGCGAGTGAGCGTGTCGCCGGCCATCACGATGGCCAGGTCCGCCTCGCCGGCGCGCAGCAGGGAGGCCGCCTCGATCAGCGCCGCCTCGCCGGACACGCCGCGGCAGCTCAACGCGATGTTCGGACCCGTGAGCGCGAAGTGCTTGGCGACGTGAGACGCCGGCGAGTTGTCCAGCGAATCGGGGAACAGGATCGGGTCGGCCTTCCCGTAGCCCCATTCCGCCACCGTGCGAAAGAAGGCTTCCGTGGTCTCGATGCAGCCAAAGCCCGAGCCCAGCACCACGGCGCAGCGCGAGCGGTCCTGTTGGTCCAGGTCGATCTGGGCGTCACGGAGAGCCAGCGCGGCGGCCACCAGCGACCAGGCCGAAAGCCGGTCCAGGCGCCTGGTCTTCAGGCTGGGCACCACGGCGGCGGGCCGAAACGGCGCGACGGCGAAGGCGGCTGCGTGGTCTTGCCAGTCGAGCGGGCGCGGCGGGCACTGGCGCGCGCGGATCAGCCCCTCGAGCGGCCCGAAGCAGCTCACCGAGCCAAGGCCGGTGATCGCGATGCCGCCCGGCGCGGTCATTCGTCCCCCCGCTCGAACAGCAAGGTGGCGTTGCCGCCACCGAATCCGGCCGAGGCGGTCATGGCCAGGCGAAAGTCCTGGCGCCGTGGCGCGCCCATCAGCCAGTCCACGCAAGGGCATTCAATGGGGTCGGTCAGCCGCAGGGTGGGGAACAGGACCCCCAGCTTAAGGCTCAGGATGGTCACCACGGCCTCGACGGCGCCGGCGGCCGCCAGGCTGTGCCCGAGGTAAGACTTGGTCGAGGAGACGGGAACGGGGCGGCCGCGACCGAACACCGCCGCGTATGCATTGGCCTCGGCCGGGTCGTTGGAGGGTGTGCCGGTACCGTGGGCATTGACGTAGCCGATATCGCTGGGCGCTACGCCCGCCATTTGCGCGGCGCGGAGCATGCTGGCGGCGAGCCCGGCGCCCGCCTCGTGCGGCGCGGTGAGGTGGAAGGCGTCATTGCTCATGCCCCAGCCGAGAAGGACCGCCCAGATCCGGGCTTTTCGCGCTCTGGCCCGGTCGAGGTCCTCCAGCACCAGCATCGCGGCCGCCTCGCCGAGATTCAGGCCGTTGCGGTTCTTATCGAAGGGCCGGCAGGGCTCGGGATCGAGCGCCTGCAAGGAGTGAAAGCCCCCCAGCGTGAACTGGCAGAGCGCGTCGCTCCCGCCGGCCAGCATCACGGGCGCTCTGCCGTCCAGGATCATCCGGGCCGCCAGCGCGATGGCGATGGCGCCCGAGGCGCAGGCGACGTTCACCCCCAGCCGGGGACCCCGCAGCCCCAAATGGCAGCCCACCACGTCGGCCGCGTGCCCGTGCGGATAAGAGGAGGCCGTCGAAAAACCCTTCGCACGGTAATATTCCCTGGGATGTGTGGCAATGGCCGGCTGGATTTCGGAGAGCCCGCCCACGGTGGTGGCGATGGCGACGCCGCTCTCCTCGAAGCTCTGGCATCGGCCCGCGACTTCCGCCGCCGCGTCTTGAGCCGCGACCAGGGCCAGCCGGTCCGTGCGCGAAAGGCGGAATCCCGGCCTCGGTTTCACGTCCAACGGCTCGCGGACCTGGGCCACGGTGGGCGCAAAACCGAGGTCCGCCTCGAAGACGCGCGAGCGCTCCAGGCAACTCCGGCACTCGAGCAGGCCCGCCTGGAGCGGCTCCACTCCCCGGCCGAATGGGCTCACGATTCCGATACCGGTGACCGCCACTCGCTTCATTGCCGGCGATCCTCGGGCCAGAAGTCGTAGAAATTGAGCCACTGCTCGGGATAGGCCCGGACGTTCTCTTCCAGGAATCGCACGGCCTTCTCGAGTCCGGCGCGAAGCTCGGGGTCGCGCTCGCCGATGTGGGGGAAGACGATCGGCTCGCCCAAAATCACCCGATACCGCAGCCACTTCCTGCGCAAGACAAAGCCGGGCAGCAGCGGCGCGCCGGAAATATATGCCAGGAAGAAGGGGCCCATCGGAAACCTGGCGGTTGCACCGAAGAACTGCGCTTCGGCGCAGAATGAACGATAGACCCGATCCCCCTGCATGGCAACGATCTCGTTGTTACGCAGGGCGTTCAGCAGCTCCACCGGGGCCAGCGGATTGTCGTTCAGTTGGATCACGTTCAGCCGCGGGTTCGTCATCATGTCGCGGAGCATCATCTCGGCGGGGTTGTCGCGCTCGACCACTCGCGCGACGTTCACCCTCCGGCCGTGCAACTCGAGCAGCCGCGAGGCGAATTCCCAGTTGCCCAGGTGGGCCGTCCAGACGATGAGCCCGTGGCCCTGCTCGAGGCTGCGGCCGATGGTCTGGGCGCCGTGGCCGAAGGGGGCGAGCATGGCCAGCAGCGCGCGGTCATCGGCGCGCGGCACATAACAGTAGGACACCACAAAATCGCAGAACGAGTAAAACGCCCGATACGCCTTCCACCAGATTCGCAGTCCCGAGCGCCCCAGGATGCGGCGCAGGTTTCCGGCAATCGCCCGCCGCTCCTTCTTCAGCAGCACAAAGAAAATCAGAGCCGTGACCGCGGCGATGGGCGGATGGAATAGCTTCGGAATACAGGGAATAGTCGAAAAGACGAGCTTGTGGGTGAAAACGGTGTGGTAGTCGTGCTGGTACCAGCGCATCAGATTTAGGTTTTCAATTCAGGGCCACCAGCTCATCCACCTTGTGGACGACCTTTCGCTTCAGGACCGAATACATGTCCGCGATTTCGGCGTCGGCGAACCCGATCCTCCGCAAGGTCTCGACGGACTCTCGAACGGCGGCGGGACTGTTCAGGCCGAACCTGGAGTGGTACTCGAGCAGGATTCGGTTCATCTCGGCTTTGGGGAGCGTGGGGGTCCCCATGGGCAGGTCGTTGTAGGAGAACCTGGCGGTCAACTCGAGCCGTTTGGGGTCCCAGCCGGCCTCGATAGCCTGCTTGGCGATCTCGCATCCGGGAAAGAAGCGCAGGCAGAAATGGTAAGGCAGCAGCGAGGGCTTGGGCAGTTCGCCCAGCCAGTCGAGGGTGCGCTGCGCCTGGCGCGGCGTCTCGGTCGGGAATCCGAACATGGTCGAGATGTTCACCGCCACCCCCTTCCGCTGCGTGTAAGCGACGATACTCTTCGCCTTATCCAGGTTGACCCCCTTGCGCACCAGCCGCTGGATCTCTTCGCTGGCTGTCTCGACCGCGTAAGTGAACCAGATCGCGCCCGCTTCGATGGCGCGGTCCACGAACTCCTCCGTGACGGTGTCGGCGCGCAAGCCGTTGGCGAAATACAGCGACAGTTTCAACCCGCCGGACTTGATCAGGTCGAACAGCGCCAGTGCCCGGCGCAAATTGACGTTGAAGAGGTCGTCGACGATATAGAAGTCGCGGATGCCGAAGCGGTCGTAGAGCTCGCGGATCTCCCGGTAAACGTTGGCGGCGCTGCGAACGCGAAGGCTTCGCCAATGGCTGAAGCAGAAGGTGCAGTCGTAGACGCAGCCGCGGCTGGTGAGCAGGATTCCCTGGCGGCGGTGATTGTAGGCGTAGCTGAGCTGGCGCTGGTAGCCGTCCAGGTCGATCAGGTCGTAGGCGGGGAAGGGAAGCGCGTCGATGTCGCCGATTTCAGGCGCGTCCTGGTTTTCGACCGCCCCGTTGGCGCCGCGATAGACGATGCCGGGCAGGTCCTGGAGTGGCTCGCCCGCCAGGATGCTGGCAAAGGTGGCCTCGCCCTCGCCCTTCACGGCGACGTCGATTTCCGGCACTTCGGCGAGCAGCCCGGCCCTGAAGGCGTGCACGATCGGCCCGCCTACCACGATCCAGGCATCGCTATTGGCGCGGGCAATGGCCGCGATCCGCCGGAGCTCCTCGGAGAAGAACGCAATCGAGCGAATCCCCACCACCTCGGGCCGGGTCTCGCGCAGGATCTCGACGAACTCGCTGTCGCTGGGGCAGTGGAGCGAGGACTCGACGATGCGTATGCCGAGCCGCGGGTCCGCCTTTCGCGCGTAGGCAGCCAGGTACATCAGCCCGAGTGGCGGGATATGGACCTGCTGGGCCATGCCGCCCCCCACCCACTTGCCCATGTCGTTGGCCTCGACCAGGAGCACTCTCGAAAACGGCCGGCGATGGAGGCGGTCTGGCATCAGCGATTCAGGCCCAGCCGCCTTCGAATCAGCGACCACCGCGTGTCGGTGAAGGGATCTTCCTCGGTTCCAAACGTCGGATGGTAGGTGGCCCGCCGGCGGCCGGGGACGTCGATTTTGAAGTCGTTGAGCTGGAGGAAGTGCCGCATCTGGAGTTTGTAGCGTCCCTCCAGGCCGAACAGCAGCTCGAGCATCCGTTCGTTGATCCAGACGAGGTAGCGCAGCCCGAACTCCCAGACGTAGGTGTAGCCCTTGAAATGCTTCCAGTCCCCCTTGGTGGGGCTCCACATCCCGATCACCTCGCGGCGGATCTTCCAGCGGAGGAAGTTCAGCTCCTCGGGGCTGAGAAACTCGGTGCGGACGTTGCTGAAGTAGCCGTCGTACCAGCGGAAGTCGGCCAGGTTCCGGACGCGGCCGGAATCCAGCATCTCCTGCCGCAGCGGGGTCTTGGGGTAGGGCGTCAAGAGCTGATCCATCACGCTGGTGATGCCCATGTTCCTGATGAACTCGTAGTTCTCGCGCATGCTGGCCGGATCGTCCTGAGGCAGTCCGTTGATGATGCCGGCGATGACCACGATGTCCTCTTTCCGCAACGCTTCGACCCCACGCTTGATCGAGTCCAGCGTGTTCGGCTTCTGCATCAGGCGGAGGTTCTTCGCCGAGGCGTTCTCGATGCCCAGAAAGATCGACACGAACCCGGCCTTAACCATTTTCTTGGCGATGGCCGGATGTTTCGCGAACCCGATCGGGCTGGCCTGGGTGGTGAACAGCAGGTTCTTGAGCTTGAGGCCGATGACGCCGTCGCAAAGCTGCTCGAACCGGTCCATGTCGAGCGTGATGTTGTCGTCCGTGCAGAAAATGTGGCGGGCGCCCCGGCTGTAGGCGTCCTCGATGTCGGCCAGCACCCGGTCGATGGGGAACATGCGGAAGGAGCGGCCGTACATTTCGCGGATGCTGCAAAAATTGCACAGGTGGAGGCAGCCGCGGGAGGTCTCGATGACATCGGCGCGGCGGAAGTACATGTGGAACCCCTTGGCCACCCGCTTGTCCCGCGCCGGGATGCGGATCTTGGTGATGTCCTCCAGCGGCCGCGGCGGATTGTGGAAGAACTTCCCGTTCCGTTTGTATGAAATGCCGAGGACCTTCTCGATGCCGGCGCCGCCCGCTTCCAGCGAGTCCAGCAACGCCCCGAAACTGAAATCGCCCTCCCCCCGGACCAGGAAATCCCAATACGCGCTGTCCGGGCCACTCGCGATCTGGTCGCAAAACAGGGTCGCGTGGTAGCCGCCCAGGACGGTGAGGGTCTCCGGGGCGAATTGCTTGGTCAGATAGGCGAAATCGAGCGCGGTGTCGTACTGGAAGGTCATCGCCGTAAAGCCGACGATTTTTGGCCGGAACTCTTCCAGCACCTTGAGGAAGTTCCCTACCGCTTTCTTGCGCCAGACGCACATGTCGGCCACCCGGACGTCATGGTTGTCGATCTGCGCGGCGATGGTCGCCAGAGCGATGCTGGGCGGCTCCCATTGCCTTCTGGGAACCCACGGCGAGGTCGCGGGACTCTGTACCAGGAGCGCTCTCATTCTGTCTTCTTAGACCAACCGGCGCGAAAGAATCATTAAAGCGCGGAGGGCGTTGCATTCGCAAGACCCTCTCGGGCCGCTGTGTCAGGAACCCAGGTGGAACCGCAGCATCGGCTCCAACACCGTAGACCAGTAGTTCCAGGTATGGCCGCCCGGCCCGGTGGACCAGATGTGGGGGATGCCGAGCTTAGTAAACTTCTCGTGCAGCTCCACCATCTTCCCGAACATGCGGTCGCCGGTCCCGCAGGCGAGAAAGAGTTTCGGCATGGGCCCCGGGTCGACCACTGTCTGTCTGCCCCGGCCCTGGGCGTCGAGAAAGCCCGGAGGGCCAGCCGTCTTGGGCCAGTAGGTCCAGTCCTCCTCGGCAAACGAGCTGACCACGCTGACGCTGTGGAAGCGGCCGCTGTAGCGTCGTCCTATGTCGAGCGACAGGTAACCCCCGAAGGAGAAACCGCCCAGCGACCATTTGTCGCGGCGCACCGGAACGCCGTATTCCCGCGACACCGCGCCGACGACTTCCTCCGCCACCAGGGTCAGGTACTGAGGGAACGGGTAGCGGTCCCTGTTCCGGCGAAAGTAGTCCGGAAAGCGGACGTCCGGCATCACCACCAGCGCCGGCCGGACTTTGCCTTCCCCGAGCAGCCGCTCGTAGACCTGGTCCACTTTCAGGTACTTCAACAGGAATTCAGGCCGGTCGAACCAGCCGTGACTCAGGATGAAAACTTCGTCCACCGGCTGGTCCGTCTTCGGCACCAGTACCAGGCAAAACCGCGGGCTTTGCATCTGTTCGGAATAGAAGCGGATGCGGTCGATCCTCAACCGCTGGCGCTCCTCGAGCGGCGTTCGCTCGATAGCGGTCTTGGCGAGGGGCGCGGTTTCCCAGCGTTCTTTCCTCAGCCAATGAAAGGCGTCCAAACCCCAGGCATACAGCGCAAAGAGCCCAAACAGAACCAGAGCGACAAAGATGCCGATTCCGCCAATCTTGTACATAGTCCGCATTGCCCCCGCCGATTACGAGTCTATCGCATCGGGAACTCGCGTGAACAGAAGGTGTTGGCGTGCCTGGCGGCCGCCCCGACGCGGAGACTTAGGCCGGCATCGAACTGCAACAGCTTGGCGGGCGCAAGCAGCAGCATCAACTCATGCGTGCCCCAGTTGGCGACGTACACGAAAGCGTCGAAGCACTTCTCGATCAGCTTGCCGGGGTCGCCTCGGAAGTCGCCACAATTGTAGGTGTTGGCGAAGCTGGGGGAGGTGATCTTCACGCGGCTGGAGAGCGCCTGAAGCTCCTTCAGCTCACTGCCCGTCAGGCCGCGGTCGATCGCCCGGAACTCGCAATGCTGGGATTCGCTCATCAGGCGCCCTGCTACTTCGCGACCCAGGGCCACTCGGGAACGTGTTGGTCCACGAACTCGCGGGGCAACGCGGAGCCGCCAGCGGCTTTCCATTGTTCGAGTAGGTCTCCCGCGAATGGGTGTTTCCGGCACCGACCCGGAGCGGGCATATCGAGAAATCCAGTTTGAACAAGGAGCATCCGAAGATCTGCAAGCTGGCGAAGGTCACGCACTTCCCGCTTTACACGTTCCGGCACACCTCTCTGACGCGGTGGGCGGCAAGCATGGACCCGTACATGCTTGGATACCTGGCAGGACACAGCGACTTTGGCACCACCCGGCGCTACGTTCACCCGCAAGCGTACACGATCATGGAAGCCATCGAACGCGCGCGCAATGGACACGCGGCAACCAAAGCGGCGGATGCCGGCGGAATGCGAACGGAAAGCCGACAGGCAACGCCAGTACAAACGGTCTTCAGCGCGTAGGGCAGACGGCAGGGGAATTCGCGTGTGGCCGAGCAATCCCCGAAGCGTGGCTCGGCCTCAGAAAACGTCCTGCGTTCTCGCCAGGCGTGTGGCACTATGTCAGTACAGTCATGGACCTACAACGCCGAGACGAATACAAGCAGAAACTCTTTGACCTCACTCCAGAGGACGGAAAATCAATAGGGAATGCCGCTCTTCACGAAAAGCTAAGATCTGCGATCCCCACGGATGAAATCACTCAGGATGACTATTGGGACCTGCGGAACTCGCTGATCGCAGATGGCAAACTGGAGAAGGGGCGCGGGCACGGTGGCTCAGTCCGTCGGGTACTTGCCGTCAGCGAACCCGCACCCAGCACACCTAGCGTCGCCGCTCCTGCTCCGATCATTTCTCCATCGGAGGCATCTCTTTACAAACACTTCCAAAAGTCTGTCCTGAGCGGTTACGTGCCAGACAACGATCTGAAGCCTTTCATTTCAGAGGTCACTGCCCTCCAAGGCAGGCGTGCAACCGGGGGACGCTGGACTCGACCGGATATCACGTTGATAGCGATTCAGACCTTCACCTACGTTCCGAACAAGCTGTTTGAAGTCATAACGTTTGAGATCAAACCCGACATTGAATCGGCGCTAGATGGCGTTTTCGAAGCTACTGCCCGATGCTGCCTTCGCTCACCGCAGTTACCTTGCATTTCCCGACTCGGATGACTACTACAACAACCCGCTGTTCGAGAGAATCGAGGATGAATGCGAGCGCTTTGGGCTTGGGCTGTTGCTTTTCAAGGACGTGGCAAATTGGGACACTTACACCTTTCAGGTGAGCGCGGCGCTACACACCCCTGAACCGCAGATGGTGAACGACTTCATCAAGAGCCAAATCAGTGAGAAGAATCGGGAAGAGATTCAACGTTGGTTCCGTTGAGAGAATACCCACTCGTTTACCGATCGGAGGCTGAGATTCTGTTTTTCCGGTGGCAGACGGCCTGTTAGGCATCCGGAGATTGCAGGCAAGCCGATCAGGGCAGGCACAAAACTGGGCACAGAAGCGCAACGGCGGCTGAAAGCCCGAAGCTTCCAACCGCCGCAATTCAACGAAGCCGAAAGAGACATTTGATCGGTGCGAGTGGATTCGAACCACCGACCTCCTGGTCCCGAACCCTGGGGCTCCTCGAGGAGCTCGCACACTTCCCGTTTCAGCCGCGGGAGATCCTCTTCGAGCACCCCCCAGACCACCTCATCCGACACGGTGGCGTAGGCGTGAATCGGACGATTGCGAAAAGCGATGATTCGACGAGTGTGCGTGATCCGCTCAGCCACGTCGGGTTTGAGCTCAACGGCTCAGCGCAACGCCTCTCCGATGACCTCAAACTGACGTTCTACCGCCGAGCGCAGCAGGGCATCTGTGCGGTAGTTCGCGTAAGTCTTCCCCGACACGAACTCCTCGAGTAGCTGGCAGGCTTGGGAGATGTCGAAGAGGAACTTCCGCACCTCAAGCGGCAGCATACAGGGTGACCTGGGTCGCTTCCACCGCCCGCCGGAAGAAGGGATTACGGATCGCGCCAGACTCGACCAGATCCACGGGAGCCTGCAATAGATTCTCCAGTTCCTCCAAAAGGCCGAAGTACCTGTCAGCATGCTCGGCCGGCGTCATGACCTTGAACTCAACCAGGAGATCGAAATCCCTCGGCTCCGGCCGTGGATCCGGCTTGGCAGCCGAACCGAACAGGGCAAGCCTCCGCACGCGGAAACGCGTGCACAGCGCTTCGAGTTGTGCCAGTCGCTTCAGGATCACCGGATGCATGGCAGTTTGGGCATTCCCCAACAAGTATAAACCCGGTCCTCCCATCGGCGGCAGTCGCGTTGAGATCAGTCAGCGGCGGGGGGCCTGCCCCCATTAATGGAGTAAAGCCCGAGTTGGGAGCTGGTCGGGGCGAGTGGATTCGAACCACCGACCTCCTGCTACCGAACCACGATGACGAATAAAATCAATAACTTAGCTAAGGGCATAGGCATTGAGATGGATCTCGGCGCGCTGTTACCGCTCAAGAACTTGAGGCCGATCCAGAGGTCTGCCGTCGACAGCGGTCACAGTGTGGCTATGCGCGGGGTGGGCATAGTATTGGGCAGAGTCGGCGATGTCCGTCCCGCGCCTCGCGCCGCACGGCGGGGTTGGCCGGTTCGCATTGAAAACCGGGCAGCTTAGGTACGGAAGAGCCTGAGATTCAAGGACCCGCGGCAGCAGTTGGCGTCACCGGGCCACACCGCGTGGGGCGACGTCATGGACCCCCAGCATGGCGCTCAGGGCGGTTTTCTCGCGCGGGGCCCGGAGGCCACACCTCGACTGCCGGCCGATTCGGCACAGCAACGGGCGTCAGTCAAACGCCATCGCTGTTTTCCATTCCTTCCAGACCTTGCCCACGAGATCCACCCCGGGCTTGAGCGTTGGCTTGCCGGGGCGCCAGCCGGACGGGGTGGCCTGGGTCCCCTTGGATTCGCGGACGAGCTGGAAGGCCTGGAGCTGCCGTATCGATTCGGCCACGTTGCGGCCCACCGGCGGAGTCAGGACCTCGTAGCCCTGGACGACGCCGTCCGGATCGATGAGGAAGCGGCCCCGTGTTTCTACACCGGCGTCTTCATCATAGATACCGTAGACCTTGCCGACCCTGCCGCCCGAGTCCGACAGCATCGGGAACGGGACGCCGCCCTCCACCATCTTGGAGAGTTCCTCGTCGTTCCACATCTTGTGGACAAACATGCTGTCGACACTCACGGACAGGACTTCCACACCAAGCTCCTGAAATACCGGAAATTTCTCGGCGACCGCCGAGATCTCAGTACTTCAAACGAAGGTGAAATCACCTGGATAGAAGCAAAGCAGCACCCATTTGCCGAGGTACTCGGAGAGCTTGACATTGACGAATTTGCCCTTGTGATAACCGGGCGCGGTGAAGTCCGGGGCTTTCTTTCCGATCAGGACCACGTGTGATTCCTCCTTGGGCTCTTGCTGGAACACGTTCTCAGGCGCGGCCGACTCTCCCACGGGACCGCCGGTCGGCCGGGCGCAACCGGGACTCAGTTCTTCAGCCATGATTCCCTCGCCTTATCGAAGATCGAGTAGTCGCTTCGCGGAGGCCGGGCCACTCTCGCCTCCACGTTGGCAGTGTACACCGGATTTTCCCAAAAGAGACGCTCCCTCATGTTCGGTGTTGTCAGCCCGACTCGATACCGGTGCTGGCTGCTGCCACGCCCGTACACCCGCGGCTGGGCTTGCCGCCGAGTCTGTGTCGCCGCGACAGACGCGAAGAGGATCGCCGGTATGGCCCAGAATGCGTTCTCCATTGCAGCCTCCCACCGTCATGTCTCCTGGTCCAGAAGCTTGGTAACGGCGGAACGGAGTTCCTGCTCTCCGATCCACCCGACCTGCTTCATGGAGATTCGACCCTGTTTGTCCAGCAGGACCAGGGTCGGCACAAACATGGGTTTGTCCGCGGGGTGATCGAGGTACCGAAGGGCCTCTTCTCGCGCAAGGGCGGCGACCGGAAACGTGAGGCCGTACAGGTTCCGGTAGAACGGCAGCATGCTCGAAGCCTGCGGGTCGATCGCAATCGCGATCGGCAGGAAGCCCTTCTTGCCCAACTCCTGGTACAGCACCTGGATTCCGGCCGACGCCTGTTTGCAGGTTGGACAGGTCGTGGTCATGAAGTCCACCAGTACAACCTTGCCCACCTGCCTGTGAACCTGAATCACCCGGCCGTCGATGGTCCGCACTTCCAGCGGGGGGCTCTTAGGACCCACAGCGGAGTTGCGCTGGGGCGTGGGCGAATCGGCGCACAGCAGGCCGGCCGTGGCCTCAATCAGCACCGCATTCCGCAGCCAATCCCGCCGGCTCAGCCCGAATGCGCCTGCCGGGAGCCGAAGGCGCTGTCCGGTCGTAAGCACAGACTCAGACTACCAGATACGTCAGTTAGATGCAAGATACATCTAGCGCGCGCTCAATAGGAATGGGTGCCCATGATAACCTGAACTCCAAACTTGCTTTCCAGCACCGGCTTCAGGTCGTCGAAGTCGATCGGGCACCGAGCCGTCTCCATGGCCAGCTTGACGCAGGTCCCCAAGTGGATGGTATCGATCTCGCGGTCCAGGTTCCGCGCGAGCTCCTTCAGGAGCTTGACGCGGGGCACCACCAGGCCCGGACAGTCGCCGCAGTCGGTCATCGCCACCAGCTCGATCCGGTCGTGCCGCGAGAACTCCGCGTTCTTCTCGGCGATCCCCTTGAAGCACTTTGCACAAGCGATACACGAGTGATCTTTAATGCGTTTGCAATAGATGATCGCAATCTTCGCCACATGTCCTCCTCGAAGCGCGAAAGCTCCCGCGAGCCGGCGTCCGCGGGAACCAGCCGGCTTGCGGCCTGGAGAGACGGGGCAGATGCCACTTGCCCGGTCCCCACGGCACCTTTGGCCTCAGCAGTATGGTAGCAAACTACACCTATTGAGCCGGAAGCTCTCGGCCCAGGTTTCGACACGCATAGAATCCCTTGTTCTTGACCTGGAATTCGGCGAGATCCACTGGCAAGTCGCCAGGCGCAAAGATGGCGTCCGCAGGACACGCCGGGACGCAGGCGCCGCAGTCGATGCACTCATCCGGGTCGATGTACAGTTGCGGAACCCCTTCGAAATCGGGTTCATCGCGCTTCGGGTGGATGCAGTCAACCGGGCAGATATCAACGCACAGCTCGTCTTTGACGCAAGTGTCTGTAATCACGTAGGCCATAATCGTTCTCCGTCAACTTCATGCAGATTCACTGGGTGTGCGGCCTGCATCTTCGTATGGAGGGCGCCATCCGCGACGGCAGCCGCATGCAGTTCCGCGAAGCCAGCCATTCCGGAGCACATCCCGATTACCATCCGCAGGCCATTGCGGCCGCGCCCAGCGCCAAGCCCGCCGTGAAGGCGATCGCCTTGATCAGCAGGAACTCGCGGGCCGAATGGGCCAGCATTGGCAGCATCCCGTGCCCGTCCTGAACGATCGAACTCGCCAGGAGCACGCTCAGCGGCACCACTCCCTGGGCGAAGAGGGTGACGAAGATGAGGTGCGGTCCGGATTCGGGGATCAGGCCGACCAGACACGCAAGCAGCAGCACCCACCAGCGGCCACTGCGGATCGCTCCCTCGAGGTGGAGAACGTCGGTCAGAACATGCATTACGAGCAAGGCTCCGAAGGTCCACAGGAAAATCCGGGGTGCGTGCCGCCTGGCAACGTGCCGCCATAAGTGTTCTTGAAGGAAGTGATCCGGAACGGTCGAGACGACGAACAGCGCCACCGCGGAGACGATCATGAGGCTGGCGCGGACCCAGTTCCACTCCGGCGGCCCCAACTGCCCGCCGGCGATGCCGGCGAAAAACAGCGCGAGCACGATCGCCAGCGTTCCTCTCTCGGGAGAGCACTCCTTCCACTGCGCCAGAACCTGTCCCGGATCGAAGCACTTGCAGCGGTCCTGCAGGTGCAGTTCGAGGCAATCAGCCGGATGCCTCGTTCGCCGCTTTCCAGCGACCAGATCGACCGCGATGCCGACGGCGAAACCGAAGACGGCCAGCACGGCCATCAGCTTCAGGGCCTGGCGCGGAATCAGGGCCAGCATGACGAATGCCTCGTCACCGCTGGAGGCGATCATGGTCGTGACCACCGCGCCGAGGGTCAGCACCCCGTGCGAGTACATGGCAACGGCGGCGAACGCGCCGAGGCAGCCCGGCGTTACGCCGAGGAGCGCCCCGAGAAAGTACGGTCCCCAGGTGTGCTCGGCGAGCCTCTTCTGCCATGCGCCCGCGCTGAGGACATTCAGGTACTCGATCAGCAGCATCATCGCCATGACGAAGCCGGTGATCATCAGGGCGGTCTTAAACAGTTCTGTCATGTGCGTTCCCGCCGCGGCGCGTCTGCGCTATTCCCGCTGAAGCGCATACTCCAGAGCCCGTTCGGCGTGCAAGATGGTGGTGTTGAACACCGGCAAGCCGCAGTCCTCGGGACGCACCAGCAGCGGGATTTCGGTGCAGCCCAGTACGATGCCTTGCGCTTCACGTTTCCGCAGCTCCTCGATAATGCCCAGAAACACCGCACGCGACTGCGGCCGGACCTCGCCGCGGCACAACTCCCGGTAGATGATGTCGTTGATCCGGTCCTGGTCGTCGCTCTGGGGGACAAGCACTTCGATTCCACACTGGCTCAGGCCATCGCGGAAGAACCGCTCGCGCATCGTGAAGACGGTGCCCAGCAGGCCTACGGATCGAAGTCCGGCGTCCCGGATCGCCCGCGCGGTGGCGTCTACAATGCTCAGCAGCGGCATTCCGACCGCCGCCTGCACCTGGTCGAAGACGATATGCATCGTGTTCGTCGCGATAATGCCGAAATCGGCGCCCGCGAGATGAAGGCGCTCCAGCGCTTCGGCCATCGCTGTGGCTGCCTCGGCCCACCGTCCCCGACGCTGCCAGTCGACGTACCGCTGGAAGTTGACGCTGTAGATGAGAATCTCGGGATACCCGTAGTCGCCGTACCGCGCCGTGTACTCGCGCGTAACGTGCTCGTAGTAGACGGCAGTGGATTCCGGGCTCATCCCGCCCAGAATGCCGATGGTTCGGTGCATGCTCACGCCTCGGAGTCGTCGCACGGCTTGCGGTCGCAGCGCGTGTCGCGGCCGCAGCAGGGCCTTTCGCGTCCACAGTCGGGCTGTTCCCCGTTGGAGCCGGCCGCATGGAAACCGGAGCCTTTGAGAATCACGGCGGAGCCGGCTCCGATCAGCCTTTCAACAGCCCCACCGCACTCCGGGCAGACCTCCAACGGAGCGTCCGACATGCGCTGGAACCGCTCAAAGTGGATTCCGCATCTCCGGCATTCGTAATCGTATGTTGGCATCTTCGAGCCTGCTTGTCTCCAGATGAGCCGCGACGTTTTTCCAAACGGAGCGGATATCCCCGGCGCAGCCATCCGGCTGGTATTCGACCACCGCTTTTCCATTCACCTGGGCGGCGGTCACGGCGCGGTCGTATCGCACTCTGCCGGCCAGCCCGAGGCCTTGCTGTTGCGCCCACGCTTCGATGCGCGAGCAGACCTCCGGGTTCAGGTCCCACTTGTTCACGCAGACGAGGGCCGGAATTCGGAAGTGGCGCGTCAATTCCACCACGCGCTTGAGGTCATGGAGACCGCTCAGGGTCGGCTCGCTGACGGCGAGCACCACATGTGCGCCGGTGATCGAAGCAATGACCGGGCAGCCGATGCCCGGCGAGCCGTCGATGATCACCAGGTCCAGACCGCGCTCCTCTGCAAGCCGTGTGGCAGTCGTCCGGACCGTGCTCACGAGCTTGCCCGAGTTTTCCCCCGCGACACCAAGCCGCGCATGCACCATCGGTCCGCAGCGTGTCTCGGAGACGAACCATTCGCCGTTCACCACGGGACCGAATTCGATCGCCCGCTCGGCGCAGAACCACGCGCAGACGCCGCACCCTTCGCACGCGACCGGGTCCACGCGGAAGGTCCGCTCCAGGCTGCCGTTGCCGGGACCATCGAAGAAGATCGCGTCGAAGCGGCAGACCTCTTCGCATTTTCCGCAGGCCGTGCAGTGACCGGGCCTGATCCGGGCCCGATTGCCGCCCGAGAACTGATGCCGCTCGACGACGCGCGGATCGAGAATCAGGTGAAGATCCGCCGCATCGACGTCGCAGTCCGCCAGCACAGCATTCTGCGATAGGGCGGCGAAAGAGGCGACCAGCGAAGTCTTGCCGGTCCCGCCTTTGCCGCTGATCACAACCAGTTCCTTCATCTCGCCGCCTCTCGCGCCAGAGGAGCTGCCTCACAGATCCGGCTCAGCAGGTTTACGATGTGCGCCCGGAATGCGGGCACGGCGTCGCACGCCAGAATCCCGCGCGAGTACGTTTCGGCCACGCGGCGGTCGTCGGGGATCTCCGCCAGGATTTCGATCCCCTGGGCCCGGCAGTAGGCGAGGGTGTGGCCGTCTCCAACATCCGCGCGGTTGATGACAACGCCGAACGGCAGAGTGAGTGCGCGCACCATGGCGACGGCCAGTTTCAGGTCGTTCAGGCCGAACGGCGTCGGTTCCGTCACCAGAAGAACGAAGTCGGTTCCTCGGACGCTCTCGATGACCGGGCAGGACGTGCCGGGAGGGGAATCGATGATGACCAGGTCGGCCTTGGGCGCGGCTGCCTTCACCTGCCGGATGAGCGGGGCGCTCATTGCCTCGCCGATGTCGAGCACTCCTTGCACAAACCGAACCGCTCCGGCGGGCCCAGCCTCGAGTTTGCCGGTATTGCGAAGGACCTCGGCGATCGCGCCCGGCCGACAGACCAGGACGCAGCCGCCGCAGGCGCGACACAGCTCGGGGTATACGAGCACCTTCTCGCCGACGCATACGATCGCGCTGTACTGGCAGATCTCGCCGCACAGCCCGCAGTGGGTGCACTTGTCCCCATCCACCTTTGGGTACATCCGGCCGATCAGCCGGCTCGAAGCGATGAAAGGCCTGAGGAAGAGATGGCCGTTCGGCTCCTCCACATCGCAATCGACGTACGCCACGCTGCGCCCGTCTTGTGAGGCGAGATATGCGAGGTTGGTTGCGATCGTGGTCTTGCCGGTCCCGCCTTTGCCGCTGGCTACGGCGATCTTCATAGGCCGTTGTTATCCTCCTGTGCGAATAGGCGGGCCGCCGGAGCCGGGGGTGGCCGTGCCCGGCTCCGGGGCAACGTGGCGCGCGTCGGCCCAGGCCTCAGCTACTCCTGCTTGGGCTTGGCTTCGAGGTCTTCGATCCGCTTTCGAATGTCCCCGAGAGCGCCCTCAAACTGTTCCGCCTGGGCTTTCAGTTCGCCGAGTTCCCGATCGCGCGTGGGCGCCGTGGAAGCTTGCGGCGCGCCCGAAACGGGCCAGCCGGCGGCGCGTTGCCAGCCGGTGAGTCCAGTGGCACGGAAGCAGTTCCTCCAGCCACGGCCGCCACCGCGGCCGCGCCCTCCAAGGCCCCGCCCGAACGCGGGATTCGTGCTGCCGGGGACGCCGGAGCCTCCGCAAAATCCGGCTCCTCGCCCGGTCATCGGTCCGAGCCCTTGCGGGCCTGTTCGATCTCCAAATGGCATTTGTGATTCCTCCTTCTTCAAACTCGTGTCATCGGCGTGCCGCACTTCGGGCACGCTATCTGGACGCATGGCTTGCCAGCCGTGTGCGGCGCCTTCTCTCCGCACTTGGGGCACACACACTCGCCGCCCGGTCCGCCAGCCAACGGTCCACCCATGCGCCCGCGTCCGCCGCCAGCGCCCCGGCCTCTGCCTCCGCCGGAACCCGTTCCAAAACCTCTTGGCATTGCGTATCTCCCTTGTCTCATCCGCCGCCGTTGACCCCAGCAGCCTGGCATCTGGAATGCGGGGCTCGCCAGTTCGCCGTTCAGAAATCCGCTGAGGATGTCCTCGACCGCGCCGCAGACGAATCCGATCACCTGCACGCCCGCCGCGGTCAGTCTCGCCTCGAGGAGGGCCGAAATGGCTCCGCAGACGAGGATGTCCGGGCCAAGGCGAGACAACTCGGCGGCCCGGCCGACTGCATCCGTCCGGGCCAGCCGCACCTCCTCACGCCGCAGTTCCCGTCCGTCTTCGAAATCCACGAGCAGCAGGCTGCCGGCAACGTCGAAGACGGGCGATACGCGACGCTGCCATTGCGGAATCGCGATCCTCATCGTTACTCGGAGATGCACGGCACGTGCCAGTTCGCAACGCCTGGAAAACATGGCCGCTCGTCTCGCGTATTCGTGCAAACTGCAATCTGCGCGGCGCAGAGCATTGCAGATTGCACGAGTGCCCTTCTCGGTTTCAGCCATATGCTGAATGGCATCGCGCTTGCTCCGCATAGTTGTTCAAGGAGAAGGAGCACTCATGAAACTTGCAGTCACCGCGCAGGGAGACCGTCTGGACTCCGTGCTGGATCCCCGGTTCGGTCGCGCGAAGTGTTTCATCGTGGTCGACACCGAGACCGGCACGTTCTCGGCCATCGACAATAGCGTCAACCTGAATGCCGCGCAGGGAGCAGGCATACAGGCAGGCAAGCGGGTCGTCGAACTTGGAGTCGACGGACTCATCACCGGGCACGTCGGCCCGAAAGCATTTGCAGCCCTGCAAACCGGCAGGCTGAAGGTGTACACCGGAGCGGCCGGCACTGTGGCGGAGGCGATCGAGCAATTCAAGGCCGGCAAATTGACCGCCCTCGAATCGGCTGATGTGGACGGCCACTGGGCGTAGCGGCGCATGACCACATCACTCGACTGCGTGCCGTGTTTCGCCCGCCAGGCGCTGGATGCGGCGCGGGCGGTAAGCCGCGAGCCCGTCCTCCACGAGCAAATCCTGCGCGACGTTCTTCAGATGCTTGCCGGAGCCGATCTGAACCAACCGCCGCCGGTCCTCGGACAGCGCATGCATCGACGGCTCCGCGAGTTGACAGGCATCCCAGACCCGTACCAAGCGGCAAAGTACCGGTTTAACCGCCTCGCATTGGATCTTTTGCCGGAACTCTCGGCAAAGATCGAGGCGGCTGCCGATCCTTTCGAGTTGGCGGTACGGTTCGCAACGGCCGGCAATGTGATCGATCTTGGCGCCAAGTGCGGGCTGGGCGACGGCGACGTGAAGCTCGAACTCGAGTTAGCCCTGACCGACCCTTTCGCGGGTGACCTGGATTCGTTCCGCGCAGCCACAGCGTCGGCTGGGAGCATTCTGTACCTGGCCGACAATGCCGGCGAGATCGTCTTCGACCGGCTGCTCGTCGAAAGGCTTCCGGCCGGACGCGTTACCGTGGCGGTGCGCGGCCGACCGGTGATCAACGATGCCACCCGGGCGGATGCCCAAGCTGCCGGCCTCGACCGGATCGCGGAGATCATCGACAACGGTTCCGACGCGCCGGGAACCGTGCTGGAGGATTGCAGCGCTGAATTCAGGACGCGCTTCGAGAGCGCTGAGGTGATCATCGCCAAGGGCCAGGGCAACTTCGAGACGCTCAGCAGCACCGAGGCGAATATCTTCTTTCTGCTCAAGATCAAGTGCCCCGTGATAGCGGCGCACACCGGCCTCGAGGCCGGCACGCACGCGCTCATCCACCGCGGGACGGACGGCGGCAAGTGACGATCCGGCGCCTGAGGCTCACCGCCGTTGTTGACAACCGGGCTCACCGAAAGGGACTGTTTGCCGAGCACGGCCTGGCCTTTTTCGTCGAGGCCGATGATTCACGGATCCTGTTTGACACCGGCCAGGGAAACGCGCTGTGCCAGAACGCCCGGGAGCTTGGAGTTCCACTGGACCGCCTCGATGCGATCGTGCTCAGCCACGGCCACTATGACCACGCCGGGGCCCTGGCGGAAGTGCTGGAGCGCGCGCCGGCTGCTGCGATCTATCTTCATCCCGCCGCGGTTGAGCCGAAGTACGCGCGGAACGCATCGCCACCGCACCGCTACATAGGCATTCCGGCAGCCGGGCTCCGTGCGCTCGATGTGGCAAGTAGCCGCATCGTCTGGACACAGACACAGCAAACGATTGCGCCCGGAGCAACGATTACGGGAGAAATTCCACGCCGGACCACATTTGAAGATACGGGCGGTCCTTTCTTCCAGGATGCGGCTTGCGAGACCCAGGATTCGGTGCCGGACGACCAGGCACTGGTCCTGGAGACGGTCGCGGGCGTGGTGGTCTTGCTCGGCTGTGCGCACTCGGGCGTCGTGAACACTCTCGAGCGCGTCGCAGAGATCACAAATCGGCGCGAAATCCATGCCATCGCCGGTGGCATGCATCTTCGGTCCGCCTCTGAAGACCGGCTCCGAAACACAGCGGACGCACTCGAGGCATTCGGTATCAGCACCATTGCGCCTAGTCATTGCACTGGAGCGAATGCACTCGCATTCTTCGGCCCGCGCTTTGGGAAGCGGCTTCGAGAGTGTACAGTAGGGTGCAGCCTTGTGTTCCCGCTGCCAGCCGACGAAGGAGGGCAGGATGCCGCGTGAGGCCGAAATCACGGAAGCCGCCATTTCGAAAGCGATTATTGAGAGCTACCATCGGAAGCTGGCGCGCCAGATCGAGAGCGATGCCATCATCGTTGGCGCCGGTCCTTCCGGGCTGGTTGCCGCTTTCCACCTCGCTGCGGCGGGCAAGCGGGTCACCATCATCGAGAAGCGCTTGACTCCCGGTGGCGGTATCTGGGGCGGCGCCATGGGCATGAACGAGGTGGTCGTGCAGGAGGCGGCGCTTCCGATCCTCACGGCAGCGGGCGTCCGGCCCGCCCTTCACGCCGGCGGATTGCACGTCGTGGATGCGGCGGAACTGGCTTGCAGCCTATGCCTCATGGCGGTCCGCGCGGGAGCGGTCCTGCTGAACCTGGTAGTGCTTGAGGACCTCTGCGTGCATGACGGCAAGGTGACGGGAATCGTGGCCAACCGCACGACAATCGCGGGCGCGCTGCCGGTCGATCCAATCGTTTTTTCGGCGAGCACGGTTGTCGATGCGACTGGACACGATGCGGTTGCCGTCGAGCAACTCCGCAGACGTGGGCTCCTGAACCCGGGTCTGGCGCGGGGGGAAGCGCCGATGGATGCATCCGCCGGGGAGTCGTTTGTCGTCGAGCGGGTGGCCGAGGTTTATCCCGGCCTGTGGGTGACCGGGATGAGCGTGTGCGCCACCTTCGGAGGGCCGCGCATGGGTCCAATCTTCGGGGGGATGCTGTTATCCGGTAAGCGAGTCGCTGAAATGATTCTCAGTCGCCGCTAACGGCTGAACTCTGCGCTCCGTTGACTGAATCCTCGGGGAGGAATCCCGGGACCGAGACGCCGGCTCGCACTTTCTGTCCCGGCCGGACAAGCACCGCGCTTCCTGGAGGCAGATACAGCTCGACTCGCGAACCGAGGCGAATGACTCCAACCCGGTCGCCCCGCCTGACCGGCGCACCAGTCCGCAGCCTGCACACGACTCGACGCGCAAAGCGCGGCCGGAACGGCGATAAGTGTAGCGCGACGCCTGAGCGGGACAGCGCGGCGATGCTCAGTCGTAACGCAGCCTGACGGTCTCGTCCTCCAGCACGTGCTTGATCATCTCCTGCCATTCCGGTGAATCCCAGGTTCCCAGCGTCCCGTGTGTCAAGAAGTACTTCTGTGGAATCGGGTGGGTACCGATGATCGCCTTCATTTTGTGGTGCTTTTCGATCAACTGGCAGAAGTGACCAATGTGCGGGCAGGGAGGGTATCCCACCACCAGGCCTGTGGCCAGGTGAACGACCTCCGCACCGTTCTTTCTCATTTCCGCGGGAGCGTACTCAACGTTGCCTCCAGGACATCCATCACAGGTGGTGTAGCCCACGACTTGCACTTCCCGCCCTCGATAGAGGCGGAACGCGCCTTCGCGGTCGCGCACAGACCTGAAGCATTTCCCCCCCGCGCATGTGTGGTAGCGATTGCAGATGATGATTCCTATCTTCACGGGATCAGCCATGAGTCTCCTTCCTTCGGGGGCGTCCCCGACTTGCAGTTCCAGGCGTTTTACAAGCTCCCGTCCGGGAACTCAAAAAGCAGCGGGACGAGGGCGAGCAGCCAATGTCCAGCGTCCGGCGGTTCGCTGTCGCTTGACCAGCGCGACCGCCAGGCGCTGTAGGGCTTCACCAAAGATGTGACCTCGCGCGGGACGAAGCGCTCGTCCTTGAGGTCCATGGCCTTGTGAAGCCGGCGCGTTTCGAAGGCGATATGGGTCGGCGTATGCATCGTGGAACTGTCCTCTCGTCCATGAGGGCCGCCATGGGCTATAGATGTATTTTACACTGATAGGTGACGAGGCGCTGGCGCCCGCGCCGGTCCTCCCTGTTGGACAAGCGCGGCTGATTCCCGGAAAATGCAGGTGGGCCGGACAGTCGAGTAGGAACCGCGCTCGGCCATCGCCGGGCTTCTGAACCAGAAGATGTGAGTATGGACAGTCTACGGGCGCGGAGAGGATCGTCATGGACCTGGCAGACATCGCAGAGGCGCGTTTCCGGGAGGGGTACTCCTGTTCGCAATCGGTTTTTTCGGCTCTGGCCGAGCCGTGGAATATCGATCCCACTGTGTCGTTGAGAATCGCGGCGGGATTCGGCGGCGGGCTGGCGCGCTCGGCGCGGACATGTGGCTGTGTGACCGGGGCCATCATGGCAATTGGCTTGGGGCAGCGTGGAATCAGCCCGGAGGAGAACCGTTCCGAGAAGGAGAAGACCTACGAAGCATCCCTGCGCTTCATGCGTGCATTTGAGGAGCGGCATGGTTCGACATTCTGCCCCGAGCTGCTGGGCTGCAACATCGGCACACCCGAGGGTCTGGCAGAGGCGCGCCAGAAAGGGCTCTTCGAGTCGCGATGCAGGAAGCTGGTGCGGGACGCGGTCGATATAGTTCAGGGCATGCTCGCCGGCGCTCACGGCTCCGACAGAGGCTGCTACAGGGCCACGACTGCGAGGGAGCCGACGCAGCGCTGATTTTCTCCCGGCCCCAGGCAGAGGCCGGCCGAGTGACCGAGCCGGAGCCCGGCGAAAAGGGCGTTTTGCGTGCGAGGGAAGAGCGATGAGACGCATGAGAAGGACTTACTACGACAAGTTCTCAAGGTTTTACGACCGCTTTGTCGCCCTCCATTCCCACGACACGCAGGGTCTGGCCAGGAAGTTCCTTGCCGATCGGCTGCCGGTGCAGAACGGCGGCTCGGTGCTGGACGTCTGCACGGGTACGGCTACTCTCCTTTTGCACTTGCAGGCGAAGGTCGGCCGTCTCGGGCGCGTTGTCGGCGTGGATTTTTGCAGCGGCATGCTGAGGGTGGCCCACGAAAAGACCAGCACATTTCCCAACGTCCATCTGGTGGAAGCCGACGCGGGGAGCCTTCCCTTCGTAGCCGGCACTTTCGACGCGGTCACCTGTTCGCATGCCTTCTACGAGCTCAAGGGCGAGACGCGGGAGCGGGTGTTGCAGGAAATCATTCGTGTCCTGGGGCCGCAGGGAGCCTTCCTCATGATGGAACATGACGTGCCTCCGAAGCTCTTCCTGCGAGTCCTCTTTTACCTCCGCCTCGCCATCATCGGCGCCGGACGGGCCGTGACCTTCCTTCGCCACGAGCAGGAGGTCCTGGAAAGCTACTTCGGGAGTGTCGAGAAGGTGATGGCTCCGGCCGGGCGATCCAAGGTCATGATCTGCCGGAAATGAGAAGTTTACCGAACCTGGCATCTCAACCTCCACTCGGTTCTCTCTTGATAGGAGTGCCATGCACTTGGATGGCCGGACATTCCCACGCTGGTTGCACAGACCGCGTGCCATCCTCCCGCAATTGCGGGAGAAGCTCTCCGTCTGGTGGGTTGCAGATTGGCCACTCCGCGGTCGGCCCGGAGTAGCGCCGACGCAACGTGTGAAGACGAAGTCAGCCATTTATCAAAGTCATGCGGCAGGGCGCTGGGACGCACCCAATGGCCATCCGATTGCACCTCACCCGTGAAGGACAATGGATCATGGAGTATGTGTTCGGGCCGGTGCCGTCGAGACGGTTGGGCCGGTCTCTGGGAATCGATCCGATTCCGCTCAAGACGTGCAACTGGAATTGCGTTTACTGCCAGCTGGGACGGACCGCCCCGTTAACCGGCGAGCGCGGCAACTTTGCGCCTGCCCGGCAGATTGTCGAGGAGGTTCGTCGCGCGCTCGAAGCCCACCGGTCCGGCGAGGTGGACTGGGTGACCTTCGTCGGCTCGGGCGAACCTACTCTGCACGAGAGGCTGGGCTGGATGATCCGGCAGGTAAAGGCCGCGACCGACATTCCAGTTGCAGTGATCACGAACGGCTCCCTGCTCTACCGGCCGGAAGTGAGAGAGGAACTGTCCTCTGCCGATGCCGTTCTTCCTTCACTCGATGCCGGCACGGATTCCCTCTTCCGCGCCGTCAACCGCCCGCATCCAGCGTTCACGTTCAAGCGGCTCGTCGATGGCCTGGCGGAGTTCCGCCGGAACTACGCCGGTAAGCTGTGGACCGAGGTCATGCTGGTGAAGAATCTCAACGATGGCGAGGCGGCGCTCAACGAACTCGTCTCCGTTCTGTCCCGCGTCGAGCCGGATGAGGTTCACATCAGCTTGCCGCTTCGGCCTCCAGCCGAACCTTGGGTGGAACCCGCGGACGAGGGCGGGCTGGCGCGAGCGGAGGCGATTCTTGGCACGGCTGCTCGAATTCTCCCTCCAATACCGCAAGGCGTCGATCTGTCGGAGTCCGGGGATCTGGTTGACGCTGTCATCGGCGTGATCTCCCGCCATCCGATGGAAGAGGAGGATCTGGTGCGAACGCTGGAGCGCTGGAAGTCCGGCGACGTCTGCAACGTACTCGGCAAGCTCGGCGCCAGCGGCCGCGCTCAAGTTGTGACTCGGTTCGGCCGGCGGTTCTGGAGCGCCGCGGGTGCGCGCTACGGAGGCGGCGGCATGGGGAGGAAGGAAGGCCCTGGGGGAGGCGCTTGAAGGCGGATGCCATGCACCTCGGGGCAAAAATGCGGCCGGCAGCAGTGTGAAAAAGCCATCAGCTTGCGCGAGGAGGCGGTCCGCAAGCCGGACGCTAGCGATCGTGCATCTTCGCTGCATTCACCTGCGACGTCACCCTTTCATCGTGGACTCGATGGATCCTGCGACTTCGATCTGATCGTCTTTTGACAAGGTGAGCCGCTTCTTCGCCAAGAAGTCCGACGGGCCCAGGCGCACGTCGAGTGTTCCCCGGCCGGTCTTCAAGATCACGTGCGTACCGGTCCAGGCGCCGCGTGCGCGCGAACGATTCAGCCAGCCCGGCAGGGCGCGCCTGCACCGGTGTGGAATCCAGCCCGGCTGCCGGCCTCGCCAGAGGATCGTGCAGACTGCAATGGCCAGATCCATCCGGCTTGCAAGTTGCAATAGTGTAAGTTACACTTAGGTGTGATATTCGATCGCGACCCCATCCTCGATTCGATCAACGAGGGCGTCTTTACGGTAGATCAGGAGTGGCGGATCACCGCATTCAATCGAGCCGCCGAACGGATAACGGGGGTTCGCCGGCAGGACGCGATCGGCAAGCCCTGTTGCGACGTTTTCCGCGCCAGCATCTGCGAGCAAGCTTGCGCCCTGAAGCGCACCTTTTCTACTGGCAAGCCCATCATCAACGCTACCGCCAATATTATCAGCGCAGACGGGGAACGAATTCCCATTCGGATTTCGACGGCGTTGCTAAAGGACGACGATGGAGCTGTCACCGGCGGCGTCGAGACGTTTCAGGACCTCAGTCACGTTGAACAACTTCGGAAGGAGCTCGAATCGAGGTACACGTTCGAGGACATTGTCGGGAGGAGCGCGGCCATGCGAAGCCTGTTTGAGATCCTGCCAGACATCGCCGCGAGCAACAGCACGGTCCTGATCGAGGGCGCCAGCGGCACCGGCAAGGAGCTTTTCGCCCGCGCGATTCACAACCTCTCATCGCGCAAGAAGAAGGCCTTCGTGGCGGTGAACTGCGCCGCCTTGCCGGATTCCTTGCTCGAATCGGAGCTCTTCGGATACAAGGCCGGGGCGTTCACGGATGCGCGGCGCGACAAGCCCGGCCGTTTCGCACTGGCAGATGGTGGGACGATTTTCCTGGATGAAATCGGCGATGTCTCGCCGGCGACACAGGTTCGCCTGCTGCGGGTGTTGCAGGAGCGGTACATCGAACCGTTGGGCGCCACGGAAGCGGTGAAAGTCAACGTGCGGGTCGTGGCTGCGACGAACAAGGACCTCGCCGGGCTGGCGCGCGAAGGCCGGTTCCGCGAGGATCTGTTCTATCGCATTCGGGTGATCCATTTGAGACTCCCCGACCTGAAGCAACGGCGCGAGGACATCCCGCTGCTGATGGACCATCTTGTCGCCAAATTGAACCGGCTTCAGGGGAAGGAGATTGCAGGCGTTTCCCAGGAAGCACTGGTACGGCTCATGGAGCACGATTATCCCGGGAACGTGCGGGAGCTGGAGAACATCATTGAGCAGGCTTTCGTTCTGTGCCGCGGTGGGTTGATCGAGCTGCGGCATCTGCCCACCGAACTTCGCTCATCCGGCCCGCCGGCCGCTGCGCCAGGCGGCCCGATGAGTCTCCGGTCGATGGAGAAGCATCTGATCGAGGCGGCCCTCCAACGCCACAACGGCAACCGCCAGGGCGCCGCCCGAGACTTGGGGATCGACGCGAGCACGCTCTACCGAAAACTCAAAGCGCTTGAAATCAAAACGCCGCCGGTGGACGGGCGCACGCGCCACGGGTGATCTTGCATTTTTGCACGACCACTGGCGCGCAACCTCGCCACAGTCACGGCTGGAGTGCCAGGAAGGTTGCCCAGGCATGGGCTCGCTCCACGCCGTTACGGTCTTTCAGGGTCGCTTCGGTCACGATCCTCCGTTTCCGCTTCTCAACCACCCACCCGGAAACTTGGAGTTGCTCGGCCGCCGCAACGTGCCGGCGCAGCCTTACGTGTAGCTCACAGGTCAGCGCGGGAATTCCGGCAGCGGCAACCGCCTTCGACATCGCCTCGTCGAGCACGGTAGAGACGATGCCGCCGTGAATGACGCCCCGAAAGCCTTCCCAAACCGCATCGGTCCGCCAAACCGCAGTCACAGCACGATCTCCGTCCGGCGCGAAGCAAAGCCGGAGGCCGCGTGAATTGCGGTCGCCGCACGCAAAACAGCGATCGTTGGGCGTCGCCCGGGGCTGGCCTTGCGCGATGGTCACGAGTCCCGTCTCCCCAATCGCTGTCAATGGTCGCAGGAATTCGTCCCGGTGACGAGCCGGCCGCTGAGGTAGTCCTGTACGATGGCTTCGGGCGCCCGGCTTTCCGCTCCGGTCAGCACGTCGATTCCGGCTTGTTCGAACAGAGTCCGCGCCCGGGCGCCCATGCCACCGGCAATCACAATCGTGGCGCCGCGCTCGTGCAGCCAACGAGGCAGAAGACCGGGCTCGTGCTCCGGCGCCGGTTCTTCCGTCGATTTGACGATCTTGTTTGTCGCCTTGTCCACATCGAGGAACGCAAACCGTTCACAGTGTCCAAAGTGCTGGGCCAGCAGCCCGTTCGCTATAGGGATTGCGAATCGCATGATGGTTGTTCTCCTTAGTTAGCCAAGTGCGCAATGATCGTCACACCGGCCTTCACTCGTTGACCGGGGACGACCGCGAGTTCGGCGCCTCCAGGCAGGCAAACCTCCGCACGGGAACCAAAACAGATGATGCCCATTCGCTGACCCCGGCGTACTGACTGGCCCGGCGCCAGCCGGCAGATCACCCGCCGCGCGAGAAGACCAGCGATCTGCCGGACTACGATCCGGCCGCCGCCACACTCGAAGACGATACGGCTCCCGCTGTTTTTCGAGGCCCTCTTCACGCGCGCGTGGAAATGCGAGCCGGGCTGGCGCGTCACGCTCACGACGACTCCATCGGCCGGGACCCGGTTCACATGGGTGTCGAACAATGAGAGGAAGATCGCGACGCAGAGCCCTCCGTCCGGGCCGCTTTCCGGCGGGTGACTCACATCCGTTTGAAGCACCAGTCCGTCGGCCGGACTGACGACCGCGCCGGGATCTCCAGGCGGGGTTCTCCGCGGGTCCCGAAAAAAGAAGCCGAGCGCCAGCAGGAGGAAGCCAGAGGCCGCCCACAGCCACGTCCAGGCCATGCAGCAGCCGAGTGCAGCCGACCCGGCGAGGATCGCCACCGGGGCAAACGCCACCGGGTCCAGCGGCATGGATCCGACGGGAGCAGGCCAGTGCGTGGAGCTTTCTCCGCGGCGCCGCATGGGGGAGTGTAGATGCAAATCACATCTATGATATCCTTTCTCTCAGCGGCTCGTCAATTTGGCGCGTCCGAGAGGGCGTCCGAGAGGAGAGGCTTCGCCCGCCGATGGAGACACTGACGGACATCCAACGCAACGCATCCGAGACCAAGTTGGGGCGGTGGAGGAGGCTGGCGAGTCCTTTGTGCGCCTGGCTTCTGGCCGCGCTGTTCCTGGTTTCGGGGCTCTGGAAGCTCCTGGATCTGCCCAGCGCCGCCGAGCGCATGGTGCAGTCTCTGGTGCCCGTGCCGTGGAGCATGGCGGCCGCGATGCTGGTAGGCGCGGGCGAAACGCTCACCGCCATCCTGCTGCTTGTGCCCCGGTTGCGGCGGTGGGGCGCCTGGCTGGCGGCCGCCATGCTGGTGGCTTTCATGGCTTACATCGGGGTCTTCTACCAGCGCTTGCTGGGAGACGATTGCAACTGCTTTCCGTGGATTCGCCGGGTGGTCGGTCCCGGGTTCTTTGCGGGAGACGCCGCGATGCTTCTTCTGGCGGTGGGGGCGGGCTGGGGAGCACGGCGGTCGCGCGGCCTGAAGATGGCCGCGGGCGTCCTGGCCGGGGTGGCGGCGATGACGGTCTGCTCCTACGGACTCTCCGTGGCTCGGTACGCGCGGATCGTGGCCCCGTTGTCGGTCGAGGTGGACGGGCGTGTTCAATCCCTGCACCGCGGCCGCGTTCTGCTGTACTTCTTCGACCCCGAGTGCTCGCACTGCCTGATGGTGGCGCGGGAAATGTCGCGGCGGGACTGGAGGTCCACGCGGATCGTCGCGCTGCCAACGTCGCAAGCCCGGTTCGCGAGGGACTTCCTGAACGATGCCGGCTTAAAGGCGGGCGTCTCGCTGGAGGCCGCCAGGCTGCGCCGGACGTTTACATTCGCCGACCCCCCATACGCCGTTGCGCTGATCGACGGCCGGCAGGCCGCCGCGTTCAACTCGGGAGAACTCGCCAAGCCGTCTTATTACGAAGCGCTGGCGAAACTGGAGTTCATTCGATAAGGAACCGGGATCCATGGCCGTCACATCGGAGCAAACGCCCGCGAAAGCCGATCCGGATTCAAAGCAGGAGGAGGAACGCCGGCTGCACCAGCGCATGGAGCAGATCGGCCGCAAACTGGTCGTGCTCTCCGGTAAAGGCGGCGTCGGGAAGAGTACCGTCGCCCCGAATCTCGCGGCCGCCCTGGCGGCGGACCACTTCAAGGTGGGGTTGCTGGACGTCGATATTCACGGCCCCAGCATCCCGCGGCTCATGGGTCTGGAGGGTACCACGCTGGGGACGGATGGCACATCCCTGCTGCCGGTACCGGTCGGCGAGAACCTCGCCGTCATGTCGATCGGTTTTCTCCTCGCCAAGCGGACCGACGCCGTCATCTGGCGTGGTCCCTTGAAATTCGGGGTCATACGGCAGTTCCTGTCGGACGTGGCATGGGGTCAGTTGGACTTCCTGGTCATCGACTGTCCGCCCGGCACCGGGGACGAGCCCTTGTCGGTGGCGCAGTTGGTTGGGCAGGCGGCGTTGGCGGTGATCGTGACAACCCCGCAGGAGCTTGCAGTCTCCGACGTTCGGCGCTGCATCACCTTCTGCCAGCAAGTCGGGCTGCCCGTGGCGGGCATCGTCGAGAACATGAGCGGCTTCGTCTGCCCACAGTGCGGAGTTTCGCTCAACCTGTTCGGGAGGGGCGGTGGAGAGGGTCTTGCCCGGGAAATGGGAGTTCCGTTTCTAGGGTGCATACCGATTGACCCCGGCATCGTCTGCGGCGGCGACTGCGGCAAGCCGTTCGCAACGGGCGCATCCGGGCCGGCAAAGGGTGCGTTTTCGGAGGTCGTCCGCCGCATCGAAGAGAGCGCGTCGGAGGCCGCCGCCGGCCGCCGCGCGGGCCATTGCGACAGCAAAGGAACGGCGTGCGGTCATGATCAGGAGCCTACGCATCACTGTTCTTGTCGATAACATCGCACGGGAGCCCGGCCTTCTGGCGGAGCACGGGCTGTCGCTGTGGATTGAGGCCGATGGCCGGAGAATCCTGTTCGAAACCGGCCAGGGCCAGGCGCTCAAACCCAACGCGGGGCGTCTGGGGATTGACCTGGAGCGCGCGGACGCTGTTGTGCTCAGTCACGGTCACTATGACCATACGGGTGGCCTGGCCGAACTCCCGAGCCTGGGTGCGGAATCTGCCGTCTATCTGCACCCTTTGGCTCTCGAAGCGAAATACTCGCGAATGCCCACTCCGTCTCACAAAGCGATTGGCATCCCGGATCGGGCGGGGAGGTATCTCTTGAACGGCAGTTGCCGCCTGGTAGCCACCCGGTCGCCAACCGAGGTCAGCTCCGGTGTGTTCGTTACCGGCCAGATCCCTCGCCGGACGCCCTTTGAGGATACGGGCGGGCCCTTTTTCTCGTCGAGCGCTACGCGCAGGCAGATCTCTTGATGGACGACCAAGCCCTTTGCATTGAATCCCAAACCGGTCTGGTCGTTGTGCTCGGCTGTACGCATTCGGGTATCGTCAACACGATGGATTACGTCGCGCAGTTGACCGGGAAGCCATCCATCCATGCCGTTCTTGGAGCCATGCACCTGGCCCCAGCCTCCGAAGATCGAATCACGCAGACCGCCGCAGCATTCGACCGATACCAGATCCAGGTCGTGGCCCCGTGTCATTGCACTGGCGATGCACCGATCGCCAAGCTGCGTAGCCTGCTCGGCGAGAGGGTCGTGGAGTGCTTCACCGGTGCGTCTTTCACATTTTGTACTGGGAGGGTTAACGCGTGAACGAGGTCCGTTTCAAGGCCATCGGCAGAATCAGGAGCCCTTTCCGGGAGCCAGCAGGGACTCCCATTCAACCATCGCGGGCGGGCGGCGCCGGGGGGACCGTCGAAGTCTTCGATGAGTATGTGGACGGGCTGAAGGATCTCGATGGTTTTGAGCGGATCTGGTTGATCTATTGGCTCGACCGGGCGCCGGAGCCACGGCTGCTCGTCACGCCGTTCCTCGACGATTGCGAGCGTGGAGTGTTTGCGACACGCGCGCCTGCCCGCCCCAACGCGATCGGAATGTCATCGGTGCGCCTGCTGCGCGTTACGGGCAACACGCTGGAAGTCGCCGACATTGACATCGTGGATGGGACACCATTGTTGGACATTAAGCCTTACATCGCCGAATTCGACTGCCATTCGGTGAAGAAATCGGGCTGGTTCGACCAGGCCACCGGACGGCGCTCGGTCGCCGACGGCAGGTTCGACAAAGAGCAAGGGAACCAGCCCGAGTAGTCGATGGGAGGGCAATGACATCGGTGCTTCGCGACGCTCTGATGATCACCGGATTCGTCGCCACAATGATGCTGCTCATCGAATACTTCAACGTGCTCACCGGCGGGAGCTGGCAGAAGCGGTTCTTGCGCCGCGGCTGGCGTCCATGCGTGCTGGCCGCCGGTCTGGGAGCGATCCCCGGATGTCTCGGCGCCTTTTCCGTGGTGGCGATGTATTCGCACGGCCTGCCGAGTCTCGGCGCCGTGGCAGCCGCGATGGCCGCCGCGAGTGGGGACGAGGCCTTTGTCATGCTGGCCCCGATTCCCAGGCAGGCTCTGCTCCTCATCCCGATCCTCGCCACCATCGGAATCCCGACCGGCATGGCCGTGGACTTTGTGGCAGGGCGGCGCGCGGCGTTGCCGCCCGTTCGATGCAAGGCGCTGGCGCTGCACGCGGCCGAACGGTGCGAGTGCTTCCCGCGCGGCCGCCTCCCGGCTCAGTGGAAGCAATGCAGCCCGGCAAGAGGCGCTCTCGCCATCAGCCTGGCGCTGTTCGCCGGAGGAATGCTGTCGGGACAAATTGGACCGCGCGAGTGGGATTGGATCCGGGGCAGTCCGCTCGTGGTCTCCTCGACGGCCCTTTTCGTGGTAGCAACGGTTCCCGACCACTTTCTGGAGGCGCACCTTTGGAACCACGTGGTGCCGAGACATGCGCCCAGGGTGTTCCTTTGGACTCTCGGAGCGCTGGCGGCCGTTGGCCCGCTGAGCACGCTTTTGCGGATCGATCAAGCCGCCAGGCAGGGCCAGTGGATTCTGCTCTTGCTGGCATGACTGGTGGGCCTGATCCCCGAGTCCGGACCCCACTTGATTTTCGTCACGCTGTACGCGAAGGGCGCGATTCCGTTCGGCATCCTGCTGGCCAATTCGGTCGTCCAGGACGGGCACGGCATGTTGCCGCTGCTGGCCGACTTCAGGAGGGACTTCCTGAAGATCGAGGCAGTGAACCCGATTGCAGGCCTGTTAGCCGGGGCAGTCGCGCTGGGCTTCACTTAACTTCATAGCGAAGGAAGGATGTACGGCGCTCACTCCAGACGCGAGAGCGGATCAAAACAGTCGTCGCCGTGCAGGCGACGCCAAGGAGTCGGGACGGCAGTCCCGATCTGGAGGGTCTCAAGGCGGACACGAGCCTCCTCGTCGAGCGCTGTCGGGGCAGGCGCTTCGTGCTGGCGCCGGCGGTTTCCGCAAAGTGAGAGAGAGCATCGCAAAGATCGGCCCGCTGTACGAGTTCGCGGCGGTCTGTGCGCGCAATCGCGGACGGGATCCGTGGGTGTTGCCGGGCTTCACAGCCGGCCATGTGTACGCCGGTATCCTGACGGCGGCCCGGGACATGATGGGACTGGCGGGCGGACGGGTTCGGGGTCCGGGTGAAGGCTTGACGGAAGGGGAGCGCAAGCAACTCCGCGGGAGCTCGCCGGCGCCGGAACGATGAACGGAGCCGGCCGCCTGCATTAGGGAGGCGGTCAACGATCATCGACGAGATCTTCGAGCGGGCCGTATCGAAAGCAGACGGGCGTCGGCGGCGGCGATTTGGAGGTGCGCGGCGGCAATGCCGGCCAGAAGCGCGCAGGGCACCCTGCGGCGCTTTTTGCGGTTCGAAAACAGCCACATAGGTGTAGTATACACTTATAAGGAACATCCCCGGAATTCGAGGAGCTGGGCGTTGCCCGGCCGCGTATGCCACAGGCACGGGGGAGCGCATGCGTGCACAGGCGCCCGGGGAAACCTGTACCGGTTTGTCGAGCCGGCGGTGCTTTTGCTGCTGAAGAAGGGGGGGGTCCTGCGCCGTCCCCATATCAGAAACGCAGTTGAATGCCAGCGTGAAGTTGCCGCGGATCGTGCGCCGCGAGCGGCTCACCGGCGCGCGTGAAATTCGGGTTCACAGCGCGGACGTTCACGCGGTTGAACGGGTTGAATGCCTTTGCGATGAAATGAGCGGGCAGGCGTCTGGCCCAATGCCATCGTTCCAATTCCGGCGAAACCGGCAAGTGACACGAGAAGGATGTTCTTCATGACTACCTCCAGACTGGGTCGGCGCAACTCAAATGCCAGCATGGATCGCACGGCCTGCCAACGGGTTCCGGACTTGGCCGGCTCTCAACCGCGCAATTCTCGCACGCACGCATCCGCGTCCGAGCGAATGGTGCATAGAGCATCTAGATGTACTATAGTACATGCTTGCCGAACCCGGGCGGCATGGTAGCCGGAGGGACTGCCGTGTTGCAGCGCGGACGCGAGGGTCCCTGCCGGGGACGCCGTGCCGGCTCCCGTCGAAGACCAGGTATGCCCGCGATCGACGGCGACTGTGATGGCAGATCATCACCACAACCTGGAAGCACGCGGCCTTGACCGGCGATTGTGGGCCAGTGCGGTTCTGAACCTGGCTGTCGCACTAGTGGAATTCGCCGGAGGAATTTGGGCGGGCAGCGTTGCGCTGCTGGCCGACTCGGCCCACAACCTGGCCGACGTCGGAGCGCTCGGATTCGCGATTTTCGCGCGGCGGCTGGGCCGGCGCCCGCCAACGCTGCGGCACACCTATGGTTTCAAGCGCGCCGAGGTCATGGCAGCGCTGCTCAACGCGGCGGCGCTGATTGCGGTTTGCGTTCTCATCGCTCGTGAGGCCGTCGGCCGGATGTTTCATCCGGCGCCGGTGCGGGCTTCGCTGATGCTGGCGGCCGCGAGTGCCGCGCTTCTGGCAAACGCTGCCTCTGTCTTCCTGCTCCGGAGACACCGGACCGAGGACATAAACGTCAAGAGCGCCTTCCTGCATTTGTTACAGGATGCGCTCGCCTCGCTGGCTGTGATTATCGCAGCGCTGTTTGCCCGGACATCCGGAGGAGCGCGCGTCGATCCGGCGGCTGCGATTCTGATAAGTCTGGTTGTCCTTCGAAGCACGGTATCGATTGTTTGGGAATCGCTGCACACCCTCCTGGAGGCCGCACCCGCTGGAGTGGACGTCCAGGATGTGGCTGAGGCGGTGTCGCGGAGATTCCCCAATGTTCAACTGCACCACATCCATGCCTGGGAGTTAGGACCACGCCAGTGCGCACTGACGGCGCACATGAAAGTCGGCCTGATGGACCTGTGCGAGGCGGAATCCATCGCCGCTGACGTGCGCCAGTTCTTGCGGAAAGAATGGGGCATCGCCCACGCTACCCTGGAAGCCGAGGCAAACGGCTGTGGTGCGGAACAGATCCTGGGTGAGTGGAAGTGACAAACCCGTTCAAATTCGCACTCCTTGCTTCTTTGCAGGCGATCTGGGATGACACGGGCTGGCGGGTCCGGCGCTCACGAACGTTCGCGGCGGAACTGGCTTCCCGGCGCGCGCAGAAGCAGGGGCAGGTCACGAGCCGGCAGTTCCGCAGCTCAAGACCTGCTTGCCAGTCGCGATGTCCTTGATGGCGGCAGCGAGGTCGAGGTTCGCGGCGCCCTTGACAACGTAGCCCCTGACGCCCACATGGAAGGCCTTCCGAATGCAACTCTCCTGAGCGTTCATGCTTAGGATCAGAACCGCAGTGCCGGGGTTTTGCGCCAACATCCGTCGCGTGGCTTGAATGCCGTCCATCACCGGCATCGCCAGGTCCATCACCACGACCTCCGGGACCAGTCGCTCAGCCAGTTCCACGGCTTCGGCGCCGTTAGCGGCTTCGCCCACGACCACGATCTCGGGATCATCGTCGAGTGTTCTTCGCAACTCCTTCCGAAGGAGACTATGATCCTCGACCAGGAGCACCGAGATTCGACTCGTCACCATGCCTGCCCAAGAATGTCCGAGCACGAAAAGAATACCTCAAGATCGCGAATTTGTATGTAGTGGATTTCTACTAATTCACTGGTAGTATATCGCCTCTAGGTGTAAACTACAGCTTTCGCGGCAGATCATGATGGATTGATCTCCAACCTCTTGGAAAGCGAGGCCCGCCGCCCAAATGGTCGATTCTCCCGATGGGGCGGAGGCAGATCGGATTGTCGAGGAGATCTCCAAACTCCCGCCGCTGGTTACCTCCTGGGACTGCGCGGAAAACCTCGACGCCTGCTACTCATCGACGATCGCGAACAAGCTCAAGGTCCTGTCGCACATGAGCCTCGTCCTCGCCCATGGCGTTTAGAAGCGAATCGTCCGTGCCGGCCGCTTTGCGGGCCAGTACGCCAAACCGCGGTCGGAACAGTTCGAGAGGCGCAACGGTATGACGCTGCCCAGCTACCGGGGCGACCTCATCAACCGGTCCCAATTCACTCCGGCGGCCCGAACGCCCGACCCTCACCCGATGCTGCGTGGCTACGAGCGAGCCGCCCTGACGGTGAACTTCGTCCGCGCTCTGGCCGGCCGCGGCTTCGCCGATCCGCATCGCTTGGAGTATTGGGACGGACGAAGCCGTTGCCGAATGCGTGGGAGGGGCCCGTTCCGTGAGCGAGGTGGACCTTAAACTGGCCTACCGCTCGCAGCTCGATCCACGCCTCAGTTACGAGTAGGCACTGGAGATGGCCGTGTGCATCGCCCGGGAAACGAGGCAGGTCGATGGCTGCTCCCGTCCCGCGTGGCTCAGTTCAGCGAGCGACTTGCCATCCCCTCTTGCCCTCCCCGGAGACCTGTGTCAGCATAGATGTAATTTACAGTTAGAAGCAGATTGCTCTGTTTTCGTGGAGGCCGGCTCGCGGTAGTGGAATCCCACGAGTTGGTTTCCATTACTTGGGGGTTTGAGGTTCATCGATATACTCCACCGCGCAGCCGGGATCATTTGACAGGAGGATCGGGGTGACCTCAGAACGCTGTGAGGAGGGGAAGATGAGAATCGCAGCCTCAATCGCTCTGGGCACGACCGCCGGTTTGGCCTTCGCCGGCGGCCCGCCCGCGCAGAGCGCGAATCTGAAGTTGCCCTACGTTTACACCAAGTGGAAGCAGTTCACCGTCGACGACGGGCTTCCAAACGATCACATTTTCGCCGTGAAGGTGGACGGCCCGCGGGTGTGGATCGGGACCGAGGACGGCCTGGCCGTACTCGACAAGCGGACGGGCAAGATCGAAAGCTGGACCGAAAAGGACGGGCTGCCGTTCCGCGCCGTCACCGCCATCGACGTGGATAAGAAGACCGGCGATGTCTGGCTCGGGTTGTTTGGCGGCGGCCTGGCCCGGTTCAGCGGCGGCCGCTTCGACCACCGGCACCAGCTCGACGGCGGCCTCGTCAATGATGTCGTCTACGGCGTGGCCGTCGAAAACGACAACGTCTGGGCCGCGACGACGGCCGGAGCGAGCCGGTTCAATGTCAAGACCCATGAGTGGACCATCTTCACCGAAAAGAACGCGCCGATGGAGGAGATCTGGAACTACAACGCCAGCTACAACGGCTCGGACAAGGTGTTCCTGGCGATTTGGGGAAGCGGCGTGTTGGAGTACGACACCAAGGCGAACCGCTGGAAAGACTACCTGGACCCGGACGGCGAGATGGAAATCGATCTGTACCGGGACGACGGGATCATACACGTGATCACGACCGGCGCGCAACAGGCCGAAGGAGTGTTGTGGGTGTCGGCATACTTCGGCGGGTGCCGGTACGACAGCCGCAACTGGCGTGGGTACTAGAACATGGACTCCGGCTTGCCGAGCGACTTCCACAACAACGTGAAGGCGCGCAGCTCCGACGAGGCTTGGTTCTGTTCGGACAAGGGCGCGGGTGTCATCGCGGACTTCGCGACAAACACCTGGGTTGCGTACACGCGCGATCCGACGGGCCAAGGCGGGAAAGCGATCGTCACGCGCGACAAAGAAGTGCTCGAGACCGTCGAGATGCCCGTCGGCATCCCGCACAACTTCATCATCAACGCCGACATTGACGACAACGACGTCTGGCTCGCGACGGCCAAGGGCCTGGGTTGGGGTATCGGCGAGGGCTATTACCGCGGCCTGCGCGAGCGCCCGAAGATGTCCGCGAAAGCGGCGCCGAAAGGAGGCTCCCAATGAGGTGGCGTATCGCTTTGCCGCTGTTCGCATCCGCCGCGCTCGTGCTCGGCCAATACACGCCCGATCCGAAGCTCGAGCCCTGGATCGTGCTCCACGATCCCGCCACCGATCAAGTCGTGAAAGCGACCGGCGGGCTGACCGCGTACCAGACGCCCAACCTCCCGCTCAGAATCGACACCAACTACGGCAACACCCGCGAAGATGTCGAGCCATACGGCGGCGTGAAGCCATACAAGCGCTTCTTTCTGACCCAGATGGAATACACCGGCCCGGGCCGGGCAATTCCGGAGCCGGGACCGGACCTGAAGTCCGTCAAGCTCGGCTTCATCGGGCCGATCATGTCCACCGTTTCCGTCGCCACCGGCGGCAAGAGCCACGAGGAGGCGCTCGGTATCAACATGCTGCGGGGCGCGCGGCTGGCGATCGAGGAAGCGAACGCCCGCGGCGGCTACCTCAAACGGAAGATTCCCTTCGAGCTCGTCACCAGGAACGACAACGGCCTGTGGGGCGCCTCCGGCAACGAGATCGTCCGGATGGCGTACCGGGATCCGGTGTGGGCCATCCTCGGAACCATCGATGGCGCGAACAGCCACATCGCGATTCGCGTGGCGCTGAAGGCCGAGCTCGTCATGATGAACTCGGGCGACACTGACCCGACCTTCATCGAGACGAACATCCCGTGGGTGATGCGCTGCATCGGAGACGACCGCCAGATGGGCTACCTGCTGATCGACTACATGATCCGGAAGATGGACCACAGGCGGATCGGCATCATCCGCTCCTCGAATCGCTACGGCCGGTTCGGCGTCCGTGAGGTGCGCGACAGCGCCCGCCTGGTAAAGCTGCTTCGGGAGGAGGCGTTCCCGGGTGTGGTCGCCGGAGGACCCCTGTTCGGCCGTGCCTCCTTCGCCGGCCAGGCTGGGACCGCGGCCGAGGGCGCGCTGTTCCCGTGGGTCGGCGAACCCGCGTCGGCATTCCGGCGGAGCTTCGCCCAGCGCTTCGGCAGCCAGCCCGACTACGCGGCGGCTTGCGCTTACGATTCCGTCCACGTCGTCGTTGCCGCCATCCGCAAGGCGGGCCTGAACCGCGCCCGGATTCGCGACGCGATCGCAGCTCTGCCTCCTTATGAGGGCGCGAGCGGCCACATCGAGTGGGACGAATTCGGCCAGAACCGCCGCCCGCCCCTCCTCGCCGTGATCCGTTCCGGACAAGTCGTTCCGGCTCCGCCCCGCTGAGCGGGGAGGCGCAGCGTCCGCCGGCGGGCCGCGGTCCGACCGCCTGGACCCTCATCCGCAGAAAGTGTTTGTCAGTATAATATGCATATGGAGGCCTACTCCAGGGTCACTCGAACGCGGCCTTTGAGCGGACGGTATGGCGAATCGGCAGACGCTGTTGCTCCAGGAGTTCTTCGCGGCTGTCAATCGGGACATCCGGCGGGAACTGCGATTCGCCGATGAGTGCATGCAACAGGTGGGACTGTTGCACCGGGGAGAGTTGCTCTTTGTCGGCGCACAGTTTCTCCGCTGTGCGGCAACGGCGATGTGCAATGCGACCGCGCTCGCCGCTGAGGTGTTGGCTACCGGCGGAACACCTCCGGCTGGGCCCCAATGCCGGCACGATTTGGTTCCGTACTGGCCGGAACTCCAGCGAGAGACAGCCAGGCTTGCGCAAGCGGTCCAACACTACTGGCATCGGTGGCGGGTAGCGCAGAAGTTAGGATTGTTCCGGTTTGCCGAGGTGTTTCTCGAAATCGTGCGGACGAAACGCTCACAGTTGAACGACATCCTGCTCCTGGCGGGTTCGGGGGGCACGACCGATCTGCTTGCCTCGAAATCCGGCTGCGCCGGCCGCTTCAGGATACGGGGCTCGGGCTGAGAATCTCGTCGATCCTGGCCAGAAGCCGTTCCCGGTCGGGCGGTTTGTCGAAGTAGGCGCGGATGGAACCCGCGCTGTCAGTCACATGCGGTATAGATGTAGGTCACATCTATAATGTCATTGAATCTACGGGCCGGGAAGCGCGGGAATATCGGCAACGGCGGGCCCCCATCGAACCGCCGGTCAGAAGGTGGGTGGTTGAAATTGCGGCGGAGCCGAGGCTGAAGCACCCCGACGGACCGCCGGCAGCAGAAGCACTGCCCTCACTGCCTCGGCCCATTTGCTTCTCTGACGAACCGGGCCATGGACTTCGCGACGTGGTCCAAGACGGTGGCCCATTCCCGCAGGTGATTCTCACCCTTTCGAGTCAGCCTGTAGACGCGACGTGCCGGGCCGTTCTTCGCGGTGTCCCACTCGGAAACCACGTTCCCGTTTCCTTCCAGATGACGGAGCGTGCGGTACAACGCGGCACGCTCAATCTCCGCGTCGGTGATCGCGTGCTCCTTGAGTTCATTTCCGAGATTGTAACCGTAAGAACGGCCCTTCTTCTTCAGCAGCAGGAGGACCACCGGCTCGACGAAGCGATAGAGATTGCCCATCGCACAGGTACATGGATAGCTTGCCGCGTGCCCGCATCCCTTTGTCTTTGGCAATCCGATCTCCTCAGTCTGCTACCTCCTCAGCCTAACCGAAATTCGCCTTACGTGCAAGTAGCATCTATTGTTGCCCGCGAACAAGATCGCCGCCGAGGTCGTTGGGCGCGTCGCCGGCAGATTGCAGAAGTCGCAGCCCGTTCTGCGGATTGCACGACAACACGAATACCACGCCGGACCATTGCCCCCGTAGCGGTCTTGGCGACCGGCAGGGCCGGACAGGATGGAGCAACGTGCCGGCGGTGAACGTGGCTCAGGCCCACATACTGCGCCGGCTTCGGAGCGGTTCGACTGGACACCCCGCATGACCGGCCCATCTCGAACAGCTTGCGCCTGGCCTGATTCACGTGCTAATCCTTCAACTGGCTGTGTTCGCGCACGCTCCGGCGTGCGCCCAGGACGACGATTTGCTGGTACTGCACGGCTTCCGGCCTCGCCAGGCGATGGATCGCCTGAGCTCCCCGCTCCATCGCCTCCGGCACTCTCTGGACATCCATGCCGGCGGAGAGTATGCTGTTAGCTGTAGATTACATCTAGATGTCTCTGACGGTCGAGTTCCGATCTCCGCCGTCGATCCACAGCACCTGGAACCGCATTCCGTTCGTGCGGAGGATTCGAGAAAACCGAGCAAGTGGCGTTTTCGGACATCTCCGACCCGACCATCGAGGTGTCGCGGAAGTACGGGAACCCCAGTTGATGAACCGGGCTGGCGGCCGGAAGGACGAGAGCGGAGTTGAAAGATGAATCTGGGTATATTGCTCGTGCTGATTGCAGCCACGGCGATGGCCTCCGAGCCGGTTTCCAGGAGCGCCCGGATCGCCCGGCTGGAGGAGACGTTGCTGGCTCCGTGCTGCTGGAGCGAGACGGTTGCCGTGCATCGGAGCCCTGTCGCGCTTGAGATCAAGTCCGAGATTGCGTCGTTCGTCCGCCAGGGGAAGACCGACCGGGAGATCCTCGATTACTACAAGGCAAAGTACGGGGTTCGGATCCTGACCGAGCCGGAAGGCGCCGCGCGGGTTTTGGCCAACGTCGTCCCGTGGGTTGCAGCAGCGCTGGGCGCTCTAGGGGTCGCCCTGGCGATTCGCCGCATGGCACGCCGGAACGCGAAGCTCAAAGTGGCCGCAGGAAGCGAGTTGCCCGACCTGGCGGACGACGACTGGTAACAGCCGGGAGCGCAGCGTCCGCACGCGGTGCCCCGGCGGGAGCGGTCGGCAGTGTGCGCCAACGCCGCGGACATCCGGGCATGGCACGGCATGAACTGATAAATTGGTCTTCGAAGATCCGAATTTCCACTCTGGAGGTGAAAAAGCGATGGGTCGAGAGCGTAGCATCGAGTTGCTGAACAAGGCGGTCGGGGACGAGCTTGCCGCCGTCCACCAGTACATGTACTTCCACTTCCATCTCGATGACCAGGGCTTCCGTCCGCTGGCCGCGTTGTTTAAGCGAACCGCCATCACCGAGATGGGTCATGTGGAGAAGCTCGCCGAGAGGGTTCTCTTTCTGAAAGGCGACGTCAAGATGGTGGCCAACGGCTCGGTTCAGCCGGTCACCGATCCGGCCGAGATGCTTGCCATAGCCGTCAGCATGGAACAGGAGAGTGCGACGGACTACAACAGGTCGGCACAGGAGTGCGCGGCCAACGCGGATGCCGCGTCGAAGCAGATCTTTGAGTCGCTCGTGGGCGATGAAGAAGGTCACTTCGACGAGTTCGACAAGCAGCTCGATCACATCCGCCGCTTTGGTCCGAGCTATCTGGCACTGCAGTCATTTGGCAGGGAGATCGAAGGCGGCAGCGAAACGAGCTGACATTCCGCGCGCCCGGATCAGTTTGCGGGGAAAGACGCTGGGGACCGACATCTGGGCTTGCCTCCAATGTGTGCTGGGGGACATCGCGGCGGCGGGCTCGGAGCGTGTCGTGGGAACGTCCGACCCGCGCCGTCGACGGGCGCACGGCAACCGGGGGGTGCTTGGCGCCGGTCGTCTTCTCGGATTTGAGAGGGCGAGCGTCTCCTTGACGAAGTGAACCAGGGACTTTGAGACGTGTTCGCGGACCGCCGCCCACTCCTGGAGGTGGCCTTCCCCCTTGGCGGGTAGCCTGTGAATCCCGATGATTCGCGAGTTTTGCCTCTTCCCGGCGCCTGACCTGTCGCTCACGCCCGAACACCCGTGGAACTGCCAGGCAGCCTTGCGCACCCGCCCCGCTTCGTGGCTGCCGGCGACGGTCATCGGGTTCTATGCGGATCTGAGGCGGACGATTATCCTGTGCTTCGCCAAAAACCCGTCCGGCCCGAAAAATCACGCCGCCACACGTTCATAACGATGGCGAGGGCCGCCCAGTTGGGCGATCTCGAAGATCGCGCCGTGCCGCATGACCCGACGCTCGATCGGGCATTGCTTCTCCAGCGCCAGATGAGGATGCGATTCGTGGTAACAGCGAAAGTACGCGGCCAACGTCCGCTTCAAATGGCGAGCGTTCAGGACGATGATGTGGTTTAGGCACTCCCGTCGTATCAAGCCGATCCATCGCTCGGCATATGCATTTTGCCAGGGATTCCGGGGTGCCGTGAGCACTTCGTCCACACCCAGCGACTCGAGCTGACGGCGAACAGCGCTGCCATACACGCGGTCTCGATCTCGGATCGGGTACCAGGGCGCGTCCCGGTCGGCGAATGCCTCGACGAGCTGCCGGGAAGTCCGCTCCGCGGCCGGGTGCTCATTGACGTTGAAGTGCACAACTTCGCGCCGCCGGTGCGCCACCTCGGCGCTCGGCAAAAGTGACCCATTTGTGCTCACCTCAACTGACCCCCGTGAAGAACACGATTTGCCCCAGAGCGAAAGAGACAGCCAGCGATATGATCCACGCCGAAGGCGTGCGATCTGCATTTGCATCGCGCCGGTCAGACCGGCGATTGCGCCGGTGGTGACCGCAGGTGCGCCAGAGGCCACCACCATGCGCACGATGTCGCCCGGTTGCGCACCCAAAGCCAAACGGAGTGGCTCGAAGCCGGCCGAGGTTGAGCGCGGAGTCGCCCCCAGACCAAACGGCGTACAATATCTTCCATGCTGCTGGTTGCGATGTTTTTGCTGGTCAGTGCCGAGGGAGCCTCGGGACCGCCCGGCGTGGTCATCGATCACCAACCGGCAGCGACGCGGCAGTACATCGGGTCGCCGTCTATCGCCATCCTGCCCGACGGTGCCTATGTCGCCTCCCACGATTTCTTCGGCCCCGGCTCGACGCAGTCCACGTCGGCGGTGACGCGGGTCTTCCGCTCCACCGATCGCGGGCGGACCTGGCGGCAGACCGCGGAAATGCACGATCAATTCTGGTCAAACCTGTTCGTGCATCGCGGGCGGCTGTACCTGATGGGCACCACGTGCGAGTACGGAAGGGTTGTGATCCGCGAGTCGAGCGACGGCGGCGCGACGTGGACTCCGCCATCCTACTTGACCAGCGACCTCAACTATCACACGGCTCCGGTCACCGTAGCCATTCATGGGGGGCGCATCTGGCGCGCGATGGAATACCATCCGCCTGGTCCTTGGGGCTTCTTCGAGGCGCTAATGCTTTCGGCGCCGGTCAAGGCCAATCTGCTGGAGCCCCGAAGTTGGCGTTTCACGGCGCGGCTGCCGTATCCCGTGGGAGCGGCGGAAGGAAAACACTGGCTGGAAGGCAACGCCGTCGTGGCGCGGAACGGCGTGCTGTTCGATATCCTGCGGGTGGACAACATCGAGAAGGCGGCGCTGGTCCGGGTGGGCGGAAACCGGCTCAAGTTCGACCGGTTGACCGACTTTCCAGGAGGCGCGAAGAAGTTCACGATCCGCTACGATCCGAAGACGCGTCGGTACTGGGCGCTGGCGAATCCGGCGCCCCTATCGCGTACACCGGCCAGCGTGCGCAACACCTTGGCGCTCGTGTCGTCCGGAGATCTACTGGATTGGCGGATCGACCGCGTCGTGCTTGCGCACCCCGATCCGGTCAAGCACGCTTTTCAGTATGTCGATTGGCAGTTCGACGGAAGGGACATCATCGCGGTGGTGCGAACAGCCTTCGACGACGATGCCGGAGGGGCGGCCAGCTATCACGACGCCAATTACCTGACCTTCCTCAGGGTATCGGCCTTTCGACAGGCAAATCCGGGTCCGTAGGCGCCCACGCCGACGAAAGGCTCAAATGCCGGAGACCGGCGGGTTCCTCTCCTACAGGATTCGCCGTGTGGCAAAAATCAGCCCTTCTTTACTTGCAAAAGGCCACCGGTTCAACGTGGTGGTGGGTCACTTTTGGCGAACAAAGTGGGGTCACTTTTGCCGAGCGCCGAAGCGCCAGCACGACGAAGACAGACAACACCTTCAGCGTGACCGTTGGCACGCTGAAGAAGGCGACCGAGACCATCTGCCCGAGGTGATTCTTCGGAAACGTCTTCCAGGTCTGGGACAGCGTTCGCCGGACCGTTCGGAGAATGCGGAAACGGTGCGTTCCGAGGTTTCGATGCCGAGCATCTTCAGTTTGCCGTGGATCCGAGGTGCCCGCCACAGTGGATTGGCGGCCACCGTGCGCAGAGTTAACACGTGGATCTCGGCCGCTATAGCCGGTCTGCCTTTTCGGCGCCCGCAGCACTGGGACAAGCGCGCCCAGAACCTGCGGAACCGCTCGCGACACCATCGAACCACCGTGTCCGGTTGAACGAAGACCGGCGCACCGCGCCAACCGCTCCAAAAGTGGGACAGGCCGGCCCATACGAGCCGATCGAGAGATGTCGGCATTAGTCGCGTGCGCTTCCGGCGGACGGCGGCCAACCCGAGCCCGAGGGCGGCGTTCTCCGGCGCGATGGCATCATGGCGGCTGGCATGTTCCCGGATTGTCAGGCTTCACATTCACCAGCGCATCATGCCACTGGAACATTCGACTCAGGCTCGCCATCAACCAGCGGGCGGTATCGTCGCCCGTCGTGGTTTGACTTTCCGCTCCTGGAAGAGCGCCAGTTGGTTCCGGAGGAAGAGATTCTCCGCGGCGAGGGAGACGTGGGAACGGGCCGCGAGGAAAACGATCCGACCCAGGTCAAGCAGGACCGCGGATGCCGTGAGGAGACAGTACCTGACAGCCAAGACCAGGATGAGCAAGACGGATATGAACGCTCAGGATCGCACGTTACGCGACGTTACGATTCCGTGATTTGGGCCCTGGACGGAGTTCTTGCGGAAAACAGGGCGGCAGCAGACGCCAGCTCAAGGATGCTCCTCGCGCGAGTTCGTGCTGACTATGCCCGCTTTCTGCGCAGCCACCGGCTGCACCGCGCAGCTTACAAGTCCTTGTAACTCTGATGGTTGGGTCGACCCGAACACAGTAGAACCCCTGGTTTCGCGCAAGAAGGCTCGTCACGCGAACTGTACGTCAGCGATTGGAAGGAATGGTCGGGGCGAGTGGATTCGAACCACCGACCTCCTGGTCCCGAACCAGGCGCTCTAGCCAGGCTGAGCCACGCCCCGAACCACTTCAGTCTAACACGAATTGGCCGCTTCGGACCGCTCCCTCGCGGCGCCGTGAAAAAAGCCTGGGGACACGCCCGCGCCATGGCGCAGTGCGCCACTCCTGGGGATGAAAATGGGCTCGAGGGGCGCCCGCTTCAGAACGGGGGCTTGAGGCGCGTGAATTCGTAGTGGCGGGGGTCGAGGCCGCGCTGGGCCAACTGGCGGATGCAGTCCTCGGGGGACTCGCCGAGGGCTTGGATGAGCCGCAGCGGCGTGGTGCCGGGAGAGTACAGCTCGAGCGCGACGAACTGGCCGGCGAGTTGGATGGCCTCAGCCAACGTCAGGCGCTCCGGGGCGCGTCCGATTGCCTTCGCGGGAAGGGTCGTCATCGCTCTGGGAATCTCTTCAACTCGTTGAGCAGCGCGGGCAGGCCGCGGCGTCGATACAGGTCGGCCAGGCGCTGCTCCTCGGGGGAAGGTGCGAGCGCGGCGCGGGCGGGGATCCAGAAGTTGCCGTCGGCGAACTCGACCTGGCTGACGAACCCGGTCATGCCATCGATCGCCACGGGCTGGCCGGTCCCCCGCGAGAACTTCAGCGCGACATCCTCGGAGACCTGGCTCTTTGCGCCGGGCGCGAGTTCCAGACCGGAGCTGGAGGCGGGCACGGAGCCTGCCAGGAACTGGCGGCCTTCCCGGTCCTTGATGATCCAGCCGATTTCGAAATAGCGGATGGCGCGGTTGGAGCGGTTGAGCAGCTCGATGTGGGGCGCGCGGGCCTCGCCCCCGGTAACCTGGGCCAGGCCGCTGAGCGGCTCGATGGGCGAATCGGGAATCGGGAGGAACGCGAACTTGACCTCGCGCTCCTGGGCGGCCAGCACGGTGGCGCGGCCGCGGCGGACGACCTGCACGTCGAGGCGAGCGGCCATGCGATCGAGACTGTCCACGATCTCCTGGCGCAGTCCCTCGGGGCCGCGCGCTTCCAGCACGGACTTGAAATAGCGGCGGTCGCGGCGGGCCTCGAGTTCCCAGACGGTCATCGAGCGGCGGGAATTCAGCCGGTCCGGGCCGTAGAAGGAGAGGTCGTCGAACAGCACGCCATCGAGCGAGACGGTGGCCAGGGGCCCGCCGCCCGCGAGCAGGGGCCGCAGCAAACGCAGATCGATGCGAATCGGGAAGGTCTCCGCGGGCCGCACGTCGAGACTGGGAACGGCGACCGAGCCTTTTCCGCCCGGCGTGAATTCCTGGGCCTGAACCAGCAGCGTGACGCCGCGAATGCGCCGCTGGGTGGCATTGCGGAGGGTGAGCGCGGCGTGCAGATCGAGCACCAGCGCGCCGCCGCGGGCATCGGAACGGGATTCGCCCGAATCCACCGAGAGCAGGGCCAACGGCGAATCGGCGGGGAGACTCACCTTCAGCGAGGCAGGCGCCTGCTGGGCCCAGGCGGCCAGAACGCTGCCCAGCACCAACACGGCGCACTTATTGCGCATAGACATGGCTGATGGTCACCTGGCCCGATTCCGCATCCACGTAGCGGGCCGCGGCGGCCTCTCCTCTCACGGAAAACACGACGTTCTGCTCGCGCGGCTGGAGCAGGGTGAAGCCGCGGCCGTCCTTCTCGAAGCCGATTCCCGAGGCGCTGGCCTGGACGATGAAATCCGGCGAGGTGGGCTGGAGCGGCGGATGCACGCTCTCGATGATCCATCCGGCGATCACCATCAGGAGCACCGGCAGCGCCATGGCCGGGGCGGGCCAGCGGAATCGGGGCGGGCCCGGCTCGGGCTCCGGGATTCGAACGCACCGGCCGGCCGCCAGGCCCAGCCGGATGTTGGCCTTCATCTCCCCGGCGATGGAATCCCACTGGACCGCGGCGGGCGTCGCATGGTCCTGCGCGCGCATCCATTCGCGAATGCCGCGCAGTTCCTCGACGTGCCGGTTGCAGCGGGGGCAGCCGCGCAGATGGAGCGCGATCCGGAGGTGCGACAGCAGGCTCAGCTCGCCTCCGGCGTACAGAGCCAGCCGGGATTCGTTGGGGTGGGTCACGGCTTCCTCCTGGTCAAGTAGCGGCGGAACTTCACCCGGGCGTTGGCGATGTGCGAGCGCACGGTGGCCTTGGAACAGTTGAGCTGGCGGGCCACCTCTTCGGCGGGCAGCCCCTCGACGTCGCGGAGCAGCAAGGCGGCGCGCTCGCGGGCGGTGAGCACTAGCAAACCATTCTCGAGCACGGTCTGGCGCTCGGCCCGCAGCAGGACCTGCTCGGGGCTCTCGGAGGGCGAACTGGCGACGGGCTCAGGCAGGCTGTCGAGCTCGCAGAAAGTGACGCGGCTGTGGCGGCGCAAGTGGTCGATGGCGGTGTTGGTGGCGATGCGTGAGAGCCAGTGGGCGGCCTTCTCGGCGTCCTTGAGCTGGTCCTGCCGCTGCAAGGCCTTGATGAAGACCTCCTGGGTGAGGTCCTGGGCGTCGGCGACGTTGCCGAGCATGCGGTAGATCAGCAGGAAGATGCGCCGCAAGTTGTCGGAAATAAAGCGGTTCTGCCATTCGAGCGCATCTCTGAGGATCGGCTCTACGGTCTCGCTCATAATCGACACTGCAATGCTAGCCATGCGCCTACAACAAGATGACGCACGGAAGCCCCGGAACGTGGAACAGGATCGTGGTAGCCGCAGGAACGCATACAACCTGCCAATAGACGGCGCTATTCTAAGTATATGAGACCAGTTGCCGTAATTGGGACTGGCAAGACTCAGTTTGGGGCGCATCCGGAGGGATATGAAACTCGCTGAGCGAATGAGTAGGATTGGCGGGGAAACCGCCTTTGACGTTCTGGTCCAGGCGCGGCGGCTCGAAGCGGAGGGCCGCAGCATCATTCACCTGGAGATTGGAGAGCCGGATTTCGCGACGCCGCGGAACATCGTCGAGGCGGCCCACCGGGCGCTGGACGAGGGCTGGACGCACTACGGCCCCACCCAGGGCTATCCGGAGCTGCGCGAGGCGGTGGCCGCCTACGTCAGCCGGACGCGGGGCGTGCGGGTCGGGCCCCAGCACGTGGCGGTGGTGCCCGGCGGCAAGCCCATCATCTTCTTCCCCCTGATGGCCGTGCTGGAGCCCGGTGACGAAGTGATTTACCCCAACCCGGGCTTCCCGATCTACGAATCCATGATCCGGTTTCTGGGCGCCGTGCCGGTGCCGATGCCGCTGGTCGAAGAGCGCGGATTCTGCTTCGACCTGGACCTGCTGCGGCAGAAGATCACCGCCAGAACCCGGCTGCTGATCCTGAATTCGCCGCAGAACCCGACCGGCGGCATCATCCCCGCCGACGACATCCGGGCCGTCGCGGGGCTGGTGCGCGACCGCGACATGCTGGTGCTCTCCGACGAGATCTACTCGCGCATCGTCTACGGGGAGGCGCCGGTCTCGATCACCAGTTTTCCGGGCATGCTGGAGAAGACCATCATCCTGGACGGGTTTTCGAAAACCTACGCCATGACCGGATGGCGCATCGGCTACGGCGTAATGCCGGAGTGGCTGGTGGGGGCGGTCAACCAACTGATGGTGAACTCGAATTCCTGTACCGCGAGTTTCACGCAACGGGCGGCGCTCGAGGCGCTCACCGGCCCGCAGGACGCGGTGGAGGAAATGGTGGCGGAGTTGCGCCGCCGCCGCGACGCCTTCTGCGCCGGGCTGAACCGGCTGCCGGGGTTCCGCTGCGCGCTGCCGGGCGGAGCGTTCTATGCGTTCCCGAACGTTGAGGGCACCGGCATCGGCTCCAGGGAATTGGCGGATCGGCTGCTCCAGGAGGCCGGGGTCGCCTGCCTGAACGGCGCCTCCTTCGGCGCCTACGGCGAGGGCTACCTGCGCCTCAGTTACGCGAACTCTTACGAGAACCTGATGGAGGCGGTGGAGCGGATTCGGGGGGCGCTGGAAACCTGGACCGGATCACCGCAACAGCCACAGCAGCGGTACGAAGCCCAGGGCTGCGAGGCTCACCAGCAGGCATAGGCTCTGAATGCCTGTCTTCCGGTCCGCCAGGGAATATGCGTAGACTCCTTTGACTACGTTGTTGCTGGCTGCGGCGATCGCGATCGCCGCGGAAGCCACCAGCAAGGAAGTGGATGCGCCGGCGGACTGGGTCATTCCCATAATGAAGGGATCCACATCCGCCAGTCCCATGACGGCTGCCAGAGTGTAGATCCCGGCGGCGCCCAGGTAGACGGCGGCCAGATGGGTGGCGGTCAGCATGGCGAGAAACAGTAGCGCGAAGAGAAAAGCCGCGCGCAATTCGAGGGGGTTCCTCGGGACATATTCTCTCTTGACCTCCTGCGCGCTCGCATCCGGCAGGCGGGACCAGAACCAGCCGGTTCCCACAGCCAAGACCCCCAACGCGACGAACGACGGCCACAGCATGACCATTAGGCCCCGGTTGAACAGGGCCAGGAGTACGACCAGCCGCAGATACATCATGCCGGACGCGACCAGAGTCCCGCCCGAGAAAAGATGGGAGTGGTGCTCGCGGGCCGCTCTTCTCGACATGACCACGGTCGTCACGGTGGATGAATAGGCGCCGCCCAGGATCGCCGCCAGAATGATGCCGCCGCGTTGTTTGGTCAGCCGGTTGACGACGTAGCTGCCGTAGGAGACCGTGCTGACCGCCACCACCACCAGCCAGGTCTTGAAGGGGTTGATCCGAAAAGGCCCGAACTCCTCGTTGGGAAATAGGGGCAGGATGACGGTGGTGAGCACCAGAAACTTGGCGAAGGTCAGGATCTCCCCTGGCTCGATCCTCTTGGTCAGGCTTTCCAGAAAGCCTTTCAACTCCAGCAACAGGATGCTAGCGACGCTCACTGTGGTGGCGATCCAGTACTGCTCGCGATAGACTAGGGCGCCCACCAGGTATATGGCCAGGCCGGACATCTCCGTGGTAACGCCGGAGGCCGCGGGAGCGGACAACTTATGGTGGTAGGACAGCATCAGAAAGCCGGCGACCGCGGCAAAGCCCACTGCCAGCGGCAACACCTGGCCCCCCGACAGAAAGGCCATGGCGTAGCCGATCAGCCCGATCAGGGGAAAGGTGCGGACGCCGCCGAAGGAGTACGCATGATCGGCCTTGTGCTCCTCCCGTTCCAGTCCGACCAGAAAGGACAGGAACAGCACCAGGAGGATTTTCATGCCTTCCGGCTGTTCCTTTTGGAGCCACTGAATGAGATCGTGCACGGCGCCTCCGTGTGAGACTGTTTATGGCAGTCTACGCCGTCACGGAGGCGCGCGTCAATGCAGGGTTCGACCTGCAGGGTTCGACGTGAAGCAGAGCGAGATCCATGCCAGGCGGGTGATAGACTGTAGAAGCCTGGGGGGCGAGCCATGAAGATCCATCAGTTGTCGCTATTCCTCGAGAACCAGCCGGGCCAGATTGTGGAACCCTGCCGCATCCTGGCGCGCGCCGGCATCGACATACGGACCCTCACGCTGGCGGACACGCAGCGCTTCGGCATCCTGCGGCTGGTCCTTTCCGACTGGCAGGCGGGCGCCAAGGCGCTGCGGGAGGCCGGCTACGTGACCAACGTGACCGAGGTGGTGGCGGTGGAGGTTCCGGACCGGCCCGGCGGCCTGGCCGGCTTGCTGGAGCTGCTGGATGGATCCGGACTGAACATCGAGTACATGTACGCGTTCACGTTCGGCCGCGGCGACAAGGCCGTCATGATCTTCCGCTTCAACGATCCGGACCGCGCCATCGAGCTGTTGCAGAAGCGCGGCATCAACGTGGTGGAGAGCGTCGAGGTGTGCCAGCGCATCCAGAGATGAGCGTTGCCAGAACCATCACCGGGCAACTCGAGCAGACCTCCTGAGTTCGCCGCATGTTCGAGGAGGGGGCGCGCCTGCGCGCCGAGCGGGGGGCCGACCGGGTGTTCGATTTCACGCTGGGCAACCCGGAGGTGGAGCCGCCCGAAGCCGTGCTGGCGGCGCTCGGCCGGGCCGCCCACGGCGGGGAACCGCAGCGCCACGGCTACATGCCGAACGCCGGCTTCCCTCCCACGCGAGAGGCCATCGCCGAGCGGCTGCGCGCGCGCACGGGCCTGCCCTATACTGCGGAACACGTGCTCATGGCGGCTCGGCGGGAGCCATGAACGTGGCGCTGAAGGCCATGCTGGATCCCGGCGACGAAGCGATCGTCCTGGTTCCCTACTTCCCCGAGTACCGGTTCTACATCGAGAACCACGGCGGGCGCGTTGTGCCGGTCGAAACCGACGAAGCATTCCAGCCCGATCCGGACCGCATCGCCGCCGCGATCACGCCCCGCACCAAGGCCCTGGTGGTCAACTCGCCGAATAACCCCACCGGCGCGGTCTATTCCGAGCAGGCGCTGGCCAAGCTCGGGGCCTTGGCGGCCGTCTGGCCGGACCTCACCGTGCTCAGCGACGAGCCCTATCGCGCGCTGGTCTTCGACGGCCGCGAGGCGCCGGCGCCGGCCGCGATCATCGCCCGCACGCTGATCTGCGATTCGTGGTCCAAAGCGATGGCGGTTTCGGGCGAGCGCATCGGGTATCTCGCGATTTCTCCGCGCCTGGCGGAGTGGGGCGAACTGGGCGACGCGTGTACCTTCACCAACCGCGTCCTGGGCTTCGTCAACGCGCCGGCGATCTGGCAGCGCGTGGTGGCCGAGGCCGGGGAAGCGACGGTCAGCGTCGAGGCCTACCAGGCCAAGCGCGACCTGCTCTGCGAGGCGCTCGAGCGTATGGGCTACGAGGCGCCGAAACCCGCGGGGACGTTCTACATCTTTCCCAAGACCCCGATACCCGACGATAAGGCTTTCATCCGCCTGCTCCTGCGCGAGGGGATTCTGGCCGTGCCGGGGGCCGGCTTCGGGCGCCGCGGTTACATGCGCCTGAGCCTCACCGTGCCGCGCGAAACCATCGAGCGCAGCCTCGCCGGCTTCGAGCGGGCGCTCCAGGCTGCCCGAGTCTCAGTGCAGGCTGCAGGGCGCTAACCTGACTTTCGCAGTTGCGGGCACAAGATCCTTTGTTTTCAACGAACCGATACCTTAGGTCTGCACTACATTTCCAAGGCGACCTCCTCGTTGGACATGGCCGGCGCCTTGATGCGGGGAGG
>JBEKWU010000017.1:0-82239 GCA_049512775.1 Bryobacteraceae bacterium
TTTCGGGAGACCGGATCCAGGTTGTGGAAAACGATGCAAATCGGGTTGACCGCCCGCAACGGCCGCGCCGCCACGGGAGCCGGTTTCGTCTCGCTGCCCGGCGTCTCGCGCGGCGCTTCGCGGCCTGCCACCGCACGGAAGCTGAGGATCTGCTGGCGCACGCCGTTCTCGTAAATCTCCACCTCGCCGGACTTCAGGTTCTTCACCTGCCGGCCATGCTTGTCCCGGACCACCACGTCGAGGAGCACCTCGGTGGTCGTCGTGCGGAGGGTTGCCTGGCTCTCCCCGGGAGTCGCATTCTGGGCCGCAACAACCCCGGAGAGCGTCAGAATTGCACAGACAGAGAGCCGCACCGCCGCTTTTCGCACAGATCCATTCTATCGCCTCCCGAAGCCCCGCCGGCCACGTGGAGCGGGCGCCCGCGCCCGCATTCTCCCCCTTTGGCCGGACTCCGGATTGCTCCCCCCAAGACCGGCACGCCAGCGCCGCGCGGCAGCGCCGTCCCGCGTTGTACTCTGGAGGAAATGCATCGCCGGATTCTGCTGCTCTGCGCGCCGCTGGTAGCTTTGACGGCAGGCGCCATCGTCGGCCCCATCGCCTTCGAGGACATCGCGGAACGCGCCGGAGTTCGCTTTGCCGCCGACAGCTCCCCGACCGGCCTCAAGCATCAGCCCGAGGCCCTGGTGGCCGGGGTAGCGCTCCTGGACTACGACGGAGACGGGTACCTCGACATCTACTTCGTCAACGGCGCCGGAATGCCGTCTCTGGTCAAGGAGGGCGCGCGGCACAAGAACCGCCTGTTCCACAACAATCGTAACCTGACCTTCACCGACGTCACCGATCAGGCCGGCGTCGGCGGCTCCGGTTACGGGATGGGTGTGGCGGTGGGCGATTACGACAACGACGGGCGGCCCGACCTGTTCGTCGCCAACGTCGGCCCCAACCAGTTGTTTCACAACAACGGAAACGGTACCTTCACCGACGTCACCGCCTCGGCGGGCGTGACCGGCGGCTTCTATGCCGGCAAGAAGATGTGGTCCGTGGCCGCCGCCTGGCTGGACTACAACAACGACGGGCTGCTCGATCTGTTCGTGTCCAACTACTGCCAGTGGGACCCGGACACCGAGCCCGCGTGCATCACCAACGGCATTCGCACGGCGTGCAGTCCGCGCTACTACAAGCCGCTGCCCCACACGCTCTACCGCAATAATGGAAACGGCACCTTCACCGACGTCTCCGCCGAGACCGGCATCGCGGAGTACCTCGGCCGCGGCATGGGCGTCGCCGTCGCGGACTACGACGGCGACGGCTACCCCGACGTCTTCGTCGCCAACGATGACGCTCCCTTTCAACTGTTCCACAACCTCGGCGGCAAGCGCTTTGAGGAGGTCGCCGCCACCGCCGGAGTGCAATTCGCGGAAAACGGGAACGTCATCTCGGGCATGGGCGCCGATTTTCGGGACTTGTTCAACAAAGGCCTCCCCAGCCTGTGGGTGGTAGCCATCGAGAAGGAGACTTTTCCCCTCTTCGTGAACCTCGGCCGAGGGCAGTTCGCGGACAAGACCGCGGCCAGCGGCCTTTCCATGGAAACCTTCGAGATGTCCGGCTGGGCCAACGCCATCGTGGATCTGGACAACGACGGCTGGAAGGACCTCCTGGTGGCCCGCTCGAACGTGCAGGACAACATCAGCCTGTACACCCCGCGCCAGTCCGAGGAGCCCATGACGGTCTTCCGCAATCTGGGGACGGGGCGGTTTGAGAATGTGACCGCCACCGCCGGGCCGTCCTTCCGGAAGCCCGCAGCCCATCGCGGAGTGGCCGTGGGCGATCTGGACAACGATGGTCGCGTCGACGCCGTCGTCGCGGTGCTGAATATCGGCACCGCCAGGATCTTTCACAACACCACCCAGAACGCCAATCACTGGATGCTGCTCAAGCTGACCGGGGTGAAGAGCAACCGCATGGCCATCGGCGCGAAAATCCGCCTGACCGCCGCGGACGGTTCGGTGCAGTACAATCACGTCACCACCAGCACGGGCTACGCCTGCTCCAGCGATTCCAGGGTGCACTTCGGCCTCGGCGCCTCCGCCAGCGCCAAGGAGATTGAAATCCTCTGGCCCAGCGGCATCCGGCAGGTGCTCCGTGACGTGGCGGGGGACCGCCTGGTCTCAATTACCGAACCCGCTCGGTAACACTCGGCGCACGCCTCATCTCTTGCCGCCGGGAAGCAGGCCCGGCACGCCCAGCGGATCCTCCTGCACCTTCAGTCTCCGGAATTCGGCGGCCTCCCGTTCCGCCGCCTCCTTCCTCCCCGCGCGCCGGTAGGCCTGTGAAAGAAGGTAGTGCATCGGCGGGTTGGAGGGCATCAAGCGCACGGCCGTCTCGAACTGAACGATCGCCGCATCCAGATTGTCCGAGGTCATATGCGCCTGTCCCAGTTCGGCATGGCAAAGCCAGCGGTGCTGGGCGGGAACGATTTTCAGCGCTTGCCGCAAAACCTGGATGGCCTGTTCCGGCGCGCCCCGCTGCACGTACAGGGAACCCAGCTTAATGAGCGCCGGCCAGTGCTTCGGCTCGTTCCGTACTTCCTTTTCAAACTGGGCCAGCGCGCCCGCCAGGTCGGTCTCCATCAAATACAGACCGTAGGCATAGTGCACGCCCGGCTCATTCGGATACTCCTCCAGCAATTCCTTGTATGCGGCCGCGGCCTCGGCAGGACGCTGGTCGGCCAGGGCCCAGGCCGCCTTGCCCGCCAGAGCCACGACAGCCCTTCGCCGCGGCGAAAGCTCCGAGAGCGTGCCGGGGACGCCCAGCGCGCACAGACCCATGGTATCCACCACCCCGCGAGAGCTCTCCTTATGCAGCGCCAGCGGATGCAATTGCGCCAGCGCCTCGTCGAAGTTCGCGGACCGGATGTAGATCTGGGCCGCCTTGACCCGGACCGCCACCTGGAATTGCCAGTTATCGCCCAGCCCCAGCTCCAGGCCCTTGCGGATGTCGCTGAGCGCCTGGTCGGGATTGTCCAGCTCGGCCTCGCACAGGCCCAGGAAGGCCCAGCCGGTCCCGACTCTGGGGGCCAGTTCCAGGCCCTTGCGGAACGCGTCGCTGGCCTCGGCATAACGGCCCGTTTGGTACAGCGCCGCGCCCAGGTAGAACCAGCCTTCGGCCCATTCCGGCCGGATCGCAAGCGCCTGCCGGTACAGGCTGGCGGCCTCCGCCGGCCGGCTGTCCAGCACCGCCTCCGCGCGTCGCGCCAGGTCCTCAAACGACGGCGCCTGCGCGCTCGCCAACCCGGCCGCAACGGCCCACGCGCAGAGGACCATCGCCCCCCGCGCCAGCGGTTTCTTCCTGTCTGAAAAAAGCATCGAATCTCCGTCGCCCGCGCCCAGCCAGACTGCTTGCCCAACTCCGCTATTCTATTACTTGATGGTCCTGGCCGTCTTGGCGCTCGTGCTCGGGGCTGCGCCCCAGGTCTCCAGCCCGGAACAGCTCTTCTCGGAAGCCGTCGCCGCGCAGCAGCGGGGCGACGACGCGCTCGCCGTTCGCAAGTACGGCGAATTGTTGAAGCTGCGCCCGGACGTCCTCGAGGCGCGCGCCAACCTGGGCGCCGCGCTGGCCCGCCTGGGACGCTACGACGAGGCGATCGAGCAATACCGCGCCGCGCTGGCCGAGAGCCAGGGGAATGCCGCTCTCCGGCTCAATCTGGCGCTCGCCTACTACAAGAAAGGCGATCTGCCCGGCGCCGTCAAAGAGCTCAGTCCCCTGCACGACGCGCAGCCCGGCGACGTGCGCATCGCCACTCTGCTGGGCGATTGCTATGCCCGCCTGGGCCAGGATGACCGGGTCATCGCTCTCCTGACCCCGGTCGAAGCGGCTCACCCCGAGGACCTTGGAGTCGCCTGGGTGCTCGGCTCCGCTCTGATCCGCGCCGGACGCGCCCCCGACGGCCTGAAGCGCGTGGAAATGGTCGCCCGGCGCGGCCACAGCCCCGAGGCCTGCCTGCTGGCCGGGCAGACGCTGCTGAAGATGAGCGAGTTCGAGCGGGCGCGCGACCTGGCCGACGCCGCCATGCGCCTGAATCCGAAGCTCCCCGGCCTGCTCACGCTGCGTGGCGCGGTGCTGCAATATCTCGGAGACAATCCCGGCGCCATCGCCGCGCTCCGCCAGGCCCTCGAGGCCAATCCCAACGATTTCGACGCCCACTTGACTCTGGGCGCCGTTCTGAACACCGAGCGGGATCTGGAGGGCGCCAGACTCCACCTCGAGCGCGCCGTCGCACTGGACCCGGCTTCCACCCTGGCGCGTTATGAATTGGCGCGCCTCGAGCGCACCCAGGGGCAGCTCGAGGCCGCCGTAAAGGATTTCGAGAGAGTGGTTCGCGACGACCCCGACTGGCCCCAGCCCCACCTCGACCTGGCCACCCTCTACTTCCGTCTCCAGCGCACCGAAGAGGGGCAAAGAGAGCGCGCCATCTTCGACCGTCTCAGCGCCGGGAAACAGAAACGCTAACTGGGCTGCGGCCGCGACGGAGCGCCCCAGCCCATCCTGCGGGCCCGCGCCTCCGCGCAGGGGCAAACTCATTCACGTACAATTGGTAGGGATGTAGTGCAGGAGACAGGGGTGGGGCGGCTTGCGGTTGGCATGGTCTTCGCGGGCGGTCTGCTCGTCGCGGCGGCGGGAATCGTCGGGCGTCTCGCGGCTCAGGATGGAGCCGGCGCCGCCACCGGGAAGGCCGCCTCCGTCACCATCGACTATCCGGCTCAAGGCTCCGTCTTCCCCCCCGAGTTTCCCCCTCCGGCTTTCCTCTGGCGCGCGGCGGACGAACACGTCAAAGAGTGGCGGATCGATGTGTCGTTCGCCGATGGTTCGCGCCGTATCCATTTGCGATCGCCGGGCCAGGGGATGAAGATCGGGGAGATCGACCCGCGCTGCGTGGCGCCCACCAACAAGCCGCCCGAACTCACGCCCGAGCAAGCCGCTGCGCACACCTGGACGCCGGACGCCTCGGTCTGGGCCGCAATCAAGAAGCACTCGGTGGAGCGCGCCGCGACGGTCGCCATTTCCCCGCTCAAAGGCGGCAGGGCTGCGCGCGCCAGCGTCACCTTCACGATCTCGAAAGACCCGGTGGGCGCCCCGATCTTCTACCGCGATGTGCCCCTGATGCCGTCGGCAACGGAAAAGGGCGTGATCAAGCCCCTGGCGGCAAACGCGGTGCCCCTGATTGCCTGGCGCCTGCGCAACGTCGACCAGACCGGCAGCCGGATGCTGCTGACCGGCCTGCGTACCTGCGCCAATTGCCATTCCTTCTCCGCCGACGGCAAGACGCTGGGGATGGATCTGGACGGTCCGCTCAACGACAAGGGATTGTACGCGCTGGCCTCCGTCAAGCCCCGGATGTCGATCCGCAGCGAAGACATGATTTCCTGGAATCCGCCCAACGACCGGCAACCGGCGCTGGAGCGCGTCGGCTTCATGTCGCAGGTCTCGCCGGACGGCTCGTACGTCCTGACCGGGCTCAGCGGGCTGATGGGATCCCTGCGCTCCAGCTACTACGTGGTCAATTTCAAAGACTATCGCTTCCTTCAGGTGTTTTACCCCACGCGCGGCATCCTGGCCTGGTACAGTCGCGCCGCCGGCCGCAGGCAGCCGCTCCCCGGGGCCGACGATCCGCGCTACGTGCAGACCGACGGCGTTTGGAGTCCCGACGGCAAGTACATTGTGTTTGCCCGGGCGTCGGCCAGGGACCCCTATCCCGCCGACGGCAAGATGGCCGAACGCGCCAACGCTCCCGACGAGGTTCAAATCCAGTACGACCTGTTCCGGATTCCGTTCAACGCCGGCAAGGGCGGATCGCCCGAGCCGATCGCCGGAGCCTCGGCCAACGGCATGAGCAACACCTTTCCCAAGGTCTCGCCCGATGGCCGTTGGATCGTCTTTGTGAAATGCAGGAACGGACAGTTGATGCGCCCCGACAGCCAGCTTTACATCGTGCCCTCCGGAGGGGGCGAAGCGCGCCGCATGCGCTGCAATACTCCGCTGATGAACTCCTGGCACAGCTTCTCGCCCAACGGCCGCTGGCTGGTGTTCTCCTCCAAGAGCCGCTCGCCCTACACGCAGATGTTCCTGACGCACATCGACGAAAACGGCAACGACAGCCCGGCCATCCTGATCGAGAACTCGACCGCGGCGAACCGCGCGGTGAACCTCCCCGAGTTCGTGAATATCCCTCCGGACGGGTTGACCCAAATTGAGGTGCCGGCGGTCGAGTTCTACAGGCAGTTCGAGGTGGCCTTCCAGGTGGCGGGGAAGGGCGATTATAGGGCCGCCATTCCCGAGTGGGAGAAAGCCGTGGAACTCAATCCCACCGATGCCAGGGCCCAGATCAACCTCGGCGATGCCCTGGCCGCGCTGGGGCGGACCGAAGAGGCCCTCGCCCGTTATCGAAAAGCCCAGGAGGTGGAGCCCGAGAACCCTTACGGCTACTCTCGTCTCGGCGGCGCACTCGTGCGCAAAGCACAGTACGCGGAAGCGATTCCCACTCTGGAGCGGGCATTGCAAATCAATCCCCAAGACGCCAAGGCCCACGACAGCCTCGGCCTCGCTCTGGCGAGGACTGGCCGGCCCGAGGAAGCCCTCGCACATTATCGGAAGGCGCTGGAAATCGATCCCTCGGACCCGGAGTCCTACACCCGCCTCGGGGTCGACCTGGCGCAGGCGGGAAAGTTCGATGCAGCCCTCCCTTACCTGGAGCGGGCGTCGGAACTCAATCCCAAGGATGCCGCTGTCCAAAGCAACCTCGGCGCCACCCTGGTCCGGCGGGGCCGCATCGACGAAGCCATCGCGCATTGCGGGAAGGCTCTGGAACTCGACCCCGACGACGCGCAGGCCCACACCAACCTGGGAATCGCCCTGGCTACCGCCGGCAAGCTCGAGCAAGCCGTCGCCCAGTTCGAGCGGGCCGCGCAGCTTGCACCCGAAAACGCCAGTTTCCAGAGTAACTTCGGGGCCGCCCTCGCCGAGCGAGGCAGGGTTGAGGACGCCATTCCTCATTTCGAGAAGGCCTTGCAGATCCATCCCCAGGACGCACAGGCCCAGGTCAACGTCGCCATCGCGCTGGCCTCGACCAATCGGCTGGCCGAAGCCATTCCCCATCTCCAGATCGCCGCGCAGCTCGCGCCCGAGGATGCGGGGGTGCGGGGCAATCTCGCCCTGGCTCTGGCTCAGTTGGGCCGGATCGACGAGGCCGTCCCGCACATGGAGCAGGCCCTCCGGCTCGCTCCCGCCGCGGAGGGCTACTCCCGCCTGGGCGCCATGTACGCCATGCGGGGAAGGTTTCCGGAGGCCCTGGCGCAGTGGCGCGAAGCGCTCAGCTTGGACCCGAACCACGTGGCTGCGCTGAATCAGGCCGCTCAGTTGCTCGCCTCGGGCCCCGACGCCTCAATTCGCGATGGCCCCAAGGCGGTTGAGTTCGCGGAGCGGGCCCTCCGGCTGACCGGCGATCGGGAACCGGCAATCCTCGATACTCTCGCGGCCGCTTACGCCGAGGCCGGCCGGTTCCCCGAAGCCGTCGAAACCGCGCGCCGCGCCCTGGACCTCGCCGGCCAAGCCGGCAATCGTCAACTGGCGGATGGTTTGCGCGCCAGGATCGCGCTCTACCTGGCCGGCCACCCCTTTCGACCAGGGCAGCCCTCTTCTCCGGCTTCGCGGCACTGACCCAGAGACTCGCCCGAGCAGCCGGCTCGTTGCGCGGGCTAGTGCGCCTCCCGCACCCTGAGAACGCGATCGCCCCGAACGTCCTTCAGCGTCTGGACGATCCCCGACGGCCAGTGGATTTCGATCTCCTGCGCCCGCTCCTCCGCGCCCAGTCCGAAATGCACCGGCCCGTGGCTCGAAGAGGCGTACCCCACGCTGGTGGTCATGTGGTTGTACTGCGCGCCGCTCTTCGTCGTCACTTTGATCCGGGCGCCGATCCCGTCGCGGTTGCTCTTGGTTCCCTCCAGCGCGACATCCAGCCAGTGTCCCGCGCCCGGGCTGCGATTCATCCAGATCTCGGCGGGGCTGGCCAGCGCCGTGGTCACGACGTCGATCCGGCCGTCGCCGTCCAGGTCGCCGAAGGCCACCCCGCGGTGGCGGGCGGCCGGCCCGGCCTCCAGCCCCGCTTCGGCGGTCAGCGCCTCCCATTTCCCGCTGGCGCCCAGGTTGCGGAAGACCGTGTTGTGCTGCTCGACCACGGTGTTGGGCAGGGGCCGCGACAGCACATCCCCGCGCGTGACGAACAGGTCTTTCCATCCGTCGTTGTCGAAGTCGTACAGGCCCGGGCCGTAGCCCGACTTGGACAGGCTAAGCGTCCGCATCCCGCTTTGCATCGTCACTTCCTTGAACTCGCGCCCGGCCAGGTTCTTGAACAGGGGGAAGGTTTGTCTGGTCAGGGCCACGAAGGCCAGGTCCGGATACCCGTCGTTGTCGTAGTCGCGGAAATCCGTACCCATTCCGGAAATGAAGTCTCCGTCTTCCGCCAGCGCCACGCCTTTTTGAAACGCAACTTCCTCGAATTTCCCACCCAGATTGTGGAACAGGAAATTGTACAGGCCGTCGTTGGTCACGAAAATATCCGGCCGCCCATCCAGATCGTAGTCCGCCATGGCCCCGCCCATGCCTTTCCCCACGTGCGCGCGGACGCCCCATCGCTCCGACGCGTCCTCGAACACCCCGCCCCCCTTGTTCAGGTAGAGCTGGTTGGGCAGGCCCTCGTAGGACCGCGGGCTGCAATAGTCGGCCTCCCCGCGGTATTCGCACAGCGGTTCGGTCGCATAGTCCCACCGCAGGTAGTTGACCACGAACAGGTCCAGCAGGCCGTCGTTGTTCGCGTCCACCCAGATGCCCGTGATCGCCCACATCGGCCCGAATTGGGTGTCCGGCCGGTTCAGGCCGGCCTGGGCGGTGACATCCGTGAAGGTGCCGTCGCGGTTGTTGTGGTACAGCGTGTTGCGGTGGACCCCCGCCACGAACAGATCCGGATACCCGTCGTTGTCGTAATCCCCCACCGCCACGCCGCTGTCGAAGCCGCTGCCGGCCAGCCCCGCCTGTTTCGTCACGTCGGTGAACACCCCGTTGCCGTCGTTGCGGAACAGCCGGTCCGAGTACTTGGGCGAGTCCTTCTTCAGCGTCGCGAGATTGGCTCCGTTGGTGAAGAAGATGTCGGGACGCCCGTCCTTGTTATAGTCGAACACGGCCACCCCGCCGGCCATCGTCGCCGGCACGTGGCGCGCCTTGATTTCGCCGTGTTCCAGACGGAAGGGGATCGGCTTGAACTCGAAACGGATCCCCGCAGCCGGGCCGCCGCCCGCCGGCGCCAGCAGGATCGCGCCGGGCGCGAGCGCCAATGCCAGGGCCGCGATCCAGCGCCCCGCTCCCCGCCGGCGCCCGCCTGACGGCGTCCCCCGGACATCGATCGGCATAAGAGACCAGGATAACCTCCCCGCGGGAAAGCGCGTCGAGAACGTGCCTGGCAGCCTGTGGTGAAAGTCCGTGGCAGGCGAAACCGCCTGCCCCACACTGGCCCAAGTTGTTGATTCTCCTTGTGGCGCAGGCGGTTCCGCCTGCGTCTACAGCCAGTGGCACCAACATCGGCATCAGCAACCGGAACATTCCTCACCACGTCCCACAGAAACGCGGTCGCCATCACCAGGCAGAAGAGGTGCGCAACTGCTGGTATCGCGTATGTCACGAAGTTGATCGGATCTTTCGCGTCTGCGGGACTCACATGTCCTCCCGACACCTCGACAGACTGCGGGGCTCGGCAACCATCACATAACCACAATACGGCTCTGAATTGTCTCATCTCCGCACCCCAACGTGAGCCAAGTCTGGCACGAGTACCACTTGTCGTCGAGAGAAACCGGCTCGTGATTCAACCTGACTGCTCTCCGCGCCAAGGCTGGAGTGAAGCCTTCGCGGCCATGCCAGAGCGCGGCGATGATCGAATGCTGCTCGGAGACAAGATCACAAACGCCTTCGACCGGGACGAGTGGACGTGGTATGCAGCGCCTGCCGCGAGGTGCGCCAGGGGGAATCGCCGAAGCTGTTGCACACGAGGTGATGGCCGTTCCGGTCGAGATGGTCACGCGACAATAGGCGCCGGCGACTACCGAAACTGCTCTCCGGCGATGCGGAGCACGGACAGACGCGTTGTGGGATCAACCCGGAAGCCCAAGTTGTCCAGCAGATCCAGCACAGGAGCCACGGCCGGAATCAGCCGTGCTCCCTTCGCGCGCAAGAGGATGCCGAGAGTCCCCAGCACGCGAATGCCGAGGTGCAGAGCATAGCGCCGGGCGAGGCCGTCGTCCAGAATCGCCAGCGAGCCGGGTCGCTCGATGGCGATGGCGAGGACTTCCCGTTCACCGGGTCCAAGATCTGTGACCGGTGGGAGCACGGCTGGGTTGACCGGGGCTTTAACTCTTGCCCAAGCCAGAGCCTCAATCGCGGGCAAAGGTACTCCCCGCTCGCGCCCGGCACTCATCTCTTTCACCACCGCCGTCGGGATCAGGATGTCCCCAAGAAAGTGCAGGGAGAAGATGCAGAAGCTCGGACTGGTAAAGATACTGGAGCGGCGACGTGTTGCAGACGGTGTCAGCCATTTTCCAGCTCGCGCCGCAATTCAGCCTCGGTCAAGCGGAAAGCTGGTACCCCGTAGTCCGCCAGCTTCGCCAGAAACAGCGGACGAGGAATGCCGGCGAGCAGGGCGGCCGCTCCCGAGGATAACCTGCCAAGTTCATACAGCTTGACTGCCGCGGCGAGCCGAAGCTCTTGGGCCATACTCTCGGGCGCGAGCTTGAGGGCGAGCGACGTGTCATCCGGGATGTCGATCTTCACCCGCTGCATCGGAACGCGACCTCAATCACGCGCAGAGGAACCCACTCCCCACTGTAGTGGAAACTGAGTCCCGAAAGGCCGGCGCCGGGTTTCCGCCCCCCGGGTCCGGACTTCTCCTTGGCAGCAGACAGACGGCATGCGAGAAGAGCATAGGGCCCGGCCGCGAGGCCCTGCGCGCGCCCCGCTTCTCACCCGTGCACGGCCGCCGCGATGATGACGCACATGCCGATGGACATCGCGCCCACCATGATCGCCAGGGCCACGTTCTTGTCCTCGACGATCTCCTTCCACAGGGCGTAAGGAGTCAGCTTGTCCACCAGGGCGAAGGTCCCGACGAAAATCAGGATGCCGAGGGCGGAATAAATCACCGCATTCAGCAGATAGTCCAAACGGAAATGGAACTCGCTCATGTTATTTTCCTCCAACGTGGCGCGCGTAGTAACCGTAGTGCGAGCGGTACGCGCCGGGGTTGTCGCGCATCGACTTGGGGATATTCTTGACCTCGTTCACGCTGAGAAAGCTCCAGCCGCGGTATTCGGCCAGGCCGCACAGCGAAAGCAGCAGCAATCCGTATCCGAGATAGAAAGGGTGTCTCATCAGTCGCTCGAAGGCGCGTAATCGCTCTCCCCCCAGCGCCGGGACTCGAAGGTGATCGAGCGGAAGGTCGTGAAGATGGGCGGGATGAGCAGCAGCAGCGCGGCGATCCAGAAGTAACTCATGGCGGGAACGTCGCGCCGCAACTCGATCGAGTAGTTCATCGGGGCGGCGGTGGCATCCATCTCCGGCTCGATGAGCAGGTAATAATGGCCCGCCGGCACCGTGGGGATAAGAACGTCGTCCGTAGGTCCGCCCTCGGTCCAGGAGCCGTCGCTGTCGCTCCCGGAGTAGTAACTGACCTCCCGGCCGAACTCCGAGGCCTCGCCGGCGTCGGTGTTCATCAGCGTGAAGTGGAAATAGGCCCAGTTATTGGTCAGGTCGGTGCGGATCGCGAACTCGACATCGCAGGGCCGCCCCTTCAGCTCGAAGGTCGGGGTGACCACGGAAGGCGGGCCGGTGCTGCCGGGCGTGAACGAGTAGTGGCCCTGCAAGACCACCTGCTTGGCGCTGAGGGCATTCGTGACCTGGGCCACGACGAACAGGGCCGCCAGCAGGATCAGGAAAATCACCCAGACGTGCTTGGGGCTGCCTTTGTAGGGCGAGGGCTGGTTCTCGAAGATGCCCACCGGGCTCGGCGCTTTGCCGGGCAGCTTGAAGGCTTCCCAGACGCGCGCCCCGGGGATGTACTCGCCCAGCGACCAAGTGGTCTCGGCGGCCGTGGTCTCGCTCGATAGCATCCGTGGCGGCGACACGAAGTCCATCGCCGTCACCTTCTCGCCGACGCGCACCTGCCAGGGAAACTCGCCCAGCACGTATCTGGTCTCGGCCTCGGCGGTCTGGAAGTGCTTGTAAGTCTCGCCGAGGTATTTGGCCACCGGGCGCGCGCCCAGGGCCGACACCTCGGGCAGCGTGCGCAGCACCGTAACGTCGTTCCAGTGGCCCTGGTACTCAGTGAGATATCGGAAGCCCTTGTATGGGTTGAACAGAAGGTACTCGGCCCAGGTGTAGATGATGCTGTCCACCTCGATGCCGCGAACCTGGAAGCCGATCACCTCGTAAGTGTCTCCGCGCACCTTGCCGCGCGTGCCTAACGGAATCAGCGGCTGGATGCGCTGCTGGGCCTCGAATTTCTGCAGGACCTGGAGATTGGGATCCTTGGCGTCCAGCACCGAGAGACAGTTGGCGCAGACCACCGTGAGGGTGTGCTGCATGCCGTGGATGGTGAGCGGCGCGCCACAACTGGGGCAGTTGAGCGCTTTGACATGGGGCGGGTGCGGTGCGCTCATGGTTACCAGCCCTCGAACTGGCGCAGGTTCTTCAGGCGCAAGGCGTCGAACTCGACGGGCTCGCCCAGGAACAGCAACGGCTCGGGATCGCTATAGTCCAGCGTCGCGAAGCCGACGCCGTGGGTTTCCAGGTCGGCGAACAGCACCTCTTCCTTGTCCCAGTACTCGAAGGGCAGCTCGCCCTCCACGCCGCGGTAGCGCGCGCGGGTCAGGCAGGTGACCTCGTACAGCCCGTTGTTCCAGCGGAACTGCTGGCCCCTCGAGAGACTCTCGGCCGGCGGCAGGCCCTGCATCGGGACCAGGAAGGAGACGGCGTACTGCGCCTGGGCGTCCGAGAGCCAGCCGCTCACCCCGTCGCTGAACACCACGTGCCACTCGTTCCAGCCGCCCTGCTCGTATTCGTACAGGATGCGGCCGATCGCCACGAACGGCCGGTTGTGAAAGATACCCTCGGTGGCGATCTGGATGGGCGAACTGTCCTCGGGCAGGTCGGCCACCGTGCCGACTTTCTCCAGGTTGACATCGCGGCGCACCAGGATCGACCGGCAAAACTCGCAGACGGTCTGGACGGCGCTAGACCAGCGGAAGCGGATCGGCGCGCCGCAGTTCGGGCAATTCGCGGCTGTGCTCATCGATTTGGTAGGGCCGCTCCAGTCGGCGGATGCGGACCGAACGGGCGGCGAACTCGCGTTCCAGGTACGCCGTAAACTCCCATTCGGGCCGCGGCTTGCAGCAGAACAGATTCAGACACAAGCTACCGTACTCAGGAAAAGTATGGCAGGCCAGATGCGATTCGGCAAGCAGGCACAGGCCCGTAATGCCGCCGGTGGAGGGAAACTGGTGCCACTTCGTCTCCCCCACCGGGCGCAGCGAAAGCTCCTCGATCATGCGGGCGAACAGCCCGCGCAGTTTCCCTAGGTCCGCCAGCGCGGCGGCGTCGCAGCCGTACGCGTCCACCACCCACTCTTGCCCGCTCATTTCATCACTGGGCCGTGCCGCACTCCGGGCAGAACTTCGCCGGCCGGGGAATGGGTTTGCCGCAGCCCATGCAGAACTTCGTTCCGGAGGCCGGCGCACCGCCCACCGCAGGCGGGGCGGCAGCGGCCGGAGCGGGCGCCGGAGGCGCAGGCGCCGGAGCCTGCGGCTGATTCATGGACTGCATCATCTGCTGCGCCATGGTGAGACCGGCGCCCAGGCCCACGCCGATGCCCGCCACTCCGCCGCCGCCTTCGTTGGCTGCCGCGATCGGCATCGACTGGGCCACCTGGAACTGCGTGTAGCGCTGCATGTCGCCCACCATGGTCATGCTGATGCGCTGGTCGAGTATTTTCTGAAGCTCGTCGGGCAGCGACAGGCTCTCCACCACGAAGGTATCCAGCGACAGGCCGAGGTCGTTGAAGATCGGCTGCAACTGCGCCGTCATCCGCTGTGCCAGTTCGGTCTGGTTGGCGGCCATATCCAGGAACGGCACGTTGCTCTGGCCGAACGTGTCCGCCATCCGGCCGATGATGGTGTTGCGGAGCTGGCCCTCCAGGTCCGCCACGTGATAGGCCTCCCGCGTGCCGCTCACCTTGGTGTAGAAGATCTTGGCGTCGCTGATGCGGTAGGAGTAAATGCCGAAGGCGCGCAGGCGAACCGCGCCGAACTCCTTGTCCCGGATGGTGATGGGCATGGCCGTGCCCCAGCGCTGGTTGGTTTGCAGCCGCGTCGAGAAGAAGTACACGTCCGACTTGAACGGCGACTGAAACGCCTTGTCCCAGTTCTGCAAGTAGGTGAGGATCGGCAGCGTGTGCGTGCCCAGCGTGTACAGTCCCGGGCTGAACACGTCGGCGACCCGGCCTTCGTTGACAAATACCGCCAACTGCGAATCCCGGACCGTGAGTTTGCCGCCGTTCTGTATCTCCATGTCCTGCATGGGGAAACGGTACGACAGCACGCCCTCCTCGGACTCCGTCCAGTGGATGACATCAATGAACTGCTTGGCAAGGAAATCGCGTAGTCCCATTCGTTCCTCCGGCTCAGTGCAATTCTACTCCAAATAGGGATACGAATGCTCGCCGGGTGGAGTTCAGCCCAGGACGGCCAGCGCCGTCCGCTCCCGCAGGCCCACCGCCGTGACGCCCCCGATCTCTATGTCGCACAGGCAGTTAGGCTCCCGCGGGGCGGCCAGCTCGACCTTCAGGTAGTTGTCGCTGAGCGCCACGCCGGGCTGCTCCAGCGTGACCACCGAGAGTCTTCGGCCCAGCATGCGGCGCCGGAATTCAAGGTTCTTTCCCGCGGCCACTTCGCGCAGCATCCGGTTGCGCTGCTTGCGGACCGCCATGGGCACCCGGCCCGGCGCCGAGGCCGCCGCAGTGCCGGGGCGCTCCGAGTAAGTGAAAACGTGCAGGTAGGTGAATGGCAGGCTCTCGATGAAGGCCCGATTTTCCTCGAATTCCTGGTTCGTTTCGCCGGGGAACCCCACCATGACGTCCGCACCGATCGCGGCATCGGGCATGGCCGTCCGGGCCGTGCGGATGCGGTCCTCGTAATGGCGCGCGCGGTACCACCGGCGCATCCGCCGCAGCACGCTGTCCGAGCCGGTCTGAAGCGGAGCGTGGACGTGCTTGGCGAGGCGCGGCGAGGCCGCCATCAGGCCCAGCAGATCGTCGGAGAGATCCATCGGCTCGACCGAACTCAGCCGCAGGCGCTCGATTTCGGTCTCCTCCAGCAGGCGGCGCAGTAGCCCGGCCAATCGCAGCCGGCCGCCCTCCAGGTCGCGGCCCCAGCGGCCCAGGTTGATCCCGCTCAGCACCACCTCGCGGTAGCGCGGGCTGAGGTGGCGAACCTGCTCCACCACCCAGTCGGGCCGCGCGCTGCGGCTCCGCCCGCGGACAAAAGGAATGATGCAGAACGAGCAGCGGTTGCCGCACCCATCCTGGATCTTCAGGTTGGGACGGGTGCGCTCGCCCCCGGCGTCCTCGACCACCCCGGCCAGGAACTCCTCCTGGGCCAAGATGTCCCCGACCTGGATCTGGCCCTGACAGGGGGCGCTCTCGACCACCAGCTCGGGAATCCGCGCCTTGTGGGAATTCCCAACCACCCACTCGACACCGGGCAGGGCGGCCAGTTCCTCGGGCGCGCGCTGGGCGTAGCAGCCGGTGACCAGAATGCGCGCCGAGGGGTTCTCGCGGCGGATGCGCCGCACCGCCTGGCGGACGTCCTCATCGGCCGAGGAGGTGACCGTGCACGTGTTCAGGACCACCAGCCCGGCGCGGTCCCGCTCGACGGCTTCGAACCCCTTCTCCACCAGGGATGCGGCCAGCACCGCGCCATCCGCCTGCGTGGCCCGGCACCCGAAGTTCTGGATGAAGAACGAGCAACCCACTCCCTTCGATTATAGAGGGCTTGTAGCTTGTGGCTTGTGGCCTGTAGATCCCGCGGCGGCGCACCACAACCCAATCGCGCCCGCCTGCCCGGGAGAGCGCGCCGGTGCGAAGCCTGGGCACGGTGTCTGGACCCACAGGCCACACGCCCGCTAAAGATTCCCCCTACGCCCGCCGATAGAGGAGCAGGCAGAGGAGTACCTTGGACCGTTCACTTTCGCAAGAGGAAATCGACAGCGTATTCAGTACGATGCAGGGCAAGAGCCATGAGGAGACTCTCAACTCCGCCGAGGCCTACGACTTCCGCCGCCCCGACCGCATCGCCAAGGACCAGCTCCGCGCCATCCACCTGCTCCACGACAACTTCGCCCGCAACCTGGCCTCCAGCCTCTCGGCGTTCCTGCGCGCCTACGCCATGGTCAGCCTGGTCTCGGTCGAGCAGCTTTCCTTCTCCGAGTTCTCCCAGTGCCTGCCCTCGCCCACCTGCCTGGTGTCGCTGGGCATGCGGCCCTACGAAGGCAACGCCGTGCTGGAGATCAACTCCTCGCTGGTGTTCCCCATCCTGGAGATGCTGCTGGGGGGCAACGGCAAGGCCAGCGCCAAGATCAACCGCGAGGTGACCGAGATCGAGCAGGTGGTCCTGGACGGCCTCTACCGCATCATCCTGAACGACCTCAAGCAGGCCTGGCACTCCATCACCCCAATCGATTTCACCATCGAGGCGCGGGAGACCGAACCCCAGTTGCTGCAAATCATGGCCCCCAACGAGGCCGTGGTGGCCATTGGGCTGGAGGTGCGCATCGCCGATTGTTCCGGGGTCATCAACATCGGCATGCCCTCCATCATCATCAAGATGCTGCGCCAGAAGTTCGACCAGCAATGGTCGGTACGACGCAGCGAATCCACTCTGGAGGAGCAGGCGCGCATGCTGCGGATGGTGCGGTCCGCGGGCATCCTGCTGGACGCCCGGCTCCAAGGCCCCACCGTCCTGGTGCAGGACCTGCTGCGGCTGAAGATCGGGGACGTGCTGACCTTCGACTACCCGGTCGAGCGCCCGGTCGATTTCCTGGTCAACGGTAAGCTGAAGTACCACGGCCACGTAGCCACCACAGGCCGCAACCAGGTCTTCGTGGTCCAGGAGCTGCACAAGGCGGAGTAGGCCGCCACACCACGTTTCCCACGGGATCCGGGAATCCCTGCTTGCAGCGGCAGGCGAAACCGCCGGCCCCGCCCTCAGTGCAGCGATCTTCTCTGCCGCAAATAGGCCGGCTTGTCGATATCGTCGAGGTCCTCGGGCTCGGGAAGCGGTGGGGAGCCGTTGCCGGGCCAGGTGCCAGCCTGGGGTTCCGCGGGCGGCGCTGGCGGCTCGACCGGCGCGGCGGCCGGGGCCTGAGCCTCGGTCAGCCAGACGGTCTGCGCGATGGCCGGCCCTGGCTCGACTGCCAGGGCCTCCCGCGCTCCCGAAAAGCCGGTGGCGATGACGGTGACCTTGACGGCGTCCTCCATCGCCTCGTTGAGCACGATGCCGAAGTTGACCTCCACGTCCTCGCACCGGGTGGCGTCCCGGATCAACTGGCAGGCTTCGTTGACCTCGTGCAGGCCCAGGCGGCTCGAGCCGGTGACGTTGAGCAGGACGTTGCGCGCGCCCCGGATGCCCGCGTCCTCGTGCAGCGGGCACCCGATGGCCTCTCGGGCGGCCTCCACGGCGGCGTTCTCGCCCCGCGCCGTGGCGGTGCCCAGCAACGCGCATCCCATCCCGAACATGGTCGAGCGGACGTCGGAGAAATCCCGGTTGATGAAGCCCGGCAGGGTCATGATCTCCACCAGGTCGGCCACCGTCTGGCGCAGAAACTCGTGGCCCATCCGGAAAGCCTCGAACACCCCCGTACCGCGCGGGGCCAGGGCCAGCAGACGGTCGTTGGGGATGGCGATCACCGTATCCACGAAGGCGGCCAACTCCTCCAGTCCCTTTTCCGCCTGGCGCATCCGGCGCGTGCCCTCGAAGCCGAAGGGCTTGGTCACGACAGCCACGGTCAACGCGTTGAGTTCCTTGGCCATCGAGGCCACCACGGGAGCCGCCCCGGTCCCCGTGCCGCAGCCCAGCCCGGCGGCGATGAACACCATGTCGGCGCCTTGAAGGATCTCGCAGATGCGCGCCGTGTCCTCCAGCGCCGCCTGCCGCCCGATGCCCGGGTCGCCGCCCGCGCCGCGCCCTTGCGTGATCTTGCTGCCGATGGCCAGCTTGTTCGGAACCGGCGACGCCTGGAGCGCCTGCATGTCGGTATTGAGCACGTAGAATTCGACGCTTTCCAGCCCCCCGGTCATCATGTGGGCCACCGCGTTGGCCCCCCCCCCGCCGACGCCGATGATCTTGATGTTGGCCGCGGCGCGGACATCCTCCTGCATCTCGTATTTCAGGCTGTCGAGGACAGGCATGGGTCAGCCTCCAATCACCTTCGCGAAGAATCCGCTGTTCTTCCGGTCCAGTTCCGCCCGTAGCTTGAGGCGGGCGGAATACATGGCCAGGCCGGCCGCGGTGGTCCAGGCCGGGTCGTCGATCTCCGGCGGCCAATCCAGGATGCCGACGGGCAGCCCGATGCAGGCCTGGCACCGAATGGCCTTTTCGGCTACGTCGCACAGGGCCGGCAGCCGGGCGCCGCCGCCGATTAGCACGCAGCCCACCAGCATCTGGTCCATGCCGATGCGCTCCAGCTCGCGCCGGACGAAATCGAACAACTCGTAGGCGCGCGCCTCCAGGATCAGGCTCAGCTCGCGCCGCGAGGCTTCCCGCCACGGGCGGCCGGCGGGGGAGGGCAGCTCGACGAAGCTGTTGGCGGCGCTGAGGTCGGCCAGAGCGCAGCCGTGCTGCTCCTTGATCCAGGCGGCGTCCTCGTGGTTGACATTCAGGCCCTGAGCCACGTCGCTGGTGAAGTGGTCGCCGCACACCGGGAGGCTCACCGAAGACAGCAGGGTTTCCCCATAGTAGACCGCGACGTCGGTGGAGTGCGCCCCGATGTCCACCACCAGGTAGCCCTCGCGGCGGTCCTCCGGCCGCAGCGCGCCGTAGGCTGCGGCCAGCGGCTCGAACACCGTCTCTTCGACCACCAGGTGCGCCTCGTTCGCCGCCCCGACCAGCGCCTGGTGCTGTTGCAGAGATCCCGTGACCAGATGGACGTAGACCTCCAGCCTCGATCCGATCATCCCGCGGGGGTTGCGGTGGCCCGGCCGTCCGTCCACGGTGAAGTCCTGCGGGAACAGGTGCAGCAGCGTCTCGTCTTCCTGGAATTGGATGCGCGAGGCGCGCTCCACCACGCGGTTCACGTCGTTCTGGTCGATCTGGCGCGGGAAGCCAATCTCGTAACCGCCCCGGCCGTGCGCGCCGCACACGCTGTTCCCGCCCACTCCGAAGACCGCCGAGCCGACGGCTGCCTGGGCCCGCCTCTCCGCCTCGCGGACCGTGCCCAGGATCGAGTCCGAGACCGCTTTCTGGTCGGCAATGCGGCCTTTCTGCCAACCCTGGGAGGGCATCTCGGCATAGCCCAGGAAGCGAACCTGGGCCTGTTCCAGAAGCAGGATGAGGCAGCGGGTCCAGAGACTGCCCGCGTCCACCCCCACGGCGAAAACCGGCTTGGCGCTAGCGCGCATTGGAACCCCCAGGGCGCCACCGGCGCCCATCCCACCCGCGAGCGTGAGCCAGCGGTCTACTTGCCATGCGGCGCTCCATCCAAGGCCGTGATGCGGTCGTCCAGCCGCAGGTCGAAGGTCCGCGCTGCAGGCAGCCGGCGGCTGATTTCGGCGTAATGGCCCAGGAAGTTCTGCACGCGCGGCAGGTAGCGCTGGTTGCCCAGCATCAGGCGCACCACCCGGCCCTGGATGCTGTAGGTGATGCCCAGGTTGTCCGGATCGCCCGCGTTGATCTCCGCGATCTGACCGGTATAGGCCTTGACTTCCCGGATCATCTCCAGCGCCTCCCGCACCCGCCCGCGCCTTCCCGCGGCGGGCTGCTCGCGCGACAGGCCGTAGAGTACCGGCAGCGCAAAGCTGGCGCGCGGCGGCGGTTCCAGAATCACGCCCTCCTCGTCCACCAGCGCCACCTCGTAGTAAGCCGCCCCGGGCTGCGGCAGCATCGCGAAAGCCACCGGCGCCCGCTCCACAATACTGACTTCCACCCGGTTCGGCCAGCGGCGGGAGACCACCGCATCGCGAATCCAGTCGATCCCCACCAGGGCGCGCCAGCGCTCCCCCACCGGCAGCAGATAGATGCTGCGCCCGAAATCTTGTGCGAATACCGCCGCCACCCGCGCCGCGGGCGCGTACTCCAGGCCCTGGATCCGGAGGTTGGGATGAGCTTCCAGACTCCCGGACAGGATGAAACGCGGGTTGCTGGCCAGGAATCGGTCCAGCCGGTACCCAGCCGCAATCGCCCCCAGCGCCAGCAGGACCGTCGCGGCCCCGATGAGCCAAGGATGGCTGCGGTCGCGCCAGCCGGGGCGGGCCTCTGGCTTGGAACGCGCGCGGCGCGGCGGCGATGCGGGCTCGGGCGGCTCCACGGGAGCATCCTCGGCCAGTTTCAGGTCCAGTTGAGCGCTTTGTCTGCGAGCCATGATCAGCCTCCGCGCAGGCGCTCCAGCATGCGGTCTCCGGCCTGCCAAACGTTGCCGGCGCCCAGCGTCAGCACCGCGTCGCCCTCCTCCGCCACCCGAAGCACGGCATCCACCGCGCCGCCGATCGTGCCCGCGTACTCCACGCCGCGGTGGCCGTAATCGCGAATGCGCTCCGCCAGCGCCTGCGCGGTGATCCCCTCGATCGGCTTCTCGGAGGCGGCGTAGATGTCCAGCACGTACACCGTGTCGGCCTGGTAGAAGCAGCGCGCGAAATCGTCCATCAGGTGAAAAGTGCGGGTGTAGCGGTGCGGCTGGAAGATGACGTGGATGCGGCGGTAATGGCACTGCCGGGCCGCGGCCAACGTCGAGCGGATCTCGGTGGGGTGGTGGCCGTAGTCGTCGATGACCGTGACCCCGCGCTCCATGCCCCGGACCTGAAACCGCCGGTCCACTCCGCTGTACGAGGCCAGCCCCTCGCGGATCGCCTCCACGGGGAGTTCCAGCTCCAGGCCTACCGCCACCGCGGCCGTGGCGTTCAGCACGTGATGCGCGCCGGGAACCTGGAGCCGGAATTCACCGAGGTCCGCCCCGCGGGAGTGCAGGCGAAACACACTCGAAAAGTGGGCGCTGGAGCAGTCGCTCACCACCAGGTCGGCCTGCGCCCGCGTGCCATAGGTGATCGTCCGGCGCCGCACCTCGGGCAGGATCCGCTGAACGTTCTCATCGTCCAGGCACAGTACCGCCGCGCCATAGAACGGCACCTTGTTGACGAACTCCGCGAAAGCCGCGCGGATCTCCTCGATCGAGGCGTAGTAGTCCAGGTGCTCGCGGTCGATGTTGGTGACGATCGCCAGGATCGGCGAGAGCTTCAGAAACGACCCGTCGCTTTCGTCCGACTCCACCACCAGGAACTCGCTCTGCCCCAGCCGCGCGTTGGAGCCCCCGATGGATTGCAGCCGGCCCCCCACCACCACCGTGGGGTCCTGGCCCGCGTGGCTCAGGATCGTGGCCAGCATCGAAGTGGTCGAGGTTTTGCCGTGGCTGCCCGCCACCGCGATGCCGAACTTCAGCCGCATCAGCTCCGCCAGCAGTTCTCCGCGGGGAATCACCGGGATCTGAAGGCGGCGCGCTTCCTGCACCTCCGGGTTGTCCTCCGGGATCGCCGAGCTGACCACCACCGCGCGCGCCGATCCCACGTTCGCGGCGGCGTGCCCCTCGTGGATGGTTGCGCCCAGACGCGCCAGCCGCTCCGTGATCGCGCTGAGCTTGAGGTCCGAGCCGCTGATCGGGAAACCCAGGTTCAGCAGCACCTCGGCGATGCCGCTCATGCCGATGCCGCCGATGCCCGTGAAGTGCAGGTGCTGTGGCTTAAGAAACATCTTGGTGACGCCCGCGGCGGCGCGCGGGACGGAGCCGGACGACACGCCGCGGGAGCCGCCGCCACCGCTTTCCCGATCCGCGGCAAAAAAACATTTCTTTACGCTATTGTTTCGGCTTCCGCTCCCCATGTCAATCAAAATCTTGCTCCCGAGGCCAGTTGCTCGAGCAGTTCGGCGGCGCGCACGGCGGCGTGGGGGCGGGCGAACGTGCGGGCGGCCTCGCCCATCCTTTGCAGGACGCCCGCCTCCCCGCTCAGCGACCGCACCTGGTCGTAGAACCTTTGGCCGGTGAAGTCGCGGTCCGGGACCAGGCGGGCGGCGCCGGCGGCGGCGAACACCTCGGCGTTGCGCAGTTGGTGCTGGTCGGCGGCGAAGGGAAACGGCGCCAGGATGGCGGGCTTCCCGGCGGCGGCCAGCTCGGCCACCGCGCCGGCGCCGGAACGGCAGACCACCAGGTCGGCCGCGGCGAACGCCGCCGGCATGTGGTCGAGGAAGGGGACCACCTCGCCGGGAAGGCCAGCGGCGGAGAATTCCCGGGCCAGCTCGACGTAGGCGTCGCGGCCCGTTTGGTGAATCAGCCGGAGCGGGAAAGCCGCCTCGCGGAACAGCGGCCAGCTCTGGCGCGCGGCCTGGTTCAGGGTGCGCGAGCCGCGGCTGCCGCCGGTGATGAGCACGGTGAGGAGTTGGCCCGGCGGCTTGGGAGGGAGCGCGAAGAACTCGGCCCGCACGGGCAGGCCGGTCAGCTCCGTCTTCCCGCGGGGGAAATAGCGGGCGGTCTCGGGAAAGTTGATCAGGGCGCGCGCGGCCACCCGCCCCATCCAGCGGTTGGTCAGTCCGGGCGCCGCATTAGGTTCCATCAGCACCAGCGGAATGCGGCGCATCGCGGCCGCGATCACGACCGGGCCGGCCACGTAGCCGCCCATGCTGAACACCGCCGCCGGCCGCCATCGGCCGAGCGCCCGGGCCATCTGGAGCGTGCCGAGCGGGAGTTGGCCGAGCGTGCGCACGCGCCGCGCCAAGCCAACCCGTTTCAGCCCGCCGATTTCCACCCACTCGATGGGGAAGCCGGCGTCCGGGACCAGCTTGGATTCGATCCCGGTGGGCGTGCCGACGAAAAACGGCTCGTGGCCGCGCCGCTGGAGTTCCCACGCGACCGCCAGCGCGGGAATGACGTGCCCTCCGGTACCCCCGCCAGCCATGAGGAACCTCATCCCGACTGCTCGCTTACGCTCAGCAGCATGCCCAGCGAGACCATCGTGCTGAGCAGCGAACTCCCGCCGTAGCTCACCAGCGGCAGCGGGATGCCCTTGGTCGGCGCCAGGTCCAGCACCACGCTGATGTTCATGAAAGCCTGCACCACCAGCATGGTGATGACCCCCAGCGCCAGGTAACGGCCGAAATCGTCGGGAGTCGACCGCACCAGCCGCAGGCCGCGCCACAGCAGCGCCAGAAACACCGCCAGCACCCCGCCGCAGCCCACCAGGCCCAACTCCTCGCCGACCACCGCGTAGATGAAATCCGTGTGCGCCTCGGGCAGGTAGAACAGCTTCTGCTTGCCCTCCATGAGTCCCTGGCCCAGAAGGCCGCCGCTGCCCACCGCGATCTTGGACTGCCGCACGTGATAGCCCGGATCCCGGTTGAACTCGGATCGGCGCATGTAGTCCTTGACCCAGTTCCCCCAGGAGAACCGATCCAGCAGTTTGTACTCCGGGTCGAAGAAGCCGAACACGCGCACCATGCGGTACGGCTTGGCCGCCACGGCGATTCCCACCGCCACCAGGCCCGCCACGATCGCGATCCGGATGTACTTGCTGTCCAAGCCCGCCACGTAGAAGACCACCGCCGCCGAGATCACCAGGACAAACGCCGTGCCCAGGTCGGCAATCACCACCGCGACCGCCAGCAGCCCCACCGTGATCAGGGCCGGCAGCAGCGTGTGGCGGTTGTTGATGGCTTTGGCGCGCAGCGCGACGAAGTAGGCCAGGAACAGGATCAGCGCGGGCTTGGCGAACTCCGATGGCTGGATACCCAGCGGGCCGATCCGCAGCCAGCGGTGCGAGCGCGCGTCCACGAAATACACGATCACCAGCAGCACGATGACCACCGCCAGCGACGCGAACGCCCACCCCGCCGAATTCAGCTTGCGGTAATCCGCGCGCTTGAGCAGCATCATCGCGCCCACCGCGCAGGCCGCCCAGGCGAACTGCCGCAGGATGTAGTATCCCGAGTAACCGTATTTCATCCGCGCCACCACCGACGAGGCGCTGTAGACCATGACCAGGCCGAAGCACACCATTCCCAGAATCGTGCCGAACAGCACCCAGTCGGTCTTGACGCGTTGGGCCATGGCTCAGCCTTTCTCCTCCAGGGCGGCGACCAGGGACTTGAAGACCCGGCCGCGGTGCTCGTAATTGTCGAACTGATCGAAGCTGGCGCAGGCCGGAGCCAGCAGCACCGTGTCGCCGGGCCGGGCCTCGTGGAAGGCCGCGCGCACCGCCGTCTCGAGCGTGCCGGCGTGGATCAGGCGCACCGCCTCGCCGAGCTCGGCGGCGATCTTGGGCGCCGCCGCTCCGACCAGCAGCGCCGCGTGCGCCCGTTCCCCCAGCGGCTCTCGCAGCACGGTGTAGTCGCTGCCCTTGTCTTTCCCGCCCAGGATGATCCACAGCCGGCCCGGGAACGCGGCGATGGCCTTCAGCGTCGCGTCCACGTTGGTGGCCTTCGAGTCGTTGTAGAAATCCACCCCCGCCAGCGTGCGCACGAACTCGATGCGGTGCTCGACCCCGGGGAACGTGCCCACCGCCCGGGCAATGGCCTCCGGCGATGCCCCCGCCAGGTGCGCGGCCCCCGCCGCCCCCAGCGTGTTCTCGACGTTGTGCCGCCCGCGCAGCGGGATGCCCCCGAGCTCCAGGAACGGCGCCCCGTCGAAATACAGGCGCGCCTGGTCCGCGTACAGGCCGCGCGGGAGGGCCCGGGTGGTCGAGAACCAGACCGTGCGGGCGCGCGTGCGGCGGCCGTACTCCGCGCAACTGGCGTCGTCGGCGTTCAGCACCGCGAAGTCCTCTTCCCGCTGGGTCTCGAACAGACGGGCCTTGGCGTTGGCGTAGTTCTCGAAGCTGTGATGCCGGTCCAGGTGATCCGGGGTGACGTTGAGGCACACCGCGATCCGAGCCCGGAAGCGCGCGATGGTCTCGAGCTGGAAACTCGACAGCTCCAGCACGTTCCACTGCTCCGGACGCGAGCTGGCGATCATTCCCGTCACCGGCGCTCCGATGTTGCCGCCCACCTGCGCCGGGATGCCGCAAACGCTCAGGATGTGGCCGACCAGCGCGGTCGTGGTGGTCTTTCCGTTCGCGCCCGTGATGCCGATCGTGGGACCTCGAAGAAAAGCTGAGGCGAGTTCCACGTCGCCCAGCACCGGCACGCCGCGCTGGCGGGCCGCCTCGAGTTCGGGCAAATCGGCGGGAACCCCAGGCGAGATGACGATCCCATCGACGCCCTCGAACGCCGCCGGCGATTGCGGCTCGAAGGGCACCCCCATCCGCTCCAGCGTCCGCCCCGCCTCCTTGAGTTCCTCGAGCGGCTTGCAGTCGATGGCCCGCACCCGCGCGCCCTGGGCCAGCAGAAACTCCACCGCCGCCAGCCCCGACTGGGCCAGGCCCACCACCGCGATTCTCTTTCCCGCGATTTCCAACTCTCTCTACCTCAACTTCAGCGTCGTCAGCGCAAACAGCGCCATCACCAGGCCCGTGATCCAGAAGCGCACGATGATCTTGGATTCGGCCCAGCCCAGCGCCTCGAAGTGATGGTGCAGCGGCGCCATCTTGAAAACCCGCTTGCCGCCGCGCAGCTTGTAGCTGCCCACTTGCAAGATCACCGACAGCGTCTCCAGCACGAACACGCCGCCGATGAACACCAGCAGGATCTCCTGCTTGATCAGGATGGCGACCACCGCCAGGCTGCCCCCCAGCGAGAGCGACCCGACGTCGCCCATGAAGATCTCCGCCGGATGGCAGTTGTACCACAGGAAACCCAGGCAGGCCCCCGTCATGGCCCCGCAGAAAATGGTCAGCTCGCCCGCGGGCGGAAGCCGGACCAGGTCCAGGTACCTGGCGAATTCCGCGTGCCCGGTGGTGTAGGTAAGCGCGGTCATGGCAGCCGAGGCGACCAGCATCAGGCCGATGGCCAGGCCGTCCAGGCCGTCCGTGAGGTTCACCCCGTTGGAGGTGCCCACGATCACCAGCATCAGGAACAGGAAGAAGAAGAAGAAGGCGAACACGTAAGTGAATGGGTTGCCGAGCAGCGGCTCGATCACCAGGCCCGGCTTGAATCCCTTGAAGAAGGGCACGTTCATCGCGGTCGAGTAAGCGCCGTGCGCCCGCAGAAGGAGCAGCAATCCGCCGATGACCAGCGCCACGATGCACTGCGCGCCGAACTTGCGCCACGCGGTGATGCCCAGGTTCTGCTTCCTGCGGAGCTTGGCGTAGTCGTCCCAGAACCCGATGGCGCCGAAGCTCACGATCCCGAACAGCGCGATCCAGATGTACGGATTGGCCAGGCTGGCCCACATCAGCGTGGGTACCACGATCGAGATCACGATCAGCACCCCGCCCATGGTGGGCGTGCCGGCTTTCTTCTGGTGGGACGTGGGGCCGTCCTCGCGGATGTGCTGCCCGATCTGGAACTGCCGCAGCTTGCCGATCAGCCAAGGGCCCAGCACCAGGCACAGGAACAGCGCCGTCATGCTGGCGAAGGCGGTGCGAAAAGTGATGAAGCGGAACACCCGGAAGGGACTGAAGTGCGAATAGAGCTGTTCGTAAAGAAGCCAGTAGAACATTACGCGAGGAACCTCTCCAGGGCGGTCTCGACGTGGGTGCTGCGGGAACCTTTGAACAGGACCGCATCGCCCTCCGCCAGCAGGCTGCGGAGGAATTCGCCGGCCGCGGCGGGGTCGTCGAAAAAGAACGCGGCGACGGCCGGCAACCCTGATCGAACCGCTTGGTCGACCATTCGGCCGGCCGCGCCGCGAATCCCGACGAGCACATCAACCCCGCACGCAACGGCGTAGTTGCCTACGTCCCGGTGCAAAGGCTCGGTCCAACGGCCGAGTTCGAGCATCTCCCCCAGCACGGCGACCCGGCGCCGCGCCGGCGTACCCCGAAGCACGTCCAGCATCGCGCGGACCGCCTCCGGGTTGGAGTTGTAGCAATCGTTCAGAATCGTGATCCCGGCATGGGTGAAGCGCTCGCCCCGCATTTTCCCGGGCTCGAGCGATCGGACCGCTTCGCGCAGCCGCTCCGGTGCAATCCCGAAGACCCCGGCCACGGCGATCCCCGCCAGAACGTTCAGCAGACCATGCCGGCCCGCGAGACTACATTCGAAATCCGTGCTCCCCAGGCGGAACTTCACGCCGGCGGGCGAGTACTCCACCTCGGCCGGCCGTACCTCCGCCTCCGGGGAAGTGCCGAAGCTTATCGCGGGTCCGGCGTGGATTTCACGGAAGCGCGCCACCCGCGGATCGTCGGCGTTCAGCACCGCGACGCCCTCCCGCGGAAGCGCCTCGATCAGCTCCCGCTTGGCCAGCGCCACTTCGTCCAGCGACTCGAAGAACTCCGCGTGCGCGAAACCCACGTTGGTGACCACCCCGACCTCCGGGCGGGCAATCGAGGCCAGCCTCCGGATCTCCCCTGGGTGGTTCATCCCGATCTCCAGCACCGCCGCCCGCGCCTCCGCCGGCAGGCGCAGGATGGACAGCGGCAGCCCGACGTGATTGTTCAGGTTGCCGATGCTCTTGCCCACCGGCATTTCCACAGCCAGCAGCTCGGCGATGATCTCCTTGGTGGTGGTCTTGCCCGCGCTCCCCGTCACGCCGATCACCCGGCCTCCCCACTGATCGCGGGCCCACGCGGCCACCTGTTCCAGCGCCGTCAGGGTGTCGGGCACCAGCAGCGTCGGCGCGTGGCCGTCGGCGCTCGAAACCACCGCCGCCGCGGCGCCCTTCCGGAAAGCCTGGTCCAGGAAATCGTGCCCGTCGTGATGCGGGCCGCGCAGCGCGAAGAACAGGTCCCCGGGCTCGAGCGTGCGCGTATCGACGCTCCAGCCCCGGATGCCTGCCCGAGGCGCGCCTTGTGCCAGGACGCCGGCCACCTGCTGGAGATCGAACGTCATGCCCGGTACCCCAGTTCTCCGAGCACTCTGCGGGCCACTTCGCGGTCGTCCAGCGGAATGGTCCGGTCCTTCAGGATCTGGTAGGTCTCGTGCCCTTTGCCCGCCAGGATGACGATATCGCCGGGCTCCGCCCGCTGGAGCGCCAGCCGGATGGCTTTCTCCCGATCCGGCTCGGTCAGGTACGGGGTGTCGTGGCGGCCCAGGCCGACCGTCGCATCGTTGATGATGGCCAGCGGGTCCTCCGAGCGCGGATTGTCCGAGGTCAGCACCACGAAATCGCTCAGCGCGGCGGCGGCTTCCCCCATCAGCGGGCGCTTGGCGCGGTCGCGGTCCCCGCCGCAGCCGAACAGCGTCAGCACGCGCTTGGGATCGAGGCCCCGCGCCACCGAAATCGCGTTCCGCAGTGCATCGTCCGTGTGCGCGTAGTCCACCACCACCAGGAAGGGCTGGCCGGCTTCGACTTTCTCGAAGCGCCCCGGCACGGCGCGGCACTCCGCGATCCCGCGCACCATGGTCTCAGCCGGAATGCCGTAGCTCGTCGCCGCGCACCAGGCCGCCAGGATGTTGTAGACGTTCATCCGCCCCGGCAGCGGCGACGCCACCGCCACGCGCTCCGGGCCGTGCTGCACCTCGAACCGCAGCCCCTCGAAACCGGAGTGCACGTTCACCGCGCGCACCCTGGCGCCGCTGTGCAGGCCGTAATGCAGCGTCTCGGTTTCCGCGCCCGCGCGGATCAGGCGCCCGTAGGGGTCGTCGTGGTTCAGGACCGCGAACCGCGGCGCCGGCGCCCCCGCGCCCTCGAACAGCATCCGCTTGGCGGCGAAGTACTCCTCCATGCTGTCGTGGAAATCCAGGTGATCGCGCGTCAGGTTCGTGAATACCGCGGTGTGGAACCGGATGCCATGCACTCTCCCCAGCGCCAGCGCGTGGGAGGAAACCTCCATGGTGGCGTGAGTCCCGCCGCGGGCTTCCAGTTCCGCGAACATCCGGAACAGGTCGAGGGATTCCGGCGTCGTGTTGACCGCGGCCACCGCCCTGCCGCCCAGACGGTATTCGATCGTGCCCACCAGCAGGGTGGTTCGGCCCGCGGCGCGCAGCACCGAATCGAGAATGTAGGAAGTGGTCGTCTTGCCGTTCGTCCCGGTGATGCCGGTGATGCTCAGCCGCTCATCCGGGCGCCCGTAGAAGGCGCGAGCGGCCAGCGCCAGCGCGCGCCGGCCGTGTTCCACCTGAATCCAGGCGCCCGCGACGAAACCCTCCGGCCGCGCCGATTCGCTCACCACCGCGACCGCGCCGCGCTCCATAGCCTGGGCGGCGAAGGCCCGGCCGTCGGCTTTCTGGCCCGGAAACGCGAAGAACAGAAATCCCGGAGCGGCCTGGCGCGAATCGTAGGCGATCCCGCGGACCTCGGTCTCGCCGAGGCCATTCGGAAGCGCGGATTGGGGCAGCAGGTCGCCGAGGATCATTGGAACTGCACTCGCACTCGTTCTCCGGGTTGCAGGAACGCGCCGGGCGGAGGCGCCTGGCCCTGGGCTACTCCGCTCCCCATCACATCCACCGGCACCCCGGCCGCCATCGATTCTTCCAGCACCGCGCGCACCGTCTTGCCTTGGAAGCTCGGCACTCTGCCTGCCGCGAGCACCACGGTGTTCGCCGGCGCCGCTATGGTCTCGGGCGATGTGGCGATGGGCGCGGCCGCGAGGTCCTCGGGCGGCGTCGAAAGCTCCGCGATGGCCACGTCGTTGGTCTCGGCGGGATCGAACGCGGGCTGCGGCGCCGTTTCCGGCAGGTCCCGCGGCACGTCCAGCAGCCTCAGCACCTCCACCCCCACCGACTTGAACACCGGCGCCGCCACCACGCCGCCGAACTGCTTCGTGCCGTTCAGGGTCACCGCGATCACCACCGCCGGGTTGGTTACCGGGGCGAACCCCACGAACGAGCCGTTGTACAGATGCGTGTAACGCCTCGTGACCGGGTCGAAGATCTGCGCCGAACCCGTCTTGCCCCCGGAAGTGTATCCCGGCAGCCGCGCGGCTTTCCCGGTCCCGTGCAGCACCACGCCCTCCATCAACTGGCGCATGGTGATCGCCGTCTCCGGCTTCAGGATGCGCCGCGGCGCCTCGGCGGGCTCGTTCTGAGGCTTGCCGCCGGGCCGCTGCCGCTTCAAGATCAGCCGCGGCCGCACCAGCATCCCGCCGTTGGCGATCGCCGCGCAGGCTTGCGCCAGTTGCAGCGCCGTGGTGCTGATTTCGTGCCCCATCGCCACCGACCCGATCGAGCTCTTCCCCCACAGCCGCAGATCTCTGACCGTCCCCGAGGATTCCGCCGGCAGTGGGATCCCAGTGCGCTTCCCGAACCCGAACCTGCGCACGTACTCCAGCAGGTTCTTCTCCCCTACTTTCAATCCTATCTGGATTGCGCCGATGTTGCTGGACTTGGCCAGCACGTCGGCGAACGACAACGTCCCGTAGCCGCGCTTGGCTTCGTGGATCACCCGGCCGAACAGGTTCAGCGTGCCGCCCCCGCAGTTGATCGGGCTTTCCGGGCGCAGGCTGGTGGTCTCCAGCGCCGCCGAGAGCGTGATGATCTTGAACACCGAGCCGGGCTCGAATGGCACCGAGACCGGGTGATTGAAGCGCGCGGCCTGGTCCGCCTCGGTTTGCGGAGGCCGGTTGGGATCGAAGGACGGGTAGGATGCCAGGGCCAGGATCTCGCCCGTGTAAGGGTTCATGACCACGGCGCTGCCGCTGGCCGCGTGACGCAGTTCGCAGGCCGCCTGGAGCTCCCGCTCCACGATGAACTGGATGCGCTCGTCGATGCTCAGCGTGATGCTGGCGCCGGGCTCCGCCGCGCTCGTCGCCAGCGACTCGATGCCCCGCTGCTGCACGTCGGTGAGCATCCTCACGCTGCCGGGACGCCCCACCAGCGCTTGGTCCAAGCTCCGCTCCAACCCTAGGTTGCCCCGCTCCTGGAAATCCACCGTACCCACCACGTGGCTGGCCAGCGAGCCATCCGGATAATGCCGCTCGCTCTCGCTGCGAAACTCGACGAACTCCAGCTTCAAGCTGTGCAGCCGCTCCGCTTCCTCGGGCGTGATCTTGCGCTTCACCCAGAGAAAGCCCGCGTCGCTGGCTTTGGCTCGCTCCACTCGGGCGGCCAGGTCCTGGCGGTCCACTCCCAGAACCCCGCCTAGAATCCCGGCCGCCAGTGTGGGGTCGGGCACGCGCAGCGGGTTGATGCAGACCGATTCCACCGGCAGGCTCAGCGCCAGCGGGCGGCCGCAGCGGTCCAGGATCGCGCCCCGGGCGGCTTCGATCTTGAAGGTTCTGTGCTGCTGGCGGTCGGCGATCTCCTGGTAGGTTTTATGGTTGGCGATCTGGAGGTAGACCAGGCGGCAGAGGATCGCCAGCGCCCAGACCAGGGCCACCAGCGCCAGCCCCACCAGCCGGTTCGTGGTGCGCGCCCCTTCGGATTCCTCGCCCCTCTGCCAGCCCCGCACCGGATTCGCCTCCGCGTCTCACAATCGCCGTCCGCCCGTCTCCTTACTTCGTGGGTGCGTTCAGAGCCAGCGCGCCGCTGCCGGAATTCAGGTACACCACGTGCGCCGGGTCGGGGTCCACCAGCCGCAGATCCTGCGCCATCTGTTGCAGACGTTGTGGACTCAGTAGCGTCGCCTCTTCCAATTCCAGCCGCGCGCACTCCTGCGCCAGCCGGTCGCGCTCGCGCTCCAGCGAGTGGATCTGGTAGCCGGCGATCATCCCCAGGGCGTCGGGCAGCATCAGAATCATGATGAACGCCGCCGCCCCGAGCGACAGCGTCGCCGCCCGCCAGCACTTGCGCCGCGACAGCGGATCCGCCTCCCGCACCACCCGGCTGTTGTCCACCTTCTTGCAGTAGAAGTACACGTCCTCGCAGGGCAGCGGACGCAGTTGGTACGGGTCGGGCTGCCGGTTCCAATTCTCGCGCTGTGCCTCCGCCGCCACCGCGTTCGCTTCCGGACGTCTGAAAATCGCTGCCAGTGTCGCCATTCCTTTACCCTCTCTGACCCGTTGCTGAGCCGCGACCGTAAGGGAGCGGTCTCACTTCATCTCCACGGCCCGCAGCTTGGCGCTGCGCGAGGCCGGGTTGCCTGCCACCTCGTCTTCGTTCGGCCGGACCACGTGCTTGGTCAACAGCCGCGCCCTGCCCTGCCGGGCCAGTTCGCGGAAGGCCTCCTTCACCTGGCGGTCTTCCAGAGACATGAACGTGATCACCACGATGCGGCCGCTTTTCGCCACCAACTCGGGGGCGGCGCCGAGCAGAGCATCCAGCTCTTCGGCTTCGCGATTGACGGCGCGGCGCAGAGCCATGAACGTCTGGGTTGCCGGGTGCCGGCGACCCGTCCGGGGCACGGCCTGCTCGACGACCCGCGCAAGCTGCTGCGTGTCCCGCATCGGCCGTGCCCGAACGATTGCCCTGGCTATCCTCCGCGCCCTCCTCTCTTCGCCGAGGTGATACAGCAAGTCGGCGAGCTCTCTTTCGCTCGTGGTATTGGCCAGTCCGGCTGCCGTCATGCCCTGACTTCTGTCCATGCGCATGTCCAGCGGGCCGGCCGCCGTTAATGAAAACCCTCGTTCCGGTTCGGTCAACTGGTAGCGGCTCGCTCCCAGGTCCGCCACCAGCCCGTCGATCTTCTCGATCCCCATCCAGGCCAGCGCCGCACCCAGTTCCGAGAACTTCGCCTGGCGGTAGCGGATCCGCTCCGCCCAAGCCGCCGTCGAGCGCCGCGCCAGCTCCAGCGACTCCGCGTCGCAATCCAGCGCCGCCACCACTCCCGTCGTCAGCCGTTGCGCAATCGCCCCCGTATGGCCGCCCAGCCCAGCCGTCGCATCCGCGTAGATTCCCTCGGGACGCACCGCCAGGTGCTCCAGCGTTTCTCTCAGCATGACCGGGAAGTGCATACATCGCTACTTCAGTCCCCGCTTTCTGAGCGCCGGCAGACTGGTGGGCGCCGCCTCGGTGGCCCGCTGGAGCCGTCTCACGGACGCCGCCTCGCTGTACAGATCGATGGCGCCGTTATAAAACCGCAGGTTGACCTTCTGATCCTCGATCTCCAGTTTCCGTCGCAGCCCGGGCGGCACCAGGACGCGCGCCTGCCCGTCGATGCCCGAAACCGAACCCCAGTAGTGCGCCATGAAGGCCACGTCCTCGGCGGCTTGCGGGTCCTCGGTGTACTCGGCCAGAATCTTTTCGTTTTCCATCCACACCTGGATGGGGTATATTCTTCCTATGTCGCCGTCCAGGGTGGTGACGAAGAATTGCTGCTCGGGGAAGGTCTTGACGAATTCCTCAAACTCTCTGGGCAGGCGCACGCGGCCCTTGTCGTCGCAGCGCGACGAGTATATGCCGATGGGAGGCCGCGCCGAATCGGGCTGAGAAAGAGACTCTTCCACCTGCCGCCACTTTCTATCCAGACTTTACCACTAGCCGATTCTAGCCCTCCCTCTCGACGTTTACAATACTCCTTTCCTGGTTTTTCAGGCCCAAACTGAAGATTCTTGCGAACAAAAAGCGAAGGTTGCGGGGGCAGTCCGCGCCATGGCGCAGCCCCTCTTGAGAATTCCCGCAGTCTACGCCGTCGGCTGAAGCGGGCGCCCGCAACCGGGGGACTGCCCAGCGCTCGGTAGGATAGGGCTCCAGCCCTGTCCGGGGCGTCGGCCACGTTTCCCTGTCACCAATCGCGGCGGCCTGTATCCTATGAGAAGAGGAGGTGCGGCCATGACGCTGGGTTACGGCTACGCACGCGTGCTCGATCTGCCGTTTGGGGAGGCCGTCGAACGGGCTCGCGCGGCGCTGAAGACCGAGGGGTTCGGCGTACTGTGCGAGATCGACGTGAAAGAGAAGCTCCGCGAAAAGCTCGGCGTCGACTTCCGGAACTACCTCATCCTCGGCGCCTGCAATCCTCCGCTCGCGCACCAGGCGCTCCAGCAGGAGCTGAACATCGGGCTGCTGCTCCCTTGCAACGTGGTGGTCTACGAGTTGGCCGGCCGCACCGTGGTCGCCGCCATCGACGCCGCGAAAATGCTCTCGGTGGTGGACAATCCCACGCTGGACGCGACGGCCAGCAAGGTGAACGAGAGCCTCCGTCGCGTGGTCGACAGCTTATGAGGAGGCCGAATGCTTGACTTCGTTTGGATTCTGCTTTTCCTCGCGGCCTGGTTCGCGATGATGCGCTGGGTGCTCCCTCGTTTCGGCGTCCAGACTTGAATGGCGAAATCCTGCCGCGCCGGGTCCCGGCGCCACAATCCCCCAGGCTCATCCGGCCCACCCGGTGTAAGCGTACAGCGCGGTGATCAGGCCGATCAGCGAGGCCAGGATGATGCTGTGACGTAGCGTGAAGCGGAACAGCCTGGATTCCTCCCGGCTGGCGAGTCCGGCGGCGGCGGCGGCGACCGCGATGCTTTGCAGGCTGATCATTTTCCCCATGACGCCGCCGCTCGAGTTGGCGGCCGCCGTCAGCACCGGGCTGAGGTGGAGACGGCCGGCGGTGATCACCTGCAAGTTGCCGAACAGCGCGTTGGCAGAAGTGTCCGAGCCGGTGAGGAAGACACCGAGCCAGCCCAGCAGCGCGCTAAAGAACGGGTATAGGACGCCCGTCGCGGCGAACGCCAGGCCCAGCGTAGCGGTGGCCCCGGAATAGTTCATGAGGAAGGCCAGCGCCAGCACTGCCGCGATGGTCAGCTCGGGCACCAGCAGTTGTTTCGCGGTCTTCCACAGCACGCTCGCGAACCGCCGCGGCGACATCCCCAGCAGCCCCGCGGACAAGATCGCGGCCAGAAAACAAGCGCTGCCGGACGCCGAGAGCCAGTTGAAGTTGTAGGGCGCGGGATAGGGCGCGGGTGCGGGCACCACCGGCGGCATGCGCTGGATCGCCTCGTGCAGTGCCGGCCAGGAGAAGGCCACGCTGCGGTGCTCCAGCAGGACGCGCATGGGTTCCCAGCCCCACAGGAGCACGAAAACCACCAGCAGGCCGTAGGGCATCCAGGCCAGCGCCAGCTCGCTCGCCGAATGCCGGCGGGCTGCGGTCGGCGCGCTCGCATCCCCTTCGAACTGGAAACCGTCTTTCGGTTTCCAGACCAGGAACAGCGCCACCAGCGACGCGATGGCCGCCAGCGAGCTGAGGATGTCGGTGAGCTGCGGCCCGACGAAATTCGAGACCAGGAACTGCACCGACGCGAACGAGACGCCGCACACCGCCGTGCCCAGCAGCACGCCGCGCAGGCCCCTCCATCCGCACATCACCAGCATCAGGTACGCGGGAATGATCAGCGAGACCGGCGCGCAGATGCGCCCCACCGTCGCGCTCAGCCGGTCCATCGGGAGATCGGTGACCTTGTGCAGCATGAGGATGGGAATGCCGATCGAGCCGAAGGCCACCGGAGCGGTGTTGGCCAGCAGGCAGATGCCGGCGGCGTAGTACGCCGAGAAGCCCAGGCCCGTCAGCATGGCCGCGGCCACCGCCACCGGCGTGCCGAATCCCGCCGCGCCCTCGATGAACGCTCCGAAAGCGAAGGCGATCAGCAGGGCCTGGAGGCGGCGATCGGCGGTGAGGCTGCCAATCGAGTCCTTGACGATTTCGAACTTGCCGGTCTCCACCGTGACGCGGTAGAGCAGGATGGCGGCGAACACTACCCATCCGATGGGGAACAGGCCCGTCGCGGCGCCGTACCCGATGGTGCTCAGCATGGTGACGGGCGGCATGCGGTAACACAACAGAGCCACGGCGACCGCGGCGCCGAGGCCGGCCACCGAGGCCGCCCACGCCGGCTTGCGCTTCACCCCCAGCAGGTACAGCAGCGCAAACACGGGTAGTGCAGCCACCAGCGCGGAGGCGCCGAGGCTCTCCGCAATCGGCGTGTAATGTTGTGACCACATGATTGAAATACTCATACCACAATCGCCCGCCGCTCCGCCGAATCTGCGATCTCCGCGGGAAACGCTATCATACCCTTATGCCCAACTGGACCAGGCGTGATCTGTTGAAGACCGGCGTTGCCGCCTCCGTGGGCGCGCCGGCGCTTGCCGAGGCCGGCCAGGCCGCCAAGGATGCCCCCGCGGCCTCTCCGCGGCCCGCGCCCTCCCGCGAGCGCCTGCTGCTCGATTTCGGCTGGCGTTTTCAACTCGGCCACGCCGACGACCCCGAACGCGACTTCGGATTCGGCCGCGGCAGCGAATTCTCCAAGTCCGGCGGGATGCTGATCCCCTCGCGCCTGAACTTCGACGACAGCCAGTGGCAGGCCATCGACCTGCCCCACGATTGGGCCGTGGCGCTGCCCTTCGAAAAGTCCGCCAACAACACCGTCACCGACCACGGCTCGAAGCCCCTCGGCCGCCTCTTCCCCGCCACCAGCATCGGCTGGTATCGGAGGCTGTTCGAGGTGCCCGCCTCCGATCTCGGCCGCCGCATCTGGCTCGAATTCGACGGTGTCTACCGCGACGCCATGATCGTCTTCAACGGCCACTTCATCGGCCGCCACATGAGCGGCTACGCGCCCTTCCGCTACGATGTCACCGATTTCGTCAACTACGGCGGCCAGAACGTGATCGTCGTGCGCGTCGACGCCACCCAGAACGAGGGCTGGTTCTACGAGGGCGCCGGCATCTACCGCCACGTTTGGCTGGTGAAGACCCACCCCGTGCACGTCGCCCACGGCGGCACCTTCGTCACTTCCGAAGTGCGGCCCGGCGCCGCCGTCCTCGCGATCGCCACCGAAGTCGAGAACCACGGCGACAAGAATCAGGCCGGCCGCGTCGTCTCCACCGTCCTCGACCCCGCTGGCAAAGCCGTGGCCTCCGCCACCGCCGCGCCCGTCGCCATGGCATCCTGGAGTGGCCACGAATTCAAGCAGCAGCTCACCGTCGCCAAACCCGCTCTCTGGTCCCTCGAAACTCCCCATCTCTATCGCCTCGTCACCAAGGTGGAAGTGGGCGGCGCCGTGGTCGACCAGTATGAAACCCCCTTCGGCATCCGCACCATTCGCTTCGATGCGGACCAGGGCTTTTTCCTGAACGGCAAGCCCGTCAGGATCCTGGGCACTTGCAATCATCAGGACCACGCCGGCGTCGGCTCGGCCCGCCCCGACCGCATCCAGGTCTACCGCATCCGGAAGCTCAAGGAAATGGGTTCGAACGCCTACCGCACCTCGCACAACCATCCCACCGCCGAATTGCTGGACGCCTGCGACCGCCTCGGCATGTTGGTCATGGACGAGACCCGCACCATGGATTCCTGCCCGCATGCACTCGAGGAGCTGGAAGCCCTGGTTCGCCGCGACCGCAACCGCCCCTCGGTCTTCCTCTGGTCGCTCGGCAACGAAGAGCGCGAGCAGGGAAGCGAGCGCGGCGCCCGCATTGTCGCCACCATGAAGCGCCTGGTGCGGCGTCTGGATCCCTCCCGCCCGGTCACCGTGGCGCAGAACGGTGGTTATGACGGCGTCGGCGTCTCCACCGTCGTCGATGTCATGGGTTTCAACTACAACGAGCCGGCCATCGACGGCTATCGCCAGAAGAACCCCAAGCAGCCCCTCATCGGAAGCGAAACCGCCAGCACCGTCTCAACGCGCGGCATCTACGCCAACGACAAAGACAAGGGCTACGTCAGCGCCTACGACCTCAACGCCCCGCGCTGGGCCTCCACCGCAGAGAAGTGGTGGAAGTTTTACGCCGAGCGCCCGTACCTCGCCGGCGGTTTCGTCTGGACCGGCTTCGACTATCGCGGCGAGCCCACGCCCTACGGCTGGCCCTGCATCAACTCCCACTTCGGCCTCATGGACGTCTGCGGATTTCCCAAGGACCTTTACTACTACTACCGGGCCTGGTGGAGCGGCAAGCCGGTGCTGCACCTGTTCCCGCACTGGAATTGGACCGAGGGCAGGGAAGTCGACGTCTGGTGTCACTCCAATCTCGACCGCGTCGAGCTGTTCCTCAACGGCCAGAGCCTGGGGGCCAAGGACGTCCCGCGCAACACCCACCTGGAATGGAAAGTGCCATACGCGCCCGGCGTGCTCGAAGCCGTAGGCTACAAGGACGGCAAGCAGGCGCTCGTCGGCGAACGTCAAACCACCGGCGCCCCCGCCGGGATCGTCCTCCGGCCCGACCGGTCAACGATCTCCGCCGACGGCGAGGACGTCGCCATGGTCGAGGTCTCGGTTGTCGACGACCAGGGTCGTATCGTCCCCACCGCCGCCAACGAGATCCTTTTCGAGATCGCCGGTCCCGGCCGCATCCTCGGCGTCGGCAATGGCGATCCCAGCAGCCACGAGCCCGACAAGGCCTCCCGGCGCAGTGCCTTCAATGGCCTGTGCCTGGCCATTGTGCAGGCCCTCAAGCAGCCCGGGGAAATCCGCTTCTCCGCCCAGTCCCCCGGCCTAGCGCCCGCAACCATCGCCATCCAGTGCGAGAAAGCCCGCAACCGAGGGACTGCCTAGGCCGTCCGCAGTGAGGACGGCTCGGGCTGTCCCCGGTTGCCCCTAAGGAGCCACATGGACATCTTCGCGCACGGTCTTTGGGCCGCCGCCGCCGCAACCGAGGGACTGCCTAGGCCGTCCGCAGTGAGGACGGCTCGGGCTGTCCCCGGTTGCCCCTAAGGAGCCACATGGACATCTTCGCGCATGGTCTTTGGGCCGCCGCCGCCGCAACCGAGGGACTGCCTAGGCCGTCCGCAGTGGGGACGGCTCGGGCTGTCCCCGGTTGCCCCTAAGGAGCCACATGGACATCTTCGCGCATGGTCTTTGGGCCGCCGCAGCCGCACGCGGCGTGAACAGAAAGGCCCCCCGCCGCCTCCGCGTCCCCTGGTTCGCCTTCTTCGGGGTCTTTCCCGACCTGTTCGCCTTTTCCGTGCCCGTCACGATGATGCTGTGGTTACGCTTGACCGGCGGCCTCGGCCCCCTCCCAGGCCCGCGCCACATGCCCTTCCGCGATCTCGCCTGGCACCTCTACCGCATCAGCCACAGCCTCATCATCTTCGCGGCCGTCTTCGGAATCGTCTGGCTACTCGCGCGCCGCCCCGTGCTCGAGCTGCTCGGCTGGTCGCTTCACATCCTCATCGACATCCCGTCCCACTCCCTGCGCTTCTTCGCCACCCCGTTCCTGTGGCCGCTCTCCGACTACCGCTTCAACGGCATCTCCTGGGCCAACCGCTGGTTCATGCTCTCCAACTACACCGCGCTCCTGATCGTGTACATTCTGTTGTGGAGGACTTCCCGCCGTTCGGTCCGCACCGAGTGACGTGGCACGCCCATCCGGCCGAGCCGGCCTGCCGCGCGGTTAGCGCCTAATATCGCCTCACCCCAGGGTCCACCGACGCCGCCCACCGGTCGATCCCTCCCTGCATGCTCTGGCACCCCGCCAGCCCCCGCTGCCTCAGCCACGTGACCACTTGCAGGCTCCGCGGTCCGTAGTGGCAGTAGAACACCAGCGCCCCCTCCCCGGCTTTCTCCTTCAGCGTGGTCACCGCCTTCGGAATGGAACGTATGGGGATCAGCTCCGCTCCCTCGATCCGGCACCTCGCGAACTCTTGCGGCTCCCGCACGTCGATCAGCCGCACCGCCTCCCCCGCTTTCAGTCTCCGTTTCACTTCCAGCACGCCGACTTCCAGCGGCACTCCCCCCATCGCCCCTCCTCACTCCATTATCCACCCCACCGTGAGGCGGACCTCCTGGTCCGCGGCCGGCCCCCCGGACGGCCTCTCTGCTACACTGTCCCCATGCCGGAGCCGCCCCCCGTCACCTGTCCCGCCTGCTCCGCCAAGGTCCCATCTTCCGGCCGCTTTTGCAGCTTCTGTGGAGCCTCTCTCCCCCAACCCCCCGAGTCCACGCCCACCGAATTCATGCCGCCGCCCGAGCCGCCCGCCTCCGCGCATCCCGACGAGGAGCGCTTCCTTCCCGGCACCTTGATTGCCTCCCGCTACCGCATCGCCGGCCAGCTCGGCCGCGGCGGCATGGGCGAGGTCTACCGCGCCACCGACCTGGTCCTGCGCCAGCCCGTCGCCCTCAAGTTCCTGCCCGAAGCCGTCGGCGCCGCTCAGCCCGTCCTCGAGCGTTTTCTCAACGAAGTCCGCATCGCCCGCCAGATCTCGCACCCCAACGTCTGCCGCGTTTACGACGTCGGCCTCCACCAGGGCCTCCACTACATCTCCATGGAGTTCGTCGACGGCGAGGATCTCGCCTCGCTGCTCCGCCGCATCGGCCGCCTTCCCTCCGACAAGGCCCTCGAATTCGCGCGCCGCATCTGCGCCGGTCTCGCCGCCGCGCACGAGAGGGGCGTGCTCCACCGCGACCTCAAGCCCGCCAACATCATGATCGATGGCCGCGGCCAGGTCCGCATCATGGATTTCGGGCTCGCCGGCTGGACCGGCCAGTTCCAGGGCGCCGAGATTCGCAGCGGCACGCCCGGATACATGGCCCCCGAGCAGCTCGAAGGCGCCGAGGTCACCCCCCGCAGCGACATCTACAGCCTCGGCGTCGTGCTCTACGAAATGTTCACTGGCAAGCGTGCCTTCGAGGCCGCCAGTGTCGCCGAGTTGTCCCGCCTCCAGGCACAATCCACGCCGGCCGGCCCCTCCTCGGTCGTCAAGGACCTCGACCCCGCCATCGAGCGCGTCATCCTCCGCTGCCTCGACCCCAATCCCGCCCGCCGCCCCGCCTCCGCTCTGGCCGTCGCCGCCGCCCTCCCCGGTGGCGATCCCCTCGCCGCCGCGCTCGCCGCGGGCGAAACCCCTTCCCCAGACATGGTGGCCGCCGCCGGCCAGTTCGAGGGGGGCAAGCCCTATCTCGCCCTCATCGTTTTCGTCCTGGTGCTCGCTGGACTCGCCGCTGCCGCCCTCCTCTCCGGCCGCCTCAACCTCATCGCCAGAACGCCCTTCGACAGCCCCCCCGATGCCCTGGCCGGCCGGGCCAAGGAAATCCTACAGAACCTCGGCTATCCCGACCGCCCCGCCGATACCGCGGACGGCTTCCTTTACGACGACGACTATCTGTACTACCTGGAACACCTCAATCGCTCCCCCGCTCGCTGGTCGGCTCTCGCCACCGGACAACCCGCCCCCGTCCTCTTCTGGTACCGCACCAGCCCGCGCATGCTCGCGCCTTCCGAATTCTTCGCCTTCCTCTTCCCCGGCATTGTCTCCACCTCCGATCCGCCTCCCACCACTCCCGGCATGACCACGCTCACCCTCGATCCCTCGGGCCGGCTCGTCGACCTCTCCGTGGTCACTCCTCAACACGAGGATTCCTTCCTCCACCCCGCGCCCTTCGACTGGAGACTCCTGTTCGCCGCCGCCCGCCTCGATCCGGCCGGTTTCACCCCCGCCCAGCCCCAGTGGTTCCCGCTCGCCTACGCCGACGAGCAGAAGGCCTGGACCGGCTCCCTCCCAGGCGGAGCACCCAATTCCCTCCGCGTCGAGGCCGCCGCCTTTCGAGGCCGCCCGGTCTACTTCCGCCTGGCCGGGCCCTGGACCCGGCACAGCGGCCTGCAACCCATTCCCACCCCCCCAAGGCGGCAAGCCGCCAACATCATCGTCATCGCTTTGCTACTGTTCGCCGTGCTGTTGAGTTGCGTCGTCGCCCGCAGAAACGCCCGCCTCGGCCGCGGCGATCGCCGCGGCGCCACCCGCCTCGCCGCCTTCGTCTTCGCTCTCATGCTCCTGGCCTGGGCCCTCGGCGCCACTCACGTTCCGGATTTCTACGAACTCTTGCTCCTGCTCATGGCCGCCAGTTGGGCCCTGTTTTTCGCCGCACTCGCCTGGGTCCTCTATCTCGCGCTCGAGCCTTATGCCCGCCGCCTCTGGCCCCAGGCCCTCATCTCCTGGAACCGGCTCCTGGCCGGCGCTTTCCGCGATCCGCTCGTCTCCAGGGATGCCCTCTTCGGCATGGCCTTCGGCGTCGCGCTCGCGCTCCTTACCTTCCTTGGCGATTCCATTGCCGAGCTCCTCGGCGGATCACTCTTCACCCACGACCTTTTCCCCCTCCTCGGCCTCCGGCAGATCGCCGCCGATCTTCTCGCCCGCATCCCCATCTCCATCGCCTTCGCCATCCCGCTGTGCTTCCTCCTGGTCGGCCTGCGTGCCGGGCTCCGCCGCCAGTGGCTCGCCGCCGCGGCCTTCATCCTGATCCTCGGGGCGCCCCGCGTGCTCTCCAGCGACCTGCCCCTTCTCGACGCCGCCGTCCAAGTCCTCGACCTCTCCGTAGTCCTGATCATCCTGCTCCGCTTCGGCCTGCTCGCCCTGGTGCTTGCCAACTTCACCCACAACGCCCTCATCTTCCTCCCCCTCACCCTCGATTTCTCTGCCTGGTACATCGGTCTCTCTCTGTTCACCCTCCTGGCCTTCGCCGTCCTCGCCGCCCTGGCCTTCCGCGCCGCCCTCGCCGGCCGCCCCCTCTTCCTCCGCGACTGATCACTCTCGCCCCACTTCTTTTTCTCCCTACCGCTCAACCACTTCCCCCTCCGCTCCCCTCCCCGCCGCCCCGCCTCCCCTCTACCATGAAGCCAGACACCCCAACTCCGGGGAAAGGAAATCCCGATGAAATCTGCTTCCCGCAGCGCCTTGTTGATTCTTGCGCTGGTGGCGATCGTCCTGGCGCAGACCTCTGTGCCGGTCGCGCAACCGCAGCCCAACCAGGCTTCCTACGCCACCTCGCTGTTGAACCTGTTCGTGAGTTACGATCGCGACAGCTACCGCAAAGCCTTCGGGGTCGCGGCTCCGGCGTTCGATCCTTCGAAGGCGCCGAAAAGCTGGTTCGACACCTCCCAGACGGGCGATCCGGACGAGGCAGTGCTCTACAAGGTCCTCGGGACCAATACGGCCGGACAGCCCGCGCTGAAGTCAATCTCGATGACCGTGGCCGAGGCCAAGGTGGTCAACCTGGTCGGCCGCGAACCCTACGCTCCCTACGTGGCCAAGGACACCCCAGCCTACATTCCAGGCGCCGGCGGAGGCCAGGGCAACACGCCAATCACGGCGGTTTACCTGACCACGCTGGATCAGGCCACGCAACTGGCGAAGGAATTGGGTGGGACGGTCCAGGATGCCTCCAACCTCGATACCGTCTGGGGCACGGAGACCAGGCGCCAATACAACATCGTGGTGAATGGGATCCCCTTTGCCGCCGGGCTGTTGCTCCAGCAGCGCTGGGCGCAAGGCGTGGGCGTGCCGGGCGTGTGGACCTGGCCCGATTTTTATCACCCAACCTTTACAGCGGTGTTGCCGCCGGATGGCACGGGCCGCACCGACGCGCGGCCCATGCCCATGCGTGACCTGCTCCCCAACGAAGTCTTGAAGGACAGCCCGTTCGGCGTCGCTGTCTACCGGACCGACATTCAGGCGCAGCAGGACGCGCAGAGCAACGTTTTCACGGTGGCCGATCGGCTGCTCTTGCAGAAGATCGCCCAGAAGCTGGGGGTGCAGTAAAAGGGGTCCGATGATCCGTCGCTTCCTTCCCTTGCTGGCGCTCTGCTGGCCACTTGTGGCCCAGATGGGCAGCTTGGATTTTGCGCCCCAGGGCGGCGGAAAAAAGGCTGTTGTCTGGGCCGTGTCGGGCTGCCTGACCAAATCCGTTCCGGTTGCCACCATCTACCACCTCGCCACCGTTCACGGGATCGCGTGGCTGACACCGAAGGCCGCTGGCGACATTCTGGCTACCAAGACCTTTTGGGGGCGGGCATACCGCTGGACAGCCTTTGCTTCCGCCGGGGCTTCGGGCCTGATCGCGTTGAACGTCATCAAGGCCAACCCACAGATCCTCGCTGCGGTCACTGCGGGCAGTGCGCTGTTGAACCTCTTTGTGCCGCTGGCCCAGAAACAAGTCCCGGCGGTTGATCCCGCGGCGGGGCAATCGCTGAACGTTGGACCGGACGGTTGTGGGACGGCGTTGTTCTACGCGCTACCTTCCGCAGTTGGTCCATTCGCCGAAACTCTCAAATAGACCGGGGGCAACCCCAGAAAGGAATCTATGAAAAACGCAGCGCGGAACTGGAAGACCACCATCGCCGGCATATTCACCCTGCTGATGCTCGCTTTCAACGTCTACAACAATCCAGCCATCCTGAAGGACCCGACCGGACAGGCGCAAGTACTGGCGCAAGCCGGCGTGGCTGTTGGGCTGATTGTGGCCAAAGACGGTGACCAGACGGGCACAGCCGCCCAGCCCAAGCAGTAGCCCCCTCGCCAAACTCCCCACCGCGAACTCGGCGGCGCCGCGACCGCTGCACCCACCGCGGCGCACAGCCGACGGAACGGTCGATAGGGGCCTGGATGCACACGAACCCCACCGGCACATACAATTCGGCAAACCCCGCCGCAGCCTTCCATGGGGCCGCTAGTTTGCTCCAGTTATCTTGCATTCGCAGCCCCGATCATGAACGCGCCCATCGCGGCGCGCCAGGACCAGATGTGACCCTACCTAAAACGAAGGACCAGCCCGCCGAGCGCATCCTCAACGAGGGAGACGCCCTCAGGATGATTTATCGCGACCGGAGCCCGCGACGAATTGCGAAACGGAAGCGGCATATCCTTTCGTTAGCGACAACCTAACGCAAGGTTTCTGATTCGGCAGCCGGGAATCTCGGCTCCGGAACCCGTCACTGCGTCATCCAGCCGCGCCGTGCGATTGGATTCCAGGCTGTGCGAGTGTGCTCCGGCTTGAAGGCCTGCTGTTTGCAGGGTTCCAGGCATGGGCCTGGTCGTTCGCCGCCCGCAATGTCGGATGCTCGCGCATCGCTCTTGGGCCCGCCGGGATGCACCAAAGTTGTTCTTTCCGAACGATGCACGCATTCGGGTGTGAAGCTACCCGCCGGGTCTCGCCTCGATACCAGATGCAGCCATCTGTTTCTTTTCATCATCCTTCCCGATTTTCTGTCACAATAACCGATTGAGGACGATTCGGAGCGCAAGACATGCCCAATGAGGATCGCTGGTACTCCGTGAATGAGGTGGCGGTCCACCTTGGGGTCGCGGTCGATACCGTCTATCGCTGGATCGAGAATAAGTCACTGCCGGCTCATCGAATTGGCCGGCTCTGGAAGTGCCAATTGGCCGAGGTCGATGAGTGGGTGCGCGCCGACGGGGCTGCGGCGCCTGCGAAGAAGGCTTCGCGCCCAACCAAGAGGCGGCCCGGGTAGCCCGACGATCATGCAGATTTCCGAACTCAGGACCAACGTCATCGTGCGCGGCCCGGTGCTGCCGGAACCAGTGCAGGTGATCCGCGTGGTTCCCATGGGCGTGTCTGTCAAGCTCGTGGGCCGCGGTCTCACCACCGGGATGGTCCATCAGCCCATCTTGAGCGCCGCTCAACTCGCCAGTCTCGAGGCCTCTCCGGAAACCCAGCCGTTTGACGGCGATCCGAAGAATTTCAAACTGGGCGTCGAAGCCCTCCGGCTCGGGATTGCCTACGAGTACGACCCCTACTTCTCGCTGTCCATCGCGCGCGTTGACCCGCTGCCGCACCAACTGGAAGCTGTCTACGACTACTTCCTAAAGCTGCCCCGCATCCGCTTCCTGCTGGCCGACGACCCCGGCGCGGGAAAGACGATCATGGCAGGCCTCCTCCTCAAAGAACTGAAGATCCGCGGCCTGATCAAGCGTATTCTGATCATCACGCCGGCCAACCTGAGCTTCCAGTGGCAGCGCGAACTGAAGGATAAGTTCCAGGAGAAGTTCGAGGTGGTCCGAAGCGATGTGCTGCGTGCGAGCTACGGATCCAATCCTTGGCAAGAGAAGAACCAGGTTGTCACTTCAATCTCCTGGGTTTCCCGTGTCGAGGACGCCAAGGAGAGCCTGCTGCGCAGCCGCTGGGATCTCATTATCGTGGACGAGGCGCACAAGATGAGCGCCTCCAGTTCGGATCGGCGCACGCTCGCCTATGAGTTGGGAGAGCAGCTATCGGAACTGACCGACCACTACCTCCTGATGACCGCCACGCCGCACAAAGGCGACCCGGAGAACTTCCGGCTGTTCCTGCAACTGCTCGACCGCGATGTGTACGGCAACGTGGCAAGCATCGAAGAGGCCATACGCCAGCACGAGGCGCCGTTTTACCTGCGCCGCGTCAAAGAAGCTCTCGTCCATTTCCCCGACCCGGAGACCGGAGCCGTCCGCACGCTCTTCACCAAGCGAAAAGTGGAGACGATCGGCTTTGCGATCGACGACGAAGAATGGGACCTCTACGACGCCCTGACGCGCTACGTGGAAGATCAGTCGATAAAAGCGGCGGCCGAGGATTCCGCGCGTGGCCGCGCCATAGGTTTTACGATGGCCATGCTCCAGCGCCGTTTCGCGTCGAGCACCCGCGCCGTGCGCCGCAGCCTGGAGCGTATGCGCGAGAAACGGCAGCGGGTTCTCGCCAATCCCGCCGCGTACCGCCAGCAACAAATCGAAGCCCGCCTTCCCGACGACTTTGAAGACCTGCCGGAAGAAGAGCAACAGGAGATCATGGCGCAATTGGAAGACGCGGTGATCTCGGTCGATCCCGCGGAACTCAAGGAAGAGATTGGTCAGCTCAGCCGGCTGATTGCGCGGGCCGAAGCCCTGGAGAAGCGGGAAGTGGAATCTAAACTCCGCAAGCTCCACGAAGTCCTCTCGTCGCAGGGTATCTTTGCCGATCCGAAGATGAAGCTGCTGATCTTCACCGAACACAAGGACACTCTGGATTACCTGGTGGAGAAGCTGCGCGACGAGTGGCGCCTGAGCGTCACGCAAATCCATGGCGGCATGAAAACCGGCGATCGCGACTCGCCCGGCACTCGCATCTGCGCCGAGAGGGAGTTTCGGGAGTCGTGTCAGGTTCTGGTGGCGACCGAAGCGGCGGGCGAAGGCATCAACCTTCAGTTCTGCTGGTTCATGATCAACTACGACATCCCCTGGAACCCGGTTCGCCTGGAACAGCGGATGGGCCGTATCCACCGCTATCTCCAGGAGAAGGACTGCCTGATCCTGAACTTCGTGGCCACGAACACCCGCGAGGGCCGCGTTCTGCACAAGCTATTCGAGCGCCTCCAGAGCATCGAAGCCGATTTGGACCCGCAGCAAACCGGCAAGATCTTCAACGTCCTCGGCGACGTATTCCCTGCAAACCAGTTGGAACGTATGCTGCGCGAGATGTACGCGCAGAACTTGTCTGAGGATGTGATCAAATCCCGTATTGTCGAACAGGTGGATGAACAGCGGTTCCGGCGCATCACGCAGTCCACGCTGGAAGGTCTGGCGAAGCGCCAACTGAACCTGTCCGCGATCGTTGGAAAGTCGGAGGAGGCCAAAGAGCGGCGGCTCGTTCCCGAGGTGGTGGAGGATTTCTTCCTGCACGCCGGACCGCAGGTCGGGGTGCTTCCAAAGGAGACCGCCAAGGGCAAGCACTCCTACCGGATTGGCCGCATCCCGAAGAACCTCTGGCCCGCCGGAGAGCGCCTGGAGCCTCGATTCGGGAAACTCGGCAAGGAATACAAGTTGGTCGTCTTCGACAAACGCTATTTGACCGAAGATCCCACTCTGGAATGGATCACCCCCGGCCACCCGCTGTTCGAAGTTGTTCGCGAAGAGCAGTTGGCGGTCGCGGCCCCCGATCTGGAAAGAGGCGCGGTGTTCTACGACGCGCAGCGTTCCAAACCGGCCCGGCTGGACGTCTACTCCGCGGCGATCCGGGATGGGCTCGGCAACGTGCTGCATCGCCGGCTGTTCGTGGTCGAGACTACGATGGCTGGCGACCTCGAAATCCGGCAGCCCACCATTTTCCTCGATCTCGTCGCCGCTCCCGCCGGTGCGGAACCTGGAATTGACGACGGCCTCCCGGGCCCGGAAATCATCGAGCAGGCGCTGGTGGAAAAGGCTCTTCAGCCATTTCTCGAAGAGGTGCAGCAGACCAGGCTGAAGGAGATCGACACCATCTCCAATCACATGGAGATCAGCCTGCGCGAACTCATCCATCGGCAGAACCTACGGATGGCCGAGTTGCTGAGCGCACAGGAGGCGCAGCACTCCGTTGTGCGCGATTCAGGCGAAGGCCGCGACCAGTCGCGGGCGTACAATCCCCTGCTCGCAGCCAACATCAAGCAGGTGGAAGACAAGCTCGACGAACTGAACAGCCGTCTGGAAAGACGGCGCACCGAAATCGAGCGGGAACGCATCTGCACCATCGCCGACATTCAGCATCACGGCCGCGCTTGGGCGATGCCCCACCCCGAAAGAGCGGCGCCCAACATAGCGGCCATGGTGAAGGACGACGAGATCGAAAGGCTCGCCGTTCAGGCCGTGATCGCGCACGAAGAGGCGCGCGGGTGGCGCGTCGTCAGCGTGGAAAAGGAGAACCGCGGCTTCGACCTGGTGTCGCGGCGTCCGCACCCGGAAGACCCGGAAACGTCCATCGAAGTCCGCTTCATCGAAGTCAAAGGACGTTCCGCATTGGGCGAAGTGGCGCTCACCACTAACGAGTACAAGACCGCCGAGCGGCTGAAGACCGACTACTGGCTGTATGTCGTCTTCAATTGCTCATCGAAGCCGGAGATCCGCATTGTCCAGAATCCGGCGCGGCTCGATTGGGCTCCGCTGGTCAAGATCGAGCATTACCACGTCGGCCCGCAGGTGATTCTGGAGGCGAGCCGGTGATCGGAACGAACCAACTCCAGGAGCTGATCGCCAGCGGTGAATCCTTGACGGTCGAATTCAAGTCTGACCACCGCCAGATCTCAGACAAAGAGATCTACGAAGAGATCGTCAGTATGGCCAATACGGCCGGCGGGACGCTCCTCATCGGCGTTGAGGATAGCGGCGAGGTGACCGGCGCAGCCCCACGGCACGGAACCAGCACCGACCCCCTACGGCTCCAAGCCGCCATCTTCGGCAACACGGTCCCCAGCATCAACACCCGCGTTTCCGTGCTGAAGATGGAAGGTTCCGAGGTTTTGGCCGTCGAGGTAGACCGTTACCCGGAGCCGTGCGCCACCGCCAGTGGAAAGTCCTTGCGGCGGATCATTGGCGGCGACGGGAAGCCGCAGAGCGTGCCCTTCTATCCCCGCGATCAACGGTCCATGCGGATCGATCTCGGATTGCTCGACTTCTCCGCGCAACCGGTCGAGTCGGCGGCCTTCGAGGATCTGGACCCGTTGGAGTTCGAGCGGCTGCGCCAGGCCGTGGCTCGCCTGCGCGGAGACGCCAGCCTGAAGATCCTGAGCGATTCGGAACTCGCGAAGGCCTTGCGCCTGGTCGAGACCACTGAGCGCGGCCTCACGCCGAACGTCGCCGGCCTCTTGCTGCTCGGCCGCCCGGACGTGATCCGCAGACTCCTGCCAACGCACGGCGCGTTTTTCCAGGTCTTCGATGCGACGGGCAACGTGGTTGCCGACGACACTCCATTCGAGAGCGCGGCGCCTTTGCTTCGTATGTTCAGCGAGATCGAACTCCGGTTCGCCGCCTGCAACCGGGAGCGCGAAGTTCCCGTTGGTCTGATCCGGCTGCCGATTCCCGATTACGCGCCGGAGAGCTTCCGCGAGGCGATGAGCAACGCTCTGCTCCACCGCGATTTCGGCCGAATGGGCGCGGTCTACCTCCAGTTGCATCCCGATCACCTGCTGATCACCAACCCGGGTGGCTTTCCGGAGGGCATCACCCTTCAGAACATACTCGTACACGAGCCCAAGCCGAGGAATCCGCGGCTCGCCGAAGCTTTCAAGCGGATCGGGCTGGTGGAGCAGACTGGGCGCGGGGTGGATCGGATCTTTCTCGGCCAGCTTCGCTTCGGCCGGCCCGCGCCGGACTACGCACGCTCGGATTCGAGCGGGGTCCGCGTTGTCCTGCGCGGGGGGGACGCATCCCTCGAGTTTGCGGCCTACGTGTTTGAGGAGGACCGCGCTGGCCGGCCGTTGTCGCTGGATGAACTGCTCGCGCTGAACCAGCTATTCCATGAACGGCGCATCGATTCGGATACTGCAGGCAGGTTGCTGCAAAAGGGAGCCGCCGACGGCCATGCCGTTCTGGAACGGCTGCAGGAGCGCGGACTGCTCGAGGCAAAGGGAGAGAAACGGGGCCGGGTCTATCACCTGAGCGCCGCGATGTACCGCCAACTGGGCCAACCGGCGGGATACATCCGGGCCCATGGGATTTCGGCCATTCGGCAGGAGGCGATGGTCTTGGAATACGTCACCGCGCACGGCCGGATCGAACGCGCGCAGGTGATGGAGCTTTGTGGGCTTACGAGTTCACAGGCCGGCCGGCTGCTCACACGGCTCTGCGCCGCCGGCAGACTCCGGCGTCAGGGCACGCCGCCTCGGTGGACCCACTATGTCGCGGCGGAAGGAGCGGAATGAACCTGCTATCAACGCCTATCGCCGACCGTATCGACTGCCTGAAAACGTCTAACGGCGCGACGATAGGCCCGGCGATACGGTTCATAAGTCATTTATATCCTTGTGCTTGCGTATCGCCGCTACCGCTTCCTCGCCCCATCGTTGCTGAGCCTTCCCGGGCTTCAGCATCCTCTATGCGCGCCTCTATGCACCCGCATCCTAGTTCTATGCACGCGTGCATAGAACCGTGCATAGAATGGATAAGCCCTGCAAAATCAATCACTTCTATAACGCACCACCCGTTCCGGAGCCCCTTCCAATGAGCGCCTACCCCAAACGCCTGATCGAAGTCGACCTCCCTATCAAGAAGATCTCCGCGCACGCAAGGCGCGAGAAGTCGATCCGGCACGGGCATATTTCCACGCTACATATCTGGTGGGCACGGCGACCACTGGCCGCCTGCCGCGCCGTGCTGTGCGCGGCGCTGTGGCCTGACCCAGCGGACCCGCTATGCCCTCAGAGGTTCCGCGACGATGCGTGCCGTCTGGTCAACGAGTTTGCCGCGAAGGCGGCATCGGATAAGGCACTGGCGCAGCACTGTTCTCACGACGTCTGGAAGAAATGGCAGGCGCTGGCCAAGACCGGAAGCGGCCTCGACGCTGGCAAGGAGCCGCACTGGAATGTTCTCCGCTTTGCCCTGCTCGACTTCATTGCCGACTTCGCCAACTGGGACAACTCAACAGTACCCGAGTATCTGGCGACCGCCCGCGCACTGACGCAGTCGGCGCACGAATCGCTGGGCGGCGCGCCCGGCACCCGGCCGCTGGTGGTGGATCCGTTCGCTGGCGGAGGTTCGATTCCCCTTGAAGCGCTCCGGGTTGGGGCTGATGTGTTCGCCAGTGACCTCAATCCCGTCCCCGTTTTACTGAACAAGGTCATTCTAGAATACATCCCCAAGTACGGCAAGCAGCTCGCTGCCGAAGTTCGGAAATGGGGTGAGTGGATAGAGCGTGAAGCAGAGAAAGAATTGGCAGAGTTCTATCCCAAGGACGCGGACGGGTCAACACCCATCGCCTATCTCTGGGCGCGGACGATTCAATGCGACGGCCCTGGCTGCGGCATAGAAGTGCCACTCATCAGGTCCCTGTGGCTGGCCAAGAAAGCCCATCGTTCCGTCGCCCTGCAGCTTGTACCGAATCCCAAGGCCAAACGCATTGATTTCCAAATCATCGTCAAGCAGCGTGACGCCTGGGTTGACCAGGCCAATCCCAAAACCAGAATCGACGGCCCAAAATTCGATGGCGTAGTGAAAGCCGGTTCGGCGACGTGTCCACGTTGCGGCTATACGACGCCAGTGGCGCGCGTGCGTGAACAACTTAGAACACGGCGTGGTGGCGCTCAAGATGCGCAGTTGGTGTGTGTGGTCACCACAAGCGAAAGCCAAATGGGCCGATCCTACCGTCTGCCCACATCCCAGGACGAGGAAGCAACACGTCGCGCAGCCGAAGCGTTAGCACGCTTGCAGTCGTCCTCTGTCATAGGGCTCTCTCCGGTGCCTGACGAACCGCTGCCCCTGAAAGGGACACTTGGCTTCCGTGTGCAGAACTACGGCGTGCTCCACTGGGCAGATGTCTATTCGCCGCGCCAAGCCCTCACTCTAGCAACGATTTCTCGGCTGGTAAGGGCTGCGGGGGCAGGTGCCCGAAAAGACGGAAAAGGCGAGCTAGCGGTTGTCGTCCAAGTGTTGCTTGGGTTATCTCTAAACCGACTAATTGGTCGCGCAAACGCACTTTGCTGGTGGAGACCTCAAGCAGACCAAGAAAAGATCGAAGTGGCGTTTTCAGGCCAGACGGTGCCGATGAAGTGGGACTTTGCGGAAGGGTGCCCGCTCACTGGCGGAACAGCAGGCTGGGACGATTCCTATGCGCCACCAGTTCGCGTGATAGACGACCTCACCTCCCTCCGCTTGCACGAGGGCACAGTTGCCCGGAGCAACGCAACCGCAAGCCCGCTCCCGGACGATGCAGCCCAAGCGTTCGTCACTGACCCGCCGTATTACGATGCCGTACCGTATGCAGCTCTTTCCGACTTCTTCTATGTCTGGTTGAGACGAACGATGCCTTCCGAGCTCGCGGTTTTGTTCTCTGACACCGCTGCGCCAAAAGACGGCGAGTGCATCGTCGATCAGGCTAGCCAGAAAGACCGATATTATTTCGAGCGCTGCATGGCCAAGACAATGGCTGAGGGAAGACGCGTGTTATGCCCGAGCGGAGTTGGCGTTATTGTCTTCGCGCACAAATCAACCTCAGGCTGGGAATCGCAGCTTCAAGCGATGATCGAAGCAGGCTGGATTGTTACGGGGTCGTGGCCGATCGATACGGAGATGGGAACTCGGCTGCGAGCAAAGGACTCCGCGGCTTTGGCTTCTTCCGTCCACATCGTCTGCCGCCCGCGCGGAAACCCCGACGGCACGAAGGCCACCAACGAAATCGGCGATTGGCGCGACGTGCTGCAAGAGTTACCCCGCCGCATCCACGAATGGATGCCCCGGCTGCAATCCGATGGCGTCGTTGGCGCCGATGCAATCTTCGCCTGTCTTGGTCCGGCGCTAGAGATCTTTTCTCGTTACTCACGCGTCGAGAAGCCCAATGGCGATCAGGTCGCGTTGAAGGAGTACCTCGAATATGTTTGGGCTGCGGTCTCCAGAGAGGCTATCTCCATGATCTTTGCGGGCGCGGATACGACAGGCTTTGAAGAAGATGCCAGGCTCACGGCCATGTGGCTGTGGACTCTTTCCTCCGGGACGACCAACCGCGAGGTAGCCGAAATGGATGAAGGTGAGGAGCGAGATGGGGGCTCCGAGAAAAAGGAAGTTGAAACAGGGAAGGTTTCCGGGTTCAGCTTGGAGTTTGACGCCGCCCGCAAGATCGCTCAAGGATTAGGGGCGCATCTCGAACAACTCGTGAATCTGGTTGAGGTCAAAGGCGAGACCGCCCGTCTGTTGCCGGTGGCGGAACGGACCAAGGCCCTCTTCGGCAAGGAGGGCACGGAATCTCCCGCGGCGAAGCGCAAGAAGTCCGCTCAGCTCACGCTGCCGGGCCTTCTGGAGGAGTTGGAAGGCGAAGAGGGCGGCTGGACGCTCCAGAACGCCGCGAAGCCCGGCGGCACGACGCTCGACCGCCTGCACCAGGCGATGATCCTGTTCGCCGCCGGTCGCGGCGAAGCCCTGCGGCGATTCCTGGTGGATGAAGGCGCCGGAAAGGATCAGCGGTTCTGGCGGCTGGCGCAATCGCTCTGCGCCCTCTATCCGGGCGGCACGGACGAACGGCGCTGGGCCGAAGGCGTGCTTGCGCGCAAGAAGGGATTGGGACTCTAATGCAGATGGAGGATTCGAAAAAGGCCCCGTGATTAAACTGGCTCACTGGGCCCGAAGCCTCGTCCACGGCCGTGAGGCGTGGAGCGCCTGCCGGACGGGCCGGCATCACTATCATCATATCGGTTTCGACCGCGTGATACAAATTGGGCGTTGCGCGTAGCGACAGGTACACAAGGAACGTATGGCTACACTGAAGCCCTGGTATAAAGTGGTTACCCCGCGAGAGGATCTGCGGGATGCGAGGCCGCTCGACGCCTCGGAGTTTGCGGTCCATCTCGATCAAGTGCGCGACGGGCGCGCACCGGCGGTCTACCGCAATCCCGAGGAGTTCTTCGAACGGACCCACCTGACGCGCACGCTGGCGGAACTGGGCTCGCAGGTAATCCGGCGGCTCTCGGGCGAGAAAACGGAGACTTCGGCCGTTTTCAATCTGGCCACGCAATTCGGCGGCGGCAAGACGCACGCGCTGACCCTGCTTTACCACCTGGCCAGGAACGGCGCGAAGTCGCACGGCTGGGCCGGCGTCCGCAGCATGTTGGAGCAGGCGCACGTCCCAGCGGTCCCCGAAGCCGCGGTCGCCGTCTTCGTAGGCACGGAATTCGACTCCATTTCCGGGCGTGGCGGCAACGACGGCACCCCGCTCCGGAAGACGCCATGGGGAGAGATCGCCTGGCAGTTGGGCGGCGAAGCCGGTTTCGCGGCTGTGGCCGAGCACGACCGCCAGTTCATCGAACCGAAGGGTGACGTCATCCAGGCGTTCCTGCCAAACGACCGGCCCAGCCTCATCCTGATGGACGAGATTGTCAACTACACCAGCACCTACCGCCAGAAGGGTTACCACCGCGCACTGTACAACTTCCTCCAGTCTCTCTCCGAACAGGCGCGCGGTTCGGATCGGGTGGTGCTGATCGTCTCGATCCCGGCCTCCGAAATGCCGTACAGTTCGGAAGACGAAGCCGACGAGCAGTGGTTCAAGAAGATGCTCGACCGGGTCGGCAAGCCCGTGATGATGGCGGCAGAGACGGAAACGGCCGAGATCATTCGCCGGCGTCTGTTCGAGTGGCAGGGGCTCACCGAAGATGCGCGGCGCACAATTGCAGAGTACGCGGATTGGATCGTCGAGCACCGGCAGCAGATTCCGAACTGGTTTCCGATCGACAACCCGCGCGAAGCTCTCGCGGCCACGTACCCGTTCCACCCCAGCGTGCTCTCCGTCTTCGAGCGGAAATGGCAGACGTTGCCGCGGTTCCAGCGTACGCGGGGCGTGTTGCGGCTTCTGGCGCTGTGGGTTTCCCGCGCGTATCGCGACGGCTTCCAGGGCGCGCACAAAGATCCAATGATTGGCCTGGGTACTGCGCCGCTCGACGACTCGATGTTTCGCTCGGCGATCTTCGAGCAGCTTGGGGAAAACAAGCTCGAAGGCGCGGTCACCACTGACATTTGCGGCAAGAAGGAGTCACACGCGATTCGCCTCGACGCGGAAGCAGTCGAGAGCATCAAGAAGGCACGCCTGCACCGGAAGGTGGCGTCGGCAATCTTCTTCGAATCTAACGGCGGCCAGGCACGCGCGGAAGCGACCGCGCCGGAGATCCGGTTGGCGGTCGCCGAGCCATCGCTCGACGTCGGCAACGTAGAGACCGTTCTGGACGCTCTGGTTGCCTCGTGTTACTTCCTTTCCGCCGACCGGAACCGCTATAAGTTCGGGTTGACCGCCAACCTGAACAAGTTGCTCGCGGACAAGCGCGCCAGCATCCACCAGCCGCGCATTCAGGACCGGGTGCGGACAGAGGTGCAGGAAGTCTTCAAGCTGGGCCTCCCGCTGGACCGGATCTACTTCCCCGCGAAGAGCGCGGAGATCCCAAATCGGCCGGTGCTGGCGCTCGTTGTGCTGCCTCCGGAGCAGGAGGACGCCGAGGAAGCGCGCACGCTCCAGTTCGTGGATTCCATGACGAAGCAGTGCGGCGCCTCCGACCGGACATTCAAGAGCGCGCTGATCTGGTGCGTACCAGATTCCGGGAAGACGCTGTATGAGGAGGCGCGCAAGCTTCTGGCCTGGGAGGATATCCAGGACGAGGCCTCCGACCTGAAATTGGATGAAACGCAGCGGCGTCAGTTGACGGACAACCTAGGGAGAGCGCGCCGGGATTTGCGCGAGGCGGTTTGGCGCACTTACAAAACGGTCATGCTGCTGGGGAAAGACAACGCGATTCGCAGCATCGACCTCAGGCTGGTACATTCGAGCGCGGCCGACTCCCTGGTGGGATTCATCGTGAATCGCCTCAAGCAGGATGGTGACATTTCCGAGGGGATCAGTCCGAGGTCCCTGGTGAAGAACTGGTCCGGGGCACATAAGGAGTGGAGCACGAAGGCGGTGAAGGACGCCGTGTTCGCCTCGCCGCTTTTCCCAAGGCTGCTCAACGGCGATTTGATTCGGGACACCATCGCGCGGGGCGTGAGCAACAGCATTCTTGCCTACGTCGGCAAGGCGGCAGGCGGGAAGTATGAGCCGTTCTTGTTCGGCACCAGCATGAGCGCGCAGGAGGTCGAGATCTCGGACGACGTTTTCGTAATCACCGCCGAGGCGGCCGAGGCCTACCGGCAGGCGCTCACCAAGCCGCCGGAACCGGCCGGGGCGGGGACGCTCTTCGGGGCTGTTGGCGGAGGGGACGCCGGTGGCCCGACTGAGATGACCGTCGAGAGGAAGCCCGAAGTGCTGCCGGCGAGCGACAGAGCGCGGGCACTCACCTGGTCCGGAGAAGTACCGGCCCAGAAATGGATGAACTTCTACACCAAGGTGCTCGCCAAGTTCGCGACCAGCAAGAGTCTGCGGCTCACGGTCAAAGTGGAGGCATCTCCGGAGGCCGGGGTGTCGAAGCAGGTGGTCGAAGAGACCAAAGCCGCCCTGCGGGAGTTGAGCCTAAACGAGGATGTGAAGACCGCGAACTGAAGACCAGGGTGCCGTAGCGCGGTCAGCTCGCCACCCGATGCAACCTTCTTCATTCACAACCTTCCCCAATTCTTTTTTTCCTCTCCCCTCAATCACTTCCACGCTGGCTCCCCTCCCCACCACCCCGCTCACCCCGTACCATGGAATCAACTTGTTGTCCCCGACAGCGGGGGCAACCGCGTTGCGCAAAGGGTTCCGGAACCCCTTATCGCCTTGTTGGTGTTTTCTGCGCTCTCGGGAGCCGCGGTGAGGCAGAGCCATTGCCGTTAAGGGATGCGACCCATGAGGATCCAGTCCCCCGGTGAAAGAGAGCTTGCCGCTCCGAAATATAGGAGGAGAAGAGCGGGACAAGAGGAATCGATTCCAAAGCAGAGATCGGTGGTCTGTCGCTCAGTCAATTCGTTCGGTTCAGGAGCCGGTTCACGCGCCGCACCCGTGGCAGATCGCACGGGCCGGCCTCCCGGTTCCCTTCTCCAGGGTTGGCCTGCCAAAGCCGCCATTCGGTCTTTCACACCGCGTTGGGCAGTCCGGCAGTACCGGATGCCCAACGCCGGGCGATACCTCGCCAGTAGTGTCTCCAAACGCGCTACCCCAGCACTCCAAACTCGATCACCCCTTTGCCCCACACCGTCTGTCTTCCCACCCCCACCCAGCGCGCCGCCCGCAGGTACGGCAGGAACTCCCCCAGCTCCCCCTCGTACTCCGCCTCGCCCACGAAGCCCCCCAGCGGATGCCGCTCTCCCGTCTTCGCCGACCGCCGCTCCGCCTCGCTGAACTCCAGCCGCAGCCGCGTCAGCTTCACCTGCGCCGCCCGCTCCCCCAGCGCCTTGAAGTCGATCTCGAGCGGCCCCGCTCCGTACAGCGCCCGCAGCGTGCTCAGCCGGTCCCGGATCCGCCCGAACAGCACCGCGAACTCCGGCCGCGTCGCCAGCAGTTGCCCGTGTTTCAGCTCCGTCGCGGTGGTGAACCGCACCTGCACTTTCGACGCCGCCTCCCCTCCGCCCCCCAGCTCCAGCCGGATCGGCGGCAGCAATTCGGTCGCCAGAAACGTGGACCCGTTGTAGACGCAAGCGGCCGGCCTCCCGTCGGCATCCAACTGATCCACTCGCTGGAGCGCCGCCCGCCCCCGCCGCGGCCCGATCCCTTCCGTCGCCAGTTGCGCGAAGGCCAGGACGAAATGCACGATCGCCGGTTCTTTCAGGTCGAACAGGTGAACGTCGAAGTGGAATCCCCGGCCCGGCTCGATGGTCTGTCCGTCCAGGTGCGCCGCCCGGAACACGAACGGCCGCGGCCAGTCGTGCAGCCCGCTCGGCCCTTCGCCCGTTGGCGCCACCGGCTCGAAGATCCGCGCGTACGGGCAGGTCGCCCGCTGCTCGCACTCGCGCACCTCGTGGCACTGGGAAATGCACACCATCTGCCGGAAAATCGTGCCGAACGCGCCCCTCACCACGTTGCCCGATTTCCCGGGCGGGAAGTACACCGATTCTCGCGCCGTGAACTGAAACCGGAAGGCCAGCAGCTCGAATCTCAGCCCCTCCGCGCCCGCCCCCTCGCCGCCGCCCGGCGCCGGCTGCCCCACGTCACAGGTTGACACTCATCTCCTCGGAACCTACAACGATATCACCGTGACAGGCTGCCGCGCGCCGCGCGTACTTACTTGAGGGGCAGCAACACCATATTGCTCGCGTAGCCGTTGACCACAACTTTCAGCTCGACCTCGGTCGCCGCCGGCAGGGCGTCGCCGATCACGAAACGGATCGCCGTGATTCCGACGTAACCCGCCGCCGCCACCGTTTCGCTCGGTGTGATCACCTTGTCGCCCGACTGGATCTGGACCGCGTCCGCCAGGTGCAATACCATTCCCGCCGGAATGGCGAACCCGTCGAAGGCAGCCTCCCGGTACGGGCCCAGTCCGGTGCCCAGCAGTGTCACCGTCTCGCCCTGCGCCGCCGGAGAATCCGTCGTCACCAGCGTGCCGTCCGCGTGCAGGGCCACGGCGTACTGCTTGCTATCGGGCGAGATCGCGCTCGTGAACAGCCCCGGCGCGTTGCGCCGCACCGTGAACATCGTGCTCGCATCCGGCTGCGAGGCGCCGCGCACCAGCACCCTGTACTGCCCCTCCGCCAGGCCCGACGGCAGTTGGGCGTTGATCTGGCTCGGCGACACAAACAGCAGAGGAAGCACTTGGTCCCCCACCTGCACCGTCACACCTGCCAGCGTCTGCGCCAGCGGGCTGTCGGGTCCCTGCTCGAATCCCGGCGCCAAACCTCCGCCGTAAACGCTGATCAGCGAACCGGGCGCCACCGCCACCGGCCCCGGCCCTTCTCCGGCCGCGTTGTCCACCCCCATGGGCATGACGTAGGGCACGCGGTCCAGCAACGCCGTCAGGAACACCGGCGCACTCGTGTTCACGTGCACCGTCTTGGACGTTCCGCTCGCGTCGCCTTCCCACCACTTGAACTTGTATCCGAGCAGGGCCGTCACCGTCACCGTCACGTCCGTGTTGACCGGGTAGAACCCGTCCGTCGAGGCCGGATCGAAACTGAACGTCGCTCCGCCCGCCGGGTCCGACACCGCCTGCACCAGGTTGCTCGACTGATAGTTCACCGTCAGCGTCGTTGCGTCGGTGCCCGCCGTCCAGGTCCGCTCCCGCGGGCCGCCATCGGACCACGACTGGTAGTCCAGCCGCGTCGCACCGGTCAGCGGGACCGTCGCCGGCGCCGTCACCTTCACCTGCGTTCCCGGTTTCCGGTCGATCACGCACGGCGTCTTGCATGCCGCTCCATCCACCAGGACGTTGACGTTCCCCGGCGTGCTCGTCACCGTCAGCCGCCCCAGGATGTCGTAAAACGCGACCACCCCTACCTGATCGGTGCTGGTCACCGTGTACTGCTGCTCAGCCCCGCCCGGCGTCGACCACGAATCGAACGTGTACTGCCGTCCTTGCGCGTCCGCCTGCTGGAGCGGAGCCGCGATCGTGTGCGTCGAACCCACCCGCCACACGAAGGTGTAGCTCGGCCAGTTGTCCCGCCCGTCGATCGCCAGCTTCAGCCCGGCCGGGCTGGTCCCGAAGCTCACCCGCCCCGCCAGCGCATAGTTCGCCGTCAGCGTGATCGAACCCGGATACGGGCTGGTCCTGTAAACCTGGGTCTCGCTCCCGCCCTGGCTCCAGGAGTCCCACACCCACACTTGCCCCAACTGGTCCATCTGCGGCGATACCGAGGAAATCGTGTGCGAAGAATTCGTCGCCCAATACACGGTCGCCCCCGAGACCAGCACCGCGCCGTCCGCCAGCAGCTTCAACGCGTCCGGGGAAGTCAGCAGGTTCACCTGAGTGGCGGGGTCGAAACGGGGGGTGACGGTCACCGGGCATTGCAGCACGAAGCTCCCGACGGGGGTCGTCAGCCCGCCCAGCGGCGCCGGCTGCCATTGCACGAAAACCCAGCCCAGCGCCGGATAGGCCTGCAAGAGAACCGTCGAGTTCGCCGCCAGCCAAATCTGCGTGCTCAGGCTGTAGCACGCCCCGTTCACCCACACGCTGCCGGCCGCCGGGCCCTGCTGCTGATCGCAGGACAGCGGCATCTGCCCCTGGCCCACGATCAGCGTCAGCAGGTATTCGATCGTCGCTTGGGTCTGATAGGAGGTGACGGCCGGCGTGGCGCTGATCACCACCGTGCCCCCGCCCGATAGCGTGTTATTGTTGGAATCCGTCCACGCCGTCCCCGTCGCCGTACATTGGATGCCATCCGCGATGGGGTAGGAGGGACCGATGCGCAGCACGTGCGTGCTGTTCTCCGGCCACAGGAATACCGCGGCGTGCAGATACTGCGTCCCGTCCACGTAGAACAGCCCGCAAGGCTCCGAGACCACCCGCGTGCTCACCATCTGCTGCTGGGCCCAGAGGGTGCCCAGTCCCAATTGCGCTGCGGCGAAGAAAACCAGACGTTTCATCGGCCTTCCCTGTCCAGCCTTAATCCCGTTCACTCTAGAATCTCAGGCTCACTCCCAGCATCGGCATGATTCCGTGGACCCATCCGCTGATCGTCGAGCCCGTCCACGGCGCGATCACGTTTTGCGGCGTTCGGGTGATGTAGTCGCGCGCTTCCAGGCACACGGATGCCCGCTGGCCCACCTTCAGCTTCACGCCTCCACCCACGCTGATCAACCCTTCCACCTGCTGCGTCCGGGTCAGGATGACGAATTGGGCCAGCGGCTGCGATTCTTGCTCCTTGCCCGTCCCGCGGTACACCTTGATGCCGCCTCCGGCAGCCACGAACGGACGCACCTTGGCCTCGCGGCGAGCCCCATAAAACAGCAGGTCGTAATGCAGCGCGTGCGTCTGCGCGGAGAAGGTCGTCTCCGTGCCGCCCGACGATACCTTCATGTCGCTGAACCCAAAGGTGTAGCGGAACTCGCCCCCCAGGTGCTGGTACAGGTTCTGGCCCGCGAACACGCTCACCGCCACGCCCGGCTTGAAGCCCGCCGTGGCGCTTTGCGATCCCCGCGTGACCGTCAGGTCCTTGTAGAAGGCCAGCCCGCCCGAGGCCCCCAGTTCCCACTGCTGTGCCAGGCAGCTTCCCCCCAGCACCAACGCGAACAGACAAATCCTCGGTCTTCTCATGTTCCTCCGGTCCCCGTCCCTAGTTCACCACCCGCACGGTCACCGTGGTCGACGAGCCGTCCTGCGTGATCGTCAGCGGCACTTCCATGCCGGCCGGCACCCCCTTGAACGGAACCAGCGCGTTGATCTGGTACACCCCCACTTCGCCCGGCACCAGCCCCGCGTAGCCGATCGCCAACTCCGCCCCGCCCAGCGTCACCTTGGGCATCACGATGGCTTGCGCCAGCGGGTCCGACGGACCGGCGGCTCCGGAGTCCACCCCCGGCAACGTCAGGCCCATCCCGGTCAAGTAGATGACGATCCACTCGTTATCCTTGGGATGGATCGGGTAGGAAGGCGTCACGAAGGCGCCATCGGCGTGCGTCACTGTCGGGATCCTCACGTCCCAGCCGGCCACGTCGGCCGAGAAGGTCGCCGGCGCCACGTCCAGGATCGGGAAGTAGAACGTGTTGCTCACCCCGGCCGGCGTGCGCAGCACCATCGTCCCCCGGCCGCTCACGTCCACCGGCAACTGCCCGTTGATCTGCGTCGGGGAGACCATGATCATCGGCACCAGCACGCCGTTCACCGTCAGGCAACTGTTGGCCAGCGCCGTGGGCAGCGGGATCTGGTTCGTCGCCGCGTTCACCGCGCTCAGGTTCTGGCCCAGCACCGAGATCAGACCGCCGGGTGCCACGCTGGTGGTCTGGTCCGCCGCATTCACCACCGAGCTGATCGTCGGCGACGCCGTCGCTACGTCATAGTTCCACGACAGCACCGTGAATCCGGAAGTCGACAGCGATACGATCGCGTTGCGGTTGGCCAGCGGCGCCAGCGTGCGTCCGGGTCGGCCGGACCAGGAACGGCAGTAAGCTCAGGTCCACCCGCTCGATCACGCCCGGACTCGAGGAATCCGGCGCCAGCGTGCGCAGCCCCAAGCCGTCCACCATCGCGAACCCCGACGAAATCCCGTTCCCCGTCTCCAGCGTCCCGTAAGGCGCCAGCGAGGCGTCCAAAACGTGGTCGCCCACCACGAAATCCTCGTCCGAGATCGCTGCCACCGGACCGGTCAGCGCGGCGAAGTCCTTCCGCGCCGCCACGAAGGTGTCCGTATTGGCGTCGTAGAGCATCGTCCGCCCGTCGGCCATGGCCACCAGAATCGAGCTGCCCGATGACGACGCCGAGAGCGCCGTGTCGATGTTGATGTCGTTCTTGAAGATCCCCAGCGAGGGGTATGCGGTCGCCACGCCCCACAGTTGGAGCCGATCGACGGTGTGGACCGGACCCGCCACCCGGCAGGCCGCCAGAATCGCCCGCCCCGACACCGCGATCCACCGCGGGTAGTGCCCGCCCGGCATCACGATGTACTTCTGGAACTGCCACGTATCCAGGTCGTAGACCGGGACCACCTGCGAGTTGTCCGCGCCAATCAGCAGATAGCGCTTGTCGAACGTGATCGCCATCGACCAGGGCGTGTTTCCGGTCCGCAGCGTGCCGATCTGTTTATAGCTCGCGGCGTCGAAAACCAGCACCTGGTTTTTGTCTTGTCTCAGCACGTAGAAGCGGTTCCGCACCGGGTCCGCCAACACGCTCACCAGCTTCCCCGGCACGTTGTAGATGCTTCCCCGCTGATCCGGCTCGGGGTTGCTGACCAGCAACTGCACCGGGACCGGGACGTTCGCCGCCAGCCCCGAGGAAATCGTGATCAGCCCCGCCATAGTCCCCTTCACATTCTGGTACGTGTTGGGATCGACCGATACCTTCACCGTGGCCGGCGTCGTGCCCGAGGAGGGCGTCAGTATCACGCCCGGCAGGTCCGTACTCAGCGCGAAATCGGTCTTGCCGCCACCCGGATCGGAAATCGTCAACGTCTGCGTGTGGATCGTCCGGTCGCACCAGTTCCCGCTGAACAGCAACGACTCCTGGGACGCCACAACTTGGTTGACCTTCGAGCCGCTCTGCACGTAAAGCTGGCCCACCGGCAGAATCATCAGCCCGCTGTCCGACACCGAGTACATCGTGTTGCCATCCGCGCTCAAGATCGACCGGCCCGCCAGGTTTTGCGGCAGCATCAGTTGCTCGCGCACCGCGAGGTTGTCCGAATCGGTCACCATCAGCACCGGGCCCGTGTACGGCGTCGGGTTGGGAGGCCAGACCTGGAACGTGGAGCTCATCGAGAGCTGCGCGTAAACCGTCTTCCGGGCGGTGTCGATCGCGAGGCTGCCCATCGAGAAGGTCCCCACCGCGTTCGGGAACTGCGCCAGTTCATAGCCGTCGGCGTGCATCAATACCCAGCCGGACGCGAACACCGAGCCGGTCTGATCGACGCTCACCACCCGAGGACCCAACGGCGGCGCGGAGATCCAGTACGCGGCCGCGATCTCCTTAACCGCCACGTCGTACCGGAACTCGAAGTCGCTGCTGGCCGAATCGGAGTACTCCAGCGTCCCGAAGATCCGCGATCGGTCCCCGGAGGCCGTAACCGACGCCCGGATGATGTCGCGCGGGTACTGCCCGACATCCACCGGAAGCGTCTTAGTGGTGACGTCGGCGATCGTGCCCAGTGTCGCGATATAGCCGGTTACCGGGTCGAACAAATCGAACTCCGTCGTCGTCACTACCAGCGCCAGCCCGTCGTTGCCGAACGCCACGCCCAGGGGCGGCGAACCGAAGGCGAACGTCTGCTTCTGGTTCCCTCCCGCGTCCAGGCCCGAGATCACCGTCAGGCCGTTGTAGGGCGTGCCGCCGGTGGTCGGATCGAAGTTCGACACGTGCGTCACTACCAGGTACTTGCCGTCCGGCGACAGCGCCAACGATGCCGGCTGCACCGCCACCGCGATCGAGGTCTTCCACTGTAACGTCTTGGTCGACACCACGTCGATGCGGTTGGCTGTGAAGTTGGCGACGTAAACCACGCTCCGCGCCTCGTCCAGCGCGATATCCGAGGCGTGACCGCCGATCGGCACTACCGTGCCGAACGTGCCGGCAGAAGCCAGCAAGCTGAACACCGAGGTGGCGAGAGCCCAGCGTGACAGCCGGGCCACCAAACGAGCTTCCTGCATGCGTACACCGAGAATTGAAGACATAGGCCTGCCTTTATGTGGCTCTATCACCCTGTATCATCTCTAAGTGACTGTCAAGATTGAAGATCGGCAGCAGCCGCGTATATACCAAAGTTAGGCCGGGTACGGGGGGAGTCGCGCCGTACTCCCAGTACCCACGTAAGTGACTGGATTTGCAGAATTTGCGCCTGTTCCCAGCGCCTCGGTCCCCGCCCTCTCAAGGCCCTCGGCGGCCTGCGGAGTTAACCCCCACGGATAACCCTCGCTGCCCTCATTGGAGTTCGAGCAGCTCCCGGACCATCTCGAATTCTTCCGCAGAGTACCGGTTGCGGAACCACGGACGGCTCATGAGCACCTGGCGGCGGGCCTCCTCCAGCATCTGCAATTCCCACACTCCGTGCCGTATCGCACGGCGCCGGTCCTCGGGCAATTGCCGGAAGCGCTGGTACAGCTCCCGCAGCGCCTGCTGGCGTTCCGGGGGGAGCTGGCGGAACCACTCGAATCGCCGGCGGATGCGCTCGCGCTCTTCCGGCGTCAGGCTCTCGTACCGCCGCAGCCGCTCTTCGATCCGCTGCCTGCGCTCGGGCGGCAGTTTCTCGAGCGCGCGCTGGCGCTCCTCGGGCGACATCCGCTCCAGACGGTCCAGCATGGTCAGGCCCTGCGGCGGCCACAAATGGCGGCGTGGAGGCGGCTGCGCCGCCAGCAGCACCGAGGCCAGCGCCATCGCCACGCCAATGAGGAATCCGCGACGCATAGGCTTACATCGGCTGACGTTCCGAGGACGACGCCACATTCAGTTGACGCAGCATCTCCACGTCGTCCAAGGCCCTTTCCAGGCGGTCCGCATCCAGGCTTTCCACCTGCGCCTGCTGCGGCAAGGGAACCGGCTTGGGCGGGTGCGGACGGATCAGCAATGCCGCCAGCAGCACCGCCGAGGCCAGGGCCAGGGATAACGCGGACCGCAAGTTCACCGCCCGCAACCGCCACAGCAGCCCGCTCCAGCGCGCCGGGCGCTCCTCCCGCTCGATCCGCGCATACAGCTTGCGATCGAAATCCGAGGGGACCGGGGCGGCTTCCCAGGCATCCAGCGCTTCCCAGACCGCCTGCTGCGCCCGGATCCAATCCTGGCAGGCGTCACACTGTGCCACGTGCCGCTCCACCACGGCCGCGCTCCACGGATCCAGCTTGCGGGCGCAGTATTCCATCAGCACCGCCGCCTTCTCGCGCTCCCTCGCCGGACATTCCATTGCCCTCTCCTTTCCCTCAGGCCAGGTGCGCCAGCCGCGCACGCAGCGTCTCGTAAGCCCGGAACAGCAGCGACTTTACCGCCCCTTCCGAGCAATTCAGCACCCGGGCGATTTGAGAGTACTCCATCTCCTCGTACTTGTGCATCAGCACGGCGGCGCGCTGCTTGTCCGGCAGCGCGGCGATCGCGCGACGCACATCCTCCAGCCTGGCCCGGTCGAGCAGCGCCTGCTCGATGGTCGGCCGCCGGTCGGCTATCTGCCGGCTGGCCGCCTCTTCGGCCACTTCGTCGAGGCTCTCGTGAACCTTCTGGGAGCGTCGATCCCGCAAGCTGTTCAGCGCCAGGTGCGTGGCGATGCGGAACAGCCACGTAGTGAACTTCGCGGTCGGCTCATAGCTCGCCCGCGCCCGGTAGACCCGTAGGAAGGCCTCCTGCGCCAGTTCCTCCGCGACGGCCTGGTTCTGCACCATCCGATACAGGAAGTGAATCGCCGCGGCGCGGTGACGCTCGAGCAGCAGCGCGAAGCTGGCGGCGTCCCCCTCTTTCACGCGCAGCATCAACTGGGCGTCGGGTTCGATCACCGCCACCGCCACCATATCATTGTTAACCCGCTCGCCCCTCGAAGGTTGCGGAAACTCCGCGCCCTACTCCTCCTTGAGGGAACGTTCCATCAGCTCGCGCACCGCCATCCGGGGCTCGCGCTCGCCGCGCAAGATCGCACAGATCTCCGCGGTGATGGGCAGTTCGATCGCGTGCCGGCGCGCCAGGTCCACGGCGGCGAAGGCGGTCGGGATGCCCTCGGCCACCATTCTCATCGAGCCGGTGATTTCGGCCAGCCTGCGCCCACGGCCCAACTCGAATCCTACCTGGCGGTTACGGCTCAACTGCCCGGTGCAGGTCAGCACCAGGTCTCCCAGTCCGGCCAAGCCGGCCAGGGTCGCGGGCTGGCCTCCGGCGGCGACCGCCAGCCGCGTCATCTCCGCCAGGCCCCGCGTAATCACCGCGGCGGTGGTGTTGCTGCCCAGTCCCAGGCCCTGGCACAGGCCCGCCCCGATGGCGAAGATATTCTTCAGCGAGGCGGCCAGCTCCACCCCCACCGGGTCCTCATTCCGGTAGACCCGGAAAGTCGGCCCGGAGAAGGCCGCCTGGATGGTTTGGTTCAGTTCGCGGTCCTGGGAGGACACCACCAACAGGGTCGGCTCGCCCGCGGCGACTTCGCGCGCGAAGGTGGGACCGGAGAGCACCGCGATGCGCGGCGCAAACCGCGGGCCGACGACTTCCCGGATGACCTCGGACATCCGCAGCAGGGTCCCGCTCTCCAGGCCCTTGGTCGCGCTCACGAACAGCCGCGCGGGATCCAGCCACGGCAACATCCGCGCGTAGACCGCCCGGGTGGCCTGAGAAGGGGTCACGCTGAGAACCACCTCGGCGCCCTCGAGTGCCGGCTCGAGGTCGCTCAAAACCTGAACGTTGCCGGGGACCGAGAAGCCCGGCAGAAAGACGTCGTTTTCCCGGCTGAAGCGCATGCGCTCCCCCAGGTCGGCTTCGTACACCCACAGGCGCACCTCGGGGAATCGGGGCGCGAGCACGATGGCCAGCGCCGTCCCCCAACCGCCTCCGCCGATGATCGCCAGCCGCCTCAGGATCTGCCTCCAAACGACAGGACGTTCTCCTTACCCGCCCGCAGCCGCGCGATGTTCTCCTGGTGCCGCCAGATGACGAAAGCTCCGGCGGCTGCCGCGGCCGCGATCACCGGCGGCGCCGGGCGCGAAATCAGCCAGGCGGCCAGCGGGAGCGCCGCGGCGGCGGCGATCGAGCCCAGGGAGATGTAACGCTTCCAGGCGACCACCGCCACCAGAATCGCCAGCGCCGCCGCCAGTGCCAGCGGGGTCAGGCACAGGAACGCCCCCACGAAACTGGCCACCGCTTTGCCCCCGCGAAACTTCAGGAAAACCGGGAATGCGTGCCCGGCCATGACCGCCAGCGCGGCGGCGCTCATCCACACGGGCGAGCCGCCCGTCAGGCGCCCGGCCGCCCACACCGCCAGGTAGCCTTTGCCGATGTCGAGCAATAGCGTGACCACGCCCAGGGTTCGGCTGGTCGTGCGCAAGACGTTGGTGGCGCCGATGTTCCCGCTGCCCATGGCGCGCACGTCGCGGCCGGTCCTCAGCCGCACCAGCACGTAGCCGAACGGGATGCCGCCCACGAGGTACGCGCAAACCAGGATCAAGGCGCCGGTCATGGCTGGAACGAAAACTCCGCGAGCCGGGTATAGACCGAGCCGGAGGGGTTCAGCGTGCTCTGGTAGAGGTAGAAGCGGTCGGCCGTGAACGCGCCAAACTCCGTCGAAGCCAGGGCGGCGATGGCCTCATGCAGCCGGCCGAGCGGAACCGGCTCCTTGATCCGCGCCAGCGTCAGGTGCGGCGAAAACGGGCGCGCCTCGAGCGGCACGCCCAGCCGGTTCACGGCGCGATCGGTCTCGCGCGCCAGCTCGGCCAGGCTGGCGGGCGCCTCGACTCCGGCCCAGAAAACGCGCGGGGCGCGCGCGTTTGGAAAGAAGCCGAGGCCGCGCACTTCGATCGGGATCGTCTGGCGCGCGGCCAGAGGGCGCAGTGCCTCGGTGAGCTCCGGGAGCCGCTGGTCGGGCCACTCGCCGATGAACTTGGTGGTGATGTGCAGGTTCGTGGCGGGGATCCATTTAATGCGTGCGCTGGGCTTCAGGCGGGCGATCAGCCCGTCCAGCGCATGGATCGTTTCCCGCGGGATATCGACGGCGGTAAACAGGCGCATGATCGAAGCTATAATTGTCGGACGGAAGTCCTCACGCGCGCAATGACCGAGTGGGCGGACCGGATTCCCCTGAGACAACTCCTCGCGGAGAGCCGCATCCTGCCGCGGGCGTTCTACGCGCGGGCGACCGCCGAAGTGGCGCGCGATCTGGTGGGCAAGATTTTGGTGCACGGCAAGACGGCCGGGCGGATCGTCGAGACCGAGGCCTACCTGGGGCGCGACGACCGGGCGGCGCACGCCTGGCGCGGAATCACCCAGCGGACGCGGGTGCTGTTTGGGCCGCCGGGGCACGCCTACGTCTACTTCATCTACGGTATGCACGAATGCCTGAACCTGGTCACCGAGCCGGACGGCACGCCGGGCTGCGTGCTGATCCGGGCGCTCGAGCCGCTGGCCGGGATCGCGCGGATGAAGGAGCGGCGGCCGGCGGCGCGCACGATTGAGGACCTGGCCTCGGGCCCCGGCAAGCTGACCGCGGCGCTCGACATCACCCGGCGCCTTTACGGCGCCGACGTCACCCGCGGCCCCCTGACGGTGCGGGGCTTGCTGCGCGAGCCGCCGCTCGAAATCGAAACCACGCCGCGCATCGGCATCCGGCACTGCGCCGACTGGCCGCTGCGGTTTGTGGTGAAGAAGGCTGTACCTGTTTTGACATCATGATGCCTGTCGGGTTGGCTTCCGAGTGGGCGATATTACATCCGGAATGCCTCGATGCGGACAGGTGGGAACACGGAATTGTCTCAGGTTGCGCGTCCTGCAGAATCAGACCTGCAACCGAATCGATGGTTCAAGTCGAGCCCCCGCAACCAAGACTCGCCCCCAGTTCACTCGCTTCTGACGGTGTGACCGGCCGACGTCAAGGTCTTCACTGCCGTGTCTGCATCTGTGGCCTTCACCATCACGTAGTCAGTGTCGTACGTCGACAGGGCCAGAATGCTGACACCCGCGTCATTCAATGGCTTGGCCACAGAAACCAGAATTCCGGTAAGCGTAAAATCGAAGGGACCTTCGATTTTGAAAAGGCGCCATCCGCTCTCGCACTTTGTGCTCTCTGGCGCCTGACCCTCGGCGCATACGATGGACAGTTCTTCAGCAGTTCGGGTGATGGAGGCGAATCCGCTCCCGCGCATCGCCCACGCGGGAATATCCTCACCGGGGCGTAACCGGCAGACGGAGAAGCGGCCGTTCATCAGGCGGAGGTTCAGCCGCCAGGTCTTTGCTGGAGTCCGGGGACGTAGCACCCAAAGCGTCTGAACATCGTGTGCGGATACCCAAACGAGACTGCCGGCGACTCGCACGGCTCCGCTTCCCGCCGGCGGGCCAAAACGCTCGACTACGCGGTTCGTGGCAGGATCAATGGCAGCCAGCAGCACTTTCTTCGCGCGCACCCAGACCCGATCGGATCCCGTCGCGATGTCCCCGCCTGTCCCATCCGCTCCAACTGGGATGGTAGCGACAACGCGGTTCGAGCCAGGATCGATTCGACTGACCGATCCGTCGGCCTGATTCAGCACCCAGATCCCTCCTTCGCCAGATGCCAGAAAGCGAGGCGTGCGGCCTACCGGGATCGTCGCAACCACGCGGTTGGTGCCGGGGTCGACGCGCTGAACTGAGCCGATCGTATCGGCTTTGGCCGGCCCCGTGTTCGTAACCCACACGGCGCCGAATCCGAACACTGCCGCATAGGAGTACGGCGCAACTGCGATGCGCGCGGTAATCCGATTCGTTTGAGGGTCAATACGTGAGAGTACGCCGGACTGGTCGGTGAGGAGCCAAACCGAACCCGCACCAATGGCAATGCTCAGTTCACCGCGCTGGTCTGCGAGCCCCGTCGGAAGAACGGCTTCGACTCGCGCTGCCTGACGGTCGATTCGGTAGAGGGAGGAATCCTGACAATTGGCGACCCATACGGAGCCGAAGCCGATCTCCATGGCACCGCAAGGCTTGGGAACCGGAACGCTCGCTACTGGCTCGGGACGATCATGTCGCCACTTCTCAATCCGGCCCCGGTTTGTGGTCCAAACAGCGTCTTCATCAGCGACGAGAAAGTCCGGGTAGCCCGGGACGCGCATTGTATATGCTGCTCGTTCGGCAATTGCAGAAAAGGAGGACGGCTCCTGCGGCTCCGCCACTCCTGAAGCCAGCACGCCGGCAAGGTAGAGTGGCAAGAGTTTGCTCTTCATGGGAACCGGCGCCTTCCACCCGATTATGCGCCTTTTGTCAGTGGCCCTGAAGCCCCTCTGAATGAATGCGTGCACGAGGGTTTGCCTGATTAGGATGCGCACCGTTTTAGGCAAGATGGTGAAGCCGAAACAGTACCACGGGCTCGTTCGGGGCGTTGCGGTTCCCCGCAACTAACCCCTCTCTGCATTGCCTCATTAGTGGCACGGAGATGCCCAAGACAGGCCGCCGTCGCAACCGGTTCGAGACTGCTTGCTGGATGGCGCCTGGGTCACGGTCCACTCGGAAACAATCTGGCCGGTGGCGCTCAGCGAGCTCGCACGTGGCGCTCTTGCGCCGGGCGTTCAGCCAGGCGGGGAGCTGCAGCGATATGGTACGCAAGGACGGTTTCAGACTGGGGAGCTTCCTGCGCCTCCCATTGCCGGTCCGCCCCAGCGTGCAGTATTGCGTCTCTCCTTTTGAGAGTCCCACGCCGCTGCGGACTAGGAGCGGTTGAGGAAAGAATACGTCTTCGGCTCCCTCGGCAGTCACCTGGCGCCGCGCGCAGTTCTTCCAGGTATTGGCTGGGTCCCATTCAAACCGGACGCCATGCTCCAACGCAGCCGGGGCGGGCGATCAACGCCCACTTTCAGGGCTGCACGGGCGGGAAGGCAACGGTGGGACGCGACGCGCGGCTGAGCTCGGAGTGGCTGCGGAACGCGCTCTTCTGCGGTCGCGGCTCGGGTCAGCCGCTCACCGGCCAGCTACAATCGGAGTATATGTTGATCCCCACCATCTTCCGTGAATACGATATTCGCGGCGTCGCGGACAGGGAGCTGCTGGATGCCGACATCGAAATCCTGGGGCGGGCGATCGGGACCTACTTGCAGCGCCACACGGGCAAGAAGGTCACGCTGGGTCGCGATACGCGGCTGAGCTCGGAGCGGCTGCGCAACGCGCTGGCAAAAGGGCTGGTCCGGAGCGGCTGCGAGGTCATCGACGTGGGCTGCGTGCCCACGCCGGTGCTGTACTACTCGGTGTTCCATCTGGATGCGACCGGCGCGGTGATGATCACCGGGAGCCACAACCCTCCCGAGTACAACGGATTCAAAGTCGTGTCAGGCGCCTTGACCATTCACGGCGAGGACATTCAGAAGATCCGCGAGCTGATCGAGCGGGGCGATTTCGAGCGCGGAGAGGGCAGGCTCGCATCGGCGGACGTGGTGACGCCTTACGTGGACGAGGTGGCCGCGCAGTTCCGTTTCGGGCGGCGCGTGAAGGTGGTGGCCGACGCGGGCAACGGAACCGCCGGCCCGGCGATGCACCGCATCTTCGAGAAGCTCAACGTGGATGCCACCGAACTGTTCTTCGAGATGGACGGCACCTTCCCGAACCACCATCCGGATCCGACCGTTCCGGCCTATATTCGCACGCTGATCGAGACGGTGCGGGAGAGCGGCGCGGCGCTTGGGGTCGCCTTCGACGGGGACGCCGACCGGCTCGGAGCGGTGGACGAGAAGGGCAACGTGCTGTGGGGCGACCAGTTGATGCTGATCTACGCGCGCGAGATCCTGGGCCGCAAGCCGGGCGCGACCTTCATCGGCGAGGTGAAGTGCTCGCAGGTGATGTACGACGAGATCAGGCGGCTGGGCGGCAACGCGATCATGTATCGCACCGGGCACTCGCTCATCAAGGCGAAGATGAAGGAGGTCGGCGCGGAGCTGGCCGGCGAGATGAGCGGGCACATGTTCTTCGCCGACCGTTACTATGGCTTCGACGACGCGCTTTATGCGGCCCTGCGGCTGATCGAGATCGTGGCCCGGTCGGGCCAGCCGCTCTCGGCGCAGCTCGAGGGACTGCCGCAGATGGTGTCGACGCCGGAGATCCGCGTGGATTGCGCGGACGAGCTGAAGTTCGAGGTGGTGAAGCGCGTGGCGGAGCACTTCCGCGAGACGCGCGAAGTGGTGGATATCGACGGCGCGCGGGTGCTGTTCCCGCAGGGCTGGGGCCTGGTGCGCGCCTCCAACACCCAGCCGGTGCTGGTGTTGCGCTTCGAGGCGGCGAACCAGGAACTGCTGGCGCAGTACCGAAAGGAAGTGGAAGACGCGTTGGCGGGGGCGGTCGCGAAGGTGGGTGCTGCGCACTGAGGCGGCCCAGATCGTCCCGGTCGAGAGCGCCGAACATCTGCGGCTGGCGCTGTGAGTCCGGAATCGTGCACGGCTGAGGGTTACAATCTAGAGTAGACATGACCTTTGAGGACTACAAGGTGGTGCTCTTCAGAAATCAGCCGGACGGCTGGGTTGCGGAGATTCCCGCAATTCCGGGGTGCTACGCGCTGATGCCGACCCGCGAAGACGCACTCAGCGAACTCGAGCGTGTGTTTGACATGATCTCCGAGGAATCTCGCCCTGCGACGGCACGGTAGGAGATCTGGCTCCCAGTCACGAATCCGCCGGTTCAGCTCTCCCCTTCCGATGTGCTATGACTGCTCCATGATCGGAAAGCGAATCCTGGCACTATGGACTGCCGTGCTGGCCGCGTCGGTGTGCGCGGGCCAGGTTTATCAGGCGACGTGGGAATCGGTCGGGAAACATCGGGCGCCGGCGTGGTTTGAGGATGCGAAGCTGGGCATCTTCATCCATTGGGGCTTGTACTCGGTGCCGGCGTGGGCGCCGCCGACGGGCGAATTCGGCAAAGTGGATCCGGGCCGGTGGTTCAAGCTGAATCCGTACGCGGAATGGTACATGAATACCATGCAGATTCAGGATTCGCCGACCTGGCAGCATCACGTCGCGACTTACGGCGCGGGTTTTTCCTATCTTGATTTCGCTCCGGTATTCAACCGCGAGATCCGGAAATGGAATCCCGAGGCGTGGGCGAAGATCTTCAAGGAGACTGGAGCGCGGTACGTCGTGCTCACCACGAAGCACCACGATGGGTTCACGCTGTGGCCCAGCCGCGTCAGGAACCCCCACCGGCCGGCGGACCGGCAGGGTGCGGCGCGCGACCTGGTGGGCGAACTTACCCGAGCGGTGCGGGCGCAGGGCCTCAAGATGGGCCTGTACTATTCGGGCGGCCTGGACTGGAGCTTCCTGAACGGCCCGATCCGGACGGTGGAGGACCTGCGGAAGCTGACGCCGCAGAGCGAGGAGTACGCCCGTTACGCCGACGCGCATTGGAGAGAACTCGTCGAGCGCTACCAGCCCGCCCTGATGTGGAACGACATCTCCTATCCCAAGAAAGGCGACCTGCCGGCGCTTTTCGCCGAGTATCTGAACCGGGTCCAGGACGGCGCGATCAACGACCGGTTTGGCGTCGCGTTCTCGGACTTCACAACTCCCGAGTACGCGAAGTACGACCAGATCACGCCGAAAAAGTGGGAAGCCTGCCGGGGGCTCGGATTCTCGTTCGGCTATAACCAGGTGGAAGGACCGGAACACGTGCTTCCGGCGGGTGAGTTGATCCGGCTGCTGGTGGATATTGTCAGCAAGAACGGGAACCTGCTGCTGAACATCGGCCCACGGCCCGACGGCAACATTCCGGAACTTCAGCTCGCCAGGCTGCGGGAATTAGGCCAGTGGCTCAGCGTGAATGGAGAGGGCATCTTCGGCACGCGACCGTGGGTGAGGGCATCCGGCAAGACCGCCGACGACATCGAGGTGCGGTTCACCAGAAAGGGCGACAGCCTGTACGTTTTCCTGTTTGGGAAGCCAAAGAACGCGAGGGTCGCGATCCCATCGATGAGCGCGGCGTGCGATGCCAAGATCCGGCTGCTGGGCACGGAGGGAGACTTGCAGTGGTCCCAGAAGGGCGGCGAGTTGGCGATCGCGCTTCCGGCGCGGTACGCGGATCAGCACGTGTACACGCTGAAGATTACTTCGGCGCTGTCTGCCGCTCGGTGAGATCCAGGTACACGACCTCGACGAAGCTGGGCCAGCGGTGTCCGGGCTGACCGGGTGCGTCCGCGACGCCGAAGGCGGCCTTGATTTCATCCAGGGACTTGCCTTGCTGGACCAGGGCCTTCACCTTGGCCTGTTTCTCCTCGAGGGAGGCCAGCAACCCCTGGATGTCGGCTTTGGTCAGCGGATCATTGTGGCCGGAGATAAAGGTGTCGGCGTCCAGGGCCAGGATCTTCTTGAGGGTCTCGACCAGGCCAAAGGACGTGCCGCCCTTCTGGCGGTGGATGAGCGGGTCGCGGCCGAGGAAGGCAAGGTCGCCAATGAAGGCGATCTTCTGGTCCGGGAGGAAGACAACCACGTCACCGCTGGTGTGCGCGGGGCCGAAATAGAGCAGGATGACGCGCGCGCCGTCGATGTTGAGTGAGCGGTCCGCGGTCAGGGTCTCGCTGGGGAGATAGGGGAGGAGGGCGCTGAACTTGGGGTCCTTGAAGGCGGCCTCCATGTCCTTCCTGGCGTTGGCGTGGGCGACGACGGTCACCTCCTTGGGAAACCCGGAGAGGCCGTTGACGTGGTCGCCGTCGCTGTGCGTGAGCACGACGTATTTCACGGGATTCGGGGTCAGCTTCCGAATCTCGGCGAGCACGGCTTGGGCGGATTCTTCGCTCATCTTGGCGTCGATGACTACGACCTCTTTCCGGCCGATGATGAAGCCCGTGTTGGCGCCGCTTCCACCCTTGACCCAATAGACGCCGTCCTTGAGCTGGGCGGCAGCGAGGGGCGCGGGCTGAGGCTGGGCAGCCGAAAAGCCGCCAAGGGAGGCGATGGTGAGGAATCCGGCGATCAGAGTGGCTGGATTGGTCATGGCGGGACCAGTATAACGCGTGGCGTCAGGCGGCGCCGGCCTGGCGAATCCAGCGCAGGTAGCGATCGCGGGAGGGCGGATCGGACATCCAGGAGGTGTCGGGCAGGGGAAGCGCGCCGGCCTCGCGCACGGTGAGCCAGCCGCTTCGGAGGGGCATCTGCTTGAGGCTGCCGCGCTGCGTGACCCAGGCCAACTGGTGAGCGCGTTCGCAGGCCTCGGCGAGCTGAAGAGTCAGGCGCGCGTCCTGCTTGCAGTACTCGAGGACTTCCTCATGCCTGCCTGCCGCCCACATCGCCGGGGCGGCCGCTCCTGAAACGCCGGCCTTCTTTCCGGAGAGCCGCATCCCCTCGGCGGCCTTTTGGAGGCTGATGCGATGGCCCAGCGAGCAGACCACTTGGAACAGCATGTCGACGTGGCCGGCAGCCAGCGCGGCGCACGCCTTTCTCTCGCCCGACTCCTCGGCGAGTATGTCGAGATCGAATCCGAGGCCGTTCCAGGTCAGGAGCGTGTAGCCCTGCGACGAGAGGCCGGTGAGATCGGCGACGAGTTGGGCCGCCTCCTGGTTGGTCATCCGGCCGGAGGGACGCCCGGATTCATCCCGTCCGTGCCAAACCAGGGGCTGTGGGAGGTCGTTTGCGATGGCCGCGGCGCAGGCGATCCCGAGCGGGCGATGCGCCAGGAGGTCGTCAACGTTTTCGGGGAGCAATTTGGCGGTTTCGATGTCGAATGCGAGGAAGCGCCTCATAAGTGCATTATCCGGCTACTTGCCTGGGGGCGGCAGGCCGTCCTTGCCGATGGATTGCCACCGGCCGTTCCGCTTGACCCTGGCCCTGCCTTTGAGGAATGACCGGACTTCCTCGAAGCGGGCGGGGATGACCAGCGCGCCGGACCGGTCGATGAAACCCCAGGCGCCGCCTTGGATGGCGCGGTGTTCGCCCTGGGGGACTTCCTTGCAGCCCTCGCACACGGCCGCGAGCCCGTCGGAAAACGGCGCGGCGAAATCGAACCGGGGCGGGATCGCGACCCGACCGCGGCGGTCGAAGAAGCCGAACTTGCCGGCTTCGGTGAAGCGCGCCAGGTTCTCCCGGAAGTAGTCGGGGCCATTGTCGAAGACGTAGGGCCGGATCACCAGCTTGCCGGTGGCGTCAATGTAAGCCCAGCCTCTTTCATCGACCACCGCTGCGAGGCCCTCGCGGGAGAACGGTTTCGCGAGTTCGAAGCGAGGCAGAATGGCGATGCCGCCGCGCACGTCCCGATAGCCCCACTTGCCGTCTTGTTCAAACGGGACCGGCAGTCCGGGCGCGGCGCCTTGAGCCGCAAGCGACAGTAAAGCGAGAAGCGCAACGGAGGCGGTCATTTCAGCACGAACGTAGCAGATTCCGCGGGCGCGAACAAGCGTTAGATCCCGGGCCGCTTCCGGCCGATGAGAGAAGCAGGAGAGATCTCGTCCGGAAGGGCCATGCTCGTGATGATGCTCGTCGTTTACGGAGCCGCGGTGGTGATCGCCGGCGCGGTGCTGGTAGTCAGGCTGCGGCGGTCCCGGCTGCGCTGCCTGGAACGGGAGGCGGAGTTGAGCCGGGCCAAGGAGCGCGCCGAGCAGATGGCCAGCGAACTGGCCGCCGTCAACACGGTCCTGGAGCAGACCACCGTGTGGGCCAACGAGATGGCGGCGCAGGCGGCGATGGCCAATGCGGCCAAGAGCGAGTTCCTGGCGAGCATGAGCCACGGGATCCGCACGCCGATGAACGGAGTTCTGGGAATGCTCACGCTGTTGGAGCAGACCGAGCTCAGCAGGGAGCAGAGGGACTGCGTCGAGACCATCCGTTACTCGGGCCAGACGCTGTTGGAGCTCATCAACCAGATCCTGGATTTCTCGCGCATCGAGTCGGGCAAACTGGAGCTGGAGACGGTGGAATTCGATCCACGCTATGAAGTGGAGCAGGCAGTGGAGTTGTTCGCGGAGCGGGCGGCGGCCAAGGGGCTCGAGCTGGCGACCACGGTCTCGGAGAGCGTTCCGCGGCGGTTATGCGGGGATGCCGGGCGGTTTCGCCAGGTCCTCATTAACCTGCTCGGGAACGCCATGAAGTTCACCGAGAAGGGCGAGATCAGCGTGGAAGCGGAGGCGGCGGTGGAGGGAGACAGCGCCGAGTTGCGGGTGCGAGTGAGCGACACCGGCATCGGGATGGCGCCCGAAGTGGTGCGCAGACTGTTCCAGCCGTTCTACCAGGGCGATGGGTCCACCCGGCGGAAGTTCGGCGGGACGGGGCTGGGCCTGGCCATTTCCAAGAAGCTGGTCGAGGCGATGCAGGGCGCCATCGAGGTCAGCAGCGCCGTGCGGCGCGGAACAAGCTTCCAGTTCACGGTGCGGGTGGGAGTCGCCGCTGGCGGAGCGGAGGAAGCCGGGACGGAACCGTTGTGCGGCGCGCGGGTAGTGGTGGTCCATCGGAATGCGGCGATGCGGAAGATGCTGTCCCGCTACGCGGGCGGCTGGGGCATGGTGGCCGTGGAGGCCGAGGATGCCGGGCAGGCGTTGCCAATGCTGGAATCCTGCCGGCTCGCGATTGCGGACGGGTCCGCGCCGGACCTGGAGCAGTTGAGGCACGCGCGTGGGGCGGAGGGAAAGCCTTGGCTGCTGCTCCTGGTTCCTCACGGCGAGCGGCGGACGGCGGAGAGCGTTGGGGCGGACGCGGTGATCACCAAGCCGGTACGCGGATCGCGGCTGCGGGAGGCGCTGCTCGGCCTGCTGCGGCCGGCCGAGCCGGCCACGGCCTCGCTGGTCAGCCTGGCGGGCACGGTGCACGAGGCGGACGCAGTGCAGGCCCGGGCGGCAAACCACAAGGTCCTGATCGTGGAAGACAACGCGGTCAACCAGAAAGTGGCTCGCCGGCTGGTCGAGAAGCTCGGCTACGGGGTGGAGCTCGTCGAAGACGGCCGCCTGGCAGTGGCCGCCGCGTCCGCGGGCGGGTACTCGGTGATCCTGATGGACTGCCAGATGCCGGTGATGGACGGGTTCAAGGCCACCGAGGCGATCCGGTGGCTGGAAGGCGCTCCGGGGCGGGTTCCGATCGTGGCCATGACGGCTAACGCGATGAAAGGCGACCGGGCGAGGTGCCTCGAAGCCGGGATGTCGGACTACATCGCCAAGCCGGTGGACTTCCGCGAACTGAAAGCGGCGCTGGAGCGCTGGTGCGGCCAGAGTCATTCCGTGCGCCCGCACGAGAGCGAGCCGGAGTGGGAGACGGTGCTGTAACGGTAAAGGTGAGCCAGGACGCCGCTCGAGGGAGGCAGGCGGGAAACTGGTGATGGCAATGCTCGCCTTCAACTCCCGTGCTGAGCTTCGAGATAGACAGTGAGCGTCTCCAGCAACCGCGCCGCTGCCCGTTGGGCCGGTTCCGCCTCGGCCCGCTCGGGCAGATAGGGCGCACCGGGATAGCGGAAACGCCAGGCATACTGTGAGAGCCTCTCAACACCAGCCAGCCATGAGGCGAACTCGGGGTTCAGCGGCAGACAAGCCTGTCTCAGATCGTCCAGGTCATGCGTCTTCTTGAACGGGATCTGATGCCAGGTCAGCACGGCCTTCCTTGCCTACTCCGCGCACTGCTGGGCGTGGCACAGCGCCTCGGCATGCAACCCGGCCTGGATCAGGACTTCGCACGCGCACAGGTCAGCCCTGGCGCGATCCAGCCACTCCCGCGTCTCCGCGGCAAGCATCTCACGCGGACTCATACAGCAACGTCCCTTCGCGCACCACGGTCGCGGGCAGGGAGGCCTTGACGTATGCCGCGCGGCCCTCGAAATCGCTTCTGCGCCAAGGAACAATGTCTTTCGGGTAGCCGAGCCCCGAGACGCGCGCATAGATCTCGCTGCTCCGCAGGAGTTATTCCGGAGCATCGTCCGGCACCACCACCAGGAAATCGAGGTCGCTGTCCGGCCCCGCGTCGCGCGGCGACGCGGAGCCGAAGAGGTAGATGCGCACCGGTCGATAGAACTCGATCAGGCGGCGCTTGATCTCTTCGATCGCCTCCTGTTTGGTGAGCTGAGCCTGCAAGGCCTCATCCGCCTCCGTTTCCCGAGGTTACCGCAATTCAAGCCCCTTTGCGATCTGGCGGCTTCAGCCTCCCAGCACGTTGCTGCCGATCAGCTCACGGCTTTGCGGCGGAACTGGAGGAGGCCGATGGAAAGCAGGAGCGCGTCGAAGGCGGCGAGGGCGGCGGCGACGGCGACGAAGGGAAGGTGCGGGAACTGCGGGGCGAGCGTGCCGCGCAGGCCCTCGGAGGCGTGGACCATGGGGTTCAGCAGCACCAGCTTTTGCAGGATGGGGAAGGTGTGCAGAGCGGCCCAGGGATAGTAGGCGCAGCCGAAGAAGATCATGGGCGCGAGCACCAGGCTGAACATCAGGCCGATGTTGGTCTGGCCCACGCTGCAACCCAGGGCGAGGCCGCCGGCGGCGGAGAGCAGGGCCACCAGCAGTGCGATCGCCACAAGCTCGACGGGGTGGGCGAAGGTGAGATCGAGGCGTCCGAGGATGAGCCAGGCGGAGGGGATGACCACCAGTCCGGCGGTGAGCGCCTGCACCATTCCGGCAATCACCTTCTCGATGGCCACCCAGCCGATGTTCATGGGGGCGAGGAGGCGGTCCTCGATCTCGCGGGTGAACTGGAACTCGGCGATGAGCGGCATGGCCACCGCCTGGATGCCGGACATGGTCATGCTGATGGCGATGATGCCGGGCAGCAGCAGGGTCTTGTAGTCGGGGCGCAGCAGGCCGCCGCGGGTCATGATGGCGCCGAAGACGAAGACGGCCAGCATGGGCTGCAGGAGGTTCTGCAAGAGCAGGGGAATGAAGTTGCGGCGGGCGACGTGGGCGTCGCGGGCGAGCATGGCCCAGAAGGCTTTCCAGTTCATTCGCGCAGGCTCCTTCCGGTGTGGTGGAGGAAGAGGTTCTCGAGGCTGGGCTCGGCGATGTGGACGTCCAGGAGATCCACGCCGGCGGCGGAGGCGATGTTGACGACTTCGGGGATGAGCGAGCCGCCGCGGTCGGCGTAGAGGTCGGCGGCGTTCTCGGAAGAGACGCGCACCTCGCGAACGCCGGGCAGGGCTTCGAGGCGCGAGATCAGCTCGGGGAGCGAGCGGGCGAAGCGGAGTCGCAGCAGGTAGCCGCCGGGGATGGAGGCCTTGAGCTCGGCGGGAGTGCCGAGCGCGATGATGCGGCCGTGATCGATGATGGCGATGCGGTGGCAGAGGGTGTCGGCCTCGTCCATGTTGTGGGTGGTGAGGAGGATGGTCTTGCCGCCGCGGTTGTACTGGCGGACGATCTCCCAGAGCAGGAGGCGGGTCTGGGGGTCGAGGCCGGCGCTGGGCTCGTCCAGGAACAGGACCGCGGGGTCGTGCATCATGGCGCGGGCGATCGAGAGGCGCTGCATCATGCCGCCGGAGAAGCCGCGGACGATGTGGTCGGCGCGATCGGTGAGCTTGAACTGGTCCAGGAGGGATTCGGCGCGGCGGGCGCGCTCGCGCGCGGGAAGGCTGAAATAGGCGCCGTGGAAGAGCAGGATCTCGCGGGCGGTGAGGGCGAAATCGAGGTTGGGGCGCTGGGGCACGACGCCAACCAGGCGCTTGGCCGCGACCTGTTCCTTCCAGACTTCGTGCGGGCCGATCCAGGCCTGGCCGGCTGTGGGGCGGACGCGCGTGGTGAGGATGCCAACGGTGGTGGACTTGCCGGCGCCGTTGGGACCGAGCAGGCCGAAGATCTCGCCGGGTTGGACTTCGAGCGAGATGCCGGCCAGGGCGACGACCAGGGATTTCGGCCCGGCGCGGCGGGCGGCGAGGAACCTAAAGCCGGCGGCGTGCGCGGCGATGGGTGGGGGCGAATGGTAGGTCTTGCGGAGGTCGAGGGTGCGGATGGCGGTCATGGATGGCGCCCCCGGAGTTGGTCGAGGTCGCGGCAGGCGCGCTGGAGGATTTCGCGGATGCGCTCGTCGCGGTCGGGGAGGCCGGCGGCCCAGGCGGTGGCGCGCAGGGTGGCTTTCATGAGCGCGGCGATGGGGCCGGCGAAGGCGAACATCTGGGGGCCCATGAAGTGGCCCCAGTGCTCCCAGCTTTCGGCGCGCTCCCAGATCCGGCGGACGCCGTCGGGGTCGGCGCCGAGCTCGCGGCGGCCGGCGTCGGTGATGCGGTAGACGCGCTTGCCGTCCTGGCGCTCGGACTCGATGAGGCCTTCATCCTCGAGCTGCTGGAGCGTAGGATAGACGCTGCCGGCGCTGGCGCGGTAGAGGCCGCCGGAACGGTCCTGCATCTCCTTCATGAGCTGATAGCCGTGCTTGGGGCCTTCGGCGAGCAGGGAGAGGATGGCAAGACGGACCTCGCCGAATTCGAAGAACCGGGCGCGGCGGCCGAGGCCGAAGGCGGCCCAGGGTCCCCAGGGGGAAGAGGAATGAGCCCACCAATGATGTCGCATGGCGTCTCCTTTGGGCGGAGCGAACGTAATATCTTACGATATATCTTGACATGCTGTCGGACGCCTGTCAAGCGCTGCGCGGGTGCGCGACAAGAATGTTGGGGCTTGCGCGGTTTCTTTTTTGCGCGCATAATCCTAACGTATCCATACGTAAGGACAGGCCATGCCCCACTCCCTTCCCGAACTCGAACTCAAGAGGTCCGAACTGCTCCGCCAGATCGCTTCCTTGGGGGACTTCCGCAGCGGGTCAATTACCAGCATTCGCGG
>JBEKWU010000018.1:0-64891 GCA_049512775.1 Bryobacteraceae bacterium
CAAAGAAGAGCTCGGCCTGGATCACTATGAGGGTCGCAACTGGCAAGGCTGGCATCATCACGTAACGATGGTCATGCTCGCGCACGCCTTCCTCACGCTGGAAACCTTGCGCAGCAAAAAAAGCTTCTGGGTGGACCCTGCCGAGGACGCGACGTGAGATTCAGTATCTGCTGTTCACATGGACCGGCGTCTGCGCCTACTGCGGCGCCGAAGCCAAGAGTTCGCGCAGTCCGTAAATACGTGACGTTGTAATCTTAGGAATGCTGTCGGTGCCGTCGTACCGGGAGAGTGGGGAGCGCAAGGAGGAATGGTACAAGGCGAATGGCTTCGAAAAACGTTTGATCACGTCGAAAGGACGGGCCGGACGGGCGTAGCGATGCCTCGGAAATCGAGCGAATCGCGCGTGAGCGCATCCTTGGAGAGTGAGCGGGGGTATTGACATCTAATAAAAGATATATCGTACTAGTGCTGTCGTCCTAAGGACGACAGCACTAGTACGCGCAGAATATCTTGCAAGGGCGCAGAACCTCCATCGCCGATGCACTCCAAGAGCGGCTCGCTGCCGAGAACCGGCGTGTGCTGTCGGATTGGCGTGCGGTCCTTCTGTTGCGGAGAGCCTCGCTGGAGATTCCGCTCGACGACCGCCGCTGGAAGACGCCACCGCACGATGTGATCGAGATCCGGCCCATTCTGAACCGGCTCGGCAAGGCAGCCGAGTTGGTCCCCCCGGAGGACTTCCCGTTCCTTTATCGGGTCAATGCGCCCTACGCCCGGAGCGTCACTGTGGAAGAGGAAGAAGTGCTGATGGAGCTTCATCCCTATGCCGCCCTGAGCCACATCTCCGCTCTCAGCTTCCACCAGATGACAGAACAACTGAGCAAGGATATCCACGTGTCCATACCGGACGATGGCTCTCGTGGATTCTTGCCGGTGGGCACCAGGCCGAAAGACTGGGAAGGCATCGCGCTAGTTCGCGGGCGGGTGGCCGATTCCATTTTCGGTCGAAGGATTCACTGGCACCGGCTCGTCGGCAAACGCATTTTCGAGACGTCCGCATCCGATTACCACGGCTATCCGGTCCGCGTCACAACTCCCGAGCGGACTCTTCTGGACGGTCTCCTGCAACCGGATTGGTCCGGCGGCTTTGCCAATGTCCTGCGCGCCTGGGCCGGATACCGGGACCTGATCGATCTGAACGCGCTGGTGAAGTACGTGGATCGGTTGGGGGTGCAGATATTGCGCCAGCGCGCCGGCTTCCTGATGGAAGAACTCGGGCTCGGGCATCCTGCGCTCGATGTATGGGTCACGCAGGCCCGGCGCGGCGGGTCGAGCAAGCTGAATGGAGGGGCGGAGTTCTCGCCGCAATTCAGCGAGCGCTGGCAACTCTCGATCAACGCCCCGATTGATGTTCTGCGTGAAACCCGCACGTGAAACTCACCTATCCCACGTCGCTGCGCGGCATCGGGGAGTGGGCTGCCTCGAATTGGATGAGAGTTGCGGAAGCCAAGTTCCGATTCGCTCAATACGGCATACTCCAGGCGGTTGCCGACTCGCGCACTCTCAGCCAGGTACTGGCATTCAAGCGTGGCAACGCCCTGGACTTTGTCTGGCAGCCGAACCGCAGCACAAAAGACCTTGATTTCTCGTCCCGGGATTCGACGCTCACTGCGGAACAGATCAGGACCTTCTTGACACCGAGTCTCGAACGGGTTTCCAGGAGTACGGGCGTCTTGTACCGCGTCCAGAAAATGGAGCAGCAGCCTCCGGGTCCCGACCGGAGCTTCATCACATTTGAGGGCACGATCGGGTACGCCCTCCCGGAGGACCGGCGCAACCGACAGCTCATCCAGCGGAACAAGAGCTCAAGGGCGACGGTGCCCCTGGACGTGAGTCTCAACGAGCCGATCTGCGGGATCGTGGAGGTTGACATCGCAAGCTCGAACCTCCTGCAAGTCTGTCAGCTGGAGGATATTGTGGCGGAGAAACTCCGCGCACTGCTCCAGCAACCCCTGCGAAACCGGTGCCGGCCGCAGGACGTGCTCGACATCGGTGTTGCGGTGCGAGAGAATCCAAACCGGGATCTCAAGCTCACGGCGGAATTCCTCCTGGAGAAGGCCAACGCCCGCAGCGTCCCCGTGTCGCGCGCGGCCTTTCACCAGGAAGAGATTCGGAGCCGTGCTTTCGAGGGGTACAACGAGCTGAAGGAGACGACACGCAACACCTTCATCGAATTCGAAGAGGCATTCTCAATCGTATTGAGCCTCGTCGATAGAATGCCACTGGCCGATCGGACTTCGCTCGCCCTCTGAGCGTAGCGCCGGCCAGGAGTCGATCCTCACACTGCCTCGCAGCGTTCCGCTTCGCAGCCACCTTTCCCAATCCGAGCCGGCCCTCACCTTCGGCCTCGGCAAGCGCGACAAAGCCGGCCGCGCCGTCCTCACCTGGCCCAGCGGCCGCATCTGGGAGTGCACCGAGGCAAGGGCGTCCGGGATACGGGGGGATTCTGGAGCGCACTTGTGTGCCGTGGGGCCGCTTGAGTGCTGATGCTAGTTCAAGGTCAAAGATAGTGTTTTGAGCCAATCGAAGCAGGTCATCGGCCGGACCACGTCCGGCTGATGGTGGAGATTTCGAAGGCCCACGCAGACCTGATTGACGACGGCATCTGGAGAGCCGAAGATACGGTTGCTGATGTAGTCCTCGCGCAAGTGATCCCAGATGTGTCCCACCGGATTCAGTTCCGGGCGGTAGGGCGGCAGCCGCAGCAAGTGCATCGGCGGCGGAATCTGCAGGCCGGCGGCGGTGTGCCATCCCGCCAGTAGGCGACCCGGCTTCTCCCCTGAGCTCGACGCTCGACGATCCGCCTCGCGAGCGTCGCGGTCACAAGGCTATGCCGCCGCGATTGGCTGAACGTCCATTTCGATCCGCGAGAGCGAGGCGCGGGCGACATCGAGATCGTAAGCGGACTGGAGGTTCATCCAAAACTCCGCCGTCGTCCCGAAATAGCGCGCCAGTCGAAGAGCGGTGTCCGGAGTAATGCAACGCCGTTCATTGACGATCTCGCCGATCCTAGTTGGCGGCACGCGAAGGTCGCGGGCGAGGCGATTGATGCTTACGCCGAAATCGGCCATGAACTGCTCACGCAGGATTTCCCCTGGGTGCAAGGGCGTTCGCGACACTCGCTTGGGCATATCGTTTGGTCTCCCAGTTAATGGTAGTCGGTGATCTCCACGTCATGCGCGGTGGCCCTCCCGGGGCTCCAATCGGCTCCCCGGCAGAACTCCGAGATCGGCCTCTTACCACGCAGGAGTTGCCTGCGCACCGCGGTCGAGCGCACGCGCCCATCGAAACGTGTGAGAATTGGGCCTGATGCAGAGTCGCTGAGGCGGTGGCTCTGTATCCCAATCGGGATGACTTCTTTCGGAACTACCCCGAGCTGGAGCCGGAGGACGTCCGGCAGGCGCTCGCGTTCGCTGCCGTCAATCCCAAGGAAGGTGCACCGCAGAAGATGCTGCGGAAAGTCGGCTTCTTTCATTACGGAGATGAACATCAGTCCGACCCGCCTGGGTCGCTGCGCGCTGCCCTAACTGAAGCTTCACAGCAAGAAGACCTGAGTGACTGTCTTATCGTGGCACCGGAGGCGTTCAATATTCGAAACGGGTATTTCAGTTCCAGCCCCTGCCGCGATCCGTCCATCAAAGAATCGCTGGTACAAATATCGGTCGAGTTTGACATTGCACTTGTGGTCGGATTGGTTGAGGAGGGCTGTGCTGGAGAACCGGGATATAACTCCGCCTACCTTATCGACGGAGGTGTTGGCCAACTCCTGTCAATGAAAGCGGGAGATGATGGATGGGGAAGCTACAAGGCGTACCACCAAGGCGGCTGGGACAAGCCCGTCCTGCATCGTGGCATTTCTATCGGGGCCCTGATCTGCAGGGATGCAGCTGAATTCAGTAGCCCACCAAGCGAACGGCACAAAACTGTTCTTGAGCAATTGCGTGCCTTCAAAGCGCCCCATGCAGTCCTGTGTGTGCCCGCGCGCATGGGGGTTTACGAAAGTAAGATAGTAGCCCAGGCTTGGCCCGCGGATCTCGCTGTTGTCGTGGGCAACAAAGGGTGTTCGCAGCCTAGCCTCATTCGACCCGCGGGACAACGTCCCGATGGGGAACCCATCTGCTGCAACGGAGCCCTTAACGAGGTTCGCACAACCACCTTGGGATGAGCTGAGAGGAGCGGCGTCTTTTCCCCCGTGTCTCAGCGAAGGGGTTCACCCCACTTATCTGCGTTCATCTGTGTTCATCCGCGGCCATTCATTCTCGCCGTTTCCAGCGGCGCCGCTGAAGCGGCCCACCTTACAGCAACAATTGTCATTCCGCATGCCGCAGACCACTCTCCTCGTTCAACTCGGCAACCAGACGCGACCCGGTTGGTTTGGCTCCGCTCTCCTCCAACGCCCTCGCTTTCTTGCTCAAGAAATCGCGCCCGGCGGCGCTGGCCCACCAATCCGCCTCGTCGCTCTCGCTCTTGAACTTCGGCACCTCAATCGCCTTCCTTGGCATGTCCCTCTACTGTAACTCCATGGAACCAATCCCCCCCAATCCTCGTTTCCCTCAACGATGGCCAGCGACGCGACACCCGTCATCGAGCTCCAGGGACTGGAGGTCCGCTTCGGGCGCCGGACCATCCTCGACAACCTCCATGGCTCGCTCTCCGGGCGCGCCATCGGGCTGCTGGGGCCGAACGGGGCCGGCAAATCCACCCTCATCAACACGCTGATGGGTTTCTACCCGCCGTTCCGGGGAACCGCGCGGATCTTCGGGCGCGACATCCGCACCGATCTGCGCCGCGTCCGCAACCTGATCGGCTACATGCCGGAAAACGAGTCGTTCATCGCCGGCATGAGCGCGGTCGCCTTTGTCCGCTACATGGGGGAGCTTTCCGGGCTGCCCTCGGGCGCGGCGCTCGAACGGGCGCACGAAGCGCTGTTCTACGTCGGCCTGGGCGAGGCGCGCTACCGCAAGCTCGAGGAATACTCGTTGGGCATGAAGCAGCTTGCCAAGCTGGCCCAGGCGATCGCGCACGGCCCCAAGCTGCTGTTCCTGGACGAGCCCACCAACGGCCTCGACCCGCCCGCGCGCCAGCGCATGATCCGCCTCATCCGCGACATCCGCGAGCGCGGCAACCTGCACCTGATCCTGTGCTCGCACCTGCTGCGCGACGTCGAGGAGTGCTGCGAGGAGGTGCTGATCCTCAAGCAGGGCCGCATCGTCCACTACTCGAACCTCGAGGAGGAGCGCCGCTCCAACCGGAAGTTCCTCGAACTCGAGACCGACACCGACGGCGCGCCGTTCGCCCAAGCCGTGCAGAAGCTCGGCTGCGAGTGCGCCCTGGCCGGCGAGCGCCGCATCAAGATGGTCCTCGGCGACGGCGTCGCAATCCGCGACCTTTACCTGCTCGCGGCCGAGCACGCCACCCGCATCCGCAAGCTCAACTACAAGCGCGACAGCCTCGAGGACATCTTCCTCAAGGCCATGGAGAACGGCAATGGCAGTCTATAAGCGCGGCTATGAGGGATACCAGGGGAAGCTGACTCCGGAATGGTCGCGCTTCCTGGTCATCGCCCGGCAGGCCTATCGCAGAGTCTTCGATTCCAAGCTCATCCTCACCTTCCTGGTGCTCTGCTTTGTTTCTCCGGCCGTCTACGCGGTGCTCATCTACCTGCCCCACAACGCCGGCGCCCTCCAGATCTTCAACATCCGGCAACTGCTCTCCATCGACGCCGCATTCTTCTATCACTTCATCGCCTCCCAGGGCTTTCTGGCGTTCCTGCTGACCGCCTTCCTCGGCCCCGGCCTGATCTCCGCCGACCTGGCCAACAACGCCCTGCCGCTTTACTTTTGCCGCCCCTTCTCCCGCGCCGAGTACGTGGCGGGGAAGATGTCGGTGCTGGCCATCCTGCTCTCGGCCATCACCTGGATTCCGGGCCTGCTGCTGTTTGCCTTCCAGTCCTACCTCGAAGGCTGGGCCTGGTTCCACCAGAACTTCTACATCGGCGTCGCGCTGTTTGTGGGCTCCTGGATCTGGATCTTGCTGCTCAGCCTGCTGGCCCTGGCCATGTCGGCCTGGGTGAAGTGGAAGCTGGCGGCGGGCGCGCTGATCTTGGCCAGCGTCTTTGTCACGGCCGGGTTTGGCGAGGCGATGTCCGCCATGCTGCACACGGAATCCGGCGGCCTGATCAACATCCTGAAGGACATGGATGCGGTCTGGTTCTCGCTGTTCCGGCTGGCCAACAGCACCGGGCTTTCCTTCGAAGCCGCCGTGGGAGCGCTGATGGCGGTCTCGGGCCTGTGCCTGTATCTGCTCGCCCGCAAGATCCGCGCTTACGAGGTGGAGCGCGCATGAGCGGTTACAGCCATATCGTTTTCGAGGACGTCTCGAAGTTCTACGGCGAAGTGCTGGGCGTGAACCGGGTTCACCTCTCGATTCCCCCGGGCATCACCACGCTGGTCGGTCCCAACGGCTCCGGCAAGACCACCCTCATGAACCTCATGACCGGGCTGGTTCGCCCCACCCGCGGCCGCATCCGCATCCTCGGGATGTCGCCCAACGAGCCCGAGCGGCTGTTCCGCGTCCTCGGCTACTGCACCCAATTCGACTCGTTTCCCAAAGGGCTCACCGGCTACGACTTCCTCTACACCACGCTGCGGCTGCATGGAAAAGGGCGTGCCGAGGCGCGCCAGCTCAGCATGAACGCGCTCGAACGGGTGGGGATGACCGAGGCCGCCGGCCGCCGCATCGCCGGTTACAGCAAGGGCATGCGCCAGCGCGTCAAGCTGGCCCAGGCGATTTGCCATCAGCCCTCCGTGCTGGTGCTGGATGAGCCGCTGAACGGGCTCGACCCGATGGCGCGCGCCGAGGCCATCGCCCTGTTCCGCGCGCTGGCTGCCGAGGGCTTGTACATCGTCATCTCCAGCCATATCCTGCACGAGGTCGACCGCATCTCCGACCAGGTGGTGCTGCTCAGCAACGGCTACGTGGTCGCCGAGGGCCAGATCCAGGCCGTCCGGAGCGAAATGCACCAGGAGCACCCGCTGCAAATCCTGGTGCGCTGCACCCAGCCCGGCCTGCTGGCGGCCCGCTTGTTCGCTCAAGACCACGTGGCCGAGGTCAAAATGCACAACGACCGCCAGGGCCTGCTGGTCTCCACGCGCGATCCGGACGTCTTCTACGAGCTGCTGAACCAGTTGGTGCTCGAAGGCGCCGTCGAAGTCTCCTCGGTCGCCCCGGCCGACGACGACGTCCACTCGGTCTACGAATACCTGATCGGCACGGAGGGAGGCGCGGCATGACGGCGAAACTGCCCTGGGGTTTGTGGTGGACGCAGGTGCTGGCGATCCTGCGGCTCGAGCTGAAGAAGAACTTCGCCCGAAAGCGCGCCATCCCGGTGGTTCTGCTGGCCGCCTCGCCGCTCCTGCTTTTCGCCACGCACGCCATCGGCTACGCCCGTGGCTGGTACCGCTGCAGCGGCCACGAGGACCTCACCGTGTTCGCCCGCGTGTTCCAGTTGTTTGTGCTGCGTCTGGCGATTTTCTTCAGCGCGGTGGCGGTCTTCATGAACCTGTTCCGCGGCGAGGTGATCCAGAAGAGCCTGCATTACTACTTCCTCGCGCCCGTGCGCCGCGAGGTGCTGCTGGTCGGGAAGTACCTCTCGGCGCTGCTGGCGACCTGCGTCCTGTTCGGATTGAGTACGGCGCTTTCCTACCTGGTGCTGCTGAGCCATCTCAGTCTGACGGCAAGCCGCGCGCTGGCCGGCCCGGCCCTGGCCGAACTGCCCGCCTACCTCGGCGTGACCCTGCTGGCGTGCGCTGGCTACGGCGCGGTGTTCCTGATCCTGGGGTTGCTGTTCCGCAACCCGATCATCCCCACGGTGGGGGTCCTGATCTGGGAATCGATCATCGTGTTTCTGCCCTCGATCCTGAAGAAGTTCAGCGTGATCTTCTACCTGGAATCGCTGTGCCCGGTGAAGGTGCCGTTCCACGGCGGCGGCGCGCTGTTCGCCATCAGCGCCGATCCGACTCCGGCTTATTTGGCCGTGCCGGGCCTGCTTTGCCTGACGGTCGTGGTGCTGGTTCTGGCGAGCCTGTGCATTCGCCGGATGGAGATCCGGTACGGCACGGAGTAGGGGCGGCTTCCGTCGCCGGGGGCTCGGGCTCCAGGATTACCTCCGCCTCCTTGCACTCCCCCACCCGCACCAGGAAGCTGGCCAGGGGCTGCCAGCGCTCGCCAGTCTGCTGTTCCACGCGGTATGACTTCGTGGCCGCGTCGGGCCGCAGGCGGAAGCCCGCGGAAGGCGGCGCTGGGCGCGGCTTGCCCGCGATCGGGTGGTCGCTCACCTCGCGCAGCATCCAGCTCTCGCCGCCCGTCTGGGATTCCAGCATCTCGTAGCGGCTTTCGGCCTCGCCCGACTGCGTCCGGTCGATCCACAGCCATCCGTGGCTCTTCGAATCGAAGCGGAAAGCCTCGATCGCGCCGGCGCGGCTCTCTTCGTACACCGGCGCCGCGTGCCACAGCTTGCCCCCGTCGCGCGTCACCAGCAGGAAAGGATCGCGCGGGATGGCGCCCAATTGTTGCCCGCCGATCCAGCCGCTTTCGAGATCGAAGAACTGGATCTGGTCGAGCCCGGCCGAGCGGATGCGCTGGTACGGCTCGTACCAGGTCTTGCCGTCGTCTTCGCTGGCCAGCAGGATCGAGAACAGGGTGGCGCTTTCGGTGTGGAGATCGCCGGTGAGGAAGATCCTGCCGGCCGAGGAATCCAGCGCCGCCAGTTCCAGGTACACCGGGCAGGGCTGCCGGCTGGGGCAGGTCAATCCGAAAGCCCGGATGTCCTCCTCGGTGCACTGGAAGAGCACGCGCATGGGCGCGCCCGTGTTTTCGAGCTTCTGCGCCTTGACCGCGGCGGCCAGCAGCAGACAGCATGAAAGCACCGTGCGGAGGGGCATCGCTTCACCCAAGATTGTATCCCGCAACCGAGGGACTGCCTAGGCCGTCCGCTGTGGGGACGGCTCAGGCTGTCCCCGGTTGCCCGCGCCATGACGCCGCCTGTCCCTGAAACTCGTGCTAGAATCCGGTCGAACCATGCTCGAGTGGCTCCGCAAACTGGGTGCGAAGAAACTGCCGCCGCTCAAGGGCGGTCCGCCGGTTCGCCGCCAGAAAACCTATTCGGCACAAAGCGGCTACGTCTACGTCTACTCCTACGAAGGCTACCGGGCGGCCGAACGCGGCTCGGAGCGGGGCGTCCAGTTCGTATTCGAGGTGTCGCCGGACCCCAAGACCTCCTTCCCGGTCTCGGTCTTTCTGGCCGCCTCGGCCATCGAGGCCTGGGAGGACGCGCACCATGAACTCCACGCGACCGAGTGCTACGCCATCGCCAAAATGGCGCTGTTCCAGGCCTTCGACGAGCGTCAGGACCCGGCGCGGATGAAGCCCGAGATCGTCGTCCGGCGCGCCGACGCGGAGAGTATCCTGGAGACCCTGGAGATGGACTGATGCCCATGCGAATCGCCGCAGCGCTTCTGCTGTTCGTTAGCCTCAGGGCGGCCTGCCAGACGCAGGTGTTCGCCGTCCTGGAGGAGTTTGACCGGATCGCCGCTCAGCCGCTCTGGCCGGGGTTTGAGCCGCGCAAGATTCCGGTGGCCCTCTACGATGGCGCCAGCACCTACCTGTACCGCCACCCTTCGCCGCCCAAACAGTTCCTGCCGCTCGAAGGTCACCCGGGGATCTATGTGTTCGCCGGGAGGCATCCTTCGATGCTCGCCAACACCTCCACCCAGATCGGCGGGGTGACCACGGCCACGCTCGGCCTCGCTCCGGAGGGCCGGAGTCAGGCCGCCGTCCTGGTCCACGAGTGCTTTCACGTATTCCAGCAGCAGCGGCGCCCCACCTGGACGGCCAATGAAGCCACCTTGTTCACCTATCCGATCGAGGATGCCGAGGGCCTGGCGCTCTCCCGGTTGGAGATGGAGGCCCTCCGCCGGGCGCTGGCCGGAAATCCCGCCTGCTGGACTGGCGGCGTGCTCAAAGTGCGACGGGAGCGGTTCGCGCGTTTGCCCGCCGGCGCCGTCGCCTACGAGCGCGGCACCGAGCTGCACGAGGGATTGGCCCAGTACGTGGAAGGGCTCGCCGCGGGCCGGAAGGAAGTGCGGTTCCGCAGTTTCGGTCCCAGCGAGGTCCGCCAGCGTGGGTACCTCTCGGGGGAGGCGCTGGCCAGACTCCTGGACCAGGTGGCTCCGGGCTGGAAGTCCAAGGTGGAACGTTCCCTGGATGAGCTGCTGCCGGAACCGAGCGGCGCGAGCTGCGATTTCACCGATGAAGAGCGGCAGGCAGCCCGCCGGCAGGCACAGGCCGACGTGGAAGCGCTCAAACAGGGGCGCGCGGAGCTGCGCCGCATGTTTGAGGCGCAGCCGGGCTGGCGGATCGTGGTCCAGGCGGCGGAGGGCAAACCGCTGCTCCTCAGAAACTTCGACCCAATAAACGTCGAGCGTCTCTCGGAGCGGGAAATCCTGCACACGCGCATGCTTCAACTGGGGAACGACGCCGGCTCTCTGGAGATCCTCAATCACGGTTCGATGACCACGGCGGCAGGGGCGCACCCGCTCTTTGACGGCGTGCGGAAGTGGACCGCGGCCGGGTTGGAGGCCCAGCCGGAGATCCAGCGTGACGGCGACAAGATCTCAATCACGGCGCCCTCGGTGAAAGTCTCCTTCACCGGCGCCGAGACCGAGTTGCAGCCGCAAGCTGTCGCAGTCCACCTGCGCTAACATATTAGCCGGCCATGTCCGCGCCGCCGAACCCTCCCTTCCTGGAGCAGATGGAGCGGCGCGCGTTCTCGTTCTTCCCCCCCATCCTGAACGTCGAGCACAACGAGTGGCGGCTGCGCAAGGCGACCTGGTCGGAAATCCTGGTGGTCAACGCCAAGAGCGATCTCGAAGTCTGGATCCCGCGCCGGATGCTCGGGGAGGTCTCCAGCATCGACGAGCCGGTGATGATCGTTGGCCTGAACAAGGAACTCGAGTACAAGGCGGGTGCGGTCTGGCCGCACGAGCGGCGCGTGATCGAGATGCCCGCCCCGCCGTACTCCCTCCCGCGCGTCCCGGCGCCTAAGCCCGAAGCGGGCGGCTCCGCGCCGGCGCACCGTGTCCGCGGCGGAAGCTCGACCGATTCGCGCATCGGACGCCTGGTGGCCGTGGTGCTGGGCCTGGGCCTGCTGGTGTGCTGCCTGGCGGTCTTTGTCTTTCGCATCGGAACGCTGCGGGCCGTGAAGTTCACCGCCACCGACCAGGATTTTTTGAACCTCTCCCGCAGCGACGATTACTTCGCGGTCGTTCGCAAGCTCGGCCCGCCGGCCGAGGACCGCTGGCGGGAGAAAGGCGGCGAGCTGCAATGCCGCGCGCTGTGGTACCCGCAGCGCCAGTACTTTGTGATCCTGCTGGGCGCGGACCGCAACGACGCTCGCTACATCGGTGCGCTCGACGGCAATTGGCGCGTCATCCACTACGTCGAACTCCCCAACGGCGCCAGTACCGCCTCGATGCTCCGCGGGCTGGAGAAGTTCTGAGCGGCAGAAACCTCGCTGCCGCCAGGTAAGAAGGATGTGCCCACGGACAGCCACGCGGCCCGAAAGTCGTTTGCTTTCAACAAAACGCGATTGGCACATCACGTGCTCTCCCCCCCCGGCGGAGAGGATCGAGAGATTTCGTGGTCTACTTGATCGTCAATTGGGTCTCGAGCGTCCTCAGCCTGCTGGCGGTCGCCTGCCTGCTCCCGGAGGTCCAGATCCTGGAATTCCAGTCCGCGCTCATTGCCACCGGCATCGTGGGATTGATCAGCGCCGGCCTGGGCACGTTACTCAAACATGCCAGCGGAGCGGTCGGCCTGGCCTTGGCGGGGACCTTTCTGGCCATCGTGGATACGCTGCTCTTCCGGATGTCGGCCTTGATGGTGCCCGGCTTCGCCATGCGCGGCTTTGCCCCTGCCATCGCCGGCGCCATCGTGCTGCTGGCGCTGAACCTGGTTTTGCTGCGAGTGGCTCCGCTCAAGGAAGATCCGCTGGATTCCTGGTCGAGGCCTTAAGACGCCTCGGCCGGCTCCTTCTCCCTCTTCGGCAGCAGCGCGATCGAAACCCCGCTCAGGATGCCCACTACGAATACGATGTACATCGGCACGGTGTAGCTCCGGAAATACTCTTGAAGCAGCGACGTGAGCACCGGGAATCCCGTCTGGCTGATCGTGTTGGCGGGCAGGATGATGGCCATCGCGCGCGGCAGGGAGTTCACTCCGAATTGCTCGGCGGCCATCAGCGGGATCAGCATGTAGTCGGCGCCCATGGCGAAGCCGAACAGCGTGGCGAACACCCACGGATGCGCCGGCGGGTGGACCGCGAGCAGCAGGGGAATGGTGATGGCGGAAAGAAAGTAGCTGATCGTCATCACCCATTTCTTTGCGAACTGGTCCGAGAGGCCGCCGATGAGGAGCCGCCCCCCGATGCTCGAAAGCAGGATGGCCGCCTGCGCGAATTCCCAGGTCGAGTCGAGCAGTCCCTGGGCGTTGCCGAGATGCGGGTCCATGTTCCCCTTGAAGACGAACTTCATCAGGAAATTCACCGCTCCGATCGAGCCGATCGAGCACATGCTGCCGAACACCAGCAACCAGAAGGAATACCTGCTGGTCAGGTACCTGAAGCTGCGCGGCTGGGCGGAGATCTCGGCGGGGGGTGTCGCGGCGCCGTCCGGATAGAGGCCCTTTTCGGCCGGTTTGTCGCGCAGCACCAGCAGCGCCAGCGGCCACGCCAGCAGGACCAGGCCGCCCAGAATCATGAGCGCCTTGTGGAAGTCCAGCGCCTCGGTGAGCGGCCTTACCAGCTTTGCTCCCAGAGACCCCACCACGCCGACGCCGACGTACAGCACTCCCATCGCCTTGCCCCGGTTCTTCCGGAACCAGTTCGAGATGATGATCTGGTGCGGGATCGGCCCGGACAGGAAGTAGCCCACCGTGTAGATCAGCCAGATTCCCCAGTAGACCCAGATGCTCGGACCCATGTTCCCCCACCACAGGAATGCGGCGCAGGTCAGCGCGGTACCCGCCAGGATCAGCTTGCGGGGGCTGAAGCGGGGAATCAAAACGGGACCCACCCAAAGGGTGAGCAGCGTCGCGTAGAAGAACCCGCGCGTGATATCCACGCGCCGCCAATGGTACGCCGCTTCAAAGTAGTCGTAGAAGAAGGGAACGTTGTAGTAGGGCAAGCCGACGGATAGACCGAAGGTGACGAAGGCCGCGGCAACCACCCACCAGCCGTAGAACACCTTCTTCGTCGAGGAAGACTCAAGAGGTGGAGGCAACCCCTACTTATATCACGGCGACCCGCCCCATAAGCGCTGTGGCGCACGCACTTTGCGTGCCGCGTCGCCACTCCTGGCGACGCCGAGTGAGAGTTTTCGGCGCTCTACGCACTCCTTGAGTTAGCGGCCGCCCTCACAGGCTCCGCAGGTGGAAGCCGCCCGCGACGTCGATCACCTGGCCGGTCGAGTAGTCCAGCAGGCCGTCGGCGATGGCGCGGACCGCCAGCGCGACGTCCTTGGCCTCGCCCATGCGCCTCTGCGGCAGCAGGCCGCCGGCGATCCGCTCTTCGTACATCTTCTCCACGGCCGCGATCATGTCGGTGCGGACGATGCCCGGGCGGATCTCGAAGACCTTCACGCCGAAGCTGGCCAGCCGCGTCGCCCACAGCGTCGCCGCCATGCTCAAACCCGCTTTCGAGATGCAGTATTCGCCCCGGTTCACCGAGGCGGCGTAAGCGGAAATCGAAGTGACGAACACGATGCGGCCCGCGCCCTGCTCGATCATCCAGCGCGCCGCCAGTTGCGTGAGGAAATGCGGCCCTTTCAGGTTGGTCGAGATCAGCTCGTCGAAGCTCTCTTCGATGGCCTCTAGAATGTCGCGCCGCAGGCGCGGAGCCATGCCCGCGTTATTCACCAGCAGGTCCAGGCGTCCGAAGCGCTGGCGCGCGAACTCGATCAGCGCCTGGCGGTCGGCGGAGACCCCGAGGTCGCATTGGAAGATCTCCGCGCCGGTTTCCTCCCGCAGCGATTCGGCGGCGTCGCGCCGCCCTTTGTAGGTTCCGATCACCGAGTGCGTGCGGGCCAGTTCGATGGCAATGCCCCGCCCGATTCCGCGGCTGGCCCCGGTGATGACCGCCACTGGCTTCTCTTCGGCCATGATTCCCGCTATTGGCTCAACCGAGCGTCGATCGCCTTCGAGATCTCTTCGAAAGTGAAGGTCTCGACGAACGCCGCGCCATTGACGAACGCCGTGGGCGTGTGCGTCACGCCGCGCGCCACGCCCTCCTGGTAATCCTTTTCAACCGCCGCCGCGAACCGCGGATCGTCCACTGCCGCGACCGCCTTGGCGGGGTCGATCCCGTTGCTCCCGGCGAACTCCGCCAGCCGCTCGTTGAAATTGGCCGGCGTGGTCGCCTTGATGCTCGCCAGGGTGTCCCTGCGATACTTCACTGCAAGCGCCGCGCTGGTCTGCTCGAAGAATCGCGCCGCAATGGCGGCTTTGCGCGCCAAGGCATGCTTGGCCAGCGGGAAATCGCGGTGTTCGAAGGCCACCTTGCCGCCGTACTTGGGTAGGAGCTTCTCGTCGAGCATCCTCCGGAATTCGGCGCAATCCGAGCACTGCAAGTCCTCGTAGATGAGCACCCGCACCGGGCTCGAGGCGTTCCCCTCGACCAGCCGCTGTTCGGCCGCGAGCACGAACGTGGGAGCGAGCATGGCCAGAAGAAGACAATTTCTCATAAGGACAGGGCTGGAATCCGCCGCAACCGCACTTCACCCTCCCCGCTCACGCACTCCGCCGCAGCTCCATCAGCGCCCTGGCCACTTCCCGGCCTTGCCGCAGAGCCCGCTCGTAAACCTCGCTCCGCTCCTGGCGCGTGAGCGCGCGGCCGATGCGGTAGTACCGCTCCAGGCCGACCCCCACGGTGCAAGTGCCGGCGTAGGCGATGGCCGTCTTGGGGATCAGACCGCCGCCGAAGGGGATTTTGCCCGCCAGCTCCCGCGCCAGCGCGCGCCAGCCGACCGCGCCGCCCACGATGGCGGCAATCTGCGCCCGCTGCTCCCGGTAGCCCACGTCCTGGTCGCTCGCCGCCGCGATCAGAAAGGCCATCCGCACCTGGTTCATGGTGAGGAAAGCGGTGTCGGAAGCGAACTCTCCGGCCGCCCACGGCAGCTCGGCCAGGCTCGGCAGCACGTCGGGCAGCGCCGTGAGCAACGAGAATGCGGCATTCTCCTTGGCGATTTTCCGAATGATCCTGGAGATCACCGGCCTGCGGAAAGGCTCGAGATGGCGCGCCAGCGCCAGCTCCAGGTCTTTTCGAGCCGCCAGGACCTGGCGGACCGTGCGCCCTGGATCCGAGGAATCGAAGCGGAACGCCCCCGGCGGGCAAAGCAGCTCCTCCTCGCAGAGCAGGAGATCGAATTGCTCGAACGCGCCGGGGTCGTCCGCGCGATCCAGAACTCGCGCCAATTCCAGCCGCCTGGCGTGCGACGCGCCCGGCGGCGCCAGAGCGTCCTCCAGTTCGGCGTAGCGCTCGCGGCTGGATGCGATCAGCCCGACCCTGAGCGGCCGCCCGGCCAGCTCGCGCACCTCCCGCGGCTTCAGGTTTCGGAAGGCAGTCCTGATCTTGCTGTAAATCCCGGTGGCCATATTTCGCTCTCAGAGCGGACGCTGGGCGCCTGGAATCCGAAACATCACTCTGGGCCCCTGTCGCCATTCTACTCCCAGACCGATCCGCACCACATCGATGGCCGGCGAGAAGTAGCGGAGAATGACCTCGGTCTTGGGGTGGAAGGCCAGCGCGGGAGCGATCAGCAGCAGGCGCGGCCACTCCCGGCTCAGCGCGACGCCCGGGAAGTACCCCTGCGCGCCGAACTCGCCCCGCTCGAGGTGCCACAGCACCCGCATCCAGTAGTCCAGCGCCTGGAGCGGCAGGTGAATGTCTTCGGAGGCTTTCAGCTCGATCACCGCCAGCCGCCCGGCGCGGTCCGCCGCCAGCAGATCGAGGATGCCGCGCTCGCCGCCCGCTGCCGCCGGAACCTGGCCGTAAACCGGCTCGGAGACCAGCGGAGCATCGATCTGTTCGAGATGCGCGCGCACCTCGGATTCCAGCCAGGCTTCGGGTTGAGCGCGGTAGAGAGGGTTCTCGCGATCGGCCGCCGACGGCGAGCGGAGCCGGGCGATTTCCCGGGCAAGCTGTTCGATCTCCTCGAGGTTCGACTCCCGCGCCGCCGCTTTGGTCTCCAGTCCGAACAGCAGTTCGCTTCGGGTGACGCGCGCGAACTCCAAGCCGCGCACACGCAGGCTCAGTGTGGCGTCGGCCCGGTCCAGGGTCTCGACGTGAGGCAAGCGGCCGAGCCGCTCCACCCAGGCTGCGAGGTGCGGCGCAATGGCGCGGCGGATGGTGGCACAGGAATCCAGCCGGGTATCGAGATTGCCACAGTCCCGCGCATCCAGCCGCTCCTCGTACCCCTCCTCGCTGTAAACGAAGACTTCCAGACGCACCGCTCGCGGATTCAGAAACCGCAGCCGGTGGCAGGCCGGTCGCGCTTCCCGCTCGGGAAAGAACACCGCCAGACTCTCGATAGTGAACCGCCGTTCCCTCCGCCGGAGGTAGTCCATCCAGATCAGCGCGAACGTCAGGGAGGCGGCGGCTGCGCCGGGTTCGGGCGGCGCGGCCAGCGCGGCGATGCCCGTCGCGCCTTTGCTGAGCAGCGCCCGCGGGTAGGAGGGCGAAAGGCTCTCCTCCAGGTTGGCCTCGGCGCTCAGTTCCGCGATCTTCCAGTCCGGGAACTGCCGCGAAAGCGATCGCCGGAATTGCTCCCGGAAAACCAGGCGGGCGACCCGATGTTCGGCGTCCGGCCGCTTTCGCGCCGCGTCGAGCAGGTAGATCGATCCCTGGCGTTTGCCAAACCGCTCGATGGTCAATTCGAGCCGGCCCGCTCTTTCCTCCCCCAGGCCGACGATACGCCGCGCCAGGTTCCGCCGCTCATCCCACACCTGGATGGTGAGACGGTCGTTGCGCCACTCCAGCGTGTAGCTCCCCGGGCGCAGTGGGAACTCGTCCTCGCCCGGCTCGAGCAGGGCCGGCGCCCGCCCCCGTTCGAGAAAGCGCACAATAGCAGCGTAAGCCCCGACCGGGCCGTTCGCAGCGGGCATTCATAAGCAAGGTGCCAGCGGCTGGGCCCGTTTCTCAAGTCGCAGCGTCCCGGGCAAGGTGCTGGTACCAAAACCTAGGTACTGGTACTGAATGCTCCAACCACCCTATATTTCTTCTAGGGTTAGCGGCCCTCTGTCGATATACTCAACCCTGAGGTGAATATGCAAGTTCGCAAGGAGAACCCAAACCGCTGGTACTTGGTGATGGTGTTTTGCCTCCTGTTATCATTCGGTGTCTTCTTGATCGGTCCGCGCATCGGCTACGACCCCGAGGACGCCCATTCCTTCGCGATTTTGATCGGATTGTGGGCTCCCACCCTGGGCATCCTGGGTGTGCGCGCGGAGCTGTTGCAGAAGAAGGAGTAGTTCCCTCCATCGGCGGTAGGGGCGGGTTTCCAGCCCGCCCCGGGCAGGGTTGGAACCTGCCCCTATGGCTGGTCTAAGCTGTAGCTATGTGCCGATTCGCAATGCTACTGTTTTGGGGCTTGAGCGCCGGCGCCGTCGAGGTGCGTACCCTCACCCTGCGCGAGGCGATTGACCTGGCGCTCAACCAGAACCCGGATATCCTGTTGGCGCGTCTGGACCAGCAGAAGGCGGAAGACGCGGTCCGGCTGGCGCGCGACCCGTTCATCCCCAAAGTGGTGGTGGGCAGCGGCCTGGCCTACAGCAATGGGTTCCCGATGAGCATCGAGGGTGCGACGCCTTCGATCATGCAGGCGCGCGCGATCGCGGATGTCTTCAATCGTCCCCAGAGCTATCGTGTGGCCGCGGCCAAGGAGAGCCGCCGTGGCGCGGCCCTGGACGCCGGCGCCCGGCAGGACGAAATCGTCTACCGCACCGCGGAGCTGTTCCTGGAAGCGCAGAAGGGCGCCCGGATGGCCGGGGTTGCCGGCGCCGAGGTGAAATCCCTCGAGGGTGTGCTGGAGACGGTGCGCGCCCGCGTGGCCGAGGGCCGGGAACTACCCATCGAGTCGCGCAAGGCGGAGCTGAACCTGGCCCGGGCGCGCTACCGCTCTCAGGTGCTGGACGGAAATACGCGCGCGGCGCAGAATGCGCTCGGCGTCGTCCTGGGGCTGGACGCGGCCGAGCTGGTCCGGCCCGTGGACACCGAATCCCCGGCGCCGGCGATGCCGGAGTCCCCCGACGCCGCCGTGAAAAGCGCCCTGGCCAACAGCAAGGAGCTGCGGGCGCTGCAATCCAAGCTGCTGGCCAAGGGCTTCGACATCCGGGCTCAGCGCGCCGGCCGGCTTCCGACCTTCGACCTGGTGGCCCAGTATGGCCTGCTGGCGAAGTTCAACAACTACGCGGACTTCTTCAGCAAGTTCCAGCGGCATAACGGGCAGCTCGGCATTTCCTTCCAGTTGCCGCTGTTCAGCGGTCCGGGGATCGCCGCCGCCAGCGCCCAGGCCGAAGCCGAAGCGGCCCAGTTGAGGATCCAGTTCCGGAGTGTCCGCCGCCGCATCGAGTCGGACACCCGCAGGGCTTACGAGGACATTCAGCAGGCCGAGGCCGCCCGGGACGTCGCCCAGCTGGACCTGGACGTGGCGCGCGAACAGGTCTCCCTCCTGTTGGCCCAGATGCAGGAGGGCCGGGCCGCCCTGCGCCAGGTGGAAGAGGCGCGGGCGGCGGAGACCGGCAAATGGATCGCCTTCTATGATGCGGGAACGAACCTTGAAAAGGCGCGGCTCAACCTGCTGCGGCACACCGGGGAGCTCCAGGCGGCCCTGCGATGACCGCGGGCTGCCCCATGGCGACGCTCAATACTGATACTCGGCGGGCTTGATACTCCTGGCGCGGAGGTACACCACGCACTGCCCCCGGTGATGCGTGGTGTGGTCCATGGCCAGGAGCAGGGTCTCGATGTTCTGGTCGGCTTGATCGTGCGTGAGGCCGCCGATCGTTTTGATCACGTAGTCGAACGAGTCGTTGAGCGCCTGAATCACGCTGGCCTTGTCGAGCGTCATGGGCTTCTTCAGCGGCGGCTTGGCGCCCGCGATCTTGGACATGAAGTACTCGTTCATGCCGGCGATGTGCAGCAATTGCTCCTTGAACGTCATCTGGTCGGGATGGGGCTTGAAGCTGTAATCGGCTTCCGGCATCTGCTGGGCGATCGCAATGGTATAGGCCTTGGAGGTTTTCCAATGCTGGAGCAGCTTGGGCACGATGTTGTCGCCGGCCAGCGCCGGGACGGTCAGCATGGTCAGGACGGAAAGTAGTCTCTTCATGGCTCAGGCTCCACGGTGTCGAACCTCCTAGTATGCCCGAAAACCCCGCCCCTGGTCATCGGCCGGTTCGAGGAGCGCTGCCGGGCGATCCAGTACCATTACCACCTGGCGTCACCCCCCTCGGCTCCGTTGCCAAGATGGACCGGTTTATGGTGAAGTAAGTATCAATCATGAGGAACGCGTTCAAGTTGTGCGGATGTGCGGTGATTGCGCTCTCCATCGTCACCGGGGTCTCTTGCAGCCGGGATCCCAATGTCGTCAAGGTGAAGTACCTTGAAAACGGCAACCGGTACTTCGAGAAGGGGAAGTACAAAGAAGCCTACATCATGTACCGGAACGCCTTGAAGAAGGACCTCAAGTACAGTGAGGCGTACTACCGTGTCGCTCTCACCGAGCTGCGAATGGGGCGCGCGCTGGAGGCTTCGCGGGACTTCCGTCGGGCCATCGATACCGACCCGAAGCACCAGGAGGCCAGAATCCAGCTTGGAGAGCTCTACCTGCTCTCCTATCTCTCCCGCAGCCACGACTGGCAGAGCCTGCCTCCGCTCATCAAGGCGCTCTCCGACGATCTGCTGAAGCTGAATCCGAAGTCCGCTCCGGGATTGCGCCTCAGGGGATACCTCGAGCTGACCAGCAATCGACTCGCTGACGCCATCGCGACATTCCGGCAGGCCAACGAGATCGCTCCCCTAAAGCCCGAGATCGTGCTGCCGCTGGCGCAAGCGCTGTTCGCCGCGGGCCAGGCCGCCGAGTCGGAGAAGCTCTCCAGGGCGCTGATCGAGAAGCAGAAGACCTTCGGCCCGATCTACGACCTGCTGTACATCCAGGCGATGCGGGGGAGCCGGCCGGCGGACGGCGAGAGCATCCTCAAACTGAAAATCGCCAACAACCCCAACGTAACCGACTTCATGCTCCAGCTCGCGCGTCACTACTACACCTTGCAGCGCCGGGCCGAGATGCAGGCCGTACTGGACAAGGTGGGCTCGAAAGACTATCCCAATGGCCGCATGAAGACCGGCATTTTCTACCGCGCCATCCGGGACTACGACAACGCGCTCCGCCAGTTCCAGGAAGGCGCGCGGGAAGACTCCAAGCGCAAGGGAGACTACCAAAAGGCGATGGCCGAGGTGCTGGTGGTCCAGCGCAAGTCCCCGGAAGCGGTCAAGATCCTGGAAGGAGTACTGAAGGACAATCCCAACGACGACCAGGCGCAGGCGATGCGCGCTTCGCTGCTGATCGAGACCGGCGACCGCAAAGCGGTCCAGATGGCGGTCAACGACTTGCAGTCGGTCGTCAGCCGGATGCCGACCAATGCCGTCCTGCGGTTCAACCTGGGCCGGGCGCAACTGGCGCTAGGCCAGGTCGATCAAGCCAGGACGCAGTTCCTGGAATCGGCAAAACTGCAAAGAGACTACGTTCATCCCCGGCTGGCGCTGGCCCAACTGTATTACTTCTTTCGGCGCGATTGGGGCCAGGCGCTGCAATACTCCAACGAGGTGCTGCAACTGGATCCGCGCAACCTGTCGGCGCGGCTGATCCGCTCGAGCGCCCTAGCGGCGGTGGGGAATCGCGACCAGGCTCGCGCGGACCTTGCCGATACCATCAAGCAATACCCCAACTCCCGGGAGGCCCGCGTCCAACTGGGCCTGCTGGATCTGGCCGAGAAGCGCTACAAGGAAGCGGAAGCCACTTTCACCAAGCTCTACCGGGAGAGCCCCGACGACCTCCGTGGACTGATGGGACTCACCGAGACCTACGCCGCCCAAGACCAATACCCTATAGCGATTGAACTCCTGAAGACCGAGGCCGGCAAGCACCCCGAGCGCCTGGAGATCCGTCTGGCGCTGGGCAACCTGGCCTACCGCTCCAACCAGTTCGATCTGGCCATCGAGAACTACCAGGCTCTGGTCAAGAGCCGCCCGAACGCCGGCGACGTCTATGTCCGGCTGGGAGAGGTCTATCGCAAGAAGGGCGACCTGAAAGCGGCCGTGGATGCCTTCCGCAAGGCCAAGGAGTTGCGGCCGAACGATCCCGTCCCCCATCTCCATCTGGCGTTGTTGCTGGATGCCCAGGGGCTGCGCGAACAGGCGCGCCCCATCTACGAACAGATCCTGAAGCTCCAGCCGGACCATCCGATCGCCCTGAACAACCTCGCCTACATGCTGGCGGAGGACGGAGAGCATCTGGATGAGGCGCTCAAGCTGGCCGAGCGCGCCAAGCAGAGGCTCCCCGACAACGTCGACGTCTCCGATACCCTGGGCTGGATCTACATCAAGAAGAACCTCAGCGACGAGGCGATCCGGATCTATCGCGAGCTGATCGCCAAGCAGCCGGATAGATCCACCTTCCGGTATCACCTGGGCATGGCCCTCTACCAAAAGGGCGACAAGTTGCAGGCCAAGAAGGAGCTCCAGGTGGCCCTGCAAAAGAAGCCCTCCAAAGACGAGGAAACCAAGATCCGGGAGCTGATGGGCAAGCTGGGTTGAAAACAGAGCCGGCCGTCTCCACCGCTGCATCCGTCGGGCCCGAGCAGGAGGTGTGCCCGGAGGAGAGGTCCTGGCCCTACATCGCCCCGTTCGCCACGCTGACGCTGTTCCTGGGCCTGGGCGGAATCCTGCCCGGAGGCGCGAGGTGGTCCTATCCGTTGCGCACGCTGGCGGCGTGCGGCGTGCTGCTGTGGTGCGCCCGCGGTCTGGTCCGCCTCCGCCCCTCCCGCGCCATCCCCAGCGTCCTGGTGGGCATCGCGGTGTTCGTCATCTGGATCGGACCGGACCTGCTGTGGCCGGAATACCGCGACCATTGGCTGTTCCGGCATGCTCTGGTGCGCGGAATCGGCGGCGTTCCGCTTGCCGTGGACCGGATCGCCTTGTGGCGAGTGCTATTCCGCGTGGCCGGGTCGGCGCTGCTGGTGCCGGTGGTCGAGGAGTTGTTCTGGCGCGCCTGGCTGATGCGCTGGCTGATCTCGCACCGGTTCCACGCGGTACCCCTGGGCGCCTATGCCAGGCAGGCCTTCTGGATCACCGCGTTGCTGTTCGCTTCCGAGCACGGCATGTATTGGGACGTCGCTCTGGCCGCGGGCATCGCCTACAACTGGTGGATGGTGCGCACCAAGAGCCTGGCCGATTGCATCCTGGCCCACGCCGTCACCAATACCTGCCTGGCCGCCTACGTGCTCCTGGCGGGCCGGTGGCAGTACTGGCTGTAGCCGGGGTCTACTCGACTTCGCCGGCTCCGGCGGAGGGCCGGCAGCGGTAGATCTGCGGAGTGATTCCGAAGCGCGCCTGGTAGGAACTGCGGATCGCGCCTTCGAATGCCGCCACCGCTTCCGGCGCCACCAGGTTCACGGTGCAGCCGCCGAAGCCGCCGCCGGTCATGCGCGCTCCGAATACACCGGGAACGCTCAGCGCCGTGTCCACCAGGAAATCCAGCTCCTCGCAACTGACCTCGTAGTCGTGTTGCAGGCTGCGGTGGGAGGCCACGAACAGTTCGCCCATGGCCTTCAGGTCGCCCCGATTCGAGGCGGACATAAAGGCCTCCACGCGCGCGTCCTCAGTGATCACGTGGCGGGCGCGTTTGCGCGCCACCGGCTCGATCCGCCCGGCAGCGGTCTCGAACATCGAGACGTCGACGTCGCGCAAGCTGGCCACCGAGCCGATGGAGGCGACCGCCTCGGCGCACTCGCGCACGCGGTTGCGGTAGGCCGACTGGCCGAGCTCGTGCTTCACCATGGTGTTCACCGCCAGGATCTCGACTCCCTCCGGCAGGTGCACGATCTCGTACCCCAGGCTGCGGCAATCGATCTTGACGGCGGCGTGCTCGCGGCCGAACACGGAGATGTACTGGTCCATGATGCCGCAGGGCATGCCCACGAACTCGTTCTCGGCGCGGCGGCAGAGCTTCACCAGCTCGAGCGGGTCCATGGGACGGCCCGCCAGCAGCGCCAGCGCGGTCGAGGTTTCGAGCGCGGCCGAGGAGCTGAGGCCGGAGCCGACTGGCACGGCGCTCCGGATAAGGAGGTTCGCCGGGGCGACTTCGAATCCCGCGCGGACCAGTTGCTGAGCCACGCCGGCCACGTAATCGCCCCAATCGTGCGCGGGCTGGAGCGCCGCCAGGCCGGCGACCGCCCACTCGCGGGACTGATCGAGGTCCTCCGACCGGACGCGCAGCATGCCGTCCGAGTTGGGCGCCGCGGCGATGAAGCAGGCCATGTCGAGCGCCATGGGGAGCACAAACCCGAGGTTGTAGTCCGTGTGCTCGCCGATGAGGTTGACCCGCCCCGGCCCGCGAAACACCCGCGGCGCGGGCCCTGGCCCGTAAACCCGTGAAAAGGCCGCCCTCACGCGCGCTTTCTCCAGGCCAGCAGCAGCAGCACGATGCCGAAGACCCCCATCGAGATTCCGCTGTAGAGGTTGACGTTGATGTCTTGAGCCATCGGCGCCCTGATTCCGGGAAACAACAGGCCGTAAGCGCACAGAATGATTCCCAGTCCGGTGAAGAACAATCCCGCAGGCAATCGTAGATCCCACATATGCGTGTTTACCAGAGCCAGATGTTTATCGCGATGCAGACCACTGCCGCCGCCACCGCCAGCGGCACGGGCCGCTTATGCCAGGGCTCCTGCCCGGTACGTGGCATATCCGTGGCGCCCCAGACCAGTCCCTTCAACTCGGCCGCCGGCTTGGGCTTGCCCAGCACGCTCAGCAGCACGGTCACCACAAAGCAGGTGGCAAAGGACACCATGGCGATCCAGAAGTTCTGGGCCATGGTGGAGCGAAATGTGTGCAGGTTCCCCAGCCAGCCGCCCTTGTTCTCGGCCACCGTGAGCGCGAGGGTCAGCAGACCCGCTGCCGTCCCGGAGGTCAGGCCGGAGAACGCCCCCAGGCCCGTAGCCCGCATCCAGAACATGCCCAGCAGGAAGGTGGCGAACAACGGAGCGTTCACCACTCCGAAGACGAGCTGGAGCAGGTCCATGATGTTCTTGTAGAACTGCGCCACGTAGGCCGCGGCCACCGAGAGCAGCGTCCCGACGAGGGTGGAAATGCGTCCTACCATCAGGTAGTGCGAGTCTGGCGCACCCTTGCGGATGTGGCCCTGGTAGATGTCGTAGGTCCAGACCGTATTGAACGCGGTGACGTTGCCCGCCATGCCCGACATGAACGACGCCATCAAGGCGGTAATGCCCACGCCCAGCAATCCCGCGGGATAGAACTTCCCCATCAGGGTGATCATGACCAGGTCGGCGTCCATCTTGCCATCCGTGATCGGCAGCACGTACCCGGTTCCCAACTTGGCCAGCGCCAGGGCCGCGATGCCGGGCAGAATGACAATCAGCGGCATGAAGATCTTGGGGAACGCGGCGATGATGGGCGTGCGGCGCGCCGAAGACATCGAGTCCGCGGCCATGGCCCGCTGCACCACCAGGAAGTTCGTGCACCAGTATCCGAAAGAGAGCACAAATCCCAGCCCGACAACCACGCTGAACATATCCGATCCCATGGGGTTATCCGCGGCGCTTCCCATGTATTGCCAGGCGTGGGTCCACTTGGGCGCCAGGGTCTGCTGGATCCCGCTCCAGCCTCCCGCCTTCATCACCGCCATGATTGACAGGGGGGCGAACCCCAGCACGATGAGGAAGAACTGGAGGACTTCGTTGTAGATCGCGCTGGTCAGGCCGCCCAAGGACGTGTAGATCAGCACGATGGCGGCCGACAGCAGCACCGAGGAGAGAAAGCTCCAACCCAGCACCATTTGGAAGAGCTTCCCGAGCACGTACATCGAAACGCCCGAAGAGAAGATGGTCATCACCGCGAAACTGACCGCATTGAAGGTCCGGGTCTTCTCGTCGAACCGCAGCTTGAGGTATTCGGGAACCGAGCGCGCGCGGCTGCCATAGTAGAACGGCATCATGAACAGCCCCACGAACAGCATCGCGGGGATTGCGCCCAGCCAGTAGAAATGGGCCTGCATGACGCCGTATTTGGCGCCCGAGCCGCACATCCCGATCACTTCTTGGGCGCCCAGATTGGTGGCAATGAAGGCCAGGCTGGTGATCCAGACCGGCAGAGAGCGGCCAGAGGTCAGGAAGTCTGAACTGGTGGAGACTTTCTTCTTGAGGAGCCAGCCGATCCCAAGGACAAATGCGAAGTACAAGCCAAGAACAAGATAGTCTACCGTTGCGAGTGTCAACTGAGAAAACCTCGATTTGGGAGTCTAACACATCCCCGAACGCCCCCGCTGGGGGGCCTGCAAACAGGGGACCGCTCGCTGACGCTCGCGGTTCGGTGCTGGGGGGGCGCCGTTGAAGTGGCGCGGATCATCGGACGCTGACGCTGCTGACGGCAAGTCCCAGATCGCGGTCGTCACCGGGGGGACGAACCGCCCGGCCGACTTCCAGAGTGACGCGCATCTCCCCGTCCCCAGCCAGGCTGGGCGGCAGCGGGAACTCGACTGCAAAGGGCGCGTCCGCCTGGCGCAGCTCCGTGGCACCGACAGGCTGGCCGCCGGCGTCGACCTTCAGCCGTACCGGCCCGCTACGAAGGATGAACGCGGGCATGTAACCCTCGATGCGGAGCGCTGCACCGGGTGCGCGGGGCCGGGCAATCGTGAGCGACGCGCGCTGGCCCATCCAGCGGTGCGTGCCCTCGGCCTGATACCAGCCTTCTCCCAAGTGCGGCGCGGACGACTCTCTGCCCAGGCTGACGATCACCCCGGCGCCGGCGGGAAGGCCGGCATAAGAGACCTGGTGGGTGCGCACATCGTAGACGACGGCTTCCACGCCCGGCCGCTTGTACCTGTGAGAGACGTCGCCGAGCTCGGGGCGGGAGCGCCAATAGTCCGGCGTATCCGGCGTGAGATACACCGGGCCGCCTCCGAGCAGGCGGAAAGGCTCGTCGAAGACGCCGGCCCAGAAGAGTTCCCGGTCCACTCCGGAAACCAGGACGGTCTTGCCCGGGTAGCCGGTCTGCGCTCGAGCAACGCCCTGTAGCAGAGCTTTCGCGTGACTGGCCTGGTCGTGGTGCCAGCGCGTTCCCAGCCAGTCGGGGATCACCGAGGTCACTCCGTAAGTGGCCAGGAGGCAGACCGCCAGGACTGCGTAAGCCTTGCCCGCGCGCCAGCACCACACGGCGGCCCAGCTTCCCAGGATCGCCAGACCGATCGAGCCGAGCAAGGGGAAGTATTCAATGATGTGGTCGGGGAGCGTCAGAATGGGCGCGAGCCAAAGTGGGTACCAGATCAGGAGGGCCAGGGGCAGGAGCTCACGCCGCCGCGCCTGCACCCACACGAAGGCGAGAAGCGGGATAGTCAGCGCGACCGTGAGCCAGGCCGCCAGGGGAGCGCTCATCCGCTCGAACCATTCCACCTGGCCCGGCCCCAGCGACCAGCTCCAGTAGGTCCAGAAGGTCGAGAAGATGCGCGCGTCCCAGTGCATGGCGTAGGGGCCCGCGGCCGGAGGCTTCAGCACCAATACGTGGAGGGCGATGAAGACCACCGAAGGCAGGAACAGAGCCAGTACGGAGCGCGGCAGGCGGCGGTAGAGAACCACGACCAGCAACACCGCCGCGACGGGATAGACGATCATGAACTCGGAGGCGCCGACGCCGAGAAGGAGAGCTAGCCACTGGGCGGCGTAGTATCGGCGGCGGCCCGTATCCAGATACTTGAAGAGCAGCCAGAGACCGGCCAGCACAAAGAACGCGCACAGCACCTGGTTGTACGCCGAAGACCAACTGAGCGGCGTGGCGAGCGCGGTGTTGACGGCCCAGAGAACGGCGGCGCAGATTCCGGCCGCACGCGACCCGGTGAGCCTGCGGGTGAGGGATGCGAGCGGGAACAGGCTCGCGGCGAGCGTGGCGAACACTACCATCCGGTAGGGCAGCGCGTGCAGCCCGAAGAGGCTGTAGAGAAGCACGAAGTACAGGCGCTCGCTCAGCACCCTGACCGTGCCCTCCGTCATCGGGGCGAAGAGGGCCTGGGTCAGCGGCATCCCGTGGCCCACCTGCCAGCCCAGGCCGAGCCAAGCGAAGTCGTCCTGGTGGAACCAGGCCGTCAGCCCGGGCCAGTAGAGAGCCAGGTACGCGGCGACGAGGAGCAGCGGCCAAAGGTAGAGTCGCTTCATTTCGGTTTCGCCTGGAACAGAAGCGAGGCGAACTGGGCGAGATTGCGGCGCCAGACCATCCAGGTGTGCGCGCCCGCGGTCTCAGTCCAGGTGTACCGGACTTCCTTGGACTTCAGCCACTCGAGCAACTTGCGGTTCACGCCGATGAGACGGTCGTCCTTGCCGCAGGCGATCCAGAGCAGGCGCAGTCGCGAGTTGGCTTTCGAGTCGAGCGCCGGGTACGCCGCGTGGAAGTCCTCGTTGAGCCCGCCGGAGCTGAAGGCGCCAATCCAGGCGAAGCGGTCGAGGGCGTTGAGGCCGACAAAGAGGGACTCGGCGCCGCCCATGGACAGCCCGGCGATGGCGCGGGAGTTGCGGTCCTTGGCGACGCGGTAGGCTTTCTCGACTTGGGGGATGACCTCGGTGAGCAGGGCGTCGCGGTACCTGTCGTAGTTCCGCTGGAGAAGGTCCCGATCGGCGATGCCCTTCCAGCCGTTGGCGAGGATCTCGGGCGCGCCGTAGCCCAGGGTCATCACGATGAGCATGGGCCTGGCTTGGCCCTGCGCGATGAGGTTGTCGAGAATCACGTGGGCGCGCCCGACGGCGGTCCAGCCGCTGGCGTCATCGCTGTAGCCGTGCAAGAGATAGAGGACCGGGTAGCGCTTTCTGGCTTTGGGATCGTAGCCGGGCGGCGTGTAGACGTAGAAGTCGCGGTGATCGCCCACGACGGCGGACTTGTAGAAGTGCCGGTGAATGGCGCCGCGCGGGACGTCGCCGATCTCCCAGGGGAGGGAGGCCGGGCCGGGCACGTGCACCACGCTCTGGGTGAAGAGCAGGTTGGGCTTCATCAGGGGATTGGAGGGGTCGATCAGGTTGACGCCGTCGGCCACGAACGTGTACCCGTAGAGATCGGGCTCGAGCGGATCGGTGGTGAGGCTCCAGACGCCTTGCTCGTCCTTTTGCATGGGCACGCGCTCGGCGCCCTCGCGGTCGAGAAGGACCGCCTTGGCGTTGGGAGCGCGGAAGCGGAAGGTGACACGATGGTCCGGGTGCACCTCCGGGGATTGGAGCGGCTGGGCCAAACCGGGAAGGGCGGCGGCCGCGAGGAACAGCGGAATCGTGCGGGTCATGGCTCTTGCCATTGTATCGTTGCGTCCCATTTCGGGGATTGGGTTCGAACGTTCGTTTTCGTGTTCGAGCGAGGAGAGGGCTGGGATTGGGTTCGAACGTTCGTTTTTATGTTCGCGAGCGGTGAGGGCGTGGAGGGCCTTGTAGAAGGCGCGAGAGGCGGAGTTCTGGCAGCGGATGAGGGTGCCGAAGGGGTCGCGGCCCCACTTGTCGAGGGCGCCGGGCTGGATGCTGAGGCCGGCGGTGAAGATGTCGACCTCGAGGCACGGGACGCGGCGGAGGCGCCAATTGGCGGCGGCCAGCTTGCGGACGAGCGAGTCCTCGTGGGGGTTGGCGGGCTGGAATTCGGATCGCCACGCGGCCAGCGCGGCGGCATACTCTTCGGGGTCTTCGCCGGGGAGGAGCGGGTTGCGGGAGCGGAAGCCGTGCAGGGAGCGATTCCGGGAGGCTCTGGCCTTGCCCTCGGGGGTCTTGGGGCCGGTCGAGAGCCGGGCGTTGCGGCGGTTGGCCTCGATCTGGCGCTGGGAAGGCACAGTACGCCTCGGCTCCAGGGTAAACCCGACGGGGGCGGGTGGCGAGGGTGCGGAAGAGGCAAGTGGCTGAGGGGGAGGGAGAAAAAGGGGTGGGGGAGGCGGGAATCCCGGATGGCTAACCCTACGGTTCCGGCACAACAAGGTGATGAGAACACCGTGCTCGTCGGTCGGTTTGGCGGCGGCGAGGTGTGAAAAGTGCAGGTCATTGATATGGCTGCTGAAACCGCGCGGCGTTCCCGACGGGTGGGGAGAGGGGTGGAGGTGGGGATGACAGGGCGCTTGGCGACACGTATCTGGTCCAAGGGGTGGATCGTCCCCAGGGGCAACAAATCACGGGCGATCCGGAGGGCGCTCCTCCAAGGCAGGCGTCATACGTCCACCGAGCGGCCAAGTTGTTGTTGGCGGAACAGGTCAACCTCACGGGGCGACAAAACCCTCGCGAGCTATTATGGGAGAAGCCAGGACCAGAAGCATGTCAAATCACACGAATTTCAACGGATGGCAAAGGCTGGACTCTCTTGGAAGAGGCGGACAAGGAGAAGTCTTCCGAGCGCAGAAGACTGCTGGGCCGACGCCAATTCCTGTTGACCGGGTGACTAGCGCCGTCAAGCGTTTCGAGGGACACGATCGCGAAGAGTGGCGGATGGGCGCGGAGCAACTTGTCTCGATCATCCGCGAGATCGCCACGGAGATCACGGCTCAGGATCGGGCTCAGATCGGCGCACTCAAGGTGTTACACCCGATTCAAGACAAAGATGCCGCCGAAAAGGCGGCGGCGCGCATGGCGCGGGAACTTGGCGCGCTGGAGAAGCTTCGGCATCCCTCAGTGGTGCGAGTCTTTGAGACAAGCCCCGACGGGAAGTGGTTCGTGATGGAGTACTTCAGCCGTGGCACCCTGAATGGTCACTTGGGTCGGTTTTGCGGGGACGCGCTGGGGGCGTTGCGAGCATTCCGACCGCTGGTCGAGGCAGTTTCTCAATTACACAAGAACGGTTACGTTCATCGCGATATTAAGCCTGCCAATGTCTTCGTTGCGGATGATGGCCACCTGGTCTTGGGGGACTTTGGGCTGGTTATAGATCCGAGCGCTGCTGACGCGAGGCTCACCGACACCTACGAGAATGTTGGCAGCCGGGATTGGATGCCTGGATGGGCCATGGGAATGCGGATGGACGAGGTGAAGCCCAACTTCGACGTGTTCAGCCTCGGCAAGCTGCTGTGGTCGATGGTTTCGGGAAAGGGGTTCCTTCGACTCTGGTATTTCAACGAGCCAGAATACCCGCAGTTTGATCTGGAACGAGTATTCCCGGAAAACCCAGATGTGCGCTGGGTAACGCGCATTTTGAAGAAATGCATCGTGCAGCACGAAACCGATTGCCTGAAAAGCGCCGGTGACCTCCTAGCATTGGTTGACGAGATGATTCGGGCGCTTGAGTTTGGAGGGCAGGTGCTCAGAAAGGAGAATGCCGCTGTTCGCTGCCGGGTGTGCGGAATCGGCTTATGCCCTGTGACGATCCCCTACGGTGCACAACAGATGACGCTCTACTGCGACAACTGCGGACACGTGCTCATCTTCAGGGGCGTGAAAGAAATGCACGGATGGGAGTAGTGGCCACGCCGCGTGGGACCCGAGCACGCAGCCTTCGTTCCCCGTTCAGCGGCGGTGCGATCGTCAAACCACACGCTGGGATGCTTCGGCGGCCTGGCGGGTATTCCGTCGCTGCGCACGGTCAGGGGGACTGTTGCGCCCGAAAATGGTGCGGCTATGCGGCGACTTCTACGTAGTGGACCGAGGAACGGGCTTCCGGGATGGGTTCGCCAATCTCACGCATCGCCTCGAAGTGAGCGGCCAGAGCGTCCTGGAAATTCCGGCGGGTCTCTTCCTCGGTGTCTCCGACGGCGGCGCATCCGGGCACGTCCGGTGAGAACGCGGAGTAGCCGGTGCTGGTTCGCTCGATGACCAGGGGGTAGCGTCTTAAACTCATCTCAAGCCTGCCTTCTTTAGTATAGCGTTCAAGGTGCCGGGGGCGAGTTCCTTTCCTTCGTTGCCCGGCACTGTGATCAGGCAGGGCTGTTCGGGATGTTTGAAGTGCCGGTGGCTGCCCTTGGACCGCATTTCCTTCCAGCCGCGTTTTTCGAGCAACTGGATGACCTCGCGCACCTTCAAAGGCATGACAGGATCTTATCATGCGGTCGTTGGCCTCGATCTGGCGTTGGGAGGGCGCAGTACGCCTCGGCTCCAAGTCAAGCCCGAGGGGGCGGAGGCGGGGCGGTTCGAGAGTCTACCGGGACCTGGCGTGCCCTAATCTCCAGGACGGCTATGTCCCAGGGTGTCCAAGCCAGCCAAGGAGGCCTGCGAACACGGCGTCGAATTGTTGCGGCCTCAGCGCGCCGAGCTTCCGGATCGCCCGGACGATTGGGTAGGTGGCCGCGTTCTGGACAAGGAATGCGCCCGGCCTCAAGAACGGCGCATCGACCGGGATCTCGTACCGAGATCCGCGAAGGCTGGTTGTGTGCGGAACAACCGTGATCAGCGCGCGGTCAAGGTCACCGTAGAGAACGCTCACGACCAAGGCAGGACGAACCTTTTCGGCCATTCCCAGGTCGAACAGCCAGACCTCACCTCGCGCCGGCGTCATTCTCTTCGGCTTCCAAACCTGCAAAGAGCTGGTCAGCGGCGTGGGCGGTTTCCTCGTCGTCCAGTGGCCCGGAGTCGAATGGAATTGCCCGCCGCAGGAACTCTGCCATGAAGATCCGCTTTTCCGCTTCCGGAAGAGCTTCGAATGCATCGAGAAGCTCGGCCGTTTGCCTGCTCATATCTTTAAGCTACCCTCTTCCGCTTCCAGCGGCAAGGGCGGAACGGATTCGGGTGCAATGACTTGTTCGTACTCCGGAGCGCGCTTCTGCCGGCAGGGCGTCACAGATCGACGTGAACGCTGAATCGGAGCGGCCAGCGAGGGGGTGAACTCGTTGGGGTCTTCGCCGGGGAGGAACGGATGCCGAGGGTACGGAAGAGGCAAGTGGCTCACGGGGGGGAGGAAAATGCGTGGGGAAAGGAGGGAATGCAAAAGGTTGCATCGGCTGTGCGGCGGTTTGTTTCCGCGCCCGTAGCACAATTGTGCTACTATCGGATCGTGCGGCGAGTTGTCCTATCGGATACTGCGGTCCGGCTGTTCCGAGCGCTCCCGAAGGCGCGACGGCTGGAAGTCAAAGACGGAATCCGGCTGCATCTTCAGGAGAACGACCCTGTCGAAGAGACTCGCAACAAGTTCCGGCTCCGGCGACCATCGGCTCATGCCGAATACGAATTGCGGCTCGGCGATGTCAGGGTCTTCTACAGGATCCGGGACGAGACCGTCGAAGTAGTCCTGATCGGGGAGAAGCGAGGCAACCGCCTGCTGATCGGGAGCGAGGAGTTCGAGATATGAAGATCGAGAGTCTGCGCGACGTGAAGAACAACTTCAGCAGGGTCATCGAGCAGTTGACCGAGACTGGCCCGGTGGTCATAACCAAGAATGGAAAGAGCCGCGCGATCCTGTTGCCGGTGGACGAGTCTACAGATCTCGAGAGCCTTCTGCTATCGGCCAGTCCGAGATTCTGGGGACTTTTCGACCGGGCGGCGAAGAGCAAAGCGTGGACCGCGCTGGAAGACTTGTAGGGTTGCCAGCTACCGGATTAGTTCCGTGCGGAGAAGACCGCTTTTGGAGAAGCCGTGAAAAACCTGGGGACACGCTTGCGGGTGGTCCGTGGCTGGGCGCGATCAGGGAGAGCGTTGCACCCAAATACGACGCGGCTATGCGGCGACTTGTACGTAGTCGACCGACGAGCGGGCTTCCGGGATCGGTTCGCCGATCTCACGCATCGCCTCGAAGTGAGCGGCCAGAGCGTCCTGGAAATTCCGGCGGGTCTCTTCCTCCGTGTCTCCGACGGCGGCGCATCCGGGCACGTCCGGTGAGAACGCGGAGTAGCCGGTGCTGGTTCGCTCGATGACCAATGGGTAGCGTCTCAGACTCATCTCAAGCCTGCCTTCTTCAGTGTAGCGTTCAAGGTGCCGGGGGCGAGTTCCGTTGCTTCGTTGCCCGGCGCCGTGATCAGGCAGGGTTGTCAGGTACGCCTCGGCTGCGTGGCAAACCTGTCCGGCGAGGTATCGGGCTGGGATCTCGAGTGGGCGAAGGACAGGCGGGCTACTTGCCCGCGGACGTGCGGTCGTAGATCTTTTCAAAGGCCGGCTTCGACGGGAAGTCGAGGGCGGTTTTCACCGATGTCGTCGCTCCCGGAATGGTGTTGCTCGTGGTTTCGGCGCCTCTGGGGGCGATCTTCCGGTCGGCGCGCGTCACGGGTCGGTGCGGCTTCGCCCGCCGGCAGTCGACTCGCTCGATGTCCTCCTTCGGGATCGACAACTGCCCGTTCTTGGTGATGACGATCAAGCTCTCATCGCTGGCTTGATCGAACTTCGCCAGAAGCGGCTCCTTCGTATTCACCTTATAGATCCGCAGCTCGGCGCCGCTTTTCAGTTCCCGGACCTGGGCCCAGGAGTCCTCGGCCGCGAGGGCCGCCATGGCAGTGAGCAGCAGAAGGAGGATTGGTTTCATACCGTGTCGCACTCTATTCTGACGCTGGAATGCCCTTTCGCGTTCCGGCCAGCCGTAGGATACCACCAGCAGCCGGTCTTCGATCGGTGCACTGCAGTTGGGTAAGAGGAGGTGCAGTAATCCTGGCCCCAGGTCAAGCTCGAGGGGGGCGGGTGCGCGGGCGGTGCGTTTGTTCCGCGCGCTCGGCCACCAGCGCTTTGATTCTGTCGTTCAGTTTCTCGTTGGTGGGCGGCGCGGCGCCGCGGAGCAGCTTCCACACATTACCGGCGACGACTCCCACGATCCTGTGGATCGCTTCGAGCCGCGTGTCGCCGAGGCTGCGCAGCTCGTCGAGGACCTTCGCGTCGGGCAGGAAGGGATCGCTGACCCGGCGCAGCACGACTTCATCCAGGGTGAGATGAAAGCGCCAGTCGATGGGCTTCCGTGTCCGAGATCATGCGGCCCGCCTGGCCTATTGTGCCACACCGCCCCGGTAGAACCCGATGAGCCGCCGCGCGGCGGCGGGGCCGATCAGCGTTGCCAGCTCGTCTTCCGAGGCCTGCCGCACGCGCTCGGAGCTGCCGAAGCGCTCCAGCAGTTTGCGGACGGTCTTGGGGCCGATGCCGGGCGCCTGATCGAGTTCCGAACTCAGCCGGGCCGCATCGCGGCGCGAGCGATGGAAGGTGATGGCAAAGCGGTGCGCTTCGTCGCGCACGCTCTGGACCAGGTGCAGCACCGGGGAGAAGCGGTCGAGCACGATGGGCTCCTCCTCCTGGCCGTAGACGTAGATCCATTCCTCGCGCTTGGCGATGGAAGCCAGCGGCTGGCCGGCAAGCCCGAGCGCTTCGAGCGCTTCGGCGGCCGCGTGCAGTTGGCCCAGGCCGCCGTCCACCAGCACCAGCCCGGGCATCGGCCGGCCCTCGTCTTTGAGGCGGGAATAGCGGCGGGTGATCACCTCGCGCATCGACGCGCAATCGTCGTTGCCCTCCACCTCCCGAATGATGAACTTGCGGTAGTCGGACTTCTTCATCCGCCCGGCTTCCCAAACCACCAGGCTGGCGACCTTGTCCGTCCCCTGGATGTGCGAGACGTCGAAGCACTCGATGCGGCGGGGCGGCTGCTCGAGCCCCAGGATCTCCTGGAGCGCGCCGAGAATCGCCTGGGCGGATGGCTTCATCACCCGGAAGCGCTGGTCGAACAGGTGCCGGGCATTGGTTTCCGCCAGCGCCAGCATGGCCTTCTTCTGCCCGCGCTGGGGCGCGTGAATCTCGACCTTGCGGCCGCGTTTTTCCGAGAGCACTTTCGCGAGCAGCGCGCGGTCCTCGAAGTCCAGCGGCACGTGGACGCACGCCGGGACGTATTGCTGGTCCAGGTAGCACTGCTTCAGCAGCGCGGAAACGAATTCGGCCGGCTCGAAGTGCATCTGGTCTTCCCAGAAGAACTCGCGCCGGTCGACGATGCGCCCGTTGCGGAGGTGGAAAACGTTGGCGGCCACCAGCGGCGGCTCGGCGTAGAAGGCGAAGATGTCGGTGTCCTCGCCCTCGGCGGCGGCCATCTTTTGCTTCTGCTCGAGTTCCTCGATCGTCGAGATGGCGTCGCGCAGAACGGCGGCCTGTTCGAAACGCATTTCGCCGGCGGCCTGCTGGATGTGAGAGTGCAGCTCGGCGATCAGGTCCCGGTGCCTGCCCTCGAGGAACATCCGGACCTCGTGGACGGCGCGGGCGTAAGCCTCCTCGGCGGCGAGCCCCTCGACGCAGGGCCCCTGGCAGCGGTGGATGTGGTACTGGAGACAGGGATGAGATCGGCGGCGGGTCAGGTCGATCTTGCAGGAGGGCACGCCGAAAAACCGGTTGATGAAATGCACCAGGCGGTAGGCCAGGCCGCCGGGGAAGTAGGGCCCGTAGTAGGCGGCGCCGTCCTTGAGGACGCGGCGGGTGACGTAGACGCGCGGGTATTTCTCCCGCGTCAGCTTGACGTAGGGGTAGGTCTTGTCATCCCGCAGCAGGACGTTGAAGCGCGGCTTCCAGCGCTTTATCAGGTTGTTTTCGAGCGCCAGCGCCTCCTGCTCGTTGTCGACCAGGATGCACTCGATGTCCCGCGCTTCCGACATCAGGGTCCCGGTCTTCGGGTCGGCCAATTGGTCTTCCGAGAAATAGCTGCGCACGCGGCTGCGCAGATTGATGGCCTTGCCGACGTAGATGACGCGCCCCTCGGCGTCCTTGTAGAGATAGACTCCGGGCAGTGCGGGCAACTGGCTGACTTTCTCGCGGAGATCCATCGGCGGCCGGGCTTATCCTACACTAGGATTGTGGCACGAATCGGCGCATGCATCTTGAGTTCGGTGCTGGCGTGCGGCGCCCTCCTGGCCCAGCAGAAGACACCGCCACCGAAACCGCAGGAGCCGCCCGAGGAGGACGAGACCCTGGTCCCGAAGAAGGACTACGCCTTCAACCCGCTTCAGGCCGAGAAGGAGCTCCGGACCGGCAACTTTTACTTCAAGAAGGGCAGCTACAAGGCGGCAATCGGCCGGTTCACGGAAGCGACGAAATGGAATCCCGGGCTGGCCGAGGCCTGGTTCCGTCTGGGGGAGGCCGACGAGAAACTGAGGGACCACAAGGCGGCCCGCGAGGCTTACGCCAAGTTCGTCGAGCTGGCTCCCGAGGACAAACGCGCCGACGGGTTGCGCAAGAAGTTAGCGGGTAAGCCCTGAGGCGCTAACCGCGCGGCAGGCCGCCTCCGGCGGAACGGCGCGCTGCCGCCTTGGCCTCTCTTCGGATCGCCGCCAGGATGCGCTGCAAGCCCTTTTCCCAGTCTGGGAACAGATCGACGTACTGGAATTCCCGGCTGATACGGGCCGGAATGCGGCACTCCTCCAGCCGTACGGGAATGAAGAAGACTTCCTCGAGGGGCAGGCGCCCGGCGCAGTCCAGCGCGTAGCGCAGTTCGGATTGAAAGCTGCCGCGCTTTCCGATCGCCTGGCGGGAGAAGCACGCCACAAAGAAGTCCGAGACCGAGATCGCCTGCTCGATCGAGCGCGGCCAGTTTTGTCCGGGCAGCAGTCTCTTGCGATCCAGCCAGGCATCGAAGCCCCGGGCGAGGAAGCTGGCGTAGAGCTTCTCGGCGGCCTCCAGATCTTCCGCCACGTAAGCCAGGAAGACTTTGGGTTGGGTTTGCGGCAGGAACTGGAATCCGCCCTGGCGATCGGGGCGGAACTCCCCCAGGCCGTCGATCTCGACGCAGCCGCCTTGTTCCAGGCAGTGGCGGACGATGCGGGCGACTTGCTGGGTTGTGGATCGGCTGCGAGCGGCCATCTACTTCTCACGCCTCCGTTTGGCGTCGCGCGGCTGGAACCGGAAGCCGCGGCCCGGGAGGAACTGGCCCAGCCCCGGGAAAGCGGCCGGCTTCCCCCGTCGCAGGCTGGCCAGGATGTCATGGATCACCTGGTCGAGCCGGTCGGCGGCCGCGGCCTTCGAGAGCCCGGCTTCCTGGGCCAGGCGAGCCGCAAGCTCATTCTTCTTCATGGCGCTTCCATCCTACCAGCGGTGGCGCGGGATTGGGCTGCGACAAGGCGGGGTACGAGCGCGCCTATTGCGCCGACAAACGATTGTGGTGGAATGACTTATCGCACAGGGACTGGCGCGAGGACTGGGTCTGCGGCGGCCGTCACTGGCGCGCTGCGTCCGGGCGGCCGTTCCGGAGGTGGATGCGCAGGTTCTGAAAGTAGCCTGCGCTGACCGCTTGCAGTTGCCCGCTGGGTTGGGTGCCCGGTTGCGGCGCCGGACGGCACCCGATGGTGAACGTCGCTCCATCGCCGGAACCGGCGAAGGGCAGGGCAGTCGCGAGCGCCGCGGACTCGACTGCAGGCAGCGAGGCGAAGGCGCGCGGAACCTCGTCCTGAAACCGCGCCTGCTGTTCCCGCGTGGGACACCGCGACTCCGGCAGGTTGATCGGAAGGTTGACGCGGGCGCTTCGCTCGGCGAGGCTGAAGACGGCGGTGTTGGCACCGATGCCGAGTCCCAGCGCAAGCACGGCGACGGCCGCTGGCCGGCGGCAACCGATGCTCCCATCGCGGAAAGAGATACACCCCGCCGCGTGCGAGGCTGTATCCCTCTGGGAGCGCTTCCCGTCCCAGACGACGCGAGCGTGCGTCAAAGAGGCTGCGAGCGAGTGGCCGTCCAGGGCTACCCGGCTCAGTCGCAGGCGCACGCGTCCGCGCATCCCGCGTTCTGGTTGCGCATCCCGGCGCTGATCGCCGCCGCACAGCCTACGCCGGAAGAGACTTGGATGGCGCCTAAGGGACAGTTCATCCGGCAGGCCCCGCACTCCATGCAGTTGCCGCGGTTGGCGATGACCGCCTTTCGGCCGACCACTGAAAAGACGGCCTGAGGACAGACCTCCTCGCACCGGCCGCAGCCGTTGCAGAGCGCCTGATCGAGGACCAGTGAATGACCATTCAAGATGTACTGCATGTGTTCCTCCTGCCGTCTACACCAATGCCGCGGCCAGGCGCAAGATCGCTCCCACGCCGGCCGCTTCGATAGTCCCTGCCGGCCACCACTACGCCGAGACCGCGGCCCACAGCGCCCCGCCAACCGCGCCCTTGACCGAAAACGCTCTAGACGGAAGCCAGGGGAGCAGCAACGGAACCAGGACGCCGCCGGTGAAAATGGCTCCGAGGAAGCGGACGACGTCGGCGGCCAGGTGCGGGGTCAGCTCCCGATGGAAGCCAGAACCAGCCGTTCTCTCCAACCGAAGCTCACCCGGCGCATGGACGGCGCAGCGCGTCGCGCCAGGAGATCCGGGTGGAGAGCTCCGATATCGCCGGCTGCACCTGGGTCACCGCGCCGCATCCGCAGCCACTCTTGCTCATTTCAAACCTCCCTTGCCGGTCGGCGGCACGGCCGCTGGCCTGGCTGTCCCGGGCGAAGGCGGCGCATACTGCCGGCAAGCAGCCGTACCGCGCGCACGACCAGCCGCTGATCTTTCTGGCTCATCTGCCGGAGCAGCGCCTGGTAGTAGCGGTTGTACGTCTGGTTGATCGTCGCAACCCTCTCGCGTCCCGCAGGCGTGAGCGTGAAACGCACCGACCGCCGGTCGGCGGCATCCACGGCGCGCTCGACCAGCCCGGCCTGGACCATTGCCTCGACGGTGCGGCTGAGCGTGCTGGTGTCCAGCTCGAGGGCGGCGGCAAGGCCGGTGAGCGAGAATTCCGCCGCGGACAGCTCGAGAAGTGCGTGACACTGGGCCAGGGTGACGCCGCAGCAGACCGTTTCTCCTTCGAGCTGGCGGACGACTTCGCGCTCGGGACGGCGCAGCCGTATTCCATGACCTGCTGCAACTTGCGGCGAGCGCGATGCAGCCGGATCTTGACCGCGCCCACCTCCACCCCCAGAAGGTCCGCGATCCCGGCCGCCGTGAGCGCATGGACGTCGTGCAGCAGAAGCACGGCCCGGTAACAGTCCGAGAGGAGGTCCAGGCATCGCCGCGCGGAGGCGCTGGCGCAAGCGGTCCGGGCACACATGGGTGGCGATGCGGCACAGCCAGCCGCGAGCGGCATTCGGATCGCGAACCATGCCCAGGACGTAGCGATGAATCCGATCGTGGTGGGCGCTGAAAAGCTCCCACCCAGCGTCACCGGCCGAATGAGGTTGCCGGGCTACTTGCTCAGGCGCAGGACTTGCGAGGAGATGGACAGGAAGGCCTGGCTGAGCGACGACGGGCTGGAGGAGAAAATGAAGGTGCCCTGGGGCTGGTTGGAGTAATTGGCGCAACCCGCCTCCGAAGCGCAGGCGCTATAGCGCGGCGGGCTGTTGTAGTTATCGCCGTTCGGATCGTTGGCCAAGCGCTGCATGAGGACGTAGTCGGGTGGGCTGGAGGAGGTGCCGCCGAGACCGATGCCAAAGAAGTAAACCGGGATGGTCGCATTGGAGCGGGACTGATAGGCGGCGTAGTCGGTCGCATTCAGGACGGCGTTGTGGTAGGTGGTATAACTGTTGGCCGCGATGTGGGCGCCCGTGTAAGTGACAGAGAGATAGCCGTAAGAAGGGTTTAACTGGTTGCTCCAAACGTCCGTGACCGGAAACCAGGCGATGTCGGCGGGCGGCGGCGTCGCCGTCTGGCCACCGTCGAACGAGCAGCCTGGAGCGGTGGAACTGGCGAGGTAGCTGGTGCTGTTGAAATTGCTGCTGGTGGTCGTGGTCCAGTACTTCATCATGAGCAGGAACTTGTTGGTGCCTCCCGGGTCCTCCGAGTAGACCCCGCCGACGATGCCGGCCGGGATGTTCGAATAATAGCTCCCGCTTCCGAGCGCCTGGCCCGGGGTCCACGCGGGAAGCACCGAGGCGCTGGCAAATCCTCCGGTGCTCATCTTCTTGCTGTTCTTGTCCGTGCAATTGCTGGTGCTCTTGATCCCGGCGACGCTGGCGCTGGAGTCCCAGAAGTTCAGCGTGAGCGTGTTCGGCAGGCCGTCGGTCTCGAACATGATGACGTTCAGCGCGCCGGGAAGATTCATTTTGTAGACCTCGTTGTAGGCGACCGAGATGGCTTGCGCGGTGCTGGTGCCACCGGCGCACGTGATGGTATCCAGCGCTCCGGTTCCGTTTCCCAAGTTGTTTTTGTAGCCGAGCACGGTCTGGAAGTTGGTGGTCGGGGCGGAATGGATGTACACGTTGTCGCTGAAGGATACCAGCCCGAGCTGGTCGCGGCCGGCGGCGAATTGACCGGTGAACAGTTTGGCGGCGGTGATCATGGCGCTGCACGCGCCCGCGTTCTGCATGGAGCCTGAGCGGTCGAGCACCATCATGACCACGACGTCGCGGCGCGAGGCGTTGCCGCTGGCGGAGATCACCGTCGAGGTGGCGTTAAACCACCGCATGAAGGTGGTGGGTACGCTGGTGCTGGCCGAAACCGTGACGTTGCGCACGTGCGCATTGTTCGGATCGTCGAAGACGCTCACCGTGGACTGGCCCATCTGGGTGTTGAACGTGCCCCAGGAATGAGCGGGAAAGTTCGCGTAGAACCAATTCACGGCGTTCTGTTGGGCACTGGTGGCCTGTGCCGAGGTAGTCTGGCCCAGATTCAGGGCGCGAGCGGCGGCCAGGGAGGCGCCGTCCACCGCGGCCTGGAGCCTGGCCTTAACCGAATACAGAACGCCGACGTCGATCATCATCCCGACCACGGGGACGATGAACGCCAGAGAGACTGCGACCACGATCAGGCTGACTCCCTCCCGGCGTCGCATGCAGTGCCGATTCGCCATAAGAGTTCACCTCCCTAGAAGAAATACCGCGCGTAAACTCCGCCGGCCGAGAAGCTCCCTAAGGTCAATTCCGGCGATTGGGCGTAGAACTCCGCGACATAGCAGCTCTGGCCATCCGTCAAGGCCACCTGCCACAGGCCGCGGATGCTGGTTTGCGCGGCGCTGGGAAGCTTGGCGCCGGCGTCGGTGATTGGGTTCTGCACGATTCCGGCCGTGGAAATCGCCGACGTGGAAGGGTTGCCCAGCGAGCTTGGTTTGCGGCTGGTAAGGCTTCCATTCCCAAACTGGATCCGCTGCGTGAACACGAAGCTGTTCGCATTGGTGCAATTGGAGGCGCCGACGGCGGCGCAGTTGGGGTCCGTAGTCGAGCCGACGTACATGATCCGCGACAAGGTCACCAAGGCGTTTCCACCGTTGCCCGTGTTGGTGGCGCTGTTTCCGGAAAACGACGAGCCGATTTCGAGACTCAGCCCGTGGGCCAGCCGCTGTCCCAACTGCTGCATGGTATACGTGGAGAAATCCGCGCCGTGGATGTACATGTTGGCCAGGTCGCGGCACACCTGGTTCACCTGAATGCTGCGGATCAAGTCCATGCCGGTGATGAACGAATTCAGCAGAAGACCCACCAGCAGGATGGTGGTCAGTGCGAACTCGATGAGTTCCTGGCCGCCCTGCCGTTTGCTGCGCCGCCCGGTCGCCATGTCGTGTCCTCCTGGTGCGGTTGCCTTCAGCGGCCGACTGAGTTCACGCCGGCCGGGTACCCCCCGAGCATGTCGGACGAGTAGACGCTCAGGGTGAACGGTGTCGTGGCATACAGGCCATTCCCCACGAAGGATCCGCTGAGCGGCGCGATCCAAGCCCACGATACGTTCTGTACCGAAACCTGGACGACGTTGCCTGGGACGTTTCCGCCGGTCTGGATGGGAGTGGTCAGGTTGGTGGGGGAGTAGTAGTTCACGAAGATGTGTTGGGGGCTGTCGTCGGCCCTCACCACGCCCATGGCATATCTCTGCACCACTTGCGCGATCGAGGCATCCTGGCCCAGCGTCGCGGAGGTCTGGAAGGTGATCGCATACCGGCACCCTTCCCGCACGGCGTTCTGGAGCGTGCTCCAGCGGAACAGCATCAGCGCAAGGTCCGCAAACGCAAAGATCAATGCCAGCAGGGGCAAGAGCGTGAGCGCGCACTCGATGACTATGCTTCCGCCCGATCGGCCCTTGCGGCGTCCGGAGGCGCCCTGGAGCGCCCGCGTTCCGGGCTTGGTTCTCTCGGCTGCTGCGTGCATGATACGGATTGCTCCCGCGGCAAACGGGCGCGCCTCTCCCGTCAGGGAGCGGCCGCTGCGACTTGTTTCGTGCGGCAGCGCACCGGCGGCCCACCCTCTTATGAGCTCCGCGTTCTGTCCTCCTGGAAACGCACCTAACACGATTCAACAACGAAAGCAGCGGCGATGGAATCGGGTTTTCCCCCGATAAATCGAAGGCTCTTGACCCACGGGGAGGCCACGGCGGGCGGGCCTCCCTCGCACTTGGTGAGGGTGGCCCGCCTGTGCTAAGCTACACGGTCTTACACCGTGTAAGCCGTCGAAGGATTGGGCCGAGCGAGCCCACGCTCGCGGTTGAGCCGCAGCAGGGCCGGTGTACGCCGAATGAACGCGGCCTGTGCGCCGGCGGAAAGGAAGTGGTCTGCCGTTCCGGACTCCGGCGTTGTGACAGCCCGCCGCCCGCAGAGGCGTCCGGGGCGCCTTCCCGACATCGTATGGTCCCAGAACAAGTCCGCTGGAAGGAACGAGTTGCTTATGGCGCGGGGGATCTCGCGTCGTGCCTGTATTGGAACACCTTTAGCCTGTTCCTGCTATTTTTCTACACCGACACGTTCGGTATTAGCCCCGCCGCCGCGGGCACCATGTTGCTGATCACCCGCACCGTCGATGCGGTCTTCGATCCGCTCATGGGTATGATTGGCGATCGCACCCGTTCGCGATGGGGCCGCTTCCGTCCCTGGCTGCTGTGGATGTGCGTGCCGTTCGCCATCGCCGGGGTACTGACCTTCACCACGCCGAATCTGTCGCCGACGGGCAAGCTGATTTACGCCTATATCACCTACGCCCTGGTGATGATCTTTTACTCGGCCATCAACATTCCCTATGGAGCGCTGCTGGGCGTGATCACGCCCGATTCCGACGAGCGGACCAGGTTGTCTACCTACCGGTTTTTCGGCGCGTTTGCGGGCAACCTGATCGTGCAGGGCACCCTGCTCTATCTGGTCGCGGGGTTCGGTTCCGGGAACTGGGGATTCGGCAATGTCGCGGCCATCGAGCATCTCAAGCTTGGCAAGAGACTGTCGGCCCCCGAGGTTGCCATCACGCAACATGGATTTCCCTTGGCGGTCGGTGTGTACGCCATCCTGGCCGCGGCCCTGTTCCTGTTCACTTTCGCCGCGACGAAAGAACGCGTGCACACCCTCAAGCGGCATAGCTCCAGTGTCCGCGAGGACCTTCGGGATGTTCTGCACAACCGGCCCTGGCTCGTGCTGAGCGCGGCCAACGTCCTGTTTCTGATCTGGGTCTCGATGCGCGGGGCCGCCACGGCGTATTACTTCAAGTACTACGTGGGGAACTCGCAATTGATGTCGTCGTGGCTCGTATTCGGAACCATCGCGACCCTCCTCGGCGTGGCAGCGACGGAGCCGCTGACCCGCTGGCTGGGCGGAAGAAGATCGACGTACATTTGGCTGCAACTGATCAATGCCGCCTCCTGCGGCCTGTTGTTCTTTGCCAGTCCGTCCAACTACATTCTGATCTTCGGGACCCAGATTATCGGCTCGTTTCTTAACGGGCCGCTGAACCCGCTGATCTGGGCCATGTACGCCGACACGGCCGACTACGCAGAGTGGCGCTTCGGCCGCCCGTCCACGGGCCTGATCCTCTCCGCGGGCACCTTCTCGCAGAAAACCGGCTGGACCGTCGGCGGCGCGGTCGCCGGTTGGCTGCTGGCCTACTACGGCTTCGCCGCCGACAAGATGCAGTCGACCGCCACGCTGAACGGCATCCGCATGATGATGAGCTTGCTGCCCGCGGCGGCCAGCATCGTCACCGCCATCGCGGCGCTGTTCTACAATCTCGACCGGCGCACACAGCAGCGCATCGAAGCCGAGCTGAAAGAGCGGCGGGCCGCGCCCCCGGTAGCCATGGGATAGTGACGGTCGAGCAAGCATGAATCCAACTTCCATGAAACAGACAGTCCTCGGGACCGCGGTCCCGAACCTCCCTTGGGAGGACAAGCCGGCGGGGTGCCGGGACGTGGTCTGGAGGTACAGCGGGAATCCGATTATCGGGTGGAACCCCGTGGGCCGCGTCGCCCGCGTCTTTAACAGCGCGGCCATTCCGTACGGGGGCGGGTTTGTGGGCGTGTTCCGCGCGGACCACCGCAACGGGCGCGCCGACCTTCACTTTGGCCGCAGCGCCGATGGCATCCACTGGGACCTCGAGCCCGAGGTCATCCCCTGGCAGGACGAGTCCGGCCGGCCGAAGCCCAACAGTTACGGCTACGATCCGCGGCTGCTGAAGATCGAAGACACCTACTACATCACCTGGTGCGACGATTTCCCCGGCGCCTCCATCGGACTCGGCCGCACCAAGGACTTCCGCACCTTCATCAAGATGGAGAACCCGCTGATGCCGTTCAATCGCAACGGCGTCCTGTTTCCGCGCCGCATCGGCGGGCTGTACGCGCTATTGAGCCGGCCCAGCGATTCCGGCCACACCCCGTTTGGCGACATCGTGCTCTCGTACAGTCCAGACCTCACCTACTGGGGCCGGCATCGCCTGGTGATGAGCCGCGGGGGACAAGGCTGGTGGCAGAGCACCAAGATCGGCGCCGGCCCGGTGCCGATCGAGACCACCGAAGGCTGGCTGCTCTTCTACCACGGGGTCACCACCACCTGCAATGGCTACGTCTACAGCACGGGCGCGGCTCTGCTGGATCTGGACGATCCCAGCCGCGTCCTCTACCGCACGCGCGATTACCTGCTGACGCCCGAGAAGGAGTACGAAACCGCGGGCTTCGTTCCCAACGTGGCGTTTCCATGCGCCGCGATTGCGGACGCTCCGACGGGCCGAATCGCTCTCTATTACGGCGCCGCGGATACCTACACCGCACTGGCGTTCTGCCAGGTGGACGAGCTGCTGGACTACCTCAAACGGAACTCCGAGGTGTTTTGAGTCCGGCCCTCACGGCAACAGCACCATGGGTGACCGCCAGACGGCAAACTTCTCCGCCGAGGGATGCAGCACGCTCACCTGGCGGGTGTACCGGCCCGGCTGCAATTTCTCGAGCGGGACGCTGAACCTCAGCGGCACCGCCTTGGACTTGGGGTTCAGCCCCTCGGTAATCTGAAGCGGCGCGGTTTCGAAGGCCTTGGCCGTCCCGCGATAAAAGCTCACGGCCGCCACCAGGTATTGCGTCGCCGCGAGCCTCTCGCTTCACCGACACGGGCACGAAGTGCCGGTGGCGCGGTTCAAATTCGGCAACGTCGAAGCCGATTTCGGGAAGGGCGAGGTGCGCAAAGACGGCCTGCCGATCGGGTTGGCCGCCAAGGAGCTCGAGCTTCTCCGTTACCTGATCGATCACCGCGGCAGGGTCGTCTCCCGGGAAGAGCTCCTGAAGCGCATTTGGGAGTATCAACCCGGCGTGTCGTCCCGGACCATCGATGTGCACGTGGCCTGGCTGCGTCAGAAGCTGGAGGACAACCCGCAAACGCCGAGCCATATCCAAACGGTTCGGGGAGTCGGCTACCGGTTCTCTCCGTGAAGCGCCGGGCCGCACGCACGTTCCACTCGCCGATTTTACAGTGCTTTACATTCCAGGGCGCAACTCCGCCCGCCTCCCCGGCGTCAAGCCAATGAGGGAGGACGTGGCGCAACCGATGCTTGAGTGGACTTCTTCCGTGGCCGGCGGGGCTGGCAGCCGGGCCGCCGTGCGCTGGTGAGAGCGGTGGACTTCTACCAGCATGACAGCGCTGCGATGTTCCGCTTTGTGCTCCGCGGAGAGCTGTGCGGAGCGTCCGTAGAGGAGCTTGAACACGCGTGGACGACCGCAGCGTCGGTGATGAGGGAGAAGGAGCTGGTGGTGGGCCTCGGCGGCCTCACCGGGGCCGACCAGGCAGGCATCGCATTGCTGTCTCGCATGCGCGAGTCGGGAGCCCGCTTCACCGCGGCGCTGCCGCCGCAGTCGGACGCGCTGGCTCGCTGGTTGGGGATTCCGTCCGCGGCGCCGGAGGGCCGCCCGGAAGGCCGCCGCGCCAAGGGATGGAAAGACAGGCTGCTGCAAGTGGTGCGCCTGAGCTCGGAGCGCGCGTGACTCTTATGGCCCTCCATCCCGCCCGCCTCTGTAAAGTTTCGTTAAGTCCTTCCTTACGCCGTCGACAAACCGGTTCTCACCGCGTCAATCTTGCTTGGAGGCCGAATCGGCCGTGACGACGAACATGGAGTTACCCGGTGCAAGCAACTGTTGAGCGTTTCCCCGCGATCTGGCCGCGGCCGGAACCGCGCGAGTCGAGCCGCATTGTCAACGACGAGGCTGCGCTGGTGCGGCGAGCGCAGGCCTCGGACCAGATGGCATTCCGGGAGATCGTCGACCGGTACCAGGCGACGGTCTTCTCCGTCATCCGCAGGCTGCTCCGCGACCACAAGGACGCGGAGGACGTCGCCCAGGAAGTGTTTGCCCGCGTGTTCTTGTCGATCGGCCGTTACGAGAGCCGGGGAGCGCTGCTGAGCTGGATCTACCGGATCACGGTGAACGAATGCTACGCCTACCTGCGCCGGCGGAAGGTCCGGCCGCTGGTCTGCACCAGCGACCTCACTCCCGACGAGCTCCGTGTTTTCGAGGCGGGAAGCCCCGCGCCCCTGTTCGACAGTACCGTGGCCGACCGCGACCTGGCGCTCAATCTGCTGGCCTGCGTATCGGAGCAGGAGCGGTGCCTGCTGCTGATGAGAGTGGTCGAGGGCTACTCGATCCAGGAACTCTCCGGGCTGACCGGCATCCCCGTGAACACCGTGAAGGTGAAGCTGCTGCGAGCGCGCCGGAAACTCCTGAATGCCGCGGGCCGGAGGGGCTGGGCGCCAAAGCTGAGAGCCTGATGCGCGCTCGTCTCAGCGCGGAGTTCCGCAGCCGCAGCGCGGCCGGCACGCCCTGCACCCCTGCTTCCCGCAGTTGGGGCAGGCCGAGAAGCAGGACTTGCACAGGCAGTGCAGGCGATCGTCGCACAGGAACAGCGGATGCGCCGGGCCGAAGCAGGCGTCGCACCACGGGGTATCGAGCGCGCCGAGCGCCGGGTTCCAGTGGAGCTGGATGGCCCGCTCGGCCTTCTTGCGCATGATCCGCACCGAGATCTCCCGCACCGGAAGCGGCAGGACCAGGACGTCGCCGGGCTGGATGCGGATCTTCAGCGCGTACTTTCGCGCCAGATCCTCGAGTTTGGCCGCGCGGTCCAACTCGGTGGCCGCGGCTCGGGAGCGCTCTCTCTCCTCCACCTTGGGATCGCCGCCGCGGCGCGAGGCTCGCTTCTCAATCTGGCGCAGCAGGTTCTCGTAGTAGGCGTGGATGCGCCCGGCGTCGCGGGCCAGCCGGCGGTTCGCGCCGTCTTCGACGGAGGCTGCCAGGCGGCGGATCTCCGGCTCCGCGCCCCGAAGCGCCATCGGAGCGAGCCACGCCAGCTCCTCCCGCGGGAGGGCGAAGGCCGGGTCCTCTTCCAGATCGTCCCGCACGGCGTGGAGCAGAGACGCGCTCTGCGACGCCAGGGAGCGGGCCGACGGGTTGAGGCAGACCGTCCACACGCCCAGCTTGGTTTCGTCGGACTCGATGGTGTACTGGAAATCGAAGAAGTAGTAGCGCGCCGTTCCGGGATAGTCCTCCAGCAGGCGGAAGACGCCGTTCTGGATGGCCAGTCCGCCCTCCAGCGCCGCGGCGGCATCGATTCGTGGGACCACGCCGGGGCGCGGCAGCCGGGCGCCGATGACGCGCGGCTCGGGCGGCAACAGCCGGCCCAGGCGCTCGAGCCACTCGCCCTCGTCGTCCGAGCCGGCGCCGGCGCCGAAGCGCAGCGACAGCCAGTCGCTCGAGCAAAGCGCGCCGGCCAGCTCGGGCGAAAGCATGGCGCGCAGCGTTGCGGGCTCGGTCTCGACCAGCGCCCCGCGGCTGAGGAGAACGTCTCGGGCCCAATCGGCGAGGTCCGCCATGGCTCACACCTCGAAGTCGCGCGCGAAGAGCGAATCGTCCAGCTCCTGCGCCTTCTTCTGCTGCTTCTTGGCGTCGAGCAGCCGCGCCGCCAACTCTTCGAACGCCCGCTCGACCTCCCCGGACTCGCGGCCCGAAAGCCACAGGTCCATCACGATTTCGGCGAAGTCCCGGCTGTCGTCGAGCGTCCCGAGGATGGCATCCATCTCGCCCACCACCAGCTCGAACATGTTGATCTTGTCGTGCAGCACGCGCAAAAGCTGCTCTTCGACGGTGCCGCGCTGGCAGAAGTTGAAAACGAAGACGTCCCGGCTTTGCCCGATGCGATGAACGCGGCCCACGCGCTGCTCGATCCGCATCGGGTTCCAGGGCAGGTCGAAATTGACGATGGTGTCGGCGAACTGGAGGTTCCGCCCTTCCCCGCCGGCGCCGGTGGAGAGCAGCACGCGCGCCTGGTCGCGAAACCGCGCGATGGCGGCGTCCTTGTCCGCGCGCGAGAGGTCGCCGCGGAAGACCGCGCAAGAGATGCCCGAGGCCTCGCAGGTGCGGCGCAGATCCTCCAGTGTCGGGATGAACTCGGTGAAGACCACCGCTTTGCCCGGGCGCGCCGCGAGCATCTGCCCGAGCTGCATCGCCTTGCTGCTGGCGTCGATGCCGGCCGCCAGGTCCAGGAGGGCTTCCAGCTCGCCCCGGTCGCCCGCGCCGTCCTGGCTCAGCGCGCGCGCCACGGAACGGCTGAGCGCCGCCGGACTGCTGCCCGCCTGCCGCTGCATCAGATCGAGCGCTTGCGCCGCCAGCGGCCGTCTCCCGGCCAGCCGGTAGCGCCCGGCTACGAAATGCGAAACCTCCTCGTACAAACGCGCCTCCGCTTCCGAGGGGGGCACGATCACACTGGCCGCGATGCGGTGCGGCAGTAACACGTCGGCCGCGGCCCGGGTATTGCGGATCATCACCTCGCCGAGCATGGCGCGCAGTTGTTCCGGGTTCTTGGGCGCTTTGGGCTTGCCCGCGGTGACGTAGCGTTTGCGGAATTCGGCTTCGGTCGCCAGCAGGCCCGGCTTGAGCAGCGTGATCAGGTTGTACAGCTCCAGCAGGTTGTTCTCGACCGGCGTGGCGGTCAGCATCAGGATGAACTTCTTTTGCAGCGAGTCCACCAGCCCCCAGTTGGCGCTGGTGCGGCTCTTCAGGCAGTGCGCCTCGTCCACGATCACCATGTCCCACGGCGCCCCGGCGATGGCGGCGGCGTGAGGCTCGAGGCGCGCCATGGCGATGGAGGCGACCACCAGCGGCTGTTCCTTCCAGAAGCGCGCCGGCTCGCGGCGGAACTCCGCGCTGTCGGGCGAGGCCGCGAGCAGGCCGAACTTCTCGCTCAGCTCGCCCTTCCATTGCGTGACCAGCGACGGGGGCGTGAGCACGAGCGCCCGGCTCACCATGCCGCGCACCAGGTACTCCTTCAGAACCAGGCAGGCTTCGATGGTCTTGCCCAGACCCACCTCGTCGGCCAGCAGCGCCCGCCCTTTGAAGTGCCGGAGCACCCGGCGCACGGTCTCCTGCTGGTACACGTAGGCGTCGACGCCCTGGAGCGACGGCAGGCAGAGCAGGTCCTCGAAACTCTGCGCCAGCCGCAGCTCGATCCAGCGCCGCCGGAGGAAGTAATCGGCGACGGTTCCGGGGCGCGCGAAATCCGGCGTGGCGGCGGGAAGGAACTGCACGCTGGCCCGGGGCGCCTCGGGAGGCTTCTCCCGTTTGGGAGGCGGCTCGGTGGCCGCCGGCTTGGGCGCGGGCGGCGTGGCGGGTTTGGTGCCGCGTGGTGGAAGGCTGCACAGCGCCTCGGCCGATTCTCGCAGCCGCTGCAAACCCGGGTCCCGCGAGCCTTTGGTTGCGGCCAGAAACTCGCGCATGGCTTCGACCGCTTGATCGTCCTGTCGCATCCGGCGGTGAAGAACGCCGATGTTATAGAGCACCTGCGGCTCGTCCCGAAGCTTCCGCAACTGGCGCAGATACGCCAGCGCTTCCGCGTGATGGCCGGCCTTGTCGTGGATCTGCGCCAGCAGCTCGAGGACGTGGGCGTTCTGCGGATCCAACACCAGCGCCTTCTTCAGCCATCGGTCGGCGGCGGGAGTATCGCCCCGATTGTGTGCATAGCGCGCCTGGCGGAACAGAATCTCCGCCTGCTGGCGGTCCGCTTCGCGCCGCTCTTCCGCGCGCCGCTGTTTGAGAATGTGCTTGCGCCGTTCCTGGTTGCTCGGTCTGGCCATCGGCCGGGGTGCTCCCCAGTCCTCCCATGATACACGCTGCTTGCGGGGATGCCGCCCTCAAACAGTTCCTGGGCGCGCGGACAGTGTTGTCCCTCACCGTGTTGGAACGGGAAGGCCGAATCTGGAAGTCTGGCTCCCCATCCTGCTACGCTACACTCTTGGTGGAACGCACGATGGTTTACCGCGATCCGTTCGACCGCGGCCCTCTGCACCGCGAGAGCGGCGGTCTACGAAACCCTCGCACAAACGTTCTATATCCTTTTCGCGACGGCATTCCCGTTTTCGTAATGCCGGCGGAAATCGATGGCCCCAATACCCGTTACCAACGGCTGTACGACCGTGTCGCGCCGTTCTACGACTTGTCGACCCGGCTCTATGCTTGGCTGAAGAGCGGAGCCGAAGAGACCCGGCGTAGTGTTTACCTCAAGCTGCTGGAACTGCGCCCGTCTTCACGGTTCCTGGAGGTGTCGGTTGGCACGGGCGCCAATTGGGCCTACCTCAGCCGCAACCTGCAATTCCATGGCTTGGACCTGTCGTGGGGCATGCTGACTCGCTGCCGCCGTCGTGTCCGGCGCCTGCACCTCGAGGCCGAGCTCTGCCAGGGGCTTGCGGAGCACTTGCCGTACCCGGAAAACTATTTCGACTGCGTGTTTCACATGGGCGGCATTAACTTTTTCACCGATCCTGCTGCCGCGCTACGGGAGATGATACGCGTTGCCTGTCCCGGGACTCGACTCGTGGTGGTGGACGAGACCGAAGAATTCGCGGAACGCCATGAGAAGACCTTCTTTGCCAGGGCGTTCTATGGAGACCGGCCGCGAACAATAAAGGCGCCGTTAGATTTACTTCCGCCACAGATGGAAGAAGTGCAGCTTGACACGGTGTGGGCCGGCGACCTGTATGTGCTCAGTTTCCGCAAACCTGGGCCGACGGGAAGCCTCGGAGAGCCATGCCCACCTCGGACCCAAGGCCGGTTAGATTTCTGACCAGACACCCTCCCCAGGTAGGACTCGAACCTACAACCCTACGGGTGACGGCCGGACTCTCATGCACTGCGCCGCCCGGCCCGCCTACGGCCGGGGCTTCAGCGCCTGATCGAGGGAGACGCCCATGGCCTCGAGGATGCCGCCGGTGGCTCGTTGAAGGGCGGCCTGCGCCTTCATGTAGGATGCCTTCGCCACCAGCTCGGTGGAGCGGGCCTGGGCCAGCAGGTTCTGGTACTGCATCAGGAAGAACCCGGTCGAGATGCCCTCCTCGAAACGCGACTGCTCGGCGGCGAAGGACTGCTCCTGCAGCGTTCGGGTGGCCACGGCGGCCTGGTAGGCGGCGCGCATCGACCCGATCGTGGCGCCGCGAGCCGAGTGATCAGCACGGGTAGGCCCGGATGTGAATCAATGCCATGCCGCTTGACGGCCTCTGGGAGATCCTCCGCTCCTACTCCGCCGGAGCTTTTCAGGACTCCGTTGAAGCCGTCCAGTTTGGCTCCCCAAGTGAAACAACGAGTGTTTTGCGGCGGAGAGACACTGGCAAATGGATCGATTCCGGATGTCGTCAGCTCCTTCGAGCAGCCAGCATCTGAATTCCGTCGGCGGCGATGATGCTGATGTGTCCAGCCCATGACCTATTCGACTCGACAAACGCACGCACGAGCGGCTCGAGATTCTCGGGAGTCGCAGGATGGACCCGAAACAAGACGACGCCGGATTGTCGGAGAGGAGCCCGGCGTTGGACGGCAATCTGCCAGAAGTCCCTATCCAGCGTCAGCATGATGCGCGCTTCGGATTCGGCCAAATCCAACAGGGCGGCATCCTTCCAACCGGAGCAATCGGTTCGAGCCCAAAGCACGTCGTTGCCATCGGCGCGAAGCGCCTCGACAATCGGCTTCGGAAAGTTCTCGGCGGCGAGGAGGCGCCTCTACGCGGGAATCGGATAGGCCTTGTATTTGCGGGCCAAGTAGCTGGCGTAGAACAAGCAGGCGAGGATATCCTCCCGCGTCAGGCCCGGATAGTTTGTCAGGATCTCGTTCTCGGACTGACCGGCCGCAAGGAGTTCGAGAACGAATTCGACCGCCAGACGCGTCCCTCGGATCACTGCTTTGCCGGCCAGGACCTCGGGATCCAAGACGATGCGCTCCGAAAGCGGCATAACCACAGTCTACCGTGTCAACGCGCGCTCCAGGGGGGCGTTGGGCGAGGCCTTGGCGGTTGGTTTGACTTGGCTTGGCAACCCAAGCTGCACATCGGCAGCGATTGGCGCTCGTTGGTGGCGGTTGGTACTGGGTAGCGGCGGATGAAGGCGCTTGTGATTGGCTCCCCACCCTGGACGCATTCCGAACCAGCATCTCCGGTGAGGTCACGTGTAGACGCTGAGTGAACTCTGAGGGGGCGAACAAGACACTTGCTCCCGCACAGTGCCGCCAGTTCCAAAGGTCCAGGCCGTCCGGCCAGGCCCGTCGTCAGATGGTCACCCGATGTCGGATACTCGGTCCTCTGCCGGGCGGTGTTGGTCTTCGAGCAACGTTCGCAGCCGGTGGTGGTTCACTGTACGACTTGGCGTTTCTCATCCCTACTCCGGACCAACGGACCTAACCCATGCAGTATGGAATGGCTACAGCGCCGATTTCCGCTCAGGCTGGGCGCGGAGTACTAGTACTATATTGGCGCGCCGGAATGGCATTTCCACTTGCATCGACTCTTTCCGTACCCGTAGAATGAACCCGGCGTACCGACCCTGGTCAAGGGAGAGGGTTTGTTGCGAGAGGAGATGCAAGCGATGAAACTGGCTATTCGATGTGCTGCTCTTGTGGTGCTGGCGCTGATGCCTGTTTACGGCGGTCTCGTAACCAACCCCGGATTTGAAACGGGTAACCTGACAGGTTGGACGTTTACACCGGCCAGTTGCGGCGTTGACTTCTACGTGGGGGGCCCGGCGCACACTGGCTCATACGCAGCCCACTTTGGCGGTACGTGCGTTGGGTTTTACGATACGATCTCACAGGTCATACCAACGGAAGTCGGTGCAACGTACACGTTCAGTTTCTGGCTCGATAGCAATAACGGAAATGGCAACGGCGAGCGGGCTCTGTGGGACGGCAGCGCGGTTCTGGATCTGACGAACTTCGCGCAGGGCTGGACCGAGTATTCCTACACCGTGAAGGCGACCGGCAGCAGCACAACGATTGCGTTCGCAGGCTACAATGCTCCGTCTGAGAGGTGGAACGGGGTCGATGATGTCCTTGTAACGGAGAACATCCCCGAGCCCTCCGCGTGGGTACTGGCCCTGGGAGGCATCCTCGGAGTCATCACGCTGCGCAAGCGGCGCTGAGCGGCCACTGAAGCTCGCCTGAAGAACGCGACACACGCATGGCACACTAGGAACGCGGGCCAGATCGGTGTGGTGGACAGCCCATCTCACATTCTGGCAATCACGCGGCAAACCGGACTGTGCGACATGCTCTCAGTCAGGATGTTTGGCTTCCCAGGTCGGACTCGAACCGACGGCCCTCCGGTAACAGCCGGCCTATGACGGACTGCGCCGCCCGGCCCGCCTACGGCCGTCCCTTCAGCGCCTGATCGAGGGAGACGCCCATGGCCTCCAGGATGCCGCCGGTGGCGCGTTGCAGGGCGGCCTGCGCCTTCATGTAGGATGCCTTCGCCACCAGCTCGGTGGAGCGGGCCTGGGCCAGCAGGTTCTGGTACTGCATCAGGAAGAAGCCGGTCGAGATGCCTTCCTCGAAGCGCGCCTGCTCGGCGGCGAAGGACTGCTCCTGCAGCGTTCGGGTGGCCACGGCGGCCTGGTAGGCGGCGCGCGCCCGGCGCATGGCGATCAGTGCGTCCTCGATTTCCAGGCGCGCCTGGTTGCGGAGCTGCGCCAGCCGGATCTCGGACTGGCGCAATTGCACCTCGTCCCGGGCGGCGTCGGCCTCGGCCACGCGGTTCCGCAAGGGCAGATTGACCTGCACCCCAATTCCGTAAGTCGGATAGTTCCGGGCCGCGATCTGGCCCAGCAGGCCCCCGTATCCGCCCAGGAAATTCGTGTCGGGCCCCACCGCCAGAGGATTGAGCTGCCCGGCCAGGCCGCTGTTCTGCATCACTCCCACCAGGTCGATCTGCGGCAGCAGCGCGTTGCGCGCTCCTTCGAGGCTGATCGCGGAGTTCTCCACCTGCAATGCGGCCTGCCCCAGGTCGGGGCGATTCGCCAGGGCCTGAGCCACCAGGTCCGGCACGGGAACCACCTGGTCCTGGTCCGGGACTCGTAGCGGATCGGTCGCCACGATGTGGGCGGCGGCGACGGCAGAATCGTACAGCCCCTTGCGCGTGATGACGTTCTTGAGAATCGCTTCCTGCTCTTCGAGCAGCCCGCGGGCGCCGATCAGGTCCTGGCGGGCGGCCGAAACCTGGGCGTTGGCCCGCGTCAATTCGATCTCGGCCGAAGTTCCTTCCTCGACCTGCGCTTTGGTGTCGGCGTACAGCCGCTCGGCAAGCTCGACCGTCTGCTGCTTCACCTTCACGTCCTCGCTGAGGCCGACCAGGTCGATGTAGAGGCGGGTGACGCCGTAGGCGGTGGCGATCAGTTGCTGCGTGAAGAGCAGGCGCGAGATCTTCCGCTCGTTTAGGGCAATGCGAATGAAGCGGCGGTTCAACCCTCGGCCGAAGCCCCTCAGCAAGGGCTGCGTGAGGGTCAGCCCGAGGCTGGAGGCGGTGAAGGGGCTGTAGTCGCTATGGAACGTGTTCAGCGACTGGCGGCTGTTATTGAACGCCAGCCCGACCTGGCCGCCGGTGCTGAAGCCTTGCTGAACTCCGGCATTCGCAAGCAGGTTCCCAGCGACTAGGGCGTTGACGCCGTACTGCGCCAGGTAGTTCTGCGGGAGGGTCTGGTGACTCCAGTTCCAGGCCCCGGTGAGCGCGGGATCGAGCGACGGCACCGCCGGACCGTTCGAGAGCGGAGCCGTCCCCAGAATGGAAAGGTTCGATTGGACGCCGCTCAGCAGGCCCAGCTCGGATGGATTGGTGGAGACGGTGGAAGATCCGAAGCGGTTGCCGATCGAGATCAGCAGCGGGCTGGCGGGTCCGCCGATTCCCACGGGCGCCTCCCCGATGTTGTAGGAAAGCCCGCGCAGGAGACCGCCGCCGCGCGCGCGCAACGCGTCCGAGTCGGCCAGGAACATGCCGTAGCGCTGAAGCTCGACGTCGAGGTTGTTCTCCACCGCCAGGGCCACGGCGTCCTGAAGAGAGAGGTAAAGGTTGCCGGCGCGCAGCAGATCGCTCACGCGGCGGGAGTTCTCGAGCGCGACGGCGGGCGGCCGCCATCCCTTGCCGAATTCCGGCTGCGCGGCGGCCGCGAGACTCGTGCAGGCCAGCGCCACGGCGGCACAAACGGGAGTCGAGGTACGCATGGTCAACGACCCTTGGGCGCGGCCGCGGGCTCCGCTTCCAGGCGGACGGTTCTCACCCGGACGCCTTCGCGAACGGCATCGCTGGGATTGATCACCACCCGTTCGCCCTCCTGGACGCCGCTGAGCGCCTCGACCTGCGGTCCATAGTCCCGGCCCACCGTGATTTTCCGAAAATGGATGCGTTCGTCGCGATCCACGACCGCGACCAGCGTCCCTTCGCCGCGCACCGCCAGCGCATCGGCGTCCAGCAGAAGAGGCGGGTCCTTCCGCGTGGCCTCCAGGCTCACCTGAACGTACATCCCCGGCAGCAAGGAGCCGTCGGGATTCGGAACCTGGATCTCGGCCAGCATGGTCCGGGTTGCGGGATCGAGCGCATTGGCCGCCCGCGACACCGTGCCGGAATAGCGCACGCCGGGGCGGTCGGCGAGCGACAGAATCGCGGGCATGCCGCTGCGGATGGAGGCCGCATGCACCTGCGGCACGTTGACGTAGGTGCGCAGGAGGCCGGTCTGAGCCACGCGGAACAGCAGCGTGTTGCCCGAGGTGACCAGGGTGCCGGCATCCACGCTGCGCATGGTGACGATGCCGGCAAACGGCGCGAGCACTTTGAGGTAGCCGCGGAGATCCTCGAGGCGGGCCAGATTGGCCTCCGCCGCCGCGATGTTGCTTCTGGCCGCCTCGAGCGACTTGGAGGCCGCCACGACCGCGGCGGCCTGCACCTTGTAATTGGCCTGTAGCTGGTCGTTCTCCTGGCGCGAGACCACGCCGCGCTTGAGCAGGTTGGCCCACCGGGCTGCCGTCACCTGCGCCAGGTCTTCGTTCGAGCGCGCCTGATCGTAGTTGGCCTGCGCCTGCTCCAGAGCCGCCTTCGCCTGCCCGACTGCCGCCCTGGCTTGAAGCGCCTGCTGGTCCAGTTCGGGCGCCTCGATTTCCGCCAGCAACTGCCCCGCCTGCACGCGGTCTCCGATATCGGCGTAGCGCCGCTTGAGGTAGCCATCCGCGCGCGCCAGGATGGGGGCTTCGGTGATCGCCTGGGTGGTACCCGGCAGGATCAACCGGGAAACCGCCGGCGCGCGTTTCACCAGCGCGACCCTGACGACGGGCAGCGCTTCGCTGCGCTCCTTGGCCTCCTCGACGATTTGCGACTCGCGGCGCTGGCGCGGCAAATAGCCCAGGGCGAAGACTACGGCCAGCGCCACCACGAGCAGCAACAGTCCGGCGCGAAGCGCCCACCGGGATGGCCGCCGCGCCGGTTCGCCGGCCTGGGCCCGTAACTCCCGGAGCTCCGCTTCCAACTCCTCGATGCGCGACCGCGGGTCCTTCATAACTCGGCGCCTTGCTCCTCCGCCGCAAGCCGGGCCTCGTAGTCCATCGGCGGCCGCCGGCGCAGCGTGCTGTAAACCACCGGAACCACGAACAACGTCGAGACGGTTGCCACCGCCAGGCCGCCAATCACGGCGCGGCCCAGCGGAGAATTCTGCTCGCCGCCCTCTCCCAGCCCGAAGGCCATCGGCAGCATGCCCATGATCATGGCCAGCGCGGTCATGATGACCGGCCGGATGCGGGTGAATCCCGCCGAGTGCGCGGCCTCGCGCGAGCCCATGCCGGTGGCCCGCTGATCGTTGGCGAACACCACCACCAGGATGCTGTTGGCCGTGGCCACGCCGATGCACATGATGGCGCCCATCAGCGAGGGCACGCTGAGTGTGGTCTGGGTGGCAAACAGAATCCAGAGAATGCCCGCCATGGCGCTCGGCAGAGGCATCAGGATGATGAACGGGTCCAGCCAGGACTGGAAATTGACGACCATCAGCAGGTAGACCAGGATCACGGCGACAATCAGCCCCAGCCCGAGGCGGGCGAAAGAGGTTTGCATAGTATCGACCTGGCCGCGAACCACGAGCGTTGTCCCGCGAGGCAACTGGGGCGTCATTTCGCCGACGATCCTGCGCACCTGGGTTCCCAGGCCGCCCAGGTCGCGGCGGTCGACGTTGGCGTAGACGTCGAAGACCGGCTGCACGTTGTAGTGGTTCACGATTTGCGGCGCCAACCCGCGCTGAGCCGCCGCGAGATTGGAGAGCAACTGGGTGTTCGGCGGGATCGCGCCGGGGTTGCCGTAAGCCGCCGACGTGCGGCTCGGGCCGGAGGGCAGAAACGCCGTGCTGGCCGCAGGATTGGAGACCGTGCCCGCCGGAGCCGGCGAGGCGCCCGCGCCCGCCGCCGCAATCGGGGTGTTCAGCAGCGCGTCGAGCGAATCCATCCGGCGCTGCGGGGTTTGAACCGCGACCTGGTAGTTCACTCCGGTCCTCCAGTTCAGCCACTGGTTGGGCGAAACCTGGCCGCTGGAGCTGAGCGAGACGAGCATGCTGTTGCTCACGTCACGCTGCGTCATCCCCACCTGCCCGGCCCGGACGCGGTCCACCGCCAGCCGCACTTCCGGGTAGTCCACCGTCTGGTGGATGTGAACGTCGGCCGCGCCCGGTATGCGCGCGATGCGGCGGGAAATCTCCTGCGCCAGCGCGTAGTTGCGGCTCGTCTCGCGGCCCACCACCTGGACGTCCACCGGCGCCGGCAGGCCGAAGTTGAGGATCTGATTGGTGATGTTGGCGGCCTCGAAATAGAAGAGCACCTGCGGGAACTTCTCGCGCAGCCGCCGGCGGAGCTGCTGAACGTATTCCAGCGTGGGCCGGCGTCGTTCGGGCTTCAAAGACACCAGGATCGAGCCGTCGTCCGGTCCGATCGACGGGTTGTCGCTAAACGCCAGGCTGAGCCCGCTATTCGGCATTCCGATGTTGTCGAGGATGGTATCCAGCTCATCCGGCGGGACCACCGCGCGGATTTCATCCTCGACGGCGGCGAAGATCAGTTCGGTTTCCTCGATGCGAGTCCCGGCGGGCGCCCGGGCGTGCAGCCGCATCTGGCCCGAATCGACGGTGGGGAAGAAATCCTCGCCCACCATCGGCAACAGCGCGAGCGAGCCCAGCGAGAACGCGAAGAACGCCGCCAGGACCGTCTTGCGGTGGTCCAACGCCCAGTCCAGCAGTCCCGCATAGGCGGTGCGGAGGCGCTGGAAGCCGCGGTCGGCCGCCGAGTGGAACCGCCGGAACAGGCCTTTGGGCCGGGCGCCTCCCGCGTGGCCGCCCTCGGTGTACATGTCCATTTCGGAGCGCAGAAGATGGTGCGCCATGGTGGGTACCAGCGTTCGCGACAGCAGGTAAGAAGCGAGCATCGCGAAGACCACCGCCATCGCCAGCGGCGTGAACAGGTACCTGGCGGCCCCGGTCAGCAGGAGCACGGGCACGAAAACAATGCAGATCGAGAGCGTGGCGACCAGGGCCGGAACCGCGATCTGCTGCGAGCCGTCCAGAACGCCGCGCACCAGCGATTTCCCCAGCCCGAGATTGCGGTGAATGTTCTCGATGGCCACGGTGGCATCGTCGACCAGGATGCCCACCGCCAGCGCCAGCCCGCCCAGCGTCATCACGTTCACCGTGTGCCCGAGCAGGCTCAGCACGATGAGCGATGTCAGGATCGAGAGCGGAATCGAGATGCAGACGATCACCGTGCTGCGCCAGCTCCCCAGGAACAGCAGGATCATCAGGCCGGTGAGCAGCGCCGCCATGACCGCCTCGCGGACCACGCCGTTGATGGCCGCTCTCACGAACAGCGACTGGTCGAAGAACTGCTTGACCTCGAGCGAGCTGGGGAGGCTGACGAGGATTTTCGGCAAGACGGCTTTAACCTTGTTGACGATATCCAGCGTGGAGGCCTTGCCGATCCGCAGCACCGTCAGCAGCGCGCCGCGCGTTCCGTTGGTGCGCACCACGTTGTTCTGCACCGAGTAGCCGTCCCGCACCTGGGCGACATCCCGAAGGTAGACCGTCGCGCCGTTGAGGGTCTTCACAGGGAGATCGTTCAACTCGTCCAGCAGCCGCGGGCTGCTGTTGAGCTTCACCTGGTAGTCGCGATCCCCCAGCTTGGCCGTGCCCGCCGGCAGGATCAGGTTCTGGGCCGAGATCGCCGCGGAGATGTCGCTGGCCGACAACTGGTAGGCATAGAGCGCCGCGGGGTCGATATCCACCATGACCTGGCGCACCTTGCCGCCGAAGGGAAGCGGGATCGCGGCTCCCTGCACGGTGGCAAGCTGCGTCCGGATGAAGTTCTGGCCCAGGTCGTACAGCTCCTGCTCGGAGAGAGTCTTGCTCCCCAGCCCCAACTGGAGGATCGGGACGCTGGAGGCATCGTACTTGATCACGCCCGGCGGGAAGATGCCGGGGGGCAAAGTGCGGAGCAGGGTCTGCGAAATCGCGGTGACCTGCGCCAGGCCCATCTCGACCTTGGCGTTGGGCTGGAAGTAGATCCGCACGACGGCGACGCCGTTGAAGGATTGCGACTCGATATGCTCGACGTCGTTCACCGTGGTGGTCAGGGCGCGCTCGAAAACGGTGACGACCCGTTTCTCCATCTCCTCCGGGGAGATTCCCTGGTAAGTCCAGATGACGCTGACCACCGGGATGTCGATGTACGGGAAGATGTCCACCGGCATGGTGTAGATGGCGGCGCCGCCCAGCAGGGCGATGGCCAGAGCCATCACCACGAAGGTATACGGCCGTCGCAGTGCGAGTCGGACGATCCACATGGGCTTGCTCGTGCCGGAGGAGAGGCCTCGAGGTCGAAAGCTGTACTCCCGCCTAAGAGTCCAAGGTAGCGCCCGGCTTCCTCCCCGCGCAAGCGCCGGGGGCAATCCCCGAGTACGGACCTGCCCCAGCGACGCCTGCCGCGCCGCCGCTTGCAGCGGTGGTCACACGGTACCTCGAGCAGGTCGAGACGCTCAAGAAGCTGAACAGTTGCAGGGACTGGCGTGAATTCCCACGCGAAGTTCGGGATTGGTGATCTGGAACGAGCGATGCGGTTTTGTTATACTCACGGATGAAAACCGAGCGGGAGTAATTCAGTGGTAGAATGCCAGCTTCCCGCTCTCCCCTTTTCTCCTCAATGTTTTCCGGTTTTGGTGTCCTCCGTGGTGTCCGCTTATAATGCGGGCACCTGGGTGGATTCCGAATGCCTCACGTCAACATCCTGAAGAAAGTCAAACTCGAGAGCGGCTGGAAGCTGCTCTCGATTCCGCGTAACGCCAAAGGCAACTACGACTGGACGGCGCTGCCTGCCGAAGGCTTCTACTTGATCGAGTGGCGCAGCGGCGGCAAGCGCCGCCGCGCTTCAGTCGGCGCCACCGCCGCTGAGGCGCTCGAAGCGCAGCGCCGGAAACGCCACGAGCTCGAGGGCCGTACACTCGGCATCCCCGGATTCGAGCAGGCGGGCGAGGAGCCAAAGAAGCCGCCGCTACATTTGATGGTCGCCAAGTACCTCGAACAGATCGAAACACTGAAGAAACCGAACACACATCGCAAGTACGAAGCCGTGCTCGAGCGCTTCCTCGACTTCTTCCGCGACCGTGAGTCAATCGACGGGATCTCCGGCGAGGATCTGACGGACTTTATCATCAGCCTGAAGAGGGATCACAAGCTTGGCGCCAACACGATCCTCCATAACGCCGTCATCGTTGCCCAGTTCTTCAAACGTAACGGCCGCGGAGGGATGACTCGCGACCTGCCACTTCCCGAACGCATTACCCCGCTCCCCAGGGAATATCGCGAAGAGGATCTGGCAAGATTTCTGGCGGCTGGCAGCCCATGCGACCGCGCCCTGTTCGCAACGTTCCTGATGACCGGGTTCCGCGAACAGGAAGTCATGTATCTGTTCTGGAGCGACGTCAACCTCGACCTCCAGACCGTCCGTGTCACTGCGAAGCCCCACCTCGATTTCTTCCCGAAGCGGTGGGAGGAGCGGGAGGTGCCGGTTCCCGTCAAGCTGGTCGAACTGCTTCGGGTGCATCCGCGCGATCTCCGCAGTCCTTTTGTGTTCCCCTCCCCAACCGGACACCGCGAACAGAATATGCTGCTTCGGTGCAAGGTTGTCGCTGCGCGCGCCGGCCTCGATCCGGCAGAGTGGGACCTCAAAACGTTCCGATCGACCTACGCGACGCGCAACCTGCGCGCCGGATTCGACGTGCGCACTGTCCAGCACTGGATGGGGCACAGGTCACTCGAAACCACGATGCGGTATTTGGTGCCTGCCAGGGACGTCTATGATCGCCTGGATCAGATCTCGCTTCCCGGAGCGCCCGCATCCACCGTCCCTCTCCGGAAAGGGCCGGCTGGACGGCGACGGACCGGCGGCAATATCGAAACCGGCATGCCACAGGTCGGCTGAGGCTCTGTATGTACTATAATGTAGTTACGGTGCGGTAGGGCGTACCGATGCGGTTCCTTTGGGATGAGGCCAAGAATCGCCGCAACCGCGCCAAGCACAAAGTGAGTTTTGAAACGGCGCGGCTCGTCTTTGATGATCCCTGCGCGTTGAGCATGCAGGATCGGGTTGCTGAAGGCGAGGAGCGTTGGCAGACGCTTGGTTTGGCAGGGGGTGCAGTCGTCCTGCTGGTCGCTCACACCTACATGGTGGAAGGCGACGAAGAGGTGATTCGCATCATCTCTGCCCGCAAGGCGACGGCGCGCGAGAGGAAGGTTTATGCAGAAGGCGGTGAATCGCCAGACTAAAGAGCTCGCGGCGTTGAAGCGAATGAAGGACGAATCCATCGACACATCCGACCTGCCGGAAGTGACGGATTGGACCAGAGCAGTCGTTGGCAAATTCTATCGTCCGATCAAAAAGCCACTGACCATTCGCCTCGACGCCGACGTGCTCGCTTGGCTGAAGTCTCAGGGCAAGGGCTACCAAACGCGGATCAATGCGATCCTGAGAACTGCGATGGAGCACCCCACTCAGGGATAGCAGGCGATTGGTGGTTTTCCGGAAACGCAGCAGGGGCTGCCGTGGCGGCCTTGAGAGCGCCACCGCGGCGAACCCGTCCATCAGCAGCCTGGCGCTCAGTTGCCCATCTCGCCCCCTATGACTCACGGCTTTCCCCGGCTTTGACAGAGTCGGCGCTCCCGGCTAGAACCGAGACAGCGATATATCTGGAGACACCATGTCGACCTCCCCCGCCACAATCAGCTCTACTCCGACTCGGACAAAGGATGTTTTCGAGCGGCTGGCCGAATGCGACTTCCTACTTAACGCCAAGGAACTCGGCCAGATTCTTGGTATCAGTCCCAAAACGATCTACAGCTACGTCTCCCGAAACCTGATCCCTTACTATAAGATCGAGTCGAACGTCCGGTTTCGGGCGGGCGACGTCATGGAATGGTTGCGCCGCCGTGCCGGCTGCCGTGTCAGTTGACCGGGCCGCAGACACCCTCGTGCCCCCGCCCATCTGTCGGAAACTGCTCGCTAACCTCCTTGAGCAGCAGAACCCGGCCTCGGGCGCGTGGGGGTACCGCCGGGGCCAGGACGCTGTCGAACCCACCTGCCTTGCGTTGATGGCCATCCGCGCGGGGAAAGGCGCAAGCGGCAGGCTCGCAGCCCGTTGGCTTGAAGAGCAGCAGACAGCCAGTGGCGCATGCCACGCCTTCGTAGGACATGACGAGGATGCTTGCTGGACCACTTCGCTCGCAGTCATCAGCCTAGTCAACAGCTTTCCGACGAGTGCGGGGTTGCAGCGGGTTGTTCAGTGGCTCATCAAGGCGCGTGGACGCGAAGCGCAATGGCTTTGGCGCTGGAAGTTTCAGACAGTCGACACGAAGGTTAGTTTCGATCCGGCTAAGTTCGGCTGGGGCTGGGTGGAGGGCACCACCAGTTGGGTGATCCCGACAGCGCTGACCATCATTGCGCTTCAGAAGGCCGTGCGCAGCGGACTGTGCCAAGATGGCGAGTGCCGAGGTCGCATCCAGTTGGGCTGCGAAATGTTGTTGGACCGGATGTGTCCCGGTGGTGGCTGGAACGCGGGCAACAGCGTTGTATTCGGGGTGGCACTCCAACCCCACATTGATGCGACCGCGATTGCTTTGCTGGCACTGCTCCACTATCCGGCCGCGGCAGCGATCGAGTCGTCACTCCGATGGTTAGGGGCACGCGCGGTTCAATGCCCCTCCCCATTCAGCATCCCGTGGGCCGTCCTTGCTATGGACGTCTATCGCGATCTCATTCCGGACACAAAGGCGCGAGTCATGGCGGCTACGGAACGCCTGATCCAACTCCTCGACACCGGGACCGGCGTCGGCGAGACGTGCACACAGGCTCTGGCCGCGCTGGCAATTGAAGCAGCGGCGGGCGGAGAGAATGTGTTCGCGGTGAAGGCATGACGGAGCACCACACCCGGCGCGCCTTCGTTGCGGCGGCAGGCGCGACGGCTGGCGCCGCCCTGCTAGCCCGTCACATCCTCCCTCATTCCACCTGGCTCAAGGATCGAAGGCCGCGAAAGTCGCGCGTCGCGATTCTCTCCGCCTCAGACTACGCGGAGAGCCTGGAGGACGTGCTGTTTCGAGGCCTGCGGCTCTTTCGGCTCGACGTCAAGGGGCGGGCGGTCCTGCTCAAGCCCAACTTGGTGGAACACATCGCCGGTGTGGAGGTGAACACGAATGCACTCCTCGTGGGTGCTGCGATCGACGCCTTCTTGCATCTGGGCGCAGCGCGAGTCGTGGTGGCAGAAGGCCCTGGTCACCAGCGTGACACGTACCTTTCGTTGGTGGAGAGCGGCCTCGATGAGCAACTGCGATTGCGCCAGGTGCAGTTCATAGACCTCAACCGCGACGAAGTCGTTCGAGTGCCAACAGAGTCAGACTATTCGGGACTTGGACATCTGTGGTTACCGCGGACTGTCCTCTCGGCTGACGTGGTCGTTTCGATGCCGAAGGTTAAGACGCACCACTGGGCCGGCGTGACCTTGAGCATGAAGAACATGTTCGGCGTGATTCCGGGTGTGGCGTATGGATGGCCGAAGAACGTGCTGCATTGGAGAGGCAT
>JBEKWU010000019.1:0-85930 GCA_049512775.1 Bryobacteraceae bacterium
CTCCCGTTGGTCGGCCCGAAAAACATACACCTCAGGTCGGTGTACACCTCCGCCCACGGTTACATTCTTAAATGACCCAACCAAGACCGGTTTCGGTTACATCGTTAAATGACTTGACAGGTACTTCGCGGGGATTCGGGTGGGGCAGGCCGTTCGGCCTGCCGCTCCTACGGGTTCTGCTGCGCCGGGTACCGGACCACGGTGAAGTTGCGCAGCGTCACCGTCTCCCCGGTGGTGGCGTTCATCTTGCCCAGGAAGTCGATGGTCAGGGGGGCCGTCAGCGACTCGCTCGAGGCCACCACCAGCGATTGCAGCGTGAGGGTCGCGCCCCAGTTCAACACGCTCAACTGCGCGCCGCTCGAGTGCACGGCCGCGTCGGCTTTCCCCGACACCAGGGACTCGCTCGCCCCGCCGCCGCGCGACACCAGCACGCTGCCGCCCCAATGCACCTCGAACGAGAATCCGGTCTCGGCTCCCTCGTGCGAGTAGTCGAACCGCATCTCGACGCGGTCGCCCGCCGAAAGGAAGTTGGCGGGCACGGTGCAGCTCCCCAGCCGCGTCAACCCGGTGGCGCTGGTGCTCACTCCGGTGCTGCCGCAAAGCACCTGGGGCAGCGTGTGGGTCTGGCCCGCTTCCACGGTCTTGCGCACCTTCTGGCTGGTGTTAAACCACTGGTCGCCCTCGGAGGTCGTGCTCGGGTCCGTCGAGCTGCCGGAGTCCTGCCAGGCCGCCCGCGTCGAGGACGTGGCCGCGCTGAACGAAGCGCCGGCGAACCGGCCGTCCCAGCCCACCCGCGCCAGTTCGGTTCCGCTCGAGTCCAACCACCGCTGGAGCGGGTCGGTGCTCTGCCCCTGCCCGGCCCGCAGGGTCAACCCGGTCGAGCCGGTGGAGGGCAAGGCATCGTACACGTACAGGGTCGTGGTCCCGAGGTTGTTGCCCAGCGACAGCTTGCGATTGGTGTTGTCCCAGAGCAGCCGCGCGCTGTTCTGCGCCAGGTTGCCGCTGGAGTCGACAAACGGAATCGCGCCCGTCGTGAACCCCGTGTACAGGCAGGTGTTCCACACGGCATCGAACCCATTCGACATCAGGCAGCGATTCGCCAGACCGATTGGCACCCGCGTCCACAGCGTCGGCGAGGTGCCCTGCGCCACGATCAGGTCGCCGCGCGAGGGCGCCGTTGCCGCCGTGTCGCCGTGGCTCGTGCCCAACAGAGCGTGGCTGGTGGGCACGCGCGTATCCGACATCCGGGGGTCCAGGTCCGTGGCGTACTTGTTGCTGGCCGAGGGCGTCCCGGAGGTCCCGGCGAGCGCGGCCTTCTGGCCCGCCGTCGGGTCGTTGGCGCTCGAGTGCGTCGGGTAGTTCAGCGCCAACTTGGATTCGACGATGCCCGCCACGTCCGCGACATTGGCGTCGGAGACCATGCCCATTGCCAAAGAGGGGTTCGGATACGTGCCCGTCAGCGCGCCACCCGCCTGCCCCACCGGATTGCCTGGGTCCGCCAGCCGGTAGCTCGCCGCCAGCACGTCCCCGGCCTGGGGAGCCGAAACCGTGGCGAAGGTGACAACATTGGCACTGATCGTGTAATCCAGGTTGGGAGTCTGGAGCAGGCCGTTCCGATACACCGTGAGACTGCTGAGCGGACTGGGCGCATTCGCCAGCGTGAAGACCACGTTCGAGCCGTTGATCAATCCCGCGGGCGTCTCGGCATCCACGAACCCCGGACCCGAGCTCGTGGTTTCGCCCGTGCTGCATGGCCCCGCCGACCCGTCCACGCGCACGCAATCGGTGAGGTTCCCCACCACTCCCTCCAGCGCTCCAGTCTCAGTGGCGTACACCGCCCGCGACGGTGCGTACCCCGGTCCTTTCACCGGCCGGATCGCCAGGTCCGCCAGTAGCCCCACCACGTCGCTTTCCTGGACCTCGGTGGTTTCCGCGGGCGGAGGGAGCGTCGAGGAACTCGACGAGGTCGCCACCCGCACGTCCCTCACCCGCAACGCCGTCGAGCTCGGCGGCACCCCCCAGGTCTCCTGGAACTGGACCCGCCCGTCGCTCGAGTACTTCACCGAGTAGCTGGCGCCTGGAGAGGCATTGGTGGTGGGCACCAGTTGCACCCGCAGCACGCCGTTGACGATCGGCGTCGTCAGACTCTGCGTCGCGATGTTCGACGTGTCGGCCGCCTCGAAGCTCTTCCACTCCACCAGGAGTATGCCGTTGAACGGCGTGCCGTCGGCCTTGTACAGCACGTCCTGAATGGTGGTCAGCGGCGGCGCCGCCCACCCCGTAGCGAAGCACCAGGTCAACACCACCAGCCGGCGAACCACCGCTCTCATCATGGGCCTCCGAAAAATGGGCCCGGATTCACTAACAACCCGGGCCCGCGCAGGGAGCACACTACCGGCTTCAGTGTGCCGCAGCCTGCCCGCCTCAGCGCCCCTATCGGGGAGCTAAGTCACAGGCGGAAAAGAGGGATATTTGTCTGGGTAGGTTGTGATCAATCCCGTTTCCCGATCCGCTCCGCGTTCAAATACGGTCGCAGCGCTTCCGGCACCAGGATGCTGCCATCGGCCTGCTGGTAGTTCTCGGCCACCGCCACCCAGGTCCGCCCGATGGCCAGCCCGCTCCCGTTCAGCGTGTGCACGAATTCGGACTTCCCCTTGGCGGACTTGGCGCGAATCGAGGCGCGCCGCGCCTGGAAGGCCTCGAAGTTCGAGCACGAGGAGATCTCCTTGTACTCGTTCAGCCCCGGCAGCCAGACCTCGATGTCGTAGGTCTTCGCGGACGAAAACCCCATGTCCCCGGTCGAGAGCACCACCGTGCGATAGGGCAGCCCCAGCCGGCGCAGGATGTCCTCGGCGTCCGCGGTCAGCCGCTCCAGCTCCTCGTAGCTCTGCTCCGCCCGCGTGAACTTCACCAGCTCCACTTTCTGGAACTGGTGCTGGCGGATGATGCCGCGCACGTCGCGCCCGTAGGCGCCAGCCTCGCTGCGGAAGCACGGCGTATAGGCGCACAGCTTGATAGGCAGCCGGTCCGCGTCCAGCGTCTCGTTGCGGAACAGGTTGGTTACCGGAACCTCGGCCGTGGGCGCCAGCCAGAAGTCGGTGTTCTCGATCTTGAACAGGTCCTCGGCGAACTTCGGCAACTGGCCCGTCCCGAACAGGCTGGCGGAGTTGATCAGGAAGGGCGGCAGCACCTCCGTGTAGCCGTGCTCGCGCGTATGCACGTCGAGCATGAAGTTGATGAGCGCCCGCTCGAGCTTCGCGCCCAGGTCCCAGTACACCGCGAACCGCGCCCCGGTGACCTTGGCCGCCCGCTCCAGGTCCAGAATGCCCAGCTCCGGCCCGAGGTCCCAGTGCGCTTGGGGTGGAAAATCGAATTGCCGCGGCTGGCCCCACCGCCGCACTTCGACGTTGTCTTCGGCGGTCCGCCCGCTGGGCACGGAGGCGTGCGGCAGGTTGGGTACGCTCGCCAGCGCCTGCCGAAACTCCTCGTCCAGCCCCTCCGCCTGCTTGTCGAGCGCGGAGATGCGCTCGGCCGCGGCCCGCGCCGCCTGCTGCCTCTCGGCGGTATCCGCACCTTGCTTCCGCAGCTTCTGGATCTCCACGCTCTCGGCGTTCCGCCACGCCTTGAGCTGTTCGGCCTCCGTCACCGCCGCCCGCCGCCGCCGGTCGAGATCGCGGAATTCCTCGACGTTCAGCACGAAGCCGCGCTCGGCCAGGCGCGCCGCAATCGCATCCAGGTTGGCTCGAAAGAACGCGAGGTCGTACATGTCTTCAGTTTCCCATCCGCTGCTTCCAGGCTTTCACGTACCGCTCGGTCTTGGGGTTGGCTGCGTTCCACTCCGGCGGCTTGGGGTCGTCCGCGATCATGAGCAGCCCGGCGGCGATCATGCGATCGACCTTCTCCATGTTCGCGTAGTCCAGCTTCTGCCATTCGTCGCCCGGCCGGTGATAATCCGGAAACTCGTAGGCTACCACCAGCGTGTGCGCCGGAATCCCCACGTCCGCCAGAGCCTGGTTGTCGCTCCGCGCGAAGTACGAATCGCTTCTCTTCTCGTCTTTCGATACGGTGACGCCCGTTAATTGGCCGGCCTTGGCGAAGGTCGCGCCGATATCGCTGTAGTCGAACCCGGTGAGGGACGCGCGCGCTATCTGCGGCCCGCTGGTATCGTCGGTCCGCCCGAGTTGCTCGAGATTGATGTCGGCCACCGTCTTCTCGAGCGGAATGATCGGGTGCCGCCCATAATAACGCGAGCCAAGTAGCCCTTTCTCTTCGCCGAAATAGGTGACAAACACCAAGCTCCGCTTCGGTCGTTCGCGCATCTTCGCCAGCGTGGAGGCCAGCTCCATCACCGAGGCGGTTCCACTGGCGTCGTCGTCGGCCCCGTTGCAGATGCGGTCCTCGCCGGTCGAGCAGATCCCGAGGTGATCGTAGTGCGCGGTGACCAGCACGTAGGTGTCCCTCAGCGCCGGGTCGGAGCCGCGTAGGATCCCCACCACGTTGCGCAGCTTCACCGGCTCCTGCGCTGGCGCGGCGATCTTCAGCCAGACCGTGGCGCCGGTCGCGCCGGGCTTCATGGCCTCGTAGACCTTCCGCAGCTCCGGATCGTTCACCCGGATCGTCGGCGGGCCCGCCGGCTCGCCTGGGTCGACCAGCGTCCTTGCGTCCCGGCCGAATCCGCCGCGCATCACCATGATGACCGCGGCGGGCTTCAGCCTGGCCAGGTTTGCGCGGCTCTCCCGCATGGTCTGCGAGACTCTCTGCACGGCCTTGGGGGCGAACGAACCGAAGGCCGGGAATTCCGTGAGGATCACTTTCCCCCGCACCTGCTCGGGCGTCCAAGTGGACGCGTCCGCCAGATCCTGCACGCTCGCCTTGATGAGCGGCGCGCCCGCGAGTTCGAGGCCGGCCAGCGCGCGCTCGAAGGTCACGTTCTCTTTCGCCACCGCGACCCTCCGACCGCCACTCTCCAGCGCCAGCTCGAATCCCTCGAGACTGGGCTTCACGTTCACGAACCTGGCGGTCTCGAAGTAGCTGTCGTCGCCACCGGGCTCGAGCCCGGCCCGCCGGAACTGCGCGGCGATGTACTCCGCTGCGATGTCCAGCCCCGCCGACGGCGTGTTCCGCCCCTCCAGCAGATCGGAAGCCAGGAACGACACGTGCCCTTTGAGGGAGTCGGCCGAGATCCGGTCGAGCGCCGCCTCGACGTCGGGCGTGACCGCGAATTCCGCGCCCACCAAGAGAACGGGCGCCAACAACAGCGAGAATGCGGCGGCGACCGCTCGCCCCCGCCAGCTTGTGTTCCTCATGCAGTAAAATGATCGCACACTCGGGCGATCCCGCTGGAGCGAGCCCCGGGAATCACTTGCGCGGCGGGGCCTCCACGGTGCACTTCCTGTCCCTGGAAAAGAATCCCTCTTCATCCAGCTCGCGCAACGCGGTCTTGACCGCTTCCACCAGTGCGCGGAAGGCACGCTGCCGCTCTTCGGCGGTCTGCCCGGCGAAGGGGCTTTCCGCGTAGAGCACGCCGTCGTCCAGGATGACGATGGGGATCGGGCGCCGGCTCTTCGGCGGGTCCGCCGGGCGCTCGATCATCTGCTTGTCTTGTGCCAGACCGATCCCCGCGACAAGCAGAATCAAGGCCAGTGCTTTGCTCATGCAGCGCTGTCTGTGGAAGAACCCAGGATGCTGGTGAGCAGGCTGTTGGAGTTGCTGTCGGACGCCTGCTGCTCGAACTGGGAGAGCAGATTGGCCGCGCTCTCCTGTCCGTGGTGGTGCCGGCCGTGGTGGTGATGGATGGACAAGCCGGCCTGCTCGAGATCCTGGGCCGTGGGGAGCTGCCCATCCTTGGCCGCGTTCTGGAACTGATCGGCGAGCTTGTTGATCTGGTCCGCTTGCGAGGAATTCCCGTTGGCTGCGGCTGTCTTGGCGAGCTCTCGTAGCCGGTCCGCGATGCCCGAGACTACCTGTTTGAACTTGTTCGGGTCCTCCTGTTGAAGCTGCTGGAGGAGGCTCAGAAAGCGGGCCAGCGGCGAGATGCTGGTGTCGCTCGCCGTCGACGGGTCGAGGGAAGTCTGGCTGGTCTGGCCGGTGGCGCTGCTGTTGCTGGTTTGGAGCAAGGTGGGTAGCAGGTTGGAAATCGCAGTAATATTCATGCCAACTGTCGGGGCAAGCGCGCTGCCACAAGGAACGCGCTGAAAAGAAAGGCGAAGCGTCGGGCGAGCAGCGGCAAGAACTTGGCGGCGCGGCAAGCCCATGAAACTTCCCCCGCCCTCGGTTACACTTGGACTGGGAGGCGCTTTCGCATGGCCGCGCGCACCAGAGTCCAGGCCGCTTCCGAGTTGGCCGGCCGCCTCGCCGGGATCGATTCCGACGCTCTCATCCGGGCCTTCCGCGTGATGCACCTGGCCCGCCGTCTGGACGACCGGGAAATTCTGCTGAAACGCCAGAGCCGGATCTTTTTCCAGATCAGCGGCGCCGGCCACGAGGCCATCCAGGCCGCCGCGGGAATGGCGCTGCGCGCCGGCCACGACTGGTTCTATCCCTACTACCGCGATCGCGCCCTGTGCCTCATGCTCGGGCTCAGCGCCGAGCAGATGCTGCTGGCCGCCGTAGGCGCCGCCGACGAAATCGGGTCTGGCGGCCGCCAGATGCCGTCTCACTGGAGCGCTCCCCAGCTCCACATTGTCAGCGCGTCCTCGCCTACCGGCACACAGTACCTGCAAGCGGTCGGATGCGCCGATGCGGGCCGCCGCCTGTGCCCCGAAAGCGATGAAGTCACCCTGGTGACTTCCGGAGAGGGCGCCACCAGCGAAGGCGAGTTTTGGGAAGCCTTGAACGTGGCGTGCCTGGAGGGGCTGCCGGTGCTGTTCCTGGTGGAGGACAACGGCTACGCCATTTCGGTCCCCGTCGAGAAGCAGACCGCCGGCGGCAACATCGCCGCGCTGGTGAGCGCCTTCCCCAACCTGTTAGTCGAGGAAGTGGATGGCACGGATTTCGTCGCTTCTCTCCAGGCCATGCGCGAGGCCGCCGCCTGGTGCCGCGCCCGCAACGGCCCCGCGCTGGTCCGCGCCGAGGTGATTCGTCCGTATTCCCACTCGCTCTCCGACGACGAGCGGCTGTACCGAGCCGAAGCCGAGCGCGCCGCCGAGGCCGCTCGCGATCCCATTCTGAAGTTCCCCGAGCAACTGGTCGCCGAGGGGGTGCTGGACCGCTACGCACTCCAGACCATCGTTCACGAGATCGACCTGGAGATCCAGCAGGCTACCGAGGCTGCCTTGCACGCCCTGCCTCCCGCCCGCGGCTCCGCCCTGCTGCGCCTCTACTCGGAAACCGTGGATCCCGCCTCCGCCGCCTTCTCCTCGCCGCCGCGCCTCGAAGGCGAGCCGCGCACCATGGTCGATGAGATCAACCTTACTCTCGCCGAGGAGATGCGCCGCGACCCGCGCATTGTGGTCTTTGGCGAGGACGTCGCCGATTGCAGCCGCGAGCGCACCCTGGCCCAGGTCAAGGGCAAGGGCGGCGTCTTCAAGGCCACCGCGGGCCTGCAACGGGAATTCGGCGCGGATCGCTGCTTTAACGCGCCGCTGGCCGAGGCCGCGATCGTCGGCCGCGCCATCGGCATGGCCACCCGCGGAATGAAGCCGGTGGCCGAAATCCAGTTCTTCGATTACATCTGGCCGGCCATGATGCAGATCCGCAACGAACTCGCTACCCTGCGCTGGCGCTCCAACGGCGGGTACTCCTGCCCCGTGGTGGTGCGCGTGGCCATCGGCGGATACCTGACCGGCGGCGCCATCTACCACAGCCAGTGCGGAGAAGTGGAGTTCACCCACATCCCCGGCCTGCGCGTGGTCATGCCCTCGAACGCGCTCGACGCCTGCGGCCTGCTGCGCACCGCCCTGCGCTCGGACGACCCGGTCCTGTTCCTCGAGCACAAGCGCCTCTACCGCGAGCCCTACAACCGCTCCCCGCACCCCGGCCCCGAGTTCATGATCCCGTTCGGCAAGGCCAGCCTGGTCAAGACCGGCCGCAATCTCACCATCGTCACTTACGGCGCCCTGGTGCAGAAGTCGCTGCAAGCCGCTTCGCAGATCGAGTGGAAGTCCCCCGGCTCGACCGTCGAGGTCATCGACCTGCGGAGCCTAGCGCCCTACGATTGGGAGGCGATCTCGGCCAGCGTCCGCAAGACCAGCCGCGTGCTGATCGCCCACGAGGACTGCCTGGCCTGGGGCTACGGCGCGGAGCTGGCCGCGCGCATCGCCAGCGAGTTGTTCGACCGCCTGGACGCCCCCGTCGCGCGGGTTGCCGCGCTGGATACCTGGATCGGCTACAACCCCCAACTGGAGAACGAAATCCTCCCTCAGGTGGAGGATATTGTCCGCGAAGCCGGCCGCATCCTGGCGTACTGAGCCACCCCCAGAGCGAGCAGCGTCGCCAGGCTCAACGCCGCGCCGGGGAGGAACCATATCGAGTGGTATTCCAGCGTGATCTCATTCTGGCCGGCAGGCACTTCGACGCCGATCAGGGCATGGTCCGCCACTCTGAGGGGGAGCGCTTTCCCCTCCATGGCCGCCCTCCAACCCGGGAACCATGGAATCGAGGCGCGCAAAATGCCCGGCGTCCGCGAGGTGTACTTCAGCCGGTAGGAACCCTGGTCGGCGTGCAGGATGGACACCGTCCCGGCAGGATCCGGAGCGCCCGTCACCGCCGTCTGTTCGACGATCGTAGCGACGGCCGGGTCCAGGTTCCCCAATCGCGCCAGGCTCTGGGCGCTGTCCGCCGCGGGGACGACGCTCCTGGCGAAATAGAAACGCGGCAGAACACCGGGCGCTGCCTCGGTGTCGCCGGCCTCGGTCACTCGCAAGCCGGCATTCAGCGCGTCCAGCAGCTTCGGATTGCGTTTCGATGCCGCGAAGTACTCCATGTAGCGCTGCAACTCCAGCGGGTTGTAACCGTAGGTCACTTCGGTCCGGGTATCGAAGGCGCCGTTGAGCGGGCCAAAAACCGGAGACGCCACAGGCGAATGGAACCGCGTGCCCGCGGGCAGCGCCTGCCGCATCGCCCGAGCGAAGCGCTCCTGGGAGGCTCCGTAGCGCTCTTCGAAACTCATCCGTCCGTAGGCCAGTTGATTCTCCAGCGAGTTCCAGTAGAAGACGTCCAGGAACGTGAACGCGGCCACGGCGATCGCCAGCCAGCGGAGTTTCCACCGAGCGCTCACCCAGGCGAGCCCCGAGCCGGCCGCGAGCGCCAGGCCCAGGGCGATCGCAAACCAGGCGTGCACCGGCGCGCGCACGCTCGAAAAGCCCGGCAAACTCGCTACCAGCCGATACAGCCCCGCGCGCGGCCCCAGCGCATACCAGGCGAATGGCGCCACCAACGCCAGCGCCGCCCACCGCATCCGCCTGTCCGTAAGGCCAAAGGCCGCCAGAGGCGCCAGCAGGAGGCCGCCGTAGAAGAAGAACTGCGTCCTGTCGTCCGGGCCGCTGTAGTCGCCTCTCACCGATCCGTAATGGTTCGGCGCGATCAGAGTCCAAAGCCCGCGAGCCTCCAGCGGCGCATTCGTCCCGCCAGTGAAGGTCATCGATGCGCGCGCCGAGTTCCCCACCAGTTCCATAGTGGGCATCCACTGGACCGCGGACAGCAGCGCCGCAATCGCCACGATGGCAACCACCACCACCAGCGTCGCGCTCCACCGGCGCTCCACGAAGATCCCCACCGCCAGCGCGTACAGCGCCATCGCACCGAAGCTGTACAGGGCCGTCTGGAAGTGCCCGGCCAGGAACATCGTGCCCGCCGCGAGCCCGGTGATCGCCGCGTGCCGCCAGGACCGGCTCCGAATCGCCTGGTGCGAGCCGTACAGCAACCACGGCAGCCAGGCCGCGGTCTGGAACATGCCGAGATGCGAACTGTGCCCCGCAAAGAAGCCCGAGAAACCGTAGGCCACCCCCACGAAAGCGGCGCACGCCAGACCGTCCACCCATAGCGACGCCAGAAAGAACGCGCCAATGCAGGCCAGAAGACAATGCAGCGCCAACTCCCCTTCCAGGGCTTTGGGCGTGATGCCGGCCAGAAAGAACGGCCAGTTCAGCGGGTACCACGCGCCGGTCTGAGGGTCGGCGTGGAACGGGTAGCCCGAGTACGCGTAGTTGGACCAGAATGGAAACCGGCCCTCCCGGATCTCCTCCGAGAAGTACTTCTGGGCACTCAGGTGGACATCCACCGTGTCCCACTGCGGAGTCGTGTTCGGGCTGGTGAGAGGAACCCAGTAGAAGACCAAGACGGCCGCGGCCAGCAGCAGCGTCACGCGCATCCGAGGCGAGAAGCGGCTCGGGGCTGCGACTGCGGCCTTCCCGGCGTCCGCCCCGGCTCGTCTCTTCCCCTCTCGCTTCTTGCGCGGCATGGCCATCAGCAATTCTAACGCGGAGGCGGAGCGAACCCTGCCGGCATCGTCTCCGAATGCTACCATGGCCTGACAACGTGCCAAAACACAGCCCGAAGCGCGCCGCCCGGCGAGAGGCTCCGCGGGACAAGCGCCAGCCCAACCAGCGTGTCGCCCGGGTTCTTTCGTTTCTGGAGGAGCACTCGCTCGGCTGCTTCGTCGCGCTGGTCCTCGTGGCCTCGCTTCGGATCGCGGCCACTTACCCGGTGTTCAATCACACCATTGACGAGCCGGCTCACATCGCCTGCGGGATGGAGTGGCTCGACCAGCAGGTCTACAAGCTGGAGATACATCACCCGCCACTGGCCCGCATCCTGGATGCGCTGGGGCCTTACCTGGCTGGAGCGCGATCTCAAGGCGGCGAAGAGCGCTACCAGGAGAGCCCGTTCCGCCAGGGCGCCTTGATCCTGTATGCCGGGGGCCACTACCAGCGCGATCTGGCGCTGGCCCGGCTGGGGGCGCTTCCCTTTTTCTGGGTTGCGGCGTTCGCCGTGTATTGGTGGAGCCGGAAAGCTTTTGGCGGGTTGGTGGCGACGCTCGCGACGTTCCTGTTTACGTTCCTGCCGCCGGTCCTGGCCCACGCCGGGCTGGCCACGAACGACATGGCGGTGGCCGCGTTTTCCGGTGCGGCCTTCGTCTGCCTGCTGGCATGGCTCGAACGCCCCAGTGTATTGCGCAGCGCGGCGTTCGGCGCCTCGGTCGCGCTGGCGGCGGTGTCCAAGTTCTCGGCCCTGATCTTTATCCCGGCCGCCTTTGTGGGCGCCTTCATTTGGCACGTGATTGCCCGGCGCCCGCCCGCGCGCGCTCTGCTGATTCGATCCCGAGCGCTGCTTCTGCCGTTCGGCCTGGCGGTTCTGACCGGGGTTCTGGTGGTGTGGGCCACGTACCGGTTCTCGTTCGGCCCGGTTGCCGCGCTGGGCATTCGCTTTCCCGCCCCCGAGTTCTTCAGCGGCATCGAGGGCATCCTTCGTCTCAGCCGGACCGGTTCTGCCGGGTACTTGCTCGGGGAGCACAGCAAGTCCGGCTGGTGGTATTACTATCCGGTCGTGCTGGCAGTCAAGACGCCGCTCGGCTTCCTGCTGCTGTGGATCGCTGGCGCGGTCTACGCCATCCGGCGGAGAGCGGAAGCGGGCGGCGCTTTGGCGCTGCCTTTGGTCTTCTCGCTTGCCATTCTGCTCCCGGCGCTTTTTGGCCGCGTCAACGTCGGGGTGCGCTACATTCTTCCGGTTTACCTCGGATTCGCAATCACCGCGGCCATCGGGATCGCCGCGATCCTGCGTTCCGGCGGCGCGCGCCGGTGGCTCGCGGCGGGCTGCGCGGCGATGCTGGTCTGGTTCGCGCTGTCTTCGGCGCTGAGCCACCCGGACTACCTGCCGTATTTCAACGCACTGGCCGGCGACGAGCCGGAGAAAATCGTGGCGGACTCGGATCTGGACTGGGGCCAGGACGTAAATCGCGTTGGCAAGCGGCTCCAGGAACTCGGGGCGCGCCAGGTAGCATTCGCTCCCTTCATCCTGGCGGATCTGTCGCAACACGGCTGGCCCGCCGTCACCCCATCGGATCCACTGAGCCCTTCGGCCGGGTGGAACGCCGTCAGCATCACGGTATGGAAGGTCGCCCGGATGGGCTTGTACGACCAATACCCGGGCGTGCGCTCTTGGCCGGATTTGTACCGGCCCCGGGAACGGGTGGGAAAAGGGATGCTGCTCTACTACTTTCCGCCACAGCGCCCCAGCCGCTAACCTGTTACGCTAGTCAGTTCGCGGTTGGTTATGAAGTCCGCAAACGATACCCGGACCCGGCTCACCGGCGTCCCCCTCGGCAAGGCGCGGATCCAGTCGCTCAGCGATGCCGTCTTCGGCGTCGCCATGACGCTCGTGATTCTTCAGGTTCAGGCCAGGGTCCCGGGGGTCTCCGGCGACGCGGCGCACTCCGAGCTGCTGGCGAGAATCGGTGAGATGTGGCCCGCGTTTCTCGGCTTTGTCGCCACCTTCCTGCTCGGCGGCGCCTACTGGTACCTTCAGCATCTGACCTTTCACTTCATCCGTCACACGAACCATGTTCTGATCTGGCTGAATCTGGTGTTCCTGCTGTTCGTCGGCGTGCTGCCCTTGTCCAGCACGATGCTGAGCCGTTTCCCGACGGAGCCGGTCGCGCACTTCTTCTACTTCGGCAACCTGCTGGCGCTGGGTCTCATGCTGAACTGGCACTGGTACTACGCCGTGAGGCATTACATGGTGGACCCCGAAATGGACGTCGAGGTGACCCATCGCGTCTCGACCTGGCTGCGCATCGTGCCCAGCGCCTGCGCCCTGGCGCTTCCGCTGTCCATCATCCGCACGGATCTGAGCTTTTATGCGTTCCTTTGGGTGCTGCTGCTGGAGCCGCTGATCGAGCGCTGGACCCGGCCCCGCAAGTCGGGCCGCGCCCCCGCCCCTAAGGCCTGACCGCCCGCTCAGGGGTTGAGCTGCAAGGTGAACGTGAAGATCGAGCCATCTTTGACGTCGATCTCCCCGTCCGTGCGGCGGCCGTCCTTGACCACGCTCACGGTGTACTTGCCGGCGGGCAGCTTGAGAATGGCCGGGGTCGTCTCCGGAATGGGCTTTCCATTGATCAGGATCTGGGCGCCCAGAGCGTCCGCCAGCACCTTCACCGTACCCATCATCTGGGTCATGTTCACGAACGACTCCTGCGGCTGCCGGCCGACATCGACGATGCGCAGCTCCTCGCGGTATCCCCCGAGGTTAATCGCCAGAACGTGCCGGCCCGGGGGCACGCGGAATGCACACGGCGACTGGCAGGCCTTCGCCGGGTCCTTGTCGAGCACCACAGTCGCACCCGGCGGGCTGGTGACCACCTGCAACGGCTGATCCACACTTGGCGGCGGAACTTTCGGCGCAGGCGGGATACTCAGCGGCGGCTTGACCTTGGGCGGCTCGGGAGGAGGCGGTTCAGGCGGTTTCACCTCCGGAACAGGGGGCTGCGGATTGGACGGGGCCGTGTTCGGCGGCAGTCCCAACGGGCCCGACGGGGCTGTCGGCCCCGATGTGTGCGGGGGCGGTTGCTGTGTCCACGGCCGCCAGCGCTCGAGCCCCACATACCCCAGCACCCCCACTCCCAACACCGCCAGGCCCGCCGCAAGAATGGACCACACCAGTTTCCGCCGCCGCGGCGCTCCCAGACGCGCCTCACGCTGGGTCGTGGTCACGCCGATCGGGCCGCCCACCACCTCCGTGGGCTGATTCTGGCTCGAAGCCCGCGGCAGCGGCTTCCAGCCCTTCTTGGTTTTCAGCGCCGCATCCAGCGCGGTGATGAACTCCGCACAGGTGGGGTACCGCTTGGCCGGGTCTTTCGACAGCGCCCGGCTCAGCACCATCGCCACCGCCCAGGCCAGCGACGGGTTCAAGTGCTGCGCCGGCGGCGGCTCCTCGGAAACGATTTTGTACAGTACCGTGGTGAGCGTCTCGGCGGCGAAGGGCTTCTCGCCGGTCAGCATCTCGTAAGCTACTACCGCCAGCGAGAACTGGTCCGCGGTGCCGCTTACCGGCTTGCCCTGCACCTGCTCGGGCGACATGTAGTTCGGCGTCCCCAGCACCGTGCCGGTCCGCGTCATCTGCTGCGACTGCGAAATCTTGGCCACGCCGAAATCGGCGATCTTCGCCGCGCCCTCCTCGTCCAGCATGATATTGGCCGGCTTGATGTCGCGATGGACGATCCCCTTCTTGTGCGCGTAATCGAGCGCCGCCGCAGTCTGTTGCAGGATGCTCAACACCGTCTGCGGCTCCGGCGGCTCCGGCCCCAGCAGCGCCTTCTCCAGGCTGGAGCCGTTCACGAACTCCATGGCGATGTAGGTGACTTCCCCCTCTTCGCCCACGTCGTAGACCGTAACGATGTTCGGGTGAGACAGGATGCCCGCTGACTGCGCCTCCCGGAACAGCCGCTCGCGCAGCCGCTCCCGTTCGGACGCGTCGGTGACCTCCGCCAGCTTGATGGTCTTGATGGCGACAGGGCGGTTGATGGCCGGGTCGAGGGCGCGATACACTACCCCCATCGCTCCTCTTCCCAGTTCGCTCAGGATCTGATATCGGCCGATGGCCTGCATTTGGCTGCGTTGTCAATTGTAGCCTACATCGGGCCGCTGCTCACAGCTAACCTCCATCCAGCACACTACCGGGACAAGGCGGAGCCTTATCCTACCCCCGCTGCTACAATATAGCTCAGCAATGATTCAGACCTTGTTCGGCTCGGTTTCCACCGAACCCTCGCTCCTCGATCGCCTGAAGAGCGGCATCCAGAAAACCCGGCAGGGGCTTGTATCGCACCTGGAGACCACCCTGGCGGGCCGCAAGGAGATCGATGCGGATTTGCTGGAGGAGCTGGAATACACGCTCCTCGGGGCCGATATCGGCGTCAGGACCACCCACGAGATCCTCGAGATCATCCGCCAGCGGGTCGATCGCAAGCTCGTCGGCGACGCCCAGGAGCTCCGCCATCTCATCCGCGGCCACCTGGTCGAGGTGCTCGAGGCCACCGAGCGGCCGCTGCCCCGCGTGGCGGAGCCTCCGGCCGTGGTCCTGGTGGTCGGCGTCAACGGCACTGGCAAGACTACGACCATCGGCAAGCTGGCCCGCCTGTACCACGAAGAGGGCCGCAGCGTCCTGCTGTGCGCCGCCGACACCTTCCGCGCCGCCGCCATCGAACAACTGGAGATCTGGGGCCAGCGCACCTCGACCGAAGTCATCCGGCAGAAGCCCGGGGCCGACCCCAGCGCCATCCTGTTCGACGCCATTCAGGCCGGGCGCGCCCGCAAGATCGACTACGTCATTGCCGACACCGCCGGCCGCCTCCACACCAAATTGAACCTCATGGCGGAACTCGAGAAGATGCGCCGCACCGCCGCGCGCCTCATCCCCGGCGCCCCGCACGAAGTGCTGCTGGTCATGGATGCCACCACCGGCCAGAACGGCCTGGAGCAGGCCCGGAGCTTCACCGAGGCCTCCGGCGTCACTGGCATCGTACTCACCAAGCTCGACGGCACGGCTAAGGGCGGCGTCGTCATTCCGATTGCCCGCGAGCTCAACCTGCCCATCCGCTACGTGGGCGTCGGCGAGAAACCCGAGGACCTGTTGCCCTTCGAGCCCGAGAAGTTTGTCGCCTCCCTTTTCGAAGCATGAGTCCAGACTACATGCGCCAGGCGTTGGACCTGGCGCGCCAGGGCGTGGGGCGGACCAGCCCGAATCCGGCGGTCGGCGCCCTGCTGGTGCGCGACGGCGTGGTCGTCGGCCAGGGGTTTCATACCTACGCCGGCCAGAAGCACGCCGAAATCGTCGCCCTCGAGGCGGCGGGGGAAGCGGCGCGCGGCGCCACCCTGTACATCAACCTCGAGCCTTGCTGCCATGAGGGCCGCACCGGCCCCTGCACCGACGCGTTGATCGCCGCCGGTGTGCGCCGGGTGGTCGCCGCCATGGAAGACCCCAACCCGCGCGTCGCCGGAGAGGGCTTCGCGCGTCTCGGCGCCGCCGGAATCGAGGTCTCGCTGGCCCCCGAGTACGCCGCCGAGGCCGAATCGATCAACCAGCCGTTCGTGCATTTCATGCGCACCGGCCGGCCGCTGGTCGTGGTCAAGTCCGCGCTCACCCTGGACGGGAAGATCGCCGCCCCGGACGACAACCGCGGCTGGATCACCAGCGAAGCGGCCCGCGCCCATGTCCAGATGCTGCGTCACAATTCCGACGCCATTCTCACCGGGATCGGCACCGTGCTGGCCGATAACTGCCTGCTCACCGACCGCACCGGGCTCGAGCGCAGCCGCCCCCTGCTCCGCATCGTGCTGGATTCCCAGTTGCGCATCCCCACGCAATCCCGCATCGTCGCCAGCTCCCGCTTCGACCTGGTGGTGGCTACCACCTCGGCCGCCTCGCCCGACCGCCGCCGCGCCCTGGAGAGCGCCGGCGTCCCGGTCTGGACCCTCGACGGACCCGGCGGCCGCGTCAGCCTCCCCGGCGTGGTCGAGCGCCTGGCCCGCGAATCCCGCCTCTCGCTGATGATTGAAGCGGGCAGCAAGGTCAACTGGGCCGCCCTGGAATCCGGCGTCGCCGACAAGATCTTCTTTTACTACGCGCCCAAGATCCTCGGCGGCCTCCAGTCGATTCCCGTCGCCGGCGGCTCCGGCCGGCGCAGCCGGTCCGACGCCATCCGCCTGCGAAACCTCAAGGTTCACCAGATCACCCCGGAGGAGTTTGCCGTCGAGGCCTGGCTGATAAAGAATTGACGATTGGGGTCATTGTCGATTGACGATTGCACGACGGGGGACAAACCATTCGTCAATCGTCAATGAGAAAATCATCGATATGTTCACGGGCATCATCGAGGAACTCGGCGCCGTCGACCGTCTGGACCCGCTTCCCGCGGGGGCGCGCCTCCGCATCCGTTGCCGTCGGGTGCTCGAGGACATCCAGGAGGGCGCGAGCATTGCCGTCAACGGCGTCTGCCTCACCGTGGTGGGTTTCGACGCCGCCTCCTTTGTCGCCGACGTCTCCCCGGAAACGCTCCGCAGCAGCAACCTCGGCGGCCTGCGCACCGGAGCGCTGGTCAATCTCGAGCGCGCGCTGGCATCCTCCGGCCGCCTCGGCGGCCACCTCGTGCAGGGCCACATCGATGGAACCGGCGAGTTCCTCGGGCTCGATCCGCTGGGAGATGACAACTGGTGGCTGAGGGTCCGCATCCCGCGCGAGCTCGAGCGCTACGTGGTCGCGAAAGGCTCGATCTCGATCGACGGCATCAGCCTCACCGTGGCCTCGCTCGACCAGGACGTCCTTGCCGCCGCCATCATCCCGCTCACCCACCGCGAGACCGCCTTGCGCACCCTCCGCCCCGGAGGCCAAGTCAACCTGGAGTGCGATATCCTCGCGAAATACGTCGAGAAGCTGCTGGCCGCGCGCGAAGACGCGCCGCCCGCGCTGACCATGGACCGGCTGCGGGACCTGGGCTTCTGAACCTTTACATCCCCCAAAGGTCGCCGGTGTGGACCGGCTTCCCCTGGAGTTTCAGGTAGTAGAAAAGCTGTCCCTTGTGCTGCTCCAGGTGATCCACCATCTGGAGCAGGCGCTGCCCCAGCACCATCTCGGTGGGATCCCAAGGGGCCGGCGCCTTCTTGTGGGCCAGGTCTTCCTCGCTACAGGCCGCCAGCGTCTCGAGTGCAACTTGCTTGTCTTTCTGCAACAACTGCCTGGCCCGGGCCACGCTATCCAGCGTGGGCAGTTCCTCCGCTGACGGCAGATGCCCTATCTCGCTCGCGTCCATCCCTTCAGGCAGTCCCCAATCGCCCGTGACGAAACCCCGGAAAGCGGCGCCGCAGCTCTCGGTCAGGTGCTTGAGGAGCTGGCCGGTGGTCATCCAGTTGCTCCCCGTGGAGGGTTTCCACCCCAGGGCGCCATCGTCCACGAGGCCGAGCAGCCTCTCCGTAACTGCGTACGCGGATTGAATCTCCGCCATGAGAAGTTCTGTCCAGTTCATAACCAACGCTTCCTTTCAACGGCTCAGTTCCTGCCGGATCTCCGCCGCTACTTTGCGCGCCGGCTCGACATCCCCCCTGGGAAAGCTGATGGCGCCCACGCGCGGGTGCCCGCCTCCGCCGTACCGCTCGCAGATCGACGCCAGGTTGTGGCGCAGCGGCTCCGGCGCCCAGGGATTCGACCCCACCGAAACCTTGGTGCGAAAACTCGACGTGCTCACCGACACCGTGTAGGTGGAATGCGGAAACACGTAGTAGGGGATGAACTTGTTATAGCCTTCCAGGTCGTGGCCGATCAGGTCGAAGAACACCACGCCGTTTCCGCACTCCGCCAGCCTGGCGATGACGTCGATGGTCATCAGGTGCCGCTCGTAAAGCGGCTGGTACTCCCGCTGCACCTCGGGCTCCGCAATGATCTCGTCCAGCGTGCGGCGCCGCATCCAGCGGATGATCCGGTGCACCATCTCCGACCCCTTCACCCCTTCGATCACCAGGGTCAGCTTCATGGCCGGCGCGGCCAGTTCCACTGCCGACTTCGCATCCGCGTACTGCGCGCCGTCGATGATATCCGCCCAGGCCACCAGGTCCGCCAGGTCCGGCGCCTCGAAACCGAACCGGTCCTTCGCCACCGTGGCGATGAAGTTCGTGCACGAGCGGAAGGCCGGGTCGTAGAGCTTCTTCGCGTTCCGCTCGCGCTGGAAGTGCCCGGCATCCTCCGCGCTGAGGAACGCGCTCTGGTGGTGGTCGAACCACCAGGTCAGGCGCGGATGGGGCGAGTACTTGAAGTCCACGATCGCGTTCTCGTCGCCGTCGAACATGCCCTCGTCGAAAAGCTCGTCGGCCTTGTGGGCCAGCCCCGTGAACAGGAACTCCGCGTCGGGATGGAACCTGCCCTCGATGAACCGGCTGAAAAACGCCGCCGCGGCGGCCCCGTCGAAGCAATGGTCGTGATAGAGAATTCGAACGCGCATTGGAAAGCCTTTCAGCTTGCCTCAAAACGGGTGCCCAATGCAACCCGTGTTTTCGGCCGGCTCTTGAAGCCCCTGCCCATTCTTCCGCATCTACTCTGTATGAGCGTGAAAATCCAGGTCGTTTTTTACAGCATGTACGGCCACATCTACCGTATGGCCGAGGCCGTCGCGGAGGGGGCGCGCGAGGTGGAGGGCGCCGAGGTCGCGTTGTACCAGGTGCCCGAGCTGGTTCCGGAGGAGGCCCTGGAGCGGTCCGGCGCCAAGGCGGCCCGTTCGGCCTTCGCTCATGTTCCGATCATCCAGCCCGCGCAACTGGCCCAGGCCGACGCCATCATCTTCGGCGCTCCCACGCGTTTTGGGAACATGTGCGCGCAGATGCGCAACTTCCTGGATCAGACCGGCGGCTTGTGGGCCAAAGGCGCCCTGATCGGCAAGGTGGGCAGCGTGTTCACGGCGACCGCCACGCAGCACGGCGGCCAGGAAACCACCCTCACCAGCTTCCACACCACGCTCCTCCACCACGGCCTGGTCATCGTTGGCACCCCTTACAGCGAGACCCGCCAGACTATCGTGAGCGAAATCACGGGCGGCTCGCCTTACGGCGCATCCACCATCACCGGCGGCGACGGAAAGCGCCTGCCTTCGGAGAATGAGCTGGCCATCGCCCGCTTCCAGGGCCGCCACGTCGCCACGATCGCCCGCCGCCTGATCACCGGGAAGTAAGGATAAGGCTCCGCACAGAGATCAACGCCGTTGACAAGCCGGAACTGCCGTTCCGGCGGAGCCGGCCTGCCGCGCTGCTAGCGCCCGCCCACAACCGGGAACTGCCCCTCCGGCGGAGCCGGCCTGCCGCGCGGCTAGCAGCCCGTGGATAAAGTCGCGATTTGACGATGCGAGCACCGACATCGATTTCGCGTGCGAACGGGTCCAGCCAGCGGGCAACGCGGTCTGACGACCGGCAGGACCGTTTCTGCGGCTCGCAAAACAAAGCGCGGCGAACAGGCCCGCCGCCTGCCGGGCCGTGCCCACCCGCAACATCTGCCGCAGGATCAAGCTCAGATTGAAGGCGGCGGCGTGAATCAGCGCGCGTTTGGCGACGTTGTTCTTGCCGCGCAAGTGCACCCGCCTCATCCCACCGGTATCGTAGAGGTGGGCGAAACTCCGCTCGACCAGTTCCCCACGCCGTCGCATCAGCGCCTTGGCCATCTTGGTGTTCAGCCGCCGCCGATTCGCATACACCGCCGCCTGGGCCGCGCTCTGTCCGGCCCACTGCTGCCGCTTCCGTTCCGGCTCGGCGATCACCGTGCGCACACCCACCTCGGCCAGGTCCTCCAGCGCTTGCTTGCTGTGATACCCCTTGTCCGCCACTACCCGTTCCACGCCGACTTCGCTGACCGTCTCCACCGGTCCCACCGCGTCCGCCTGTGCCGGCTGTCCAGCCAGTTCCGTCACGGTGCTCCCGGCTTCCGCCAGAGTCGCCGTCATGCTCACGGTGTCCCCGCGGTCGGCGGGTTGCACCGTCAGCGCCACCACTGCTCCCGTCTCCAGGTCCACCGCGTGCTCGGCCTTGTAGGCCAGGTGCGTCCGGCCGTCCTTCATCTTCGTGATCCGCGCTTCCCGGTCGTGCGGATTCACCCAGTCCCGGTTCGACAGCGACTTCTTGCGCTTGCGGTCAAAGCGCTGGCGTTGCGCCGGGGTCGGCTCCTCGAGGCCCTCGGTCTTCATCAACTGCGTGACGTGCTCGTCGTAGCTGGCGCCGTTGTCCCGCCGCACGATCGATTTCAGCGCCGCGTTGGCTTCCAGCGTGGTGGCGTCCACACCCAGGTTCTTCCCGCTCAGCAACCCTTCTCGCGCCAGCTGCTTCAACCCCCATCGGAACACCGCCTTGTGCGTCCCCAGGCTCATCAGCCGCCGCGTCTTGGACAGCGTCGAGTGGTCCGGCGTCTGCTCCTCCAGGCTCAAGCCCAAGAACTCCCGCAGACTGAGCGAGTCCGATACCCGGTAGGCAATCCCGCGCTCGGAGTCGATCCCTTCCAAGTAGCCCACCAGAAAGCAGCGGAAGTACACCCCCGGCGCGATCGAAGGACGGCCCATGGTCGGAGCGTAGTACTTGCGGCAGATCCGCTCCGCATAGGTGTCAAATTTCGCCCGGTCGAGAATCTCGTTCAGCCGACTGTAGAAGGGGTGCCGCCCGCGAGCCTGCAACTGGCTGGTCTCCACCCAGAAGGAAGTCTGCTTCTGCCTCCGCTTGCCAAGCGCCATACCCAATTATCGGGCCAAAACATTTCTACATCAATATGTTTCGGCGACTTTATCCACGGGCTGCTAGCACACGCACCACCGTTCCCTTGCCGAGCGCGCTGGCGATCTCTATCCTTGCGCCGATGCGGGCTGCGCGCTCCTTCATTCCGATCTGGCCGTAGCAGCCTCGCCGGGAGCCACCGCCTTCCTTAGGAACAAATCCCGAACCATCGTCCTTGATCGACAGACGGATGTTGCCCCCCGAAGTACTGAGCGCCACCTCGATGGTGCGAGCCCCGGAGTGCTTCAACGAATTGGAAATCGCTTCCTGAGCGATCCGCAGCAGCTCGTACTGAACCTCGGCCGGAATGTGCTCGGGGTCCTCGGACAGCTTGAGTTTCAACCGCACGCCCTTCTCGAGGGTAAGGCGCCGGGCGGAATCGCCGATCACCGTGGCTAATCCAAGTCCTTGCCCGCTGCGCAGACCCGCGACGGATTGCCGCGTCTCCCGCAGATAGGTTCCTGCATCCCGAATGATCTCGCCAAGGGTCCCGCGCTCCTCGGGCGTGGTTAATCGCGCCGCCAAGGCTTGCATCTGCAGCGTTAGTCCGGAAAACCCCTGAATCAGAGTGTCGTGCAACTCGCGCGCAATCCGGTTTCGTTCGGCCACAATCAAACCGAATTGGCCCTTCAACCGGCGGAGGTGGAGGTAATGGGCCAGCCAGGCCCCCAGAATGAGCAGAGCCACGCACAAAGACAGGAACCAGGGGCGCTGGTAATAGTAGGGCGCCAGCTCGAAGCTCACGGAACTCCCTTTCTCGTTGCAGATTCCGTCGGCATTGCAGGCAGTGACCCGGAAGCGAAATCCACCCGGCGGCAGGTTAGTATAGAAGGCCTCCCGCCGCGTGCCGGCCTGCGTCCATTCCTTGTCAAATCCTTCGAGGATATAGCGGAACGTGATTCGGCCGGGCTCTAGCAAACTCAATCCGGTGTACTGGAATTCCAGATTCTTCTGCTCTGGAGCAAGCTTCTCAATCCGCGCTGGATCTTTGCTCTGCCCGTTGACCATCACTTTTTCGATGAAGGACGAAGGTGGCGGAACTTTGCGCATGCGGTTCGGATCGAAGACGACGACTCCGCGAGTGGTGGAGAACCACAATCGCCCGTCCGGCGCGCGCCAGGCGGCGGGCTGGGCGCCCGGCTCGCATTCGATTGTCCGCGACAGGTCAATCGGTACGGCCGACAGCCTCCGGACCTTGCCCGCGGCGAATCGCAACAGCACAGATCGCCGCACCGAGAAGACCCCCCTGCTCGAAGCCAGCCACAGACGATCCAGCGTGTCGGCGACGATGCCGTAAATGCGGTCGTCAAACAGACCGTCTCGCATCCGAAAGCTGGTGACGCCTCCATTCCACGCCAGTTTCAAACCGCCGCCGTTGGTGCCGATCCACAGCAGCCCGTCCTGATCCGTGTAGAAGGCATCGGCGCCCAGCAACGGCCCTTCCGGCGACAAGAGTTCGCGAACCTCTCCGTTCTCGTAGGAATACACGCCACGAGGTTCGGCCGCAAAATACAACTGCCCCGGGCGGGCCTCTCCTATGGCCACGATGAACGACCCCGATAGCCGTCGCAGAGCCTTGGGCTGAGCGAACCTCCCACTCTCGAACTTGGCAGGCCCTCCTGCCGTTCCGGCCCACAGAACTCCAGAATGATCGCGGAAGAGAGACAGCACCACATTTGACGGCAAGCCTGCGCGATTGGTGTAGGTCTGGACGACGCGGCCGTCGAGTAGATAAGTCAATCCCGTGTCGGCGCCGACCCACAAGCTGCCGCGGCTGCCCTCCGCGAGCGAATGGACTCTGGTGGGCATCCCTTGGTTGCCGTTCAAGACGGAACAGTGGCGGCCATCGATCCAGGCAAGTCCGTGGTCGAGCGTTCCTACCCAGACCCTGCCTCCCTGATCCACGATCACCGGACCGACGTTGTCGCTCGGCAGCCCCTCGCGAACCGTGTACGGAATCGAGCGGCCGTCCACGAATTGGTCGAGCCCGTGCAAGGTGCCCACCCATACGCTGCCTTCGCGATCCTCGTGAATCGCGTACACCATCTTCTGCGAGAGGCCGTCCTCAGAGCGGAAGCTCTCAAATTCGCCATCGAGCAAGCGGCTGAACCCGTTCTCCGTTCCAATCCACAGACTTCCGTCCCGGGCTTCCATCAAGCAAAGGATGCGATCGTCGGCCAAGCCGTCCTTCACGGTGAACAGCCGGTCCCTCCCGTCCTTGAGTTGCGCCAGGCCTTTGCTGGTCCCTACCCAGAGTGAGTCATCGTTCGAACAAAGCATGGCGCCGACGATGGCGTCCGCCGGAACCGAACGAAGCGTGCGCGTCCTAAACCTCGATCCGTCCCATGCGCTCACACGCGAACTCTCGCCTCCTGCCCACAAGGTTCCGTCTTTGGCCTCGCACGCGGCATGCACGGTATTTGTGGCCAGCCCCTGCGCGGCGCGGTATACCTGTGTCACGCCGCCCGTCAGCCGGGCCATGCCGTCCGAGGTGCATGCCCACACATCCCCGCGGCGAGAGGGAACCACACAATAGACCGTGTTGGAGGGCAGCCCCAATGTGTCCGCGTATTGCCTTACCCCGCCGGTTTGAAGTTGGATGAGTCCGGCCCCGTTGGTGCCCAGCCAGAGCCGCCCCTGCGAATCTTCGACCACGCTCCTGATCCAGACGTTTTCGAGGAGGATGCGGTTCGCGCCCTCGATCGTGGTGAAATGGACGCCGTCGAAGCGCACCAGTCCGGTGTACGTGCCGAGCCACAGGTATCCATCCTTCGTCTGGCCGATGGAATCGATCGCTTGCGGAAGCCCCTGCTCCGTCTGCCAGACCGTATGGACGTATTGGGTCAGCCTGCGGTTCGGATCCAGGCCGTAGGCCGTCGCCGAACACAACATCACCGTCACCAGCATAATGCGCGCGCCGAGGAAGAGGCGGAACCGCTGGAACATCATCACCGGGATTGCCTTTTGATTTGTGACAGGGATCATCATACACCTGAACTGTGCGTGGCGCTGACGCCAGGTTGTGCAACTCACTGCTGTCCGGCTAGAAGTCGAACAGAATCAACTGGTTGCCGACATCGAGTAAATCGCTCTCGGAGTCGGATGCTTGAAGTGCCTGTAAAATGGGGGTTTTCTCGAAAAGAATGACGCTCAGGACCTGTAGAATCTGGTAGAGGCTCGCCTCCGGCCCCAGGCGCTTCCGGACGATGGCGACCAGCACATAAACCGAGACGGCGATCCAGATCTGGGTCTTCACCGCATTCTCGCTGGTGCCGTAGAAGGCCTTGATCCGCAGGTGCTGCTTGATCCACTTGAAGAACAATTCGACCTGCCAGCGGCACTTGTAGATCTGCGCGATCGTAAGTGCGGGGAGCACGAAGTTGTTGGTCAGGAATTTCAGCCGTTGGTTCGTCTCGGCATCGAAGTAACTGACGCGCCGCAACGGGTCCGGGTACGCTTTGGCGGAGTTGATGGCGGTCAGGATGACGGTTTGGTCGGAGCGCACGCCCGTGCTCGGGTCCACCGGATGGGAGTAGCGCCGCTGGAGCAGAATGTTCTCTTTGGTGCGCACCACAAAGAAGGCCGCGCAGAGCGTGAACACGTAGAGGCGCTCGAAATCGATGTAGCCCCGATCCATGACGTAGAACGCGCCGGCCTCCGGAAGGATCTCGTCCAGAATGTTGACGTCGTGCACCCGACCCTCCGTGATGCGGATGAACGTGGGGATATTGCCATGCAGGTCCAGCAGGGTGTGCATCTTGACGGCGGCCTTGTGCTTGCGGAACCTGGCCCACGCGAACAGCGACAGGCACAGGTCGATAGTGGTCGAATCCAGAGCGTACAGACTCTGGTCGAGTTCCACGCCGATGGGGTCGCGGGCGTAGAGTGGCCGTGCGATGCGGATCAGGGCTTGGGCGAAGTCGGCATAGATGCGCCCGTCGCGGGACTCGTTGGCGTCGGCCAGTGTGGTGCGCGCCACCCTGCCGCGGAAGCCCACGTGGTAGAGTTTGCCGCTCATCGAACGCAGGCAGGCCTCGATGTCGCGCAGACTCTCGCGGTAAGTCAACTGCGCGAAGCTCATCGCCAGCAACTGGTCCCAGCACGAGAAGCTCTTCTGCTGGTAGTCGCCGCGATAACGGGCCACACATTTCTGGAACTCGTACCAAGGCAGGTGGTCCAGGATCTGGGAGAAAACAGTTCGGCCGGAATTCATCCCTCATTGTCGGTGATGGGCGCCAGAGCCGGAAGGCCGGTTCTGGGCCAGACCGGCCCAGAACAAATCCAAATCGGGAAATGCAGAAACCCAGCCCAACTCTCTTTCTATCAAGCGGTTAGCGGGAATTCAAAACTCATCTCCCGGACAGTAGTGCCCTATGGATAAAGGCGATGAGAGGCCTCAAGAGGTTATCAGTAACTCGTCAAATCGGAAATGCGGGTTGAATGCTTGCCGGGCGGCATTGCGACTTATGCCATACTTGCGTCCGATCCGTTCGAAGCTCCGTGTCGGGTGTGCTGCGCGTTCTGCATGTATCTGGGCATCGCGAGCGGTGTTCTCGGGCGGGCGGTGCGCTGGGACGGAGAGTCCGTGTTGCTCTTTCATCAGGTACTTTATCAGGTCGAGGACATTGTCGATCTCCCTACTGAATGCTTGGGGATCGGCAGCGAGTGTCCGCCACTTAGCATCGTCTGACAGGTTGTTGACTACCCACTTTTAACCCGCTCTGAAGGCGACCTGCAAAAGGACCGCCACGGACTGCTGGAGCTGGTTTGGAAGCCCAGATGAACCTGCCGCCAGGAGGTCCTCAACTGAAGAGCAGTGTTCGAGGATCACGGGAACTAGGCTACGGAACCGTGGCTGGTCAGGAACGTCGTTTCCCATGGCGTTCCCCGGCTTCCCTGGGACTAGGGCCGGAAGGCGGTGGGAATGCCCGCCGTGTCGCTGATCGGGCTACCCGGCCCCGTTTCACGGCCAGGATACCACTGTCAGACTACCAGCGGCGGCGACCGCTACGTCGCACGGTGCGGGCACTCTCGTTGCCGTGGTCGATCCGATACGGAGGGGGAAAATGAAAACAGCACCACCGCCACCACCAGCACCAAGGCCGCAACCAGTGTGTCAGCCGATCCCCATCTTGGCGGCCGCTTCCCCCACCAGGTCCTCCGTGGAGGGATCAGTCCGTTTCCCTGTTCGGGGAGACCTGGTCAAGCGATTTTTCGAGCTGGGGATTTTCCTAATACTCTATTAGTATAGTAATACCTATACGCCGAAATTCGACACGCCCTAAGCTACTGGATACACAAGGGATAAATTCGCTCGGCGCATCCCCGATGAAACTCGAAAAATGTGGCCCTCCGGCTCAGGAAATCCCCGCTGGGTGCCAGGCCGAGTACCGGGTAGGAGTGCCCCATGGCTGCCGCCCGGGTATTTTCAGGCGCTGAAAACTCGGCCGGCCAGCACCCGTCCCAGCCCCCCGCTCCAGCCTAGCCCCGCTTGAGCAGGCGATAGACGGCAAGAAGCAGGATAGCGCCGACGACGGACATGATCAGGCCAGCTCGTTGGCCCGCCTGATACCAGCCCAAGGCTCGTCCGAGGAACCCAGCCACAAGGGAACCGGCGATGCCTAGCAGCATCGTGACGATGATGCCGCCGGGGTCCTTGCCGGGCATGATCAGTTTAGCGAGCGCCCCGGCCACCAGACCGATGAGACACATCCATAGGATATGCAGCATGTGAGCCTCCTTAACAGCGCACGTTCTCTTGAGTGCAAGCAGACCGGAGTTCCCGCTTGCCGATCTCCTGCTCGGGCTGAGTATACTCCTCCTGCAACTCCACTGCCGGTTCTGTCTTCCTTTTCATCCCGAGCGACTCCGACGGTACTACTGGCCGATCCTGGCGGAGAACCATCTGACCAGGCGGCTGTTTGGGAGCACGGTACGGCGGATTGAGGCGCTGCCGGAGTCGCGCGGGGATGGAAAGGTTGAAAGAAACGGCTTCAACGGAGGCGGTTGATGTACAATCGATGGTGGCCAGGAAGCGAAAGTGGAAATCCTGGCTTACCTCGCGTGAAAGAGTCGCTGCAGCAGTGACTCCTCTTGGAGGACGTCTGTGAGTCGTTCGAGTTTGCTGCTTCTCCTCGTGTTGTCGGCAGTGGCGTGTGGTTGGCGCCGCCGCGCCGGAAGGGAATGTGCGTTGGCCGCCGGTACGCTGCTTGCCCTGCTGGCAGTTGCCTTGGGACAGACGACGGCGCCCACCCCGCCCTTCGCCGCGACACCTACCGTCGTGGGGTACGACTATCCTGGCGAAACCATCTATGTGCGCCAGCCCGACACCGGGGCGTATACGCAGCTTCGTTTCGGCGCGTTCACACCGTTCGGTTTGCTCAGTTCGGCGGCCAGCCTGGCGCGGGTCATTTCCGGCTCCGTGGGGTTCAGCATGAATACGCCGGCGAGTCCGCCGGGCGTCGGGCCGGCTTCGCAGTTTCTGGCCCTGGCCGATTTCACCGGCGACGGCTCTCCCGGCATTGCCATGGCCGGGCCGGTTGGCTACAACGACTCCAAGCTGACGATCGACGAATACACCCCGTCGTTCCTGTTCCGCACCTCCAAGACCTTTCCCATCGGGCCGAACGTCGCGGGAGTCCTCGCCGCCGATTTCAACCGCGACGGCAAGCCCGATCTCGCCGTGGCCTACCGGGGCAGCACGTCACCCGGCGCCGTCGACATCTTCCTCAATAACGGCGATGGAACCTTCGCGAATCGGGTCAAATATACGGTTGGCGCAACTCCCACCTCGATGGCCACGCTGGACGTCAACCACGACTGCATCCTGGACCTGGTAGTGGCCGACGAGGCCGCCAGCTCCGCCGCGAGCGGCGCGGTGTTCGTGCTGCCCGGGAAAGGCGACGGCACGTTCACGACGGCCGGCAGTTACCCCGCCGGAAAGAATCCGCTTTCCGTGACCATCGGGGATTTCAACGGCGATGGCAATCCCGATCTCGCGGTCACCGCGGCGGACAACACGGTGACCATTCTGCTCGGCGCCGGCAATGGCGCATTCTCTCGCGGCTCTTCCTTCCAGACCGGGACGTCACCGCAATACATCGCCGCCGGGGATCTCAACCACGACGGCGAGCTCGACCTGGTGGTCGCAAATGAACGGGATCAGACCGTCTCCGCCTTCCTGGGCGACGGCAAGGGCGGGTTCCAGCTTGCTTCCACGTACGTCACCAGCTATGGCCCGAGCAGCCTGATCCTCACCGACTTCAACGGCGACGGCAACCTGGACATTATCCAGGGATTGGGTGACGCGCGCGGAAACCTGCGGAATCGTAGCGGCAGGTTGAATTTGCTGACATAGAGGGTCAAATGCATCTGCCTGCAGTGGCTCTCTTCCCCGCGGTTCTATTGGGCGGGTTTCTCGCGTCTCAATTCCTTCGGCTCCTGGTGTGGACTTGGCGCGGTGGCAGTCGAGTGGTGGTTCCCTGGAACGAAGCGCATCTTCCGCAGTTCCCGGTTCTCGCGCAGCGCCGCCGGACACGGGATGGTTCGTTTCTCTCGGTTCGCGGAACGAATTCCTGCCAGTTGCTGCTCTGGAAGCTCCCGCGAGGCCCGATCGGCCTATCGCCGCTATTGGCCGACGCCGTTACGGGCTGGACCGGGATATGGTCCGTAGCCGTGGATTGCTCGCTGGAATCGAAGGGCGAACCTTGGGTGATCACTTCCGGCGAGTTCCGGTTAGGCGAGATACGCCTGAGCGGGCCGCACTACGCTCCCCTGGCCGCTTGTCCTGGCTCGGCATTGGCCCGCATCGACATCTCGCCCTATATTGACGCGTCCAGACTGCTGGTGGACCTCCGAAACAGCATTGCGAATCCGGCGATTCGCCACAATGGCGCGCGTGAAACACTCGACTTTCTCCTGGGGCGTGTGCGGGAGGATCGGGTAAACTGCTCCGGTCTGGCGGGCCGCGCCATTCTGAAGCAACCGTCCTCGCCAATGGCAAAGGCGTTGCGGCAAGCCATGCGCGACCGCTTCACTTGGGGTGACGTCACTCCCTCCGACCTCGCCCGTGCCGCGGCCATCCTGGGGCTAGCCCCCGACGGTGCTAGCATCCCCATCCGGGCCGTCCCGGTGCTTCGGCAAGCTTCCGGCAGCCCGATTCTCAATCGACTCACGAACAGCTCGAAGGCGCACCTATGAAACGTATCCTCTTCCGCACATTAGTCACGGCCGCCGCGGCCGCTCTCCTGCTCATTCTTGCTCTCGGCCAGGCGCAGGCGCCGCCAGTGCCGTTCTTCACCACTCCGGCCCTCAACGCGTTTTCCGCCTCGTCCGGGATCACGCTCCTGGTGCGCCAACCCGACAACAGGTACACGCAACTTCAATTTGGCATCACTCCACCTTACGGGATGCTCAGCTCCATCCAAAGCCTGGCCGGGATCCTCTCGGGAAGCACGAAGCTCCTCCTCGACGCTGCCCCGGGACCGCCGAATGTCGGCCTGGCGTCTCAGTACGTAGCCATTGGCGATTTCAAGGGCGATGGTTCCCCAGGGGTGGCCTACGTGGATGTGGTCCGCAACCGGAATGGGATTTACGTCTACCTGGGCACTCCTCTGGTCGTGTTCAGCAACTCCGCATCGTACGCGGTTGGAACGCAGACAGCCGGTGTGATCGCCGCCGATTTCAATCGGGATGGGAAGACCGATATCGCCGTAGCTTACAAAGGCAACGGCACCACCCCAGGCGGAGTCGGGATCCTTCTGAACAAGGGCGATGGCACGTTCGCTCCGGCTGTGACCTACGCCGCCGGCTTCTCTCCGACTTCGGTTGCCGCGTTGGACCTGAACCATGACGGCATACTGGATCTGGCAGTGGCCGACGGGGGCGGCACCACCAGCGGCGCGGTGTTCGTGCTGCTCGGAAGAGCCGACGGCACGTTCGCCTCGTCCGGCAGCTACACCGCCGGAAACAATCCGCTTTGCGTGACCATCGCGGATTTCAACGGCGACAGCAATCCCGATCTCGCGGTCACCGCGGCGGACAACACCGCGACCATTCTGCTCGGCGCCGGCAATGGCGCATTCTCCCGCGGCTCTTCCTTCCAGACCGGGACGTCGCCGCAATTCATCGCCGCCGGGGATCTCAACAAGGACGGCAAGCTCGACCTGGTGATCGGAAATGGATGGGAGCGAACCGTCTCCGCCTTCCTGGGCGACGGCACGGGCGGGTTCCAACTCGCTTCCACGTACGTCACCAGCTATGCCCCGTACACCCTGATCCTCACCGACTACAACGCCGATGGCAACCTGGACATTATCCAGGGGGCCGGCGATGCCCGCGGTATCGGTCCCGGCATCGATAGCCAGGATATCGATATCCTTCTGGGCAACGGCGACGGTACGTTTCAAGGCGCCACCTCCAAGACCGTTCCAGGAGCGGTGGTCACCAGCACCTTCCTGGCAACCGGCGATTTCAACGGGGACGGTAAGATCGACGCCATCCTGAACGACAAGTACGCAGACAAGCTGTATCTCTTCGCCGGCTCCGGCACGGGCACGTTCCAGGCGCCTGTAGCCCTCCCCTCTCTGGCCACCGGAGGGAACCAGACCGGCCCCACCGGCGGGGTGGCGGGGGATTTCAACGGCGATGGCAGAGTCGATCTGGCAGTCACGGAGAGTTTCGCCGGCAAGGTCGCGGTGCTGCTCAACTCGGCTACCGGCCTGCAACTCTCCGGAACATTCTCCTCCGGCGGCGCGGTCCCGGGTCCCATCGTGGCGGCCGATTTCAACGGCGATGCCAAGCTCGATCTCGCGGTGGTGAATGCTCCTTCCGACGATCGCTCCACGCCAGGCAACCTCACGGTCTTCTTCGGCGGCGGCAACGGCACTTTCCAGTTGAACCACACCTATTCCGCCGGGTCCTGGCCCTACAGCCTGGCGGTAGCCGACCTGAATGGAGATGGAAAACCGGATCTCGTGGTGGCCGACCAGAGCGACCCGTTCGTGGACCCCAGGCCGGACGGCGCGGTGTACGTGTTCCTCAACGACGGCCACGGCGGATTCCAGACGCCGTCGAAGCTGACCGCCGGCACGTACCCCTACCGGCTGTTCATCGGGGACCTGAATGGCAACGGCAAGCCCGACCTGGTTGTGGGAGCCAGTAACTCCCACGCCGCTTACACGCTCACGGTCCTTCTCGGCACGGGTAATGGCAGCTTTCAGCCGCCGGCTACGATATCCACGCTGTACGGTCCGTCCGGGATTGTGCTTCAGGATTTCAATGGAGACGGCAAACTGGATCTGGTCGTGAGTCACTGCTGCGGCGCTACCGACATGACCTATCTGCAAGGCAACGGCGACGGAACCTTCTTGCCGGAGGCCCATTTCAACGGCGGCGCCAACCCGTTCGCGGTGGCCGCAGGCGATCTCAATGGCGACGGCAGGCCGGATCTGATCATCGGGGGCACTCAACCGCTGTCTCTGACGCCGCTGCTGAACAGCGCCGCGATCGTGGTGACCTCAGCGGCCAGTTACGCCGCTCCGCCGGTTGCTCCCGGCATGCTCGCTGTCATCTGGTGGAACGGAGGCCCCGACTTTGCCACGGTCACGCTACACGCGCCCTCTGTGCCTTTGCCCACCTCGATGGGAGGTGTTTCGGTGACCATCACAGACGCCAACGGCACGTCGGCCGACGTGTCCCTGCTTGACGTTACCCCGAGGCAACTCAACGTGGTGATTCCGGACGCGACCCAAGTTGGAACCGCAACCGTTACCGTCAATGGCTCCGACGGAACGGCGCATAGCTTCAAGGTGACGATTGCGGCCGTCGCTCCCGGCCTGTTCTCGGCCAACGCGCAGGGAACGGGGTTCGCGGTCGGACAAGCCTGGAACGTGAGGGCGGACGGTTCCTACACCATCACCGATCTGTGCTGCGCGGCCGGAGGGGTCGGCATCCCGATCAATATGGGAGCGGCCACGGACACGACTCTGGTGGTGCTGTATGGCACGGGCCTGCGGGGGCGGACGAGCCTGGCAAACGTTAGCGCCACGGTCGGCGGTCAGACCGCCAGAGTGGATTATGCGGGTCCGCAGCCGACCTATGTGGGGCTCGACCAGGTCAACCTGATCTTGCCGCGCAGCCTGCGGGGCCAGGGGACGGTGTCCATCGCACTGACGGTGGACGGCCAGACGGCCAACCCGCTGAACATCGTCATGGCGCCATGACGCCGCCTTCCAGGCCTCTACAGGCGATCGCGCGCCGAACCAGATCAATTGCGTTCGCAGGATTCCTGGCCGGCGATGGAGCACCTCTTCTTCCACAGGCCGGAGGGGTATGCGTAGTTTGCGCAGAGGCATAGAGAAAAAAGCAGCCGGAATGGAGGCAAGAATCAACACTGGGTGGGTGAATTAGCGCAGGCATGAGAAGACGGAAGAAATTCAACAACTTAGACCAACCAGGATTGCCCATAGAATCAAGCACCCTTCAACCAACCTTGAACCGACCTTCAACCATCGTTGAACCACCGTCCAACCAAAGGTCAAGCGGGCCCCTTGAAGGGTGGTTCAACCAAAAGGGTACTCTTCTGTCTTCTTCCCCCCCTACCCCCCCAGCCAGCCTTCCCGAAGAGGGCAGGCTGGCTAGGGGGGAAGACGATCAACTTCCCGAATGGAAGCCCGACCGGCCAGCCGACTGGAAGCCTGGGGAGAATGAATGAGCCCGAATCTGGCACTCCAGAGGGGTGTTCCGGCGGACGTTGACGCGGAGCGATTTGTTCTTGGGTCCATCATGCTCAACGAGGCGCTGTTTGTGACCCTCCGCGATCTTCGATCCACGCCTGACGGAGAGGCTACCCGCTCGGCACCTTGAATGGTATGTCCGGGTTCTCCGCACGAATCTGCTCCAGCAGTCTCGTCGCCCGAACGAAGGCCCGGTCGCTGAGGTCTGCGGCTTCAAGCTTGCGGGGAACGGAGGGTCCCCATTTTTCAGTCGCTAAGAATCCCTTTCAAAACGGAACGCTGTCGCCGCGCCCACTCGGACCGTAGCGGGCACGGCGCCTTTGCCAGATCTCCTGGGCAAATTCTGAGCGCTGTTCGGGTGGGGTGGCCCGGATCATTTCGACCGCGGCAGGGACGCTCATCCCGCCCGACTCGCCTTTCATGGGCATGACTGCGGTGAGCCATTGGCCCAGCGACTTCGCGCCTCCGCCGGATGGGTTGTACTGCCGGGTGAGCCTGCCCAGGCCCAGTCGCTTGAAAACCACTCCCAGCTTTGTGTTGCAGGAGCGGCAATTCCAGATCAGGTTCCTGGGGTCGGTGTTCTCCTCATGGCCGTCAACGTGTCCGACCTGAGCGGAGCGCCGGCTGCCACACAGAGCACAAATGCGCGGACCCGGCGGAGGGCAGGCATGGGCGCGATACCGGAGCGCCCTGTCGGTTCCTCACGCCAGCGCCGCCCGCCCGCCGGGGTCCTCAGTCCTGGTCTTCGTCCGCGTCCTCGTCCTCCTCGGGCTGGAGGATGTCCTGGATCGCGTCGAGGTCCGCGGCGAGGTCCTCGTTTTCCTGCTGCAAATCGGCGTTCTCATCTTTGAGGTCGGCGATCTCGTCCTTGTAATCCTGAATCGTTTTTCTTGGAGCTGCCATAGTAAATCTCCCTTTTGGATTTGAGACGATTTCGAAGCCGCGCCGCCTGGCGTAGCTTTCGATACTCTCATCCGCGATCTGGTCGGCCCGGCCGGGGTCGCCCACAACGTCTCGGACGAACCGGACGGCCTTGGCCTTCCGGGACTCGATTTGCTCGCGGGGGAGCTGCTTCATCTCGCGCTAAGCATAGCCCCAAAACGCGGAAGGACGACCAGAATAGTAAGTGGGTGACAATTAGTGACTGCCGATCACGGTGTGGATTTGCCGACCGCCGTTGCGCGCAACAATTGCCGCCGTAGTCGGGGGTGGCGGTGGCGCTGGAGATGGGCGTTAACCTTCCGCGGGAAACCGGGCTCGGCATATTCGCGGGTAGACTCAGACTTCGTGTCCGTGTAGTAGTCGATGTACTTCGGGTAGAGTGTTTGCCACGCCGCTCCACCGACGCGCTCGTGGGCGGCCTGGGCAATCTTGGGGTCCGCCTTGGGTCCGGGCTTCAGCCGGAACACCCTGGCCTGGGCCTGCTGCGCGACTGAGCGGAACGCCTTGGGGTCGGCTTCGTAGAGCGTGCGGAATTCCCGCGTCAACTGGCGCGCCAACGCCATGGCGGCGCGGGACAATGCCCTTCTCAGGTCCCGCTTCCGCTCGTGCTTGGCGGGGACGGTTCCCTGGTGCTGGCGGGCCGGACGTTCGACTGGCGGGTTACTGGCAGCCGGGGGCTTGCCAATACCACCACCACCACCACCATTTAGCCAGTCCTGGAGTGGGGCAGGAAGTTGTTTCGATCCGGCGTTTCTCATAGAACCCCCGCAGAACCTTTTTGGGAAGGCTGTGGCGCGTCCATCAGGGTGCGGTAGGCCCTGACTACCGTCGCGCGTCCGGCCTGGAGGCGGGCGGCGATAGCGTTCCAGGAAAGCCGTTGTCTATCGCGCAATCCTGCCACCTGCACCGGGTCCACGTCGCCCCGGCGCGCCCTGCCGAGGGTGACACCCTTCTGCCTGGCATGTGCCATCCCCCGGCGGATTCTTTTCGAGAGGTCCTTGCCGGTCATGGCGACACTTCCACGCTTAGACCGAGGTGATCGCAGGGCGCATCCACCAGGTCCTGGCGCACTCCCAGGTAATGCTGGGCCGTGGTAATGGAGGCGTGCCCCAGGCTCAATTGGATCTGCTCCAGCGCCGCGCGCCCCTTGTGCGCGAGCTTGGCGAACGTGCGGCGCAAGTCGTGCGGAGCGAGATCCGGGGCGCCGATCTTCGCTCCGTAAAGCTTGACCACCTCGAAGATGCTCTGCGTCGTCATACTCTCGCCGGGCACCCTGCCGCCCTTGTTGGTGGCCCGGAAGATCAGGCCCGAGTTGATTCCGGCCGCGGAGGTCCATCCATCGATGGCTGCCTTCGTCCAGGAGGGCATGGGCACGGGCGGATACGGCCGCCTTTGCCCAGCATGTCAACGATGACCCAGCGGGCTTCCCGCAACTGGATGTGCTCGACGGCAAGCGCAGCGGCTTCCTTGCGCCTGGGGCCGCAGCCCAGCAGCGCGGCAAGCAGCGCCCGGTCCCGCCTGCCTTTTGTGGTTGCGGGATGGGGGGTGGAGATCAGCCGCTCGGCCTGCTCCAGCGTCAGCCACTTCCCGGTGCGGGTACCCTGTTGCTTGGCTCCCTTCACCCGCGCAATGCCGGCGGCTAGTTCGGGCGGCATCAGGCCGTTGTCGGCGGCCTCCAGCGCCAGCTTGCGGACGGCGCTCAGGCGGATGTTGATGGTGGACGCCGACAGGCCGCGCCCGGCTGTAGGCGCGCCTGCTCTCGGGGGAGCCGAGGCCGTCCAGCACCAGGGCCTTGATCCGCTCCAGGGCCGCCGCCTGGGGCGTCAGGATGGCAGCACTCATTGCCGCCCCCATTGCCTACAGTAAGGGGCATTATCGGAAGCCATTTCTGGCCTGCACGGACACACCGGACAACCGAGCGGCGGCGGGTTCGGTGCAGTCTTGTGCGGCTGGGAGCCGTCGGGGTTCTGATCGAACTCTACGGCCTCACCCCGCCGCCTTTTGCTGGTTGTGGAGACACGAACATAGGCTGCTGCCCTCTTCACCACTCTCTGCCTGCTTTCCGAATGAACCAGGGCGGCGCGGGCCGTTCCGACAGCACCGCGCCGGTCCTGGGTTGTGATGAGGGCTTGCGCCTACAAACGTATCCCGACACCCCAGTTCACCCAACAGGCGAATCCCGGTGGGCCACAAGTTTTGGAATGAATTGGAATGAAACTGGGTTTTGGGAGGCTTGTAAGTTGCTGAAAACGTGGTGGCCAGGGACGGAATCGAACCACCGACGCCAGCCTTTTCAGGGCCACGGAAGACAGCTCTTATCTCATTGACAATAAACATCTTAAGCCGATTTTCTAGGTCGACAAACCGGCTCTTAACGCAACCAAATGCAACCATCGGCTCGTTTCGGATTGCTCATGACGATCTCGAGTGATGTTCTGCATGTGATTGCGCCGTCACCGCAGGGCCCCGACCCTCTCCAATACCGCCGCGTCTACCCAAACCGTCCCGCTGATCTTGTTGTCGAATCTCAGGGATGGCTTCCGAGAGATCTCGATCTCCAGCAGCCGTGTCCGCTCCGGTACCCGGAACGCCTGCTCGACTTCCCTCCATCGCTGGGTCCCGGCCAGTCGCTCGGTGCTTACGTCCAGGCGCTGCGGATCCTCCGCATCCACGATCCGGAAGCCAACCCCCTCGTCGGTTGTGACCGCTTCGGTCTGCATCAGCGCCCGGAATCGGTACATGCCCGGCTCGACGACAGCCATCTGCGAAACGTGGTGATAGGAAACGTTCTCTTTCCCCTCAAACCGAACCCGCAGCGACCACTTGCCCGAAGCGGCTTCCCCGGAGTCTCTGGACGCCTGCACGCCCTCTGCCGGCGTAATCCGCCAATCGAAAATGGTGCCCGCGGGCTCCCGCTCGAAGCCTCCGTTGAAAAGCCAGTTCGAGTCCCGGTAACCCCGTTCGCGGGAACTTGTGTGAGCGGCCCACGCTCCTGCGGCCGTCTCGTACTGGCCGGACCTTACCAGATACCTCACGTATTCGTCGGCCAGCCGGTCGTCCGCGAAAGACCGGCTCTCAACCCAGTTCCAGCCCGCCTGCACCTGCTCCGGAGACCCTTTCGCAACCAGGTGCCGGAAATACGACTGGGCCGCCCGCTCGCTGTCCGGCAGGCCTGCTTGCAGCACCTCCTCCTGTGTGACCCCCATCCGGTCGTACGAGCTGAAAATGGTCTCGTCATACTCCCCCACCATCCTCAAAACCCGCGCCGTGTACGGGAGCGCACGCCTGGGCTCCCCGGTGCGGAAATGGAAGTTCGCCGCTCTCATCAGCGCGGGCGGCAGATTCGGCCCCAACTCCAGCGCCCGGTTGACGCAGTACCCGGCCTTCTCGATCCGGCCTGCCGCCAACAACGCTTCTCCCAGGTCGCACCATCGGTACGGTGAGGCCATGTCCCTTCCCAGCGCGGCTTCGAACGCCTCCACTGCCCCGCCAGGTCCCTCCAGCTTCCCAGCCAAGAGCCGCTCGTAGCCCTGCTGCGGGACCGCGGTGTCGCTCGATATCAGCCACGTGCCAGACAGACTCTGGGGCCGGTCGGACCCCCGGGATGGAGTCTCGTACAGGATTCCAGCAACCGAAACCACACCCGCCACTAAAGCGAGAACCCCCACAAATGCGGGTATCAGTTTTCCTGTGCCGCGTGTGCCACTAGTACGGATTTTCATACCTTAAGGCCCTGTTGTTAAGAAATTTTCGTTGACATATGCCCTACACATGATACACGATTGTTATTCTTCACGCATAGGCTCAGGTGTTCCCCTGAGGCTCTGAGGGGGGAATACCCGGGCCCGGGTAAGCCGCCCTCATCAGCCGGGTGGCGTGAAGTTGAGCCCTCGACTTGGGACTCAAAGGGCGGCAGCTTGCCGAAAGATAGCCCCGGCCAGGCGCCGTGACACCGCTCCAGGGATTCATGCTCCAGTCAGACACCACAATTTCACTGCCCGCCTCGGACGCTTCTGCGCTGCGTTGGTTTGCCCTCCACGTCAGGTCGCGGCATGAGGCAATCACCGCCGCCATTCTGGAGAACAAGGGCTACGACAAGTTTCTCCCCCTGTACCGCTCTCGCCGCCTGTGGTCAGACCGCATCGTCCACCTCGACCTGCCCCTCTTCCCCGGCTACGTCTTCTGCCGGTTCGATCCCGGCGATCGGCGCGTCCCGATCTTGACCACCCCCGGCGTGGTCCGAATCGTCGGCATCGGCAGCCACGCGGTCCCTGTGGATGACGCTGAGATCGCCGCCATCCAGTCCATCATCCAGTCGGGATTCGCCGCCGAGCCCTGGCCCTACCTCCGGCTCGGCAACATCGTTCGCATCCAGTACGGCGCGCTCTCCGGCCTGGAAGGCCTCCTGGTCGAAAAGAGGACGCGCCATCGTCTGGTCGTCTCCATCACGATTCTCCAGCGTTCCGTCGCTGTCGAGATTGACAGCGCCTGGGTCACCCCAGTGCGTCTCACACGGCGTTCCGGAGTGCCCGCACTGCTTGCCAGTTCACCCCCCACGCCTTAGCCCGTTCCTTTTCGTACTGCCCACCGCCCATGGGAAGGACCACCCAATGGTTGTGTTCAAACGCAAGACCCGAATGCTCAGCCTCAGGCTCTCCGAAGAAGAGTATGAGCGCCTCAGGCAAAAGTCTCTCGCTCAGGGATCCCGCAGCGTCTCCGATTACGCCCGTGAGACGCTGTTCCGTTTCTCCGGCGACGAGCCCGCCTCGTCCTCCAACGGCCTTGAAAGAAGAATGCGGAAACTCGACTCCGAAATGCAGGTGCTGAGTCGCGAACTCGAACGCCTCCGCAACATCGTCGGGCTCGAGGGCCCCACCGCGCCCCGCCAGGCTCTCTAAACCATGTCCCTCACCCGCCTCGGCTCCCTCGCGCTCGCCGCTGTTCTCTCGTGCTATGCGCTGCAAGCCCCCACGCCGCCTGCCAAGCCCGACCCCGCCGACCAGCTCCGCTCCACCTACGTCCTCGGCCCCGAAGACCAGATCGCCGTCCGCGTCCTCGAGGCCGACGAAATCAGCGATAAGCCCGTCCGTGTCGACATGAGCGGCAACATTCGCCTCCCCATGATCGGCCGCCTCCGCGCTTCAGGTCTCACCATCGAGCAACTCGAGGCCGAGATCGCCGCCCGCTTGAAAGTCTACATCCTCGATCCCGAGGTCTCCATCTCCATCGTCGAGTTCCGCAGCCAGCCCGTCTCCGTCATCGGCTCCGTAAGGAATCCCGGCGTCCATCAGCTTCAGGGCCGCAAAACCCTCGTCGAGGTTCTCTCCGACGCCGGCGGCCTCGCCCCCGAGGCCGGCCACAGCGTCAAGATCGCCCGCCGCCTCGAGTGGGGCCGCATCCCCCTCCCCAGCGCCGCCGACGACCCTTCCGGTCAGTTCAGCGTCGCCGAGGTCTCTCTCAGGGGCATCCTGGACGCCAAGAACCCCGACGAGAACATCCTGGTCCGCCCCCACGACGTCATCTCCGTCCCCCGCGCCGAGATGGTCTACGTCATCGGCCAGGTCCAGCATGCCGGCGGCTTCATCCTCAACGAGCGCGAGAACCTTTCCGTTCTCAAGGCCCTCTCCCTCGCTGGCGGCCTCGACCATGCGGCATCCCCCAAGAACGCCCGCATCCTCCGCGCTTCCTCCGGCGCTTCCAGCCGCCTCGAGATCCCCGTGGACCTGAAAAGCATCCTCGCTGGCCAGACCGGCGACGTCCCCCTGCAGCCCGAGGATATCCTGTTCGTCCCCTCCAGCCTCCCCAAGAAGGCCGTCATCCGCGCCGCGGAGGCCGCCGTTCAGATCGGCACCGGCCTCGTCATCTGGCGCCGTTAACCACCACAAACTAAAGGCGAAACATGAACCAACTCCCTCCTCCCGGCGATCCCGCCCCTAACGAACTCGAACCACGCTTTGCCCCGGCTGGCCCCCCGCCGGCCCGCCCCGGCTACTTCGAACCGCCCGATCAGGACTTCGACCAGGCCGCTTCCGGCGGCCTCCTCGAGTACTGGCGCATGCTCCGCCGCCGCAAAGGCACCCTGGTCCTCATCGCCTTCCTCGGCGCCCTCGCCGGCTTCCTCCTCACCCTTCCCCAGACCCCTGTCTACCAGGCCCGCCTCTCGCTCGAGATCCAAAGCGTCAACGAGAACTTCCTCAATATGCGGGATGTCAACCCCACCGAGTCCGGCAGCAGTTCCTACTACCCCGAGTACGACATCCAGACTCAGGTCCGCATCATCCAGAGCCGCTCCCTCATCGAGCGCGTGATTAAGAAACTCGATCTCGAGAACCGCCCCCTCATCATCAACGACTCCCGCCTCTCCGCCTGGCGCAAAGCCCTCGGTCTGCCCGCTCCCAAGCCCGTCTCCTTGCGCGATAACGCCATTGCCATGGCCGCCGGTAACCTCAAGGTTCGCGCTCAGGCCAACACCCGCCTCATCGAGGTCCTCTGCGACTCCACCAGCCCCAACCTCGCCGCCGACTTCGCCAACACCCTCGCCAACGAGTTCATCGACCAGAACCTCGAAGCCCGCTGGCAGACCAGCCAGCGCACCGGCGAGTGGCTCACCCGCCAGATGGAAGGCCTCAAAATCAAGCTCGAGAAATCCGAAGAGGCCCTCCAGTCCTACGCCCGCGCCACCGGCCTCCTCTTCACTTCCGAAAAGGACAACCTCACCGAGCAGAAGCTCCGCCAGCTCCAGGAAGAGCTCACCAAGGCCCAGGCCGACCGCGTCGCCAAGCAGTCCAAGCTTGAGATGGCCGCCTCCACCTCCCCCGACTCCCTCCCCGATGTCCTCGATGACGGCTCTCTCAAGGACGTCCAGGCCAAGCTCATCGACCTTCAGCGCCAGCTCGCCGAGCTTTCCTCCACCTACACCCCCGCCCACTTCAAGGTCAGGAAGGTCCGGGCCCAGATCTCCGCCATCGAATCCGCCCTCGAAAAGGAGCGCCGCAACATCGTCCGCCGCATCCGCAACGATTACCAGACCGCCGCCCGCCGCGAGAAACTCCTCGCTGCCGACTACGCCACTCACGCCCGCCTCTTCTCCGGGCAGGCCGCCCTGGTCTCCCACTACAACATCCTCAAACGCGAGGTCGATACCAACCGCCAGCTCTACGACAACATGCTCCAGCGCGTCAAAGAGGCCGGCATCGCCTCCGCCCTCCGCGCCAGCAACATCCGCGTCGTCGATCCCGCCCAGGTCCCCGGAGCGCCTTACAAGCCTTCCCCCTTCATGAACTCCGCCCTCGGTCTCCTCTCCGGCATCTTCTTAGGCGTCGTCTTCATCGTCATGCGCGAGCGCGCCGACCGCAGCATCCGCGAGCCCGGTGAGTCCCAGTTCTTCCTCGACCTCTCCGAACTCGGCATCATTCCCTCCGCCGATTCCGATCCCACCCGCAAACGCCGCCTCCTGCCCTCCCATAACCCGGACTCTGCCTCCCTCAACCAGCTTGCCGTCGTCACTCGCGACCGCAAGCCCTCCGCCATGGCCGAGGCCTTCCGCACCGTTCTCACCTCCATCCTCTTCTGCTCCCGGAACGGCGGCCGCCCCCACGTCCTCGTGCTTGCCAGCGCCAACCCCAGGGAAGGCAAGACCACCATCGTCAGCAATCTCGCCATCGCCCTCACCGAGATCCACCAGCGCGTCCTCCTCATCGATGGCGACATGCGCCGGCCCCGCATCCATGAGATCTTCGACCTCGAGAATAAACCCGGCCTGGGCGACCTCCTGCGCCAGCCCGCCACCCTCGACGGCTGCCCCATCGCCGGGGTCCACGAGACCTCCATCCCCAACCTCTTCGTTCTCCCCGCCGGCTCGTCCGGCGCCGCCGTCTCCAGTCTCGTCTACTCCGACCGCCTTCCCGAGCTCATGGCGCGCGTCCGCCAGGACTTTGATATGGTCCTCATCGATTCCCCTCCCCTGCTCCAGATGGCCGACGCCCGCGTCATGGGCCGCTACGCCGACGCCGTCATCCTCGTCGTCCGCGCCAATCAGACCACTCGCGACGCCGTCCGGATGGCCCGCCAGCGCCTCGCCGACGACGGCACCCATGTCCTCGGCACCATCCTCAACGACTGGAACCCCAGGCACACCGCCTCTTACGGCTACTACAAGTACTACGATCACTACCACCACTACTACGGGTCCAAAGACAAGTCCTAATCCTTCACCACAGAGGCACAGAGGCCACAGAGAAGATTTTCATTTTTTAAAGGTTTTCTCCGTGTCCTCTGTGCCTCTGTGGTGAATAGCTCTTTATGCTTCGCCTCACCCTCATCTCCCTCGCCCTAGCCTGGGCCGTCTTCCAGGCCGGCGGAGTAGTCCCCTTCCACTGGCGCATCGCCACCCTGGTCATCTCTTTGGTCGCTCTCTTCTCCTTGCGCGGCCCCAGCCTTCCCAAAACGCTCCTCTGGTCCGCGCTCTTGCTCCCCGCCTATGCCCTCTTCCAACTAATCCCCCTCCCCCTGGCCGTTCTCAAGCTGATCTCCCCCGCCCGCGCCGCACAACTGGAAGCCACCCAGAAACTGGTTCCCGGCCTCTCCACCGCCCCCCTCTCCGTCAAACCCGCCGCCACCCTCGAGTTCTTCCTGGTGATCGCCGCCTGCACGCTAGCGTTTCTTATCCTGCGCAAGATCGCCTGGGACCACGCCAACCGCCTGTGGCTTCTCGCCGCCCCCCTGGTCATCATCGCCTCCCTCGAAGCCATCCTCGGCCTCTTCCAGTTCTACCTGACCGGCGGCCAGATCCCCGCCCACGGCACCTACGTCAATCGCAATCATTTCGCCGGCCTGCTCGAGATGACTCTCCCCTTCGCCCTCATGTACTCCGTGGCGGTGCTGCGCCGCCATCGCTCCCGCTGGTCCAGCCCCCTCCGCCCCGCCCTCCTCGCCTGCGCCGGCTTCTCCGTCGCCGCCTTGCTGCTCCTGGGAACTCTCCACTCCCTCTCCAGAATGGGCTTCACCTGCGCCATCTTCTCCGTTCTCCTCTGCGGTGTCCTCTGTGTCTCTGTGGTGAAAAAGGTTTTTCTGGTCGCCGCCCTCGCCGCCCTGCTCTTCGTCTTCCTCCCCTCCGACCAGCTCATCGAGCGCTTCGGTTCCCTCGACTTCTCCGACGGCCTCACCCGCCAGGACCGCCTCGATCTCTGGCGCGAGACCCTCCCCCTCATCGCCGCCTACCCCATCTTCGGCTGCGGCCTCGGCGGCTACGAATCCGCCTTCATGCCGCACAAAATCTCCGGCCCCCTCCTCACCGACGACTACGCCCACAACGACTATCTGCAGTCCCTCGCTGAGCTCGGCCTCGCCGGCTTCCTGATCGTTGCCACACTCATCGCCGCCGTCCTCTTCCAGGGCATCCGCGCCACCGTCCGCCACGCCACCCCTGACGGCCGCGCCCTAGCCACAGCCTGTGTCGCCTCCATCGCCGCCATCCTCCTTCACAGCACGGTGGACTTCAACCTCTACATCCCCGCCAACGCCCTCGTCCTGGCCTGGATCTCCGCCATCGCCACCGCGGCCATGTTCTCCTCCGCCTCCATCCCGGCCGCCAACCCTCAGCTACCCCAGGTACTCGAAACCACTTGCGCCCCGTGACAAACCCCGCAACCGAGCCACTGCCTGCAACCGAGGGACTGCCTAGGCCGTCCGCAGTGGGGGCGCCCGCAACCGAGGGACTGCCTAGGCCGTCCGCAGTGGGGACGGCTCGGGCTGTCCCCGGTTGCCCCCCGGGGTACCGCGGACGCCATGACGCCGCCTCCCCCCGGTTGCCCACCCGCCCCCTTTTCTATATGCTTCACGCATCTTTCCGGTGTATGATATGAATTCAAGGAGCTCCCGATGTTCCGGACTTTGCTGCTCGCCTTCGTGATCGTTTTCGCCCTTTCCGCCCAACCGGCTGCCACCCTGACCACCGGCGGTTATATCAAGGTGAACGGAACCGTGATCCCGACCACCGCCGCCCCCAACTGGCCGCTCGCCACGAATGACGAGGTCGTGACTGCCGGCGATCTCGCGGTAATCACCTTCCCCGACGGCGCCCGTGTCACGCTGGGCAAGAGCACGCGCGTGACGCTCCGCGTCTGTGATCGCTGTGTGCTCCAACTGTTTGAAGGCGCAGCCGCTTACAAGATGCCCGAGACCTCCAGGCTCCAGCTCTGTGCCTTGGGACACCCCGTGAAGCCCGCGCCTCAGACCGAGGGCACGGTGTCAATTGGCAGTAATGGAGAGGTGTTCGTGCAGGTCGTAGGCCAAGCCCCGGTCGAAGTCGGCAAGGGTCAATGCGCCTGCGAAGCCGGCGCCCACTGGCTCACCAACAAGAAAAAAGCCGCCATCATCATCGCCGCCGCCGGCGCCGCCGCCACCGTGACCACCATCGCCGTCACCCGCCCCAGCGCCCGCAGCGTCAGCACCCCGCCATAGGATCTACGTTTTCCTCTGCGTCCTCAGCGCCTCTGCGGTGAGAAGGTTTTTGGGTCTTCTCTTTGAATGCGTCAGCCCTACCGCGAGTTCCTGGCCGCCGTCACCCCGAGCGCCCCGGCCGCCACGAAATTGACCACCGTCCCCGTCTTATACATCTCAGGATTCCGGCGCGCGAGCACACTCTGCACAACCAGCATCCCCCCGGCCGCGGCCGACTTGAACGCCACCCCTCTGGCCCCGTTGAACTGCCCTTGAGAGTTCCGCAGCAGGGGATTCGTCTCCATCCGCCCCATCGAGCTGTGCGCATCGAAGATGTTCGCCGCCGCCAGCGCCACCGCCGAAATGACCCACTGCTTCTTCCAGTTCTTCTTCCGCACGGGCTCGGCCCCAAAACATCCGCCCGCCAGCACCACAACCAGCACCACCCGAACCAGTTTCGACATCGTTGTCCCTCAAACAACGCATCGACCCGACCGGGTGAACTGTGACTGAATTGAAGCTGCTCAAAGCTGATTCACCACAGAGACACAGAGACCGCCGAGACCAAACCTCTGAACGATTCGACGAAAGCCGGAGGGACGAGGCACGGAAGCCTCTTGAATGAGTTGACGTTCTTCTCCGTGTCCTCCGTGCCTCTGTGGTGTGTTGTGCTGGTATCGAGCCCTCAAACCTCATTCACCGCGGAGACGCAAAGGCCGCGGAGAAGAAAGCCTTGGACGACTTGAGCGAAGACGGGGGAAGGAGGCAAAGACGCCTTTTGACTGATCCGACGTTTTTCTCTGTGTCCTCCGTGCCTCTGTGGTGAACGCCTTTTCTCTAATCCGAGGGTGTCCGGATCCGCTCCGCAAGATCGGGTGCGAGCTGCCGGAAGTGCCTGACATCCCACGTATAGATCGTCTCCGCCTGAGATTTCCGCGCGCACGCCAGCAGCAAAGCGTCATAGACGCGCCCGCCGGCGGCCCGGCGCTCCGCCACTTCCCGGATCGCCTTCAGGTAGTCCGCTTCATCTAGCGTGATGATGGTCAGGCGCTCTGGAATCTGCTCCACAAACAGGCAGACTTGCTCCGCGGACAGCACCGGACGCACCGGGAGCGCCGTCATGGCTGCATACACTTCCGCCAGTGAGTGGGCGCCGCACGCTCCGGTTTCCCGGTTCGCTGCCGCAAACACCTCCAGGCTCCTCTCGTGGTCCTTGTGGTCGCCCCAAAAAGCGGCCACCATCACCGACGTGTCGAAGAAGACTCTCACTGCCGCTCACCGGAAACGTGCCGGGTCCGCTGGCTGCGTTGCTCCTCGATGAGATCGGGAATCGAAGCTTTCGCCGGTTTGCCCGAGCGATACACCCAAACGCCCCTCTCTTTCCGCAGCCCCGGCGGGATACGAACCGGAGACAGAATCAGGCGGTCATCCTCGTTCTCTACTTCCAGTTCATCGCCAGGACCCAACCGGAGCGCCTCCCGAACGGACTTCGGCAGCACCACCCGCCCCGCTCCGTCAATCGTGATTCTGGCATTCATAATCGGATTCTACCATCTCCACAATCCATTCCGGGGTGTCAAGAAGCTCATTCACCACAGAGACGCAGAGACCGCAGAGAGTAAAGCTCTGAACGACTTGAACGAAGACGGAGGGACCGGGCAGCGACGCCTTTTGAGTGATCTGGGGGGGGTTGCGGTGGTATCGAGACCTCAAAGCTCATTCACCACCGAGACGCAGAGCCCGCAGAGACGAAGACTTGAACGAAGACGGAGGGACGAGGCATAGAAGCCTTTTTGACTGATCTGATGTTTTCTCTGTGTCCTCCGTGCCTCTGTGGTGAACCGGTTTTAGGAGTTGCTCTTAGGAAGGCACCGCTCGATGAGCTCAGCCAGCCCCGTTCTCACCACCACCCGCGGCGGCTCGACCCGGTTCGACGGCTTGCCAAGCTTGATGCGCCCGCAACCGATCCGGCTGACCTTCTTCTTCCCAGGCATAGGAAAACCTCTTCACCACAGAGGCGCAAAAGTTGAGAAGTGCCACTTTTAAGGGTTTTCTCTGTGTCCTCCGTGCCTCTGTGGTGAACAGGTTTTAGGAGTTGTTCCTATTTTAAGGGTTTTCTCTGTGTCCTCCGTGCCTCTGTGGTGAATCCGTTCTTCTCAGTATTGGTCTTTCCCAAAACGGCAATGAAACCGCAGCACCGGATCGTAATCCTCCGGTTGGACGTACCCCGGCACCGTCCCAGCCGCCAGCGCCGAAGCAATCTGCTGCTGCGCGACCTTGGCCGTATCCCGCGCCCGCGCCAGCTCCGGACTCATCTTCCCGCTCATCATCGGCCCCTCCGCCCGGAACCGCAGCTCCGCAGCCCACTCCTCGGGCTTCGGCATCTTCAGCTCCGGCAAGCTCTTCCTGAAATGTCCGCTGACCGACACAGCATCTCCCCCCTAAACCAAGTTCTACCAGCCGGCCGTGACTACAGCACCGTCTCCAACACCCCCGCCACCCGGGCCGCAATCAAAACATGTCCCGCCGCCGCCGGATGCCAGCCGTCGTAGTAGTACGTAGCGTTCCCCGTGGTCTCCTCCAACCCCATCACCGGATCCGCCGCCACGTTCACTAGCGCGTCCACGAATCCATGGTCCGCCGCCAGCAGATCGTTCACCTGGCTCCGCACCGCGTTATAACCCGCGTCGTCATGCTTAGGCAGAAGGTTCAAAGTAACCACCCGGTTGAACCCGGCCGCCCGCGCTCCCTCCGCCAGCGCCCGCATCCGCCCGTACACCGTGGCCGCCCCCGCCCCCATATCGTTCGGCCCGCCCCAGAACAAGAAGACATTCTTCTCCGCCGCCGCCTGCGCCAGCCGGAACGTCGTCTCCGGCCCCAGTCCCAGCATCTGGTCCAGACGCCGCCCGCTCAAAGCGTAATTCCTGTGCTGCACCACGCTCACCAGCCCCCGTATCGCCAGGTACGGCCACTTCTGTCCGTACGGCACCCCAATCGACGTCTCGCTGAACGAGTCGCCCTCCACCACCACGAACTTCTGGGGCCTGCCCGCCGCGATCCCTCTTCTTCTCCCCTCTCCCTCCAGGAACCGCGTCGTCCGGCTCACCTCCGCCGCCGTGTGCGCCACACCGTAAGGCAGCACGTACCCGATCTCTCCCGGCCAGCTCAGCCACGTGCTGGGAGGCGCACTGCCCCCCGTGTGGCCCCCGATCAGCAGCCCCGTCAGCGTCGCACTCGCCGCTCCCACGCTCTTGCTGGCCACCTCCACCCCGTCCAGGTAGATCCGCATCAAGCTTCCATCGTGCGTCGCCGCCAGCACGTGCCACGCCCCGTCGTTCAAATTCACCCCATACGCCTCGGCGGACGCCGCCCTCACCACGTACCGCGGCCACATCGTCCCGTCGTTGTACGATCCGTGCAGCCCGAAATCCCACACGTTCGAGTTCGCCGCCCCCACCAGCGTCGAGTACGTCCCGAACTGCGTTCCATTCCACTTGCACAGCGCGTACATCGTCGATTGACCGAAGGTCAGCGCCTTCAAAAACCGCGTGAACTTCCGCGCATTCCCGAAATCCAGCCCGCGTGCCGTCCACGCCGGGTCGTAGCTCTCCGCTCCGAAGCTCGCTCCCAGCGTCCCATCGAACGGAGCCTCTTCGTACGCCCCCGGCGCCGCCGCCAGTTCCCCATATACCTTTCGCACCTCGATCGTCTTCGCCGCCCCGTCGCTGCCGTTGGCGATTCCCCATGCCCCGCCCGCCGCTACCGTGGCGCTCCACGAGTATTCCTGCCACTCCGCCGTCAGGGCGAAGTCCGGCGAGGTGCTCCCCAGCTTCAACCGGAACGCCGCTGGGCTCCCCGTCACCAGCCGCGCTTCCACGCGCATCGAGGCTGGCCCCGCGGTTCCCGGATTGCGCAACCACGACTTGATGACCGCATCCGGGTTCCCCTGGAACGCGATCTGTCCTCCACCCGCGGCCGTCGCGAGCGTTGCCTCCCAATAACTCATGTCCGAGCTGTGGATCACCTGGTTCCGCCGCGGCCCGCCGTAACGGCGGTCATACAGGACCTGGCTCTCCGCCCTCTGCAGGCAATCGAATTGAGCGAGCAATCCAGCTTGCGGAATCCCCCCGCGCCCGACCCCCGTCATCCCCGTTCGTCGGATCATTCTCTGTGTCCTCTGTGTCTCTGTGGTGAACTACATCGCCGCGGTGATATACAACACCCCGTCCACCGTCTCCCGCACCGCCGACACCTTGTCCGCCGCCAGACAACCGAAATACTCCGGCACGTTCGCCACCAGGTACAGACTGTTCGCGTCCGCCACCGGTGCCGCCCCGAACGCCACATGGCAATCCACCGTGGACATAAGGCGCACCACATCCGCCCCCACCACATCACTCGCCGCCGCGGCGGCGGCAACGTTCAGCTTTTGAGTCACTCCCGGCCGGATCAACGGCAAGGCACCAAGTTGATAGAGCTTCGTAAGGTAGTTCAGCATCACCCCGATTTTATGCGGAGCGCATGTCCGTTCTTGGCCCTCACTGGGCTAATTCACTCTGCGGAATCGGGAAATATACCAGGTTGCCTCGTGACGCCGAGGATTCGTTTCACAGCTTGAGGTTCTAGCGGGACCGCTTGGCCGGCTCCACCCATGGAGCTGCCAAAACTCTCGTGTTCTTCGCCGAGTCCTCCGACCGGACGGATACGGGCTATGAGGAGTCCGGAGGGCCCCTTCGGACCTCTCGACTGGCGGATTTCGATCGACTCCTCCTCTGCCGCGAGAGTTCACTCGGGGAGTACTAGTACCCCTTGAATTGCGCGGAATGCCTCTTTGGCCTTGCGGAGCACAGGGTGCGTGGAGTATTATGCTTGAGGAATATGGCGTGTCAGCTCGAATTGGGCGTCGCCAGAGGGGAGATAACATGCGGAGAGCGGTGGTTGCCTGCTTGAGCGTGGCGAATCGGACGTCGGGGTTCTCTGCCCTCCGCGCCACCCCGATTGACATCTGCGATGGCTGGTGCCCAGGAGGCCAAAACGGAAATCCTGGTTCTACATCTCGGCCTGGAACGACCGGCCAATGAGCCGTGCTTCCTCAGGCCCGCTCGGAGGTCCACAGTGCGTAAGTTTGCGTTAGTTTTGACTTTGGTCTGCGTGGCTGTGTCCGCGCAGGCTACCACTATCTTCAGCGACGGGTTCAACTTGGCGAATCCTCCGTCTACCCTCATCGAGGTGGACAACGGCGGGACGATCGGTCCCTGGACTGTCGGCGGCAACAGCGTGGACTGGATATTCGTCCCTTACTGGCAATCGGCCGAGGGCAACGGCAGCATCGACATGTCCGGGGTGGCTGCCGGATCGCTCAGCACAACCCTGAGCACGGTTGCCGGCCAGACCTATATACTCAGCTTTTATCTGGCAGGCAATATGGACTTCGGCAACATCGTGAAGTCGCTTCAGGTGCAGGTCGGCAGCCTTAACCAGACGTTTACCTTCGACACCACGGGCCACAATCATGCGTCCATGGGGTGGGTCCTGGAATCGGCTTCATTCACCGCGACGGGAAACGATACCCTCACGTTCACCTCTCTGGAACAAAATGCGTGGGGGCCGGCTCTCGATGGAGTGACTGTATCGGACATCCCCGAACCCCCCACCTATGCCTTTGCGCTGCTTGGCTTGGCCGGCGTTGGTCTTTTCCGGCGCCGCCGGTAGAGCTCCCGTTTAGCATCGCTGGACGCAACGGGCCGGAGACCCTTGGGGGATCCGGAAGATACTGATTGAAACCTGGGATGCCAACATGGAGATCTCGGCTACCGACTGATCGCGGCATGGGCGGTGGGTGACCGCCGCCCCCATTGCGACCGGCGCACTTGTCTGCTGGGAATCGGCACACCGGATCAATACGACCCAAAGCGTGGCACTTTGCCTCTTTCGCTTGGCCGCTATCAAGCAGGAATCCCAGATGAACCCTGTTGGCATCCCTACCGCGACTCGGTCAAACGCTGTGGCTGACATTTTCTTCGAGCCCTACGACCTTGTTCTCATCGATGATTCCTAGGGTGCCGAGGAACGGGAGCGGAACATCGCGCGAGTCGCATTCCGATATGCCGCGCGGATCCTCGTAATTGTCCACCACTACGAACATGAGGTTTACAGGCGGGCCGCCCGAAGGTTTCCTCATCGGTTCAACTTCAGTGCCTTCCTCCCAAGTACAGCCATCCTAATGGGATGCTCTTCGCCTCAAGAACTCCGAGCCTAGGCGCATGGATAGAATCATCACTCGCCACGCCACACGACTCCCACTCACAGACCTCCCTGGCTGGAAAGCTGTACTCCGCACGACCAGTTCGAGGGAGTTTCTCGCATGAGCGCAGACCAGACACTGTCCCCCCGACCTGGCACGGCCCGCAGGGTTGCGTTCTCGCTGCTGGCTGTCGCGTGCAGGCTCCTTCCACCCAAATGTCAGGGGCTCCTGGAGTACCACATGCGGCCACACTTGAGCGACGGTTGGGGTGGCCCGTTCAACGGCCAGTCTTTCCGGCAGCTTGTGTTTGCCGATTTGTGGAATGAATGCCGATTTGAAGCCATTGTCGAAACAGGCACTTTCTGTGGATCGACGACCGCCTTCATGGCGAACAACGCGAACATTCGTGTGTACTCTTCAGAACTGAATCCACGCTATTTTGCTTACGCGTCGAAGCGCCTACAAACCATTCCTAACGTTAGACTGGTTCATCAGGACTCCAGGCGGTTTCTGAAAAGCCTGGAGCTCGCACGGGACCTACGGCTGTTCTTCTACCTAGACGCACATGGGAATGATGACCTCCCTCTTCGGGAGGAAATCGAATACATCATTAGATCGTTCTCCAGTTTCGTCGCCATGATTGATGACTTCGAGGTTCCCAACGACCCGGGGTACGCTTTCGACGACTACGGAATCGGTAAGTGCCTAAGCCTACGCGACTTCCCGTTCCATCAAGACAAACGCGTGTCAGTCTACTTTCCGAATCGGCCATCACAGGCCGAAACTGGAGCGAGACGGGGCTGTATCGTTCTTGCAAGTCCGTCCCTTGCCTTACATGTCAGCAAGATCGGTTCTCTGTATTCTCCCGTCCTCCAGGACGTGCTTCCATCACACAACGCGTGAATCCCGTTTGAAGGCTGTTCGCTGATCGCCGCCAGCTTCTCCTCGGTGGGGAATTCAGCCCCAGGATTGCAGTGGAAACAAAGCAGCCCATACCGTTAGTGCAACGCGAAGGAGCTTCACAGACCCGGCCAGGGAAGGTGAAGCGGGCTGAACCTCTCAAATACGCAGGTGGCACCTTGTTCCCTCGCACGCTTTCGACCCTTGCATCCCCACCCTGTCCACAATTGCGCACCGGCGTGATGCGACGCGCTCTAGCGATGGCAGCCGCGGTTCGTCCATGAGTAGAACACGCAGAGCGGCAAAGGGCTTCGCTGCTAGCGCGTTTCAGTACGCGCTTCAGATCGGTCTGCAAGCAATCTTGGCCCCCCAGATCCTGAAATGCGCGGGCGCCGAAGTTCTGGGCGCGTACGCCGCGCTTTCGCAGGTACTCGGGTACATCAGCTTGGTCGACTTCGGCTTCTCGGTGACACTGACACGGTTCCTTTCGCAGTCCCACGGGGCCGAAGACGAGGGTAGACGCTTTCGCCGGGTTCTTGCTACAGGTCGTCTCTTCCTCTTGTGCAGCAACATCGTATTTGCTGCACTGGTACTGGTCTTCAGCGCTTACGTTGGTCGGCTTTTCGAACTGACGCCCCAGACGGCACAGCAGGCCCGAAACGGTCTCATTGTTCTCGCGTGCTGGGCGGTCCTGAGAACCCCGTTGGCCGCCTACAACTCTGCCCTAATCGCGAGCCAGGATCTCGCCGCTGCGAACTTGATCTCAACCGTGCAGAGCGTCGGCCGCCTGCTGGGCGCGCTGGTGGCCGTCCGATTGGGACTCGGGCTGTTTGGAATCATGCTCGCCAGCATCGCCGTGGAGGCCCTTGCCAGCGTCTTGTCCGCAGTCCGGTTCCACATGTTGCTCCCTCAACGCTGGCCCTCGTGGAAGCACGCAGACCGAGCGCTCTATCTCGAAATGCTGCGCTTCAGCGCTGGCGTGTTCGTCGTCAATATCGCCGGTCAGTTGACCTTCAATACCGGCAACGTGGTCGTCGGATCCATACTCGGCGCCGTCGCTGTGAGCACGTTCTACATTACGCAAATGCCGACCGTACTCATCTATCAGTTGGTTCTCCGCTTATCCGACAACGCGATGCCCGCGGTCAACGAACTCTGGGCAAAAGGCGATCTCCCTCGCCTTCGGCATAGCTACGAAAAAGTATTTCGCCTGACCTTGATGCTGGCTTGCCCACTCTCGCTTGGCATCCTCCTCTTTAACCGAGTTCTCATTGTGCTTTGGGTCGGTCCTGCCCGGTACGGCGGCCGGCTCATGACCGCGGGATTGGCGTTGTTCGCACTCATCATTGCTGTCGAGCACATCAACGTCATCTACACGGTCGCATTTGGCCACATCTCTCTGCTCAGTCGTCTTGCGATCCTCGAGGGAGTTGCGACTGTCATCCTTAGCGTCTGCTTGTGCCAACACTTTGGCGTTGCTGGCGCAACACTCGGTCTGACAATCGCGATCATTCCCAAGACCCTCTACCTATTTCATACTGCCCTACGGAAGCTCGGCCTCAGCACCGTCCGGATGCTGCGGGAAGCGGTGATGCCGGTGGCTGGCATCGGTCTCGCCGCAGCGCTGATCAGTTTCCTGACCCAAACGCTCTTCGGACCAGCCGCCGGCTGGCTCAGCTTCTTCCTGAACATCGGGCTGTTCGTGGGCATCTACTCCGCCCTTGCGTATGCATCGCTCCTCGGAGACGACGACAAATCCCAGATCCGAGCCATGTTCTTCGCCCGTTCAACTGCCCGGCTGTCCCATTCACTCAACTGATCCATGCCTGCTCCCAGTCTGACGGTCGCGATACCGACTTACCTTCGCGACGAGGTCCTCGTTGCGACGATTCGCCAGGTGTGGGCGCAGGACCCGCAGCCGGATGAGTTGCTGATCATTGATCAGAGCCCGAGGCACGATTCTTACACTGAGAGCTTCCTTGCCGAAGCGGATACTGCCGGCAGGCTTCGCTGGGTCCGCCAGCCTGAGCCCTCGTTGACCAAGGCCCGGAACCGCGCCCTAACGGAAGCCAGAGGGCAAGTGGTTCTCTTCATTGACGATGATGTGGTGTTGCCGCCAGGGTTTCTCCGCGCGCACATTGCCGAGTACGCCGATCTGTCCGTCTCTGCTGTCACCGGCCCGACACCAACGCCCGGCGAGGAGCCAACTCTGGCACCTCCGGTACCCGTGGGGAACCCCATCGCAGCCGCCCTTACGATACCCAGCAGCCGTCTCGGTCGAGTCACCGGGATTCCTCGGCTACACGGCGGCAATCACAGCGTCCGCAGGCGAACCGCCATCGAGGCGGGTGGATACGATGAGAACTTCGAAGCCTCTGCGCTGCTAGAAGACATGGATTTCGCCTTTCGGGCGACCCACCGTGGTGCTCTACTCATCTTCGAACCTGCTGTTTGGCTCACTCATCTTCGCGCCTCCTCCGGCGGATGCAGAATTCCAGAACGCGCTGAATGGTCCGAATCGCAGAAAATCGTTTCCGCTTTGGTTTTTTTCATCCGCCACCTCGCCAATGACTCTGCACCAGCTAGCGCACGTCGCACCGTCCTGAAGATGATTGTCCGCGCCGGACCCCTGCGCCGAGAGAACGTCGTCAAGCTGTGGCGGCAACCGGTCGCATGGTTCGCCTTGATTCGCGCCTATCGGGAAGCACACCGGCGCTGTGCCTCGGGAGTCAAGTCTCCCTTTTTGCCTCCGAATAGCACTGCAGCTCTTTAGGCACTTCCCCCGGATTTCCATTTTGAGCAGTTAGTGATAACTTCTTGATGTACTCGGACGTCTCCATTCATGCGGGTTCCAACAAGACGGTACTTTTCCGCTAGGGAGATATAAGTGTCGACAGAAGGGCGCGTCCTGTTCCCCCAGGTGTTCAAACCGTCGCCAATGTGCAATGTGTTTCCAGACCGTTCACGCCGAAGATGGATCGCGGCGCTTTGTCTACTTTGCGTTCTTGTCATCACGCAACAGGCTTGGATTCATCGGTTCGGGATGAACCCGGATGGCATTTCCTATCTGGACATTGCGGACGGGTTGCTGCAGGGCGACCTCAGGAGGCTGGTGCACCCCTACTGGAGCCCTCTGTATCCCTGCCTACAGGCCGCGGTTCTGAAAGTTCTCTCGCCGACTCCGGACTTCGAGTTTCCAGTTGTCCATCTGACAAACTGGCTCATCGGACTGGGCACGGTAGCGAGCTTCACTTTCTTCCTCTGCCGCTGGTTGCGGCTGCGCGGCGCCGGCCAACCAGTCACTCCGTCGTTAGCCGACTTTCGGGTTCGTACAAGCTTCGCCTATGCATTGTTCCTCTGGAGCACACTTCAGATGGTCGGGCTCAACTTGGTCACGCCTGACCTATGCGTCGCCGCTCTCGTGTACCTCGCCGCCGGTCTGTGCTGCAGGATGGCGGTCTGCCCGCCGAAGTGGGGTGCCTCTGTTCTGCTGGGCATGGTCCTTGGCTCGGCGTATCTTGCGAAAACGGCAATGCTGCCGCTGTGTGCCGTGCTGCTCGGCATCCTGGCCCTTCCTTGGTCCCCACTGTCGTCACGCCGATCTTCGTTGGCCATCGCTGCGTTGACCCTCGGTGTCACAGTTGCACCTTTTGTGATCGGATTGAGCCGCCAGCAACACCGCTTGACCTTCGGTGAATCTGGCAGACTGAACTACGCATGGCTGGTGCAAGGTGGAATCCCGGTCTACGCAGGCTGGGCCGGCCAAACACTGGCGCTCGGAACCCCCGCCCATCCGCCGCGAATACTTAGCCACAAACCGGCGGTTCTCGAATTCAAGGATACGGTTCCTGGGACGTACCCACCCTGGTATGACCCGGCGTTCTTTCATGAAGGCCTTCAGGTGCGCTTCGATCTCCGGAAGCAGATCATTGCATTGGGGAGGTCCCCGAGGGATTTCATTTCCGCTGGTGGCGACAGCCTGATCCCTCTTATGGCGGGGGCGTGCGTTCTTTGCTTCCTCTCGCCCCGGGGCTGGCGCCGCGCGGTTGTGCCGAATTCTTGGCTGCTTCTCTGGCCGCTCGCGGGGTTTGCAATGTACGCATTGGTCAGAATCGAGGCCCGGTACATCGCGGCGTTCCTCGTCCTATTCTCGCTTGCCATCTACGATACCGCCTCTCCCGGCAGGCTCCGGTTAGCTCAAAGTGCTGTCGTCACAATAGTGGCTCTCTGTGTCTGTCTATTCCAACTTAAGACCACACTGAAGGACACACTAGTAGTGTCAGCCGCATCCAAGCCGTTCACTGACATCGTCGTGTCACGGGAACTCGCTCGGCTTGGACTTCGCCCAGGCGACGAGATTGCAGTCGTAGGGGATCTGGCCGGGTTCGGTGCATACTACGCTAGATTGTCGCGGCTCAAGATCGTCGCAGAAGTCCCTGACGCCCGCCAGTTCTTGTTGCTGGGTTACGGAGAATCCAGTGCTCTGGAAGAGAATCTGCGCCGAGTCGGCGCCAGAGCGATCGTGGGACGGGTCGACTGCACCCTGACCGGCCGCGTCGAATGGCAGCCCATCGCAGACTCCGGGTACTGCGTTCGCTTGCTCAAGTAGTTCACTTTCCAGCAAGGCCATATTTGTTTCCTTCTTATCCGCTCAAAGAGCGCCAGGGCCGATTCCTTCGGTTTCCATAGATTCGCGTAAGCTATTGGTTCGGTCAGGTCGGTGGCCGCGTACATCTTATACCGGAATCCATTCGTGACGACCAGGTCCCGCTGAATGCCCAGCTGATCGAGGTAATTTTTGCTTCCCTCCCAACTCACACCACAAATGGCAAAACTGCACTCACTTGTAACCGGCGGTGCCGGCTTTATCGGCAGCCACGTTGCCGACGCGTTGATCGCACGTGGTCACAGAGTCGTCGTCCTCGACGACCTCTCCGGTGGATTCGCGGCGAATGTTGACCCCGCCGCTCAGTTTGTCGAAGGTTCCATCCTCGATCTCGTTCTGGTCGAAAGCTTGTTCCAAGCCCACGAGTTCGACTACGTGTTCCACTTAGCTGCATACGCGGCGGAAGGCCTCAGTCACTTCATCCGGCGCTTCAACTACACGAACAACCTCATCGGCAGCGTGAACCTGATAAACGCCGCCGTTCGCTTCCGTACCAGGTGCTTCGTCTTCACCTCCAGCATCGCCGTCTACGGTGCCGGTCAGGTTCCCATGACCGAGGACATGCTTCCGCAACCCGAGGACCCCTACGGCGTCAGCAAGTACGCCGTGGAACTGGATCTCGCTGCTGCCCGCCGCCAGTTCGGCCTGAATTACGTCGTCTTCCGCCCGCACAACGTCTACGGGGAGCGCCAAAACATCGGCGACAAGTATCGCAATGTCATCGGCATCTTCATGAATCAGGTCATGCGCGGGGAGCCGTGCACCATCTTCGGCGACGGCACTCAGACGCGGGCGTTTACGCACGTTGCCGACGTGGCGCCGGTCATCGCGGGCTCAGTCGATGAACCAGGCGCATATGGCGAAGTCTTCAACATCGGCGCTGACACGCCGTACTCCGTCAAGGAGCTTGCCGACGCCGTTCAAACGGCTATGGGCCGGAAGACCGGCACACTGCACTTCGAAGCCAGGAATGAGGCTCAGCACGCCTACTGCGATCACTCCAAGCTCCAGTCACAATTCGGTCGCAGGACCTCCCTTGCCCTCTCCGAGGGCCTCGCGCGCATGGCCGCCTGGGCTTGGCAACTCGGCCCCAGAACTGCGAGGGACTTCGAAGGGCTGGAATTGGAACAAGGCCTTCCCTCTGCATGGTCACGGATATGTACAACGGCTCCCGAGTAAGCGTAGTCATGCCGGCCTACAATGAGGCCGACGGCACAGAGCAGTCAGTTGCGAGCTACCTCAGCCTGCCTGAGGTCGACCAGGTGCTGGTCGTCGACAATAACAGCAGGGACGGCACCGCTGATATCGCCCGCCGTGCCGGCGCTCAGGTCGTCCTTGAACCTCGGCAGGGCTACGGATATGCCTGCCGAACAGCGCTCACATCCGCTTCCGGCGACATCATCATCCTCGTCGAGCCCGACGGAACCTTCAAGGCCCGCGATGTATACAAGTTCCTCGCGTACGCTGATGAATTCGACGTTGTCTTCGGCACGCGGACAGCCAAATCCTGCATCTGGGCCGGGTCCAACATGGGCCGCTTCCTCCGCTACGGCAACTGCGCCGTGGCTAAGCTTCTGGAGTACCTCCATAACGGCCCGTGCCTCACGGACGTCGGCTGCACGTATAAGATGTTCCGAAAAGAGGCGGTGCGGGGCATTTCGGCAATGTTTACGGTCGGTGCCAGCCACTTCTCGCCCGAACTCATGATGCTGTCGATCCGGTCTGGCCTGCTCTGCGTCGAGATCCCCGTCAATTACCGGCCGCGACTCGGCACATCGAAGATCACTGGTGACTTCTGGAAGGCTTTCCGCCTTGGTTGGCGTATGATAGCCCTCATCCTGGCGTACCGCTTCAAACGCATCCCGAGAATCAGGTCCACCGCCTGGCCGTCGCGAACGTCCCAAAGCGCCGTTCAGGCCGGCATCCGCACCTCTGTCGCCAAATGAACACCGCAGCCTTGTTTTTACGGGCTCATCGGATCTCGGAGATCGCTCTTTGGGTGTGGGGTCTGCACCTCCTCGCAGTCGTGGTCGCGTCTGCAACGCTGGCTGCGACTCATCCGCTGCACGGCTATCTCGGCTCGCAAGATGGTGGGGACCAGCTCAACTTTGCTCTGTATCTAGCCGAGGGGCGCAACTACTTTACTTCCCCTACTGACTACCCGATGTTGACCCCCCAAACGCCGGGGCTCTTTCCCTTGCTCCTCGCGCCCTGGGTGGGCTGGTTCGGCCCCAATCTGCTATACGGCAACGTGCTGGGTCTGCTTTCGCTTATGACGACAGTCACTGCGATTTCGGTTGCGGCATTTAGGGCATCCGGCGCTTCGGTGAGCATTCCCGTATCGTGGATACTGCTCCTTGCGATGATGCGGACCTCCATCACGTACTCCGCAAACAGGACGGATTCCTTGTCTGCGGCGCTCGCGGCCATTTCCATAGCTCTCCTGGTGACCCACGAGACCGCGCAGGAGCGGCCCCGCCGGGGGCTGCTCGTCGCAGCTGGCCTCTTCGGCCTATCGGCGATCTTCGCAAAGCAGTTGGCGGCATCGGTGTTCTTCGGCGCGATTCTCTTCTTCGTGCTCCGCAGGGCTTGGCGAGAACTCTACTGGTTCACCTTTCCCGCCGGTTTGTGTGGCGTGGGCACTCTCGTTCTCTTGCAGGCGCTGACGGACGGGGGGTTCTTGTATAACATCTGGACTCTCACCCGGGGCATGACCCGTTTCCAGTGGCTGCACTGGTTCCGCAATGCGGGGCTTTTCTCGGCCGGTAGTTTTGTCTCACTCGGGTTGGTGATTTTCGGAGCTGCCACAACAGTGTGGCGTCGCCTGAAGCTCCCGCCGGGCATGTTCCTTCTGCTTACGGTCGCTTGCCTTGCTTACGGTCTAGCTCTAGGAACCTGCTGGCATATTGGCGGCGGCTTGAATTACTTTGCGTACGCTAATGCGGCGCTTGCCGCGGCGGGTGGCTCAATTGCTGCATTCTTGCTCCGCCGGTATCGTGCAGTGCTCACGGTAATTCTCCTCGCAGCCGTCCTCAGGACTCCCCTATTGTCGTTAACGCCGTGGTCCACGCTGCGCGCAGATTGGCCACCGCTCTGGTCTGTTCGGCAGGTTCAACTCCCGCGCACCGAACGTCTCTACACTGCGACGGCAAAGCTCTCTGGTGAGGTTCTCTTCGATCGCCTCTCGGGGCTGGCCGTCCTTCAGGCGCGGCGGGTGGAGGTCGAGACCTCCGCCCTCATGCTCCTGCAGCAGAGGGGCCTTTGGAGCCCGCGCGTGTTCGCGGCCGATCTCGCGCGCGGCAGGTGGGCGTACGTTGTTGCTCTCAATACGGCGGGAGGCGAATTGACTTTCGCTAACGATCCTGATCTGGACAAAGCGTTACGATCTGCCTACAGAAAGGTAGCTGCTTTCCCCCTCGATCCTGAGTACTTCCTCATGAATGCTCGCGCCGAAATCTGGGCGGCCGCTGGCAGCCAGCGCGCATCCGCCTCCAAACCGCACCGTGATTGAGCCACGAACTGATCGTCCCCTCTCAGGGCGGTCCAAATGAACTCAGCCTACTTCGCATCGCGGCTCTCCTTTGATGCAAGACGGAAGCGGCTTTGGCCGGTTCTCTGCCGCTTCCTGCAGCGCGACATCCCGCCCGCGGCTCGCATTCTGGATCTCGGGGCCGGCCACTGCGGCTTCATCAACTCCATCGAAGCGCCGGAGAAGCACGTGGTCGATGTTTTCGACGGCGTCCGCTCCTACGCCGCTCCTGATGTCCGGGTGCATGTCATGTCTTGCGCCTCGCTCAATGGCTTTGCCGATGCATCTCTCGACGCCGTCTTCGCCAGCAACCTCCTTGAGCATCTGCTCGCTGACGACGTGCTCCTGACGGTTCGGGAGGTCCGCCGTGTGCTCCGGCCCGGGGGCCGCTTCCTCATCATTCAGCCGAACTTTCGATACTGCTTTCGGGAGTACTTCGACGACTATACCCACAAAACGGTTTTCACTGACACCAGCCTCGCCGATCTCTTGATCTCGGAGGGTTTCTTGATTCGGCGGGTGATTCCCTGCTTCCTCCCCTTCTCGATCAAGGGGCGCACTTGGACGCCGGGCTGGTTGCTCAAGCTCTACTTGGCTCTTCCTATTAAGCCCCGTGCTGGTCAAATGTACGTTGTGGCTGAGCGACCCTCTGCTTAACTTGGCGCTTTCGAGGAGTGTCCCATTGAATCCCGCAGATGCCCTAGCATTCTCGGCGGTCCAGCCAGCTCAGCTCCGCACCCGCCCTGTCGGTCTGTCCGTTGTCGCTGGACTGCCTGCGACATGGCTCATCGGCCTGGGGGCGCTCGCCTTGCTTACGGCCCTCTTCGGACGCGACTCGGCATTTCTGACGTCCATGGCCGCGTGTCTGATCGCAATCATCGTCCTGCACCGCTGGGTGGTCCTCAGAGCCGCTCCCGCCGCGTCGTTGCTTGCCATGGTTGTGATCTTCCTCGCAAAGTGCGCGCTGTCGTACTGGATGTGGACCGCCTGGTACTACACTCCGGGGGCAAAGCCCGAATCGCTTCAAGTGATCAGAGAAGAAGGTGGGGCAGACACCAATTCCGCCGTCCTCGCCGTTGGCGCTGCTGTCGACTACTGGAACACTTATGGCTTTACCATGCCGATACCGCAGTCCCACTACATTCCTACGAATCACCGTCTACCGGTCCACCTCCTCGCAGTCCCGTGTTACCTCTCCGCGGTCTACTCGGAGGTTGCCATCCCTTGGAATGCGCTCTACTCACTGATCGCTGCCTCCGGAATAGCCGGTATCGCCAGCCGAATGCGACTTGCTCCGGAGAAACGTCGTCTGGCTTTCACGGTCGCGCTTTTGCTGCCCTTTTCTTGGTTGACGTTCGGTTTCTACAAAGACATTCTGCTCCAGGCTTGTTTGGTCCTGGTTGTGTTCGCCCTTCTCGCATCCGTTCACCGCGTCGCGCTCTTCGTTCCAGTCGCGGCCGCTGGCGCCTGGCTTCTCTACGGTTTTAGGACACCGTACATGATCCTGACTGTGCTTTGCGCAGCTTACATCTGGTCCTTCGAGCGTTCTTCCCGCAGGCTCTCGCCTCGAGTCGCCCTCGGCGCCCTAACGCTTCTCCTACTGCTCACCTGCACTCCCTTCCTCTCCAGATTCTTTTCCGAGGTCACCGTCAACTACCAGCCCAGTGACACCGAACATGTGCCGTTTGCCTTCTCCAGCGGGCCGCTTTCCCCGGTCAAGCGCGTCATTGTCGGCCTGCTGGTGCCGTTCCCCTGGACGCAGCCCTTCGAAATCGGTCCCCTCTCCTACACCCAGATCCCCGGATACGCGCAAGTCACCCTCACTCTAGCAATGCTGGCTTTGGTCGTCCCTGCATTCCTCCGCTCTGCCAGAATTCGCGTAGCGCTTCCCGCGGTCCTCGTCTGTGCTCTTGCATGGATGATTACCGGCATGGGCGGCGCCAACATCCATTCAGGTTATGTCCAAGTGGCGGCGATCTTACTCGTCCCCTGTATCTCCATTACGGATCCCATACGCCTGAGACAGTCCATCGCGAAATCCTTCGTATTTCTTCTCTGCGGCAACATAATCTGGCTTCTCGTGCGCCCGGGCTACTGACGACAGCGATGGGGGCCCGAGTCGAACTCCTCTGAAACCTGCGGGCCAACAGCTCCGACACCAATACAACTGCGGTGCTGGCTCTCCGACTAAAAGGCGGCCTGGGAAACCAGTTGTTCCAGTACGCCGCCGCTCGCCAACTCGCTTTGTCTAATGGTCAACCTCTCGCATTGGACACGCACACAGGTTTCGCAAGAGATCCCTACCGCAGATCATACGAACTATCCCATTTTGCGGTGACGGCACCGGAGCTTTCAGCGGCAACTGTGGACGCACTTCGCCGCCGATGCCGCCTCCGGTGGCTCGGCGTTCGACACCTGGATTCGTTTTGGCGGGAAAGGCTTCGTAACTGTTACTGTCCGCTGCTTGCCCGCATCAGGTTCACCGACCTGTACCTGGAGGGCTATTTCCAAAGCCCGCGGTACTTCACTGAGATCGAGCACCTCGTGCGTCGGGAGTTCAGGTTAGGTCCGGCTGCAGGGAATCACGCAGGCCAAGTGACCATTGCCTCCAACTGTGTCGCCATCCATCTGCGACGAGATCGGTATTCCAACACCTGCCCGACGTCGTACTACCAGCAGGCCGCAATCACGGTGAAAACCATTTCCGGCGAGGAGCCACACTTCCTCGTCTTCTCTGACACTCACCAGGTTGATCCGGATATTGTCCGGCTGCCTGGACGAGTGTCGCTGATCAGGCACCAAGGCCTGAACGCGCATCTTGAGGACTTCCGTCTGATGACCCAGTGTCGGCACTTTATCATTGCGAACAGTACGTACAGTTGGTGGGCAGCCTGGCTCGGAAGCCAACCCGGGAGCGTGGTTGTGGCGCCTCGAAGCGGATGGTATGGCTTCCGGAATCCTCCACGCGGCCTGCTTCCTGCGACTTGGATTCTCCTGTGACAATATCCAATTCCACGAGCAGTTCACTAGCCGACCGTTTGGCGTATACGGTTCGCCTTCAGATTCCGGGCTTCTCGAAGTCAATGGCCGGCCACTTGATCGAGCAGCGCAGCCTCGAGCAGCGGGACTCGGAAGACTGGTACCGGGAGTTCCGCGACAAAGTCTACTCAGCCGTGGGAAACTGCAATATGCCGGTGTTCCGCTTCAGCGACGGCGAATGCTTCTTCACGGTTGGCTATCGGCTGCCGCCAACTCCTTCGAGGAGGAACCCCGTCGCACACTACGCAAGGATGATTCTCTCTGCTTACGTAAAGCACAGGCTTCATCGGCATTTTCGATCCGGAACGGTTACGACCGGGTTCGAAACGTACACCGGCGGCGAGTGGGAAGATGCTCGGAACCGTTTCGCAGACTGCCTCAGGCGAATTGCCGGTAGTGGCATCATTGCGCTGAATTTCGTCCGACAGGATGGTGAGCCACTTTGTGACCACTATTTCCCGGATGTGTGCGCCTGGCTCGACCGGCATCGAATTCTTGTCGATCACACTAACTCTGTGCCGTTCTTCTTTGTGTATGCACTGCTGCTGGGCCCAGATCGCCAGTTTTTGTTGCGACAGCGCCATGTTGTGGTAGTAACGTCGCTGAGCCCGGGTAAGCGTAGCGCGATCGAAGAGACGCTGACACGCGAGCAGGTGCGCTCAGTGCAATTCATCAATCTATCGCCGCAGAAAGCAATGTTCGACACCATCGACACGGGGAACCTGGTCCAGCCGGTGGAACTTGTCCTCATTGGAGCAGGAGTCGGAGCAGCGAATGTCCTGTGCCAGCTTCAGCACCTCGGGACCGTCTGCATCGACGCCGGCCATGTGCTCGACTGTTACGCCAATCCTCGCAATGTCGGCGTGCGTGCGTTCACGCGGCCAGATGATCCGCATTGGGTTGTCGGCGCGCTTAAGTAGGCCTAGACGGACTGCATGCGTATCGCTTACTTGGTCAATTACCAGGGGCCAGACATCATCGCCCGGCGAGGAATACACCGCAGCCTCGCCCTGGCGGGCTCGCAGAAGGCCGCTTTGATCGCACAGATTCTGTCCGGGCTCGGCGCGGAGGTTGTCCTGTTTTCGATTGGTGTCGTCGCCGAACGGAAGGGCAAATGGCACGCTTCGGTCGCCTCAGCGATCCATGCCACGCCGCCGGTGCTCGTTAAGTACTGTGTGGCTTGGGACGTCCCTCTTGCCAGCCAGTTCGTTGCCCTCACATCGCTCTGGCACACCTGCCGCGAGGACCACCGCCGACGGCCGTTTGACGTTGTCATTTGCTACAACTGCTCGTTGCCCGAGACAGCCGTCGCCCTCGACTACTTCTTGCGCCAGCACGTCCCCGTCGTCCTCGAATACGAAGACGATACCGTTGTCTATCAGAATGGCAGTCGCGGCTGGAGGAACGTCATCTGGACCGCTCTTCGAAATCGGCTCCGGAAGCATGTTCGGGCCGTGTTCGCCCCCAGCCCGGAGTTGCTCGCCCAGTTCGACCGCGTACCCCACAGACTCCTGCTACGCGGCATTCTTGGTGACGACCTTCAAACTGCCGTTGCCAGGAAAGTTGCAGTTCCCACCTCACCCTTTCGCGTGATGTTCACCGGAACTCTGCAACACAGCAAAGGCGTCACAGAGCTCTGCCGAGCCTGGGTCGCCGGCCGGTTCGAATCGGCGGAACTCCATGTCATCGGTGATGGGGCGCTGGCCCAGCCTCTCAAGGCAAGCCAAGCGCAGTCCGGAATAGTATTCCACGGTCGTCTCAGCCGCGCGGGCCTCGTTCAAGCACTTTGCTCGGCACACATTTTCGTCAACCCCCACGTCGCCGTCAAGCACGCCCCCGGCAACGTGTTCCCGTTCAAGATGATCGAGTATCTCGGCGCTGGTTGCCCCGTGGTCTCCACGAGGATGGGCTATCTGGAGCCCGAGCTTGAGCAGAGCGTCCTCTACACGGAATCAAACGACCCCGCTGAGATCGCAGACGCGATCCGTCAGGTCATGTCCTCCTACCCGCTTTGGGCGGAGCGTGCGAAACGAGCACAAGCGATCGTTTGGCAGCGGTACGGATCGGGCGCTGTTGGGCACAAGCTAGCCAACCTACTGGCCGCGGCCTGTGCTTCGCCCAGGAACTGATATGCCCTCCTGCAACCATAGCTGCGTCGTGGTCACCAACATCCCCAACCCCTATCGGCTCCATCTCTTTCGCTGCCTCCACCGGGAGTTCCTCGTCCAAGGCGTCGACTTCCGAGTGTTGTTCATGGCGGAGACCGAACCCGGGCGCTTTTGGGAACTCGCCCCTGGGGAGTTCGGCTTCCCGTTCAAGATCGCACGCGGCGCCCACGTACGGCTCGGGGACGCCGTCTTCCACTTCAACCCCGCTATCATCTGTGACACGTTGTGGCACCGTCCCGCTTGGCTAATCGTCGGTGGCTCATGGGCCCACCCGACCTCGTTCGGCCTTGCGGGGCTCTCGCGATTGCCTCCTCGCCGTTCTACCATCCTCTTCTGGTCCGAAGCGAACCCCAGCTCGACACGCTGGCACTCCGGGCCCGTTGCCCTTCTGCGGCGCCGCATTCTGAGCTGCGCCGATGGTTTCGTAGTCCCCGGCAGTATCGCGGAGCAAACCGTACGCTCCATTGTGCCTGCAGCGGACAAACGCTTCCTCCACTTGCCAAATCTCGTCGACGAGACGCTCTACGATTCCGCCGTCGCGCAACTCCGTCTCCGCCGCTCCGAACTGCGCGCCGCCTTCGGTGCCTCTGACCGAGAACTCGTTCTGCTCTGGCCAGCGAGGCTCCACGAACCTACCAAAGGCATCCTGAGCTTTCTTCGCACGACCCGAAACCAGATCACCCCGGAAGTAATGATCCTCCTGGCTGGGGAGGGGCCCGACCGCGCAGCCGTCGAGGCCTGGCTACGTGATCACCATCTCCCTCAGGTCAAGCTTCTAGGCCACCGATCCGAAAGCGACATGCTCACACTGCTCGCGAGCGCCGACGCCCTCATCCTCCCGTCCCTGAAGGACTGCAACCCGCTAGTCGTCATCGAAGGCCTGTGGGCCGGCCTGCCTCTCCTGATCTCTGACCGCTGTGGCAACTGGCCCGAGGCTCTTCACCCGGGCGTGAATGGCTGGCTTGTTGATCCGGACTCTCCCCAGACTGTATCCAGCGCCTTCTCCAGCCTCCTGGCGTGCTCCCGCCACACGCTGGAGCGAATGGGAGCAGCATCCCGTGACATTGCAGTCCAGCGTTTCTCTAGCCGAAGTTGCGTCCGTGCGTTCGTCACTAACCTGATCGGCTTCCAGCGGTGTTGAGCTTAATAGCTCGCGAGTCAATTCCCTTGCAGCCGGCTGTTCGACGGGCCCATGCCCATGAATGATCATCGCGCCGTCCGATTTTCCTGAATGCGGATCCTCCACGTGATCGGTTCGCTGGATCAGAGATCAGGCGGCCCTCTCCGCGCCTTGCTCGATCTCTCAGCGCAAGGTCGAGAGCATGGGATCGACAGTCACGTGCTCGGCTTTGGGCAAATCAGGATTGACGACAATCCCTTGCCATCCGGATCGCTACATAACCTGCCGATCGTGTTCCCAAAGTCCTATGCCTATTCCCGCGAACTCCGCACATGGCTGGGTGCGCACCTCCCCTCCTACGACGGGGTGGTAATACATGGAATGTGGTTCTACCCGGGCTGGGCCGTAGCACGGGCGTGCCTCAGCCTTGGAATCCCGTACGCCTGCTTCCCGCACGGAATGATTGAGCCCTGGTCGGTATTTCGTCAGGGGTGGATCAAAGCCATTAAGAAATCGGTCTACTGGCACTGGCGCGAACGCAGCGTCTTTCAACGTGCCGAGTGCCTGTTTTTCACAACACGTCGCGAGATGGAGTTCGCGGGAACAACCTTCCACCTGGGTGGCACGGGATGCATCGTGATACCGTACGGAATACATCCCTCCCGACGCCGCGTGGAAGCGCCCGAGCACGCGGATTTGCTCCAGCCTCCCGGCACGAAAATCTGTCTGTTCCTGGGACGCGTGCACCCCCACAAGAACCTGGAATTCCTTCTAACTGCGTGGGCAGAAGCACACCCCCCTGCGGACTGGCGCCTCCTGGTAGCGGGACCGGGAGACAGCCCGTATCTTCGTCGCCTGGAGCGGCTCATAATCCGCAAGCATCTCCAATCCCAGGTCCTGTTTCTGGGGCAGGTGACCGGTGCTGACAAGGCATATCTTCTTCAGCGTGCCAGTTGGTTTGTGCTCCCGTCACAACACGAGAATTTCGGCGTGGCGGTCCTTGAAGCGATTGGCAATGGGTGCCCGGTGGTCGTTTCGAATCAGGTTTATCTGTCCGACAATTTTCATCCCCGATCAGAGATCTTGCCCTTACGGCTTGACGACTGGGTGCGGTTCTTCAGGGAGCGTATGGCGGATCAGGCGCACCGAGACGAGTTGGTGGAACTCGACCAGAAGTTCTTGTTGCCCATTTTTGAGATCGACGCCGTTGCCAGGGCTTGGGCCTCCACACTAGCCAACGTCTTCTCGAGAGAACGGGCGATCGAGCATTCGCAGGGTAGCGGACGCTGTAACTGAACAGCGCGACCTCCCCCTAGTTATCAACAGCTCTCCAACCACGCAACCGTGAAGATATCCATCGTCACCGGACCGTTCCTTCCGGTGCCCCGAGGACTGGCCGGCGCCGTCGAGAGGCTGTGCTTCGCTCTCACGCACCGCTTTGCCGCGCGCTCAGCCTTCGCGGGCGCGCCCTCGTCGAGGCACGATTCTCGTGGCCGCGGGCCGCGGCCAACATGCGAAACGTCTACGAGTGGTGCCTGGACCGGGGGCCGAACCCCGATTGCATCGTGAACTGAATGACAACGCCAGCTCGTGCACGGTCAAAATCGCTCTCCGGAACGCTCCTGGAGCCAAAACGGCGAGTCGGGCGGCTGCGGTGCCCGGCGCGCCGAAATTTCCTGCTACGCGTTGGGCACCTCTTCACTCTTTGTGGATCGTGTTTCCCGGCCAAACTCTTAGCCGAGTTCTATTCGACAGTCGGCTCTATCACTACTTCCTCAGGCTCGGCATTCTTGACGGCCTACACGGCTACATCCTCTGCCATCTGCTTGCCGAATACGAATTCCTCATCTGGGCCAAACGGCACGAACTTGAGCTTACCGGCAACCCCGGCGCATCGGGACCTGGCTAGGGACCTGTAAGTCCTCCGAAAGGTACAAGGCAAATGCAAATTACCATCGTCACGGGGCCCTTCCTGCTCCCGCCACCTGGGCCGGCCGGCGCGGTGGAGAAGATCTGGGCCAAGCTGGCCACCGAGTTCGCAGCGGCTGGCCACGAAGTGACGCTGGTCTCTCGCGCGTACCCGGGACTGTGCGCGGCCGAGACCGTCAATGGCGTCCGTTGTCTTCGCCGCTCGGGCTTTCAGCGCACTGGCTGTTTCCCGGTCGACCTCCTTAAGGATCTGCTCTACTCGTTGGCCATCCTGCGAAGCCTCCCGTCGGCCGATATCACGGTCACGAACGCCTTCTGGCTCCCGGTATTCGCCTCCTTCCTCAGCCGCGCCGGGATAATCTATATCAATGTCCAGCGGTTCCCTAAGGGCCAAATGCGCCTCTATTGGCGGGCCGCCGTCCTCAGTGCCCCCTCTCAAGCCGTCCGTAACGCCGTCCTCTCGGAATGGCCGGGCGCTGCGCCGCGGCTGCGAACAATCCCGAATCCGTACGAAGATGCCGTGTTCCAGCCGCCCGCTGAACCCCGGGCGAGCGCCGGGCCCCAGACGATTCTGTATGCCGGTCGCCTCCACCCCGAGAAAGGCCTTGAGCTCCTGATTCGCGCCTTCGCGATCCTCTCCCCCCGCTATCCCCACCTTTGCCTCAAGCTGCTTGGCCCGGTCTCAGTTCGCCTGGGCGGGGGCGGCGAGCGGTATCGGCGGCATCTGGCCGGGCTTGCGGCAGGTATGCCCATCTCGTTCGCCGACCCGATCTCCGATCCTCACCGCCTCGCCGACGAGTACCGGGCTGCCCACGTTTTCTGTTACCCGTCCCTGGCTGAGCGCGGCGAGAGTTTCCCCGTCGCTCCCCTTGAGGCCATGGCTACCGGCCTCGCACCCGTGGTCTCCAGCCTCGACTGCTTCCGCGACTTCGTCATCGACGGCGAGACCGGCCTGTTCTTCGATCACCGGGCGACCGATGCCCCGGCCCGTCTGGCGTCCCAGTTGGAGTCGCTCGTGTCATCGCCAGACCGCGCCCGTCGTTTGGGAACCGCCGCCGTCGCCAAAGCTGCGGAGTTCAGTATGCGCAACGTCGCAGCCCAGTTCCTTTCCGATTTCGGCGAGTTGGTCCACACGCATTCCGGAGATCCCAATGGGCGTCCCTAAGTCGCACCTCACCCTTATGCGCCAGGACGGGCAGTTCGCCTCGCCCTGGTCTCTCGCGACACGCCTGAAAGGCGCGCTCTGGCAACTGGCCTGGCTCACCCTCTTCCGGCCGACCCCGAAACCTATGATCCGTTGGCGGGTGCTCCTGCTTCGCCTCTTCGGAGCGGAGATCACCGGCCGCCCGTTCATTGCTTCCTCGGCCATCGTCAAAATGCCCTGGAATCTCGTCCTTGAGGACCGCGCCTGCATCGGCCCGGGCGCGAATGTCTACAACCTCGGTAGAGTCGTTCTTAAGAGTCGGTCCGTTGTTGCCCAAGAAGTCTACCTCTGCGGTGGCGCCCACGATTTTTCGGATCCTCGCCTCCCCCTCGTCACCGGCGAAATCGTCGTCGGCGCGGACGCATTTCTCGGCGTCAGAGCGCTCATCCTTCCCGGCGTTGTCGTCGGAGAGGGGGCCGTCGTCGGCGCTGGCTCCGTCGTCACCTCCGACGTCCCGCCCTGGACCATCTGCGCCGGCAATCCCTGCCGCCCCATCAAGCCGCGGGTATTCGGCGCGCAGAGCACTGGAAGCCTCGCAACCAACGCCCCGCACGACTCAAGCACATGCCTGCCACCGTCCTGATACTCACGCTCAACGAAGAACGCAACCTCCCCGCTTGCCTTCAGTCGGTCTCCTGGAGCGACGATGTTGTCGTCTTCGATTCCTTCAGCTCCGACCGGACAGTTCGGATTGCTGAGGCCTTCGGTGCACGCGTTTTCCAGCGCCGCTTCGACAACGAGCTCATGCAGCGCACGGCATCGCTCCAAGTCGATTTCAAGCACCCATGGGTCTTCAATCCGGACGCAGACGAGTTGACCCCTCCCGATTTGCGCGACGAGATTCTTGAAGTAACAGCAGATCCCCTCAGTTCCGAGGTCGGCTATCGCGTTCGCCGCCAGGACATGTTCATGGGACGTTGGATCAAACACAGCAGTCTGTACCCCACGTGGGTGCTGCGCTTGTTTCGTCCCAGAGCAGTGCGCTTCGCACGGACCACGAATCTCACCGCGAGTCTCGCAGGGCCCGAAGGCCGCTTGCGTAACCACCTCATACATCACAGCTTCAACAACGGTCTCGAGGCTTGGATTGCCAAGCACAACCGCTACTCGAGCTTCGAAGCGCTAGAAACCGTCAAGTCACTCGAGACCGCAAAGATATCTCTCCGGGACCTCTTTTGCGCCGATCCGGTTTCCCGCCGTCGCGCCTTGAAGGACCTGTCTGTCCGCCTGCCGATGCGGCCCACCTTGCGCTTCTTGTACATGTACCTGGCGCGCGGCGGTTTCCTGGACGGCTTGCCTGGGTACAGGTACAGCCGGCTGCTGAGCATCTACGAGTACATGACAGTGCTCAAAGTACGCGAAATCCACAACCCGGCATGGCGTCCAGACTCCGGTACGCCGATACGCCCCCAGATCGAGACTGAGAAGTCCTAGTCCGGTCCCCTCTCCTCCCACGACGATGTACGGCACCTTCTGGACGAGAAGCGCCTCTGTTGTGAGGCATATGATCTTCAGCCCCCGCCACGCGGTCCGCTGGGTGGTGAACCGCGTCTCCCGGAAGACCCCGCTTGACTTGCGCTTGCCTTGGATCACCTATCCGGCAATCGATTTTCTGAGGTCCCACCTGCGGCCCGGAATGAGAGTCCTGGAGTGGGGCGCCGGGGGTTCTACCGTCTTCTTCGCTCTTGCGGGCTGCCAGGTGACGAGCGTCGAGACGGATCGTCATTGGTTCGAATTGGTTTCTGCACGTCTCAGAAGCGACTCGCTCGCATCCGCGGTCAACCTCCGCTATGTCGACCTGCTCGATGGCGATGGGGCTCTGGCCGTTTACCTCGCTTTTGTGCGCGATGCCGCCTGGGACGCCGTGCTGGTGGATGGTCCCCTAACCCCCGACCGAATGTCTTGCGTTGCCGTGGCTGGCTCACGCGTCAAAGCTGGCGGGCTGATCGTGCTTGACGACGCGTGGCTATCCGAGTACGCCTCCGCCGAGTCGCTGCTCCCCGGATATGATCGCCTCGAGTTCTGGGGCCTCGGCCCCGCCCGCCTCGGAGTGAGTAAGACCGACATTTACGTGCGTCGGCGCTGATCGCGTCGCTCTCATCTCATGGCATGTAAATAGCTGGGCGCGACAGGCAGCCGCGTTCGATCTTTCCCAATCTTTCTCAATGCGCTCGATGCTCTATCCGCAGTCAATCCCTAGTTCCCTCCCGCGCGTCAACCGCCTCCGCCGCGCCCTCTGGTCCCTAATCTACCTCATGTTCTTCCGTCCCTCTCCTAAGCCCTTCCACGTCTGGCGTCGCTTTCTCCTACGTCGCATGGGCGCTAGCATCGCCCCTACCGCCGCCGTCCACGCTTCCGTCCGCATCTGGGCGCCCTGGAATCTGGTAATGGAAGACTGCGCCGCGCTCGGTCCATACGTCGACTGCTACAACGTCGCCCCAGTCACGCTGGGTGCCCGCTGCGTTGTCTCCCAATACTCCTATCTCTGCTCGGCAACCCACGACTACACCGACCTCAAGCTCCCCCTTGTCGCAAAGCCGATTACCATCGGCCCCCATGCGTGGGTATGCGCTGATGTCTTCGTCGGCCCCGGGGTCACCGTCGGAGAAGGAGCCGTTGTCGCCGCCCGTTCCTCCGTCTATCGCGACGTTGAGCCCTGGACGGTTGTCGCCGGCAATCCCGCCCGCTTTCTGAAACCCAGAACGCTGAAAGATGGGAGAACTTCTCTCTAAGCTGTTCACTATGTCAATGTGCGTGCATCGGATGCGCCCAACGGATCGGATGGTCCGCAAATCGCCTTCATCATTCTCACAAAAGATGAAGAACCCAACCTCCCCGCCTGCCTCAATCGCCTCGTCGGCCTCCCCGCCGGCATTTTCGTCATCGATTGCGGTTCGACCGATCGCACCGTCGAAATCGCCCGCTCCTTCGGTGCTCGCGTCCTCGTCCACCCCTGGATCAACTACGCCACCCAGATGAACTGGGCTATCCAGAACATCCAGACTGACGCCCCCTGGATCATGCGCCTCGATGCGGACGAGATCCTCTCCCCCGAGCTCCGCGCCGCCATTCGCGACCGCCTCCCGCTCCTCTCTGAAACCGTCTCCGCCGCCATGGTCCGCCTCCGCACCCATTTCCTCGGCCGCTGGATCCGTCGCGGCGGCATGTACCCACTCTGGCTCCTCCGCATCTGGCGTCGCGGCGCTGCCATGTGCGAAGAGCGCTGGATGGACGAACATATGGTCCTCCGCTCCGGCCAGGTCGTTCGCCTCCAGGCCGACCTCATCCACGATAACCGCAAGAGCCTCGACGAGTGGATCTCCAAGCACATCGGCTACGCCGCCCGCGAGGCCCGCGACCTCTGCGCCGCCGCCACCTCCCGCGGCCTCTCCGGCCAGGCCGGCCGCAAACGCTGGTTCAAAGAGAATCTCTACCAGCGCGTGCCACTATTCCTTCGTGCCTGGCTTTACTGGTTCTACCGCTATTTCCTCAGGCTCGGCTTCCTCGACGGCCCCGAAGGCTTCGCCTACCACTTCCTCCAGGCTCTCTGGTACCGCTCCCTCGTCGACGCCAAGGTCCTCGAATCCCGTTCCACAGCAGCGCGCGCCCTTCACCCTGCGTCTGCGCTTGCGGATTCTTCTCTGGTCCGTCGTTCGCGCTAGTCTCTATCGCGCTTCTCCGGGCCCGCTCCGCGGATTTCGTCGAATGCTTCTTCGCGCTTTTGGAGCACGCATCGCCCCCACCGCCTCGCCCAACAACCGCGCCCGCATCGATTTTCCCTGGAATCTCGAAATGGGCCATCACGCTTCTCTCGGAGAGTATTCCTGGGTCTACGCCCTCGATCGCGTCTCCTTGGGCGACTACGCCTGCGTCGGCCAATACGTCCACCTCCTCACCGGCACCCATGACTTCGACGACCCCGCCTTCCCCCTCGTCACTCTCCCCATCGAGATCGGTCGCGGTGCCTGGATTGCCGCCCGCGCCACCGTTCTCCCAGGCGCCCGCATCGGAGACTACGCCGTAATCGGAGCCGCCTCCGTGGTCAGCCAATCCATGCCCCCCCACACCGTCTGCGCCGGCCACCCCTGCCGCCCCCTCAGGCCTCGTGCCTCTGTGCCTCTGTGCTGATTCTTAAAGGTTTTGCTTCTAAACTAGTGTTGCCTTTCTCTGTGTCCTCTGTGCCTCTGTGGTGAATCTTTAATGTGTTCCTTCTAACCCAGTGTTGCCTTTCTCTGTGTCCTCTGTGCCTCTGTGGTGAATCTTCTTGAAGGTTTTGCTCCTCAACCAGTTCTTCGCCCCTGACCCCGCCCCCACCGGCCAGTTGCTCGCTGACGTTGCCCGCCACCTTGCCGCCCAGGGCCATCACGTCACCATCGTCTGCGCCCGCCCTTCCTACGCCAACCGCTCTTCCCACCACGCCGTCCGCCTGGCCTCCTGGCTCTCTTTCTACGCCGGAGCCGCCTGGCGCAGCCTCCGCGCGCGGCCCGACCTTGTCGTCACCCTCACCACACCGCCCCTCCTCCCTCTGATTGGCACACTCCTCAAGAAGCTCCGCAAATCCCGCCACTTCATCTGGGAAATGGACGTCTACCCCGATGTCGCCGTCGCCCTCGGCGTTCTCCCCCCACGCTCCCTCCTCACCCGCGCCACCGGAGCACTCGCCGATTACTCCCGCCGCCACGCCGACGCCATCATCGCTCTGGGCCCCTGCATGAGAGACCGCCTGATCGCCCGCGGCATCCCCGCCTCAAAAATCCAGGTCGCCGAGAACTGGGCCGACGGCACCCGCATTCGCCCCCAGCCGTTTCCCTCCGGGCCCCTCACGGTTCTCTACTCCGGCAATCTAGGCATGGCCCATGACGTGGACACCATCGCCACAGCCATGCGCCGCCTCGCCTCGGACGACACCGTCCGCTTCGTCTTCGCCGGAGCCGGCTCGCGCCGCAAAGCCCTCGAAGACCTCTGCCTCCCCAACGTCACCTTCCTCGGATACCAGGACGCCAGCCGCCTCTCCGACCACCTCGCCGCCTGCCACATCGGCCTGGTCACCCAGAACCCCGCCACCCTGGGCTGCGTCGTTCCCAGCAAGACCTACGCCCTGATGGCCGCCGCCCGCCCCATCCTCTTCATCGGGCCCCGCGACGCCACCCCCGCCCGCCTCATCGAAAAAACCCGCTGCGGCTGGCAAATCGACCCCGGCGACTCCGACTCCCTCCTCTCCCTGCTCCACTTACTAGCAGCCGACCCCGCCCTCATCCGCCAGGCCGCCGACCGCGCCCACCAAGCCTTCCTCACCCACTACGACCTCCCCAAAGGCGTAGCGGGCATCTGCGCCATTCTAGGCCTTCCCACCAAGGCCCCCGTGAGCGTTTTCTCTGCGTCCTCCGTGTCTCTGTGGTGAGTGACTCTTCTTCTAACTTTCTTTCCCCCATGTTTTCATTCCCTTCCGCCCTCTCGGCCCCTCTCTCCCCGCTCCTCACCCTTATCCTGAAACCAGCAGTACGGTTCCGGAAACCGTTATCGTCTGTCTTGGTGCTTCTGCGCCTTCGGGATCCTGCCTCAGCCAGTGGCATGGGGTGAGATGACGCCTTCGGGGTCATCCGTCGGTGAAAGAAGGCTTGCCGCCCCGAAAATAGGAGGAGAAGGGCGGGACAAGAGGGAATCGATTCCTCAAGCAGAGATGGGAGGCTGTCGCTTAGTCAATTCGTTCGGTTCACGGCCCGGTCAAGCTGCCGTAAGCCCGATCGATCCAGGGCAAGAAGGCTCCGCCGGGTCCCTTCTCCCGGGTTGGCCCGTTAAAGCCGCCATCCCAGTCTGCGCCCCCGTTGGGTGCCCCGGCGTCGGGGTGCCCAACGTGGAGACGATCCTTCTGACTCCGAAGTGTCTTTCTTCTCCGTGTCCTCTGTGTCTCTGTGGTGAACCATCAAAGGATCAATCTCCGAATGCCCGCCTTAAGCACCGGCACGTTGAAGTTGATCAGCAAGCCCACTTTCCAGTTCCCCAGTCGCAAGTATGTCAGCACCTGCGCTACGTGGATCGGCAGGATCGTCTCCACCGCCTTGACCTCCACCACTACCTGCTCATCGATCAAAAGATCGATCCGATAAGAGCAATCCACCCGCGACCCCTTGTACACCACCGGCAAACTCATCTCCCGCGTAAACGGCACCTGCCGCAGCGTCAGCTCCCGACACAGGCATTGTTGATAAGCCGACTCCAACAGCCCCGGTCCCAAAGCCCGATGCACCTCCAAAGCCGCCCCAATCACCGCATGCGTGAGTTCGTCATCTTGCATATCTCAGTAGTGTTCTCCGTGTCCTCCGTGTCTCTGTGGTGAGCATCTTTTCTTAGGCTTTCCCTCCATGTACTCCCTCCTCCTGGCCGGCCTCTCCGCCTTCATCCTCTCCTTCTTCCTCACCCCCCTGCTCCGCAATCTCTGTGTCCGCATCGGCTGCGTCGACCGCCCCGACCAACTCCGCAAGCTCCACACTCATCCCATCCCCCGCGTCGGAGGCGTCCCCATCTTCATCGCCTGCGTCGCCGCCTGGGGCATCCTCTTCCTCTCCCCGCTCCAGGGGGGCCACCTCGCCCGACAGGCGCTTCCGCTCGCCTGGAAACTGCTGCCCTCCTTCCTCCTGGTTTTCGCCACCGGCCTCTGCGACGACCTGTTCGGCCTCCGCCCCTGGCACAAGTTCCTTGCCGAGTTCGCCGCCGCCGCCCTCGCCTGCTGGGCCGGCATCCACGCCACCTTCGCAGGCCATCCGCTCGCCCTCTGGTGGACCATCCCCCTCACCGTCATCTGGCTCGTCGGTTGCACCAACGCCTTCAACCTCATCGATGGAGTCGACGGCCTCGCCGCCGGAGTCGGACTCTTCGCTACCCTCACTACCCTCATCGCCGCCCTCCTCCAGGGGAACTACGCCCTCGCCATCGCCACCGTGCCTCTCGCCGGCGCCCTCCTCGGATTCCTCCGTTACAACTTCAACCCCGCCACCATCTTCCTCGGCGATTCCGGCAGCCTCTCCATCGGCTTCCTCCTCGGCTGCTACGGCGTCATCTGGTCCCAGAAATCCGCCACCCTCCTCGGCATGACCGCCCCGCTCATGGCCCTCTCGATCCCCCTGCTCGACACCGGCATCGCCATCGCCCGCCGCCTCCTTCGCGGCCAGCCCATCTTCACCGGCGACCGCGGCCACATCCACCATCGCCTCCTCGCCCGCGGTCTCACCCCGCGCCGTGTCGTCCTGCTTCTCTACGCCGTCTGCGGCGTCGCCGCCACCTTCTCGCTGCTCCAGAGCATGATGCGGAATCAGTACGCCGGCCTCGTCATCGTCCTCTTCTGCAGCGCCGCCTGGCTCGGCATCCAGCACCTCGGCTATGTCGAGTTCAGCGCCGCCGGCCGCCTCATCGTTCCCAGGACCTTCCTCCGCGTCCTCAACGCCCAGCTCCGCCTCCGCACCCTCGAAGACGCCCTCGCCTCCGCCGAAACCATCGACCAGTGCTGGCTCGCCGTCCGCGGCGCCTCTCACGATTTCGGCTTCCAGCACATCTCCATGCGTGTCAATCACACACTCTACGAGGAATCCTTCAGCACCGCCGATGCCCCAGCCTGCTGGACCCTCCACGTCCCCCTTACCGACCTGGAGTTCGTCCAGCTCGGTCACGGCTTCGAATCCCAGGTCGAGCCCATGGTCGTCGGCAGCCTCGCCGACCTCCTCCGCCGCTCCCTCCTCCCCAAGCTCTCCACCCTCCAGACCCGTGCCTCTGCGCCCTCTGCGCCTCTGTGGTGAACCTGTCAGGCTTGCTCGTAGGCGCGCAGGAAGTCCTCCCGAGCGATGCCGGCCTGGGTCAGGACAGTACGCAACGTAGAGGCTCTGACGGTCGCGTGGTTTGGAATCGTCAGGAAGTCCGATCCGCCCTCAGGTCGCAGGCGGCGCATGGAGATATGATTGCCCTCCCGCACCACCTCGAATCCGAGGATGCGGAACGCCGTCATCACTCTGGCCTTTGGAGCGTCGACGGGAAACTTCGGCATCAGGCTGGGATGGTCGCTTCGGCGATGAAAGCTTCCAGGACGGGTGATTCCTCCGGCAGCACCTCGGAGCCGAAGGTCTCGATATGAAACTCGATGGCCGACTTGACGTCAGCGAGGGCCTCTTCGTAAGTGCCGCCTTCACCCACCACCGTGCCCTTGAGACCGAGCGGGTAGGCCACGTAGCCATCCGGGTGCTTCTCGACGATGATCTTCACTTGCCGTAGCATGGGCTTACTCGAAGTCTACCACTCCGCGTCCGGCGCCTGCCCGTGCCGTTCCCGGGCGTCTCTGCGGTAATCAACAGTAGCGCTCTCTGTGTCCTCTGTGCCTCTGTGGTGAACATTATGACCACCGCTGTCATCACCGGCATCACCGGCCAGGATGGCTCCTATCTGGCTGAGTTTCTCCTCGCCAGAGGCTACCAGGTGCACGGCTTCAAGCGCCGCTCCTCCTCCTTCAACACCGGCCGCGTGGACCATCTCTACGAGGACTTCCATGCCCCCGGCGCCCGCTTCTTCCTGCACTACGCGGACCTCGCCGACGCCAGCTCGCTGGCCAGGCTCCTCTCCGAGATCCGTCCCAACGAGATCTACAACCTCGGTGCGCAGAGCCACGTCAAGGTCAGCTTCGAAACCCCGGAATACACCGGGGACATCGTCGCCCTTGGCACGCTGCGCCTCCTCGAAGCGGTCCGCCACACCGGCCTCGATTGCCGCTTTTACCAAGCCTCTTCCAGTGAGATGTACGGCAGCACGCCGCCGCCCCAGTCGGAAGCGTCTCCTTTTCACCCGCGCAGCCCGTATGGTTGCGCCAAGGTCTTCGGCCACAACATCGTGGTCAACTACCGCGAAAGCTACGGCCTGCATGCCTCCAGCGGCATTCTCTTCAATCACGAGTCCCCGCGCCGCGGTGAAACCTTCGTCACCCGCAAGATCACCCGTGCCGTCGCCCGCATCAAGCACGGTGTCCAGACCAGGCTCTATCTCGGAAACCTGGACGCGCGCAGGGACTGGGGCTTCGCTCCGGACTACGTTCGCGCCATGTGGCTGATGCTCCAGCAAGACCAGCCCGGCGACTACGTCATCGGCACTGGCGAGGCCCACACCGTCCGGGAATTCGTCCAGCTCGCCTTCTCCTGCGCCGGGCTCGACTGGCAGGAGTACGTCGAAATCGATCCCCAGTACTTCCGCCCCGCCGAGGTCGATCACCTTGTGGCCGACGCCTCCAAAGCGCGCCGCGCCCTCGGCTGGGAGCCTACCGTGACCTTCCCGCAGCTCGTGCGCATAATGGTGGATGCCGACCTCAGTGCCCTCTGTGCCTCTGTGGTGAAGCATGGATCTAACTAGCAAGAGCATCCTCGTCACCGGCGGAGCCGGCTTCCTAGGGAGCCATCTAGTAGAGCGGCTAGCGGCCCAGGGTTGCGGCCAGGTCTTCGTGCCCCGGATCGAGGAGTACGACCTCACCCGCGCCGCCGATATCGACCGCCTCTTCGCCGCCCAGCGCCCCGAAATCGTCTTTCACCTCGCCGCCCTGGTCGGCGGCATCGGAGCCAACCGGGCCCATCCCGGCCGCTTCTTCTACGACAACGCCATCATGGGCATCCAGCTCATCGAGGCCTGCCGCCGCTATGCGGTCGAGAAAACCATCCTGCTGGGGACCATCTGTGCCTACCCCAAGTTCACCCCGGTTCCATTCCGCGAGGACGACCTCTGGAACGGCTACCCCGAGGAGACCAACGCGCCCTACGGAATCGCCAAGAAGGCGCTCCTGGTCCAGTGCCAGGCCTACCGCCAGCAGTACGGCATGAACGCTGTCTTTCTGTTGCCCGTCAACCTTTATGGCCCAGGCGACAACTTCGGCCTCGCGTCGTCGCACGTCATTCCGGCCCTCATACGCAGGTGCGTCCAGGCCGTTGACGAGGGATGCTCCGAGATCGTCTGCTGGGGCGACGGCTCGCCCACCCGCGAGTTCCTCTACGTCGAGGACGCCGCGGCCGCCATCATCGCGGCCGCCGAGCGCTACGACAAACCCGATCCCGTCAACCTTGGCAGCGGCCGGGAAATCTCCATCCGCGACCTGGCAACGAAGATCGCGGCGCTGACCGGTTTCCGCGGCCGCATCGTCTGGGACGCCTCAAAGCCCAATGGCCAGCCGCGCCGCTGCCTGGATGTGACCCGCGCCGAACGCGAGTTCGGTTTCCGGGCCGAAATGCCGTTCGATGAAGGCCTCCGCCGCACCGTCGAGTGGTACCTGTCCTCAGTGTCCTCTGTGTCTCTGTGGTGAATAAGATGTGCGCTCCACTCCAGCCCGCCTCCGCCTCGCGCCTCTCCTTCGTCCTCTGGCTCCTCGTCCTTACGGCCGTGATCACCGGCTCGCTGCTGCCCGGCGCCATTGCCGCCCGCATACCGCTCGCCGCCGCGCACCTCACCGACAAGGACGCGCACTTCCTCATGTACGCGCTGCTGGCCCTTCTCTCTCTACTCGCGTTTGACCGCGCCCCGACGGGGCTAATGTGTGCCGTCGGAGCGGTTCCCCTCGGTGTGGCGCTCGAGTTCGCCCAAAGGCTTGTCCCCGGCCGCAGCTTTGAAATCGGCGACATGATCGCCAACACCCTGGGCGTCTGCGCCGGACTCGTCCTCGCAGCCCTCCTCCGCCGCAGAAAGGTCCTTGGTGTCTGACGATTCCAGGTTTGTCGTCTCCCCCGACCAGGTCTCCTGCGACCTCGGCGGTGAGGCCGCCATCCTTCACCTGAAAACCGCCATCTACTACGGCCTCGACCCCGTTGGAACCCGCGTCTGGGACCTCCTCCGAACCCCCAGAACCCTGGCCGAGATCCGCGATGCCATCCTCGAGGAGTACGACGTCGAGCCCACCCGCTGCGAGCGCGACCTCCGCGACCTCCTCGACAAACTCGCCGCCGCCGGCCTGATTTCCTCTGCGCCTCTGCGGTGAATCATGCGGCGTTTCTTCCTCCTCCTCGAAGCCGCCATCTTCGTCGCGGGCTATCGCTGCGCCCTCTGGCTGCTGCCCTTCCGCCTTCTCAACAAGCCGCCGCGCATCTCTCGTCGCCGCACCGCCACCCCCGCCCGCCTCGCCTGGGCCATCGCGGCCGCCGCCGCCCGCATCCCCAGGTCCACCTGCCTGGTGCGCGCCCTAGCCGCCCGCCGCCTCCTGGCCCGCCACGGCTACCCCTCGACCCTCCACCTCGGCGTCGCCCGCGCCCCCGACGGCCTCGACGCCCACGCCTGGCTGGAATGCCAAGGCGCCATCCTCCTCGGCGCCCCCGCCCTCGACCACTACACCCCCCTCCCCGCCCGCCCCGGGGACCAGTATTCCTAGCGCATCGAAAAGCGCAACATGCTTCTGGTATTTCCGAGCCACTTGGCGTATAATCGTCACACTGACGGAGGAGTCGAACCGATGAACCAACCGGATCAGACACCCGGGGCGGCGCCCGCGTCTCGCCCCGCCAAGCCTTATACCACGCCCACACTCAGCGTCTTCGGCGAGCTCGCTCGGCTCACTAACGGCACGTCGACGGGCAAGAAGGACGCGGATGGCAGCACCCGTCAACCACCACTGCCTGGTTAGGGCGGTAGTAGCCCTGCTCTACGCCGTGGGACTTCACGCCCCCGGTCCTCGGTCGATCCAGGCCCAAGGGATGGGGTCTTGATTAACGTTGTGAAGGAGGATATATGAAGTCTGCAGTCTTGCGCGCCATGTTGTCTGTGTTGATAATGCTGCCGTGGGCGTCGGTCGCGTCTGCGGGGGCTTTCGACTGCCCGGCCGCGGACGCTAATAACGGCTGGCAGGACATATACTGGTCCGCTAATGCCGGTGACCAGATTGCCCAGTGCACCCTGACCCTCTCCTCCGGCAAGTTGATGACGCAAGTCGTGCTCCTTGACGCTTACACCGGCGGAGACATCTATCGGGTCGAGATCAGCAGCGCCAGTCAGACCATGAATCTGTTTTCCTCCCGCGTGCCTCTATCAGTTTGGGACGATCCAGATGGTGTGCAGTACGTTTACGCCGCTCAAGTGTGGGCCAACCTAGATGCAGCATGGTCGCTCGAAAAGTACTTCAGTCGGCTGGTGGTCTGGCTGCCCGAGGGTACTTACACGCTCAAGGTCTACCTTTACCGGGCTGCGGTCGACGAAGACCGATCGACCTGGAGCCACCTGATACCGTTCGTCCACGGCGAGGTCTTTCTCCGAATTGCCAGTTATACCAACGCAGGTGATCATCCCGGCAGCATCGTCCCCACTCTCGTCAGCAAAATGCAGGGGAGCGGCGCCGGGGACCGTCTTGATCTTGCGGTCCCTACCAGTAGCACCGGGAACCGTGCTCCAGTCCGCAAGGATCCCAACGGAGGACCTTCGCCGAACGGTCGATAAGCCTCAAGGCTAGCTCGGGTTCCATCTCTCGGGCGAGCGAGTTGAGTCTCGCCGGCGTACCTTTGATGGCTGCGCGGATCCCTCCTTCGATCCGATCTTCTCCCAGTGAGTGGGTTTGCCGTAATCTACGATCTCGACGGTGGGCCGGTCGATCCTGTGCTCTGCGAACGCATGATCACCGCCATTGCCCACCGCGGGCCGGACGGCGTCGGTCACCATACTGACGGGCCCATAAGTCTCGGTTTCGCCTTGCTCGCCACCACCCCCGACTCTCTTGACCTCAGGCAGCCCCTTTGTGATGATGTCAGCGGGCTTTGCACGGTCTTCAACGGACGGGTTGACAATCGCGATGAGATCAAGGCTGCCCTCGGCGCCTCGCTCCGCACTGGCGCCGACGCCGAGTTGGCTCTCCGGGCCTTCGAACGCTGGGGCGAGGACTCTCCCCGCCGCCTCATCGGTGATTTCGCTTACGTCATCTGGGATCCTCGCCACCGCACGCTCTTCTGCGCCCGTGACCACCTCGGCATCCGGCCGTTCTTCTACTACACCGATGGCCGCACCTTCCTGTGCGCCTCCGAACTCCACCAGCTCTTCGAGCACCCTTCCGTCCCAAAACGGCCCAACGAGGGTATGATCGCCGAGCACCTGTCCACCGAGGTAACCAGCCTCGATGAAACCCTCTACGAGGGCATCCTGCGGCTGCCCCCGGCCCACTTCTTGATCGTCAGCCCCCGGGCCTTGCGCAAGCAGCGCTATCGGAACTTCGATCCCTCTCGGCAGATCCGCCATAAGACGGACCAGGAATACGCGGAGCACTTCCGCGACACCTTTCAGGAAGCCGTCCGCTGCTGCCTGTACAGCCAACATCCGGTCGCTGCCGAGCTCAGCGGTGGGATCGACTCCTCCTGCGTTGTCGGCATGTGCCAGCATCTGTTCCGTCAGGGCGTGGTATCCGGCTCCGGCTTCGAAGTGTTCTCTCTCGTCTTCCCCGGGCTGCCGGCAGATGAGAGTTATTGGTTCCGCCAGGTAGTTGGATTCTGGAACCTGAAATCGAACGAAGTGCCCGCGCCGTCCGATCCCGCCTGGTTCCCCGACTGCGCCAAGCGCTATCTTGACTTGCCAGACTACGGAAACGGCCGCATGTCGGACTTCTGCTCCACCCTGGCCCGCGAAAAAGGTTTTCGCGTCATCCTCACCGGACTGGGCGGCGATGACTCGTGCGGACATCCAGCGTTCCAGGAAAGCAGGTTCCGCCGTGCCCTTGGTCGACTCCGCGCCCAGCCGAGCCTTGAAGGCGTTCGCTCGCTTTGGCGCGACGCCCTCCGCGTTCTCCAACGTGCCCGGACCTCCCGCGCACCTATCGCCCCCTGGATACCGGATGCTTTCGCCCGAAGCACTCACCTCGCCGAGCGCATTCGAAAAAAGAAGGGGAAACACGAGATCCCATTCAGCGGATTGCGCACGTTCTGCATGGAGATGGAAGACCGTGCCGCTGCCCGGTGCGGCATCGAGGCCCGTCACCCATTTCACGACCGCAGGCTCATCGAACTGACACTTGCCCTGCCGCCCGATCAGTTCTTGCGCCTGGGCCAAAACAAGTTCATCCTTCGTCAGGCAATGAAGGGGCTTCTGCCCGAGCCCGTCCTCCAGCGTTCGACGAAGGCCGAATTCTCTCATACTAGCGCGCAACTATACGAGTGCGACGCTCTTTCCTCTGTCTTCCACTCCGCGCGCATCGCGCGTAACGGTTGGATCGACCAGCACTGCGTCGCCGAGATGTTTCGTGAGTCCATGGAGCGATGGAAACACAGCCAGAACGACCTGCCTCACGTCTGGCCGTTGGATTCGGTGCTCGGGATCGAGTTGTGGTTCCGGGCCGCCTTCCGATGACCTTCCAGTTCTGCGGTCTCGCGATCGAGAGCAGCGTCAGCCTGCCTGAGCTCCCTCCTTCTCTCCGCTCCGAATCGGATGTCGTCTTTCGCGCCAGCAAGCGGCAGCCTCCACTGCCGGCCGGGGAACCCATCCATCGCTGGGAGCTTCCGGACGGCTGCCTGTGGCTATCGATTTCACGCCACGCCGGAGGCTACCTGCTGGAGTTTCCCGGCCTCGCCACCTTCTTCGTTGCGGACGACGTTAAGACGGTTCGGTGCTGGCCCCATCCGGGCACGCCGCCCAAAACCATCCGTCACCTGTTCCTCGACCAGGTCATGCCGCTGGTCCTGGGTCGGATGGGCCGAGCCGTGCTCCACGCCAGCGCCGTTGCTACTCCTGGTGGCGCGATCGCGTTTGCGGGTGAGGCCGGACGGGGAAAATCGACTCTGGCGGGAGCGTTCGTGAACCGCGGCGCCTCACTGCTCACGGACGATTGCCTTCTCCTCCACGAAACGGGCGGCGCCTTCCACGTTGTCCCCAGCTATCCCGGCCTGCGCCTCTGGCCCGACGTCGTGCCCGCGCTCGCGGGCGGCTCCGCGGTCTTGCCGCGCGTCTGTCACTACTCCAGCAAAGGGCGCCTCCAGCGCGCGCTCCCGTTCTCTTCCCAGCCTCTCCCGTTGCACCGGCTCTACCTGCTCGCCGATTCCGCGGACGGGATCTCGATCGCCCCTCTCACGCCGCGGGACGCGCTCATCGAACTCGTGAAATGCAGCTATGTGCTGGATGTCACCGACCGCAGCGCGCTCAAACTCCAGTTCGAGACGCTGAGCCGGGTGGCAGCCCTGTGCCTGGTCTGCCGGCTCGCCTATCCCCGCGATCTCGCGCGCCTCCCCGAGTTGCACGCCGCCATCACGCAGCACGCAAATGGCCGATAAGCCCCTGGTGCTGCCCCTCCTCTCTGCCAAACTCCGCAAGGCCGCCGGCCAGCTCCGGTATCTGCCCCGGGCGCTGGCGCTCGTCTGGGCCGCGGCGCGGCGCTGGACCACCGCTTGGGCCGCGCTGCTGGCTGTGCAGGGGCTGCTGCCGCTGGCGATCGTCTATCTGACACGCCCGCTGGTGAATCGCACGATCGCGGCGGTGAAGGCTGGCGGGGCGTGGGAGAGCGTGCGGCCGGCGCTGATCGTCGTCGTCGCGATGGCGGCCGTCACGCTGCTCGCCGAGTTGCTGCGCACCACCATCGGTTGGGTGCGGACGCACCAGTCCGAGCTGGTGCAGGACCACATCAACGGTCTCATCCACCGCAAATCGGTCGAGGCCGACCTGGCCTTCTACGATTCGCCCGAGTTCTACGACCACCTGCACCGCGCCCGCCTGGAGGCTTCCTACCGCCCGGTGATGCTGCTGGAGAGCCTGGGCGGCCTGCTTCAGAACGGCATCACGCTAGCCGCGATGCTCGCCGTGCTGGTTCCCTTCGGCCTGTGGCTGCCCCTGGCGCTCTTCGCCAGCACCTTGCCCGCGCTGTACGTGGCGCTGCGCTACACCGTCCGGCAGCACGAGTGGCGGCTGCGTACCACCGCCGATGAGCGGCGCACCTGGTATTACGACTGGCTGCTCACCAGCCGCGAGGCCGCCTCCGAGCTCCGGCTGTTCGCGCTGGGCGACCGCTTCCAGGCGGAGTACCGCAGCCTCCGCGCGCGTCTGCGGGGTGAGAAACTGGAGCTGGCCACGGGCCAGGCGCTGGCCGAACTCGGCGCCGGCGCGCTGGCGATCGTCCTCACCGGCGGCTGCATGGTCGCGATGGTCTGGCGCGCCGTTCGCGGCCTCATCACGCTGGGCGACCTGGCCCTGTTTTATCAGGCCTTCCAGCAAGGGCTCCGGTTGATGCGCTCGCTGCTGGACAACGTGGGCCAGCTTTACTACAACAGCCTGTTCCTCGGCAACCTGTTCGAGTTTCTCGCGCTCGAGCCCACCGTGCTGAGCCCGCCCTCGCCCCAGCCGGCGCCTGTCGCGCTCCGGATCGGAATCCGTTTCCAAAACGTGACCTTCCGCTATCCTGGCAGCCCGGAACCCGTCCTCCGCGACTTCACTCTCGATATCCCGGCCGGCCGCGTCGTTGCCTTCGTCGGCCCTAACGGCGCTGGCAAGAGCACGTTCGTCAAGCTGCTCTGCCGCTTCTACGATCCCGACCAGGGGCGCATCGAGTTGGATGGCGCCGACCTGCGCGATCTCCCCATCGAGGAACTCCGGCGCCGCATCACGGTCCTGTTCCAGGAGCCGGTGCGCTACAACGCCACCGTGAGGGAGAACGTGGCGCTCGGAGATGCGCAGGGCTCGCCCGGCGCCGCCGAGATCGAGGCAGCCGCGGCCGCCGCCGGGGCCGATGAGGTGGCCGCCCGCCTCCCGGACGGATACAACAGTTTGCTTGGAAAATGTTTTAACGACGGCGTCGAGCTTTCCACCGGCGAGTGGCAGCGCGTCGCGCTGGC
>JBEKWU010000020.1:0-60105 GCA_049512775.1 Bryobacteraceae bacterium
ACAAGTCAAATCAACGAAAGCGAAAATAGCGGGCGGCTGTCGCAGGCGGGCGGCGCCGCACCCAGCCCAAAACAGTCAACAGCTTACCCGGGAGCGTTTTTTTGTGTATTCCGAGACTGCTGATCCGTAGGCGGCGCAGATCGCCGGGGTGGCTCACACTTCGCAGCGGGTTCTCAGTGCGCGGCGTCCTCGAACCTCCGCAAGGCCAGCGGGACGACCTGGATGTCCTCCAAGCAGATCGGCCAGCCCTTCCACAGCAGCCTAGTGCATCCGGCAATCACCAGGGTGCCATCGTAGAGCTGAAAAAACTTCGTCTGGTAGTCCGAGCCGTCGTGCATGGCGTCGATGCTGTTGTCGGCGATCTGGAACTTCGGGAATTCCGATTCCTCGGCGAAGAACGCGTTCCAATCGGTGGTCGCGACCAGTTCATAGCACTTCTCCTTCGCCAGCGCCACCAAGGCCCGAAGGGAGCAGCCATGATTGAAGGAGAAGTTCTCCTCCTGTACGAACGACACGTCGTTGGGGATGCTGGGATTGAATTCGACGATCACCACACGAGGCCGAAAGCGGGTGACCGAGCGCCAGACGTACCAGTCCATCCCGTCGATGTCGATACTGACCAGGTCGGGCGCCGCGGGCGCTTGGGCGGCGGTCAGGATCTCGTCCAGCCGGTTGGCGCCCAGATCGACGAAACGGTTGACCAGCTTCAGGTCGGAGCGGCTCGCGTAGGTTCGCTCGAGCTCGGGGAATTTCTGGGGGTTCCCCTCGATCAAGGTCCCGGTCCAGCCGCCGTTGGTCAGCAGGCTGTAGACGTTGCTGAAGAGTTTGCCGTCCCAGGCGCCGAATTCGACGCAGTACTTGTTGGTCGTCCCGATCAGGGAGAAGATCTTCCTGAGGATGCCATCCTCCCCGCACTGGGACGTGACGTTGTCGCGGAAGGCGCGGAGATACGTGCTGCGGGGATTGGTCAGATCCCTCTTGTGGAGTTGCAGAATCACCATGGGGCCGCCGTGGCTGCAAGAATATAGTGCCCAGGCAGCCCGGTTTGTTTCAGGGAACGCGGCGCTTTGCGGCCCGGCGGTTACCCGCGCCCGAAAATAAGCTCAAACTCCCGCCGGACGAGTCGATACGCATTGGTGACGGCTGCTTGCAGCCGCTCCCGGCAGGATGCCGGGATATCTCAAAAACAGGATGTGAATCATGTCGTTTTCAATTGTTACCAACGTGGCGTCGATGGTTGCGCAGGAGAACCTTCGGGTAAACGCCAACTTCCAACAGCAGACAATCAACCGGCTGACTTCCGGCTATCGCATCAACGCCTCCGGCGACGACGCGGCCGGATTGGCCGTGGCCAACAAGTACCGCAGCGACGTCGCCGAGCTGGACCAGGGCGTGCGCAACGCCAATGACGGCATCAGCACACTGCAAATCGTCGATGGCGGATTGAACAACATTGCCAAGATTATGGACCGGCTGAAGACCCTGGCGACGCAATCCAGCTCCACGACCTTCACCGGCAACCGCACCGTGGTGAACAACGAGTACCAGGCACTGCTGGGCGAAATCAACCGGCAGGCTGCGAACATCGGCCTGGTCAGCGGCGGCACCAACAACTCCCTGATCTCGGTGTACATCGGGGGCGGCAGCACGGCGGCGAACGCCCAGGTGCAGGTGGACCTGAGCGGCGTGTCCAACCGGGTGGACTCGACCAGCCTGGGCGTCGGCGCTACCAGCGTCTCCGGCGGCGGCACGACGATCGGCAACGTCGATCTTAACAACACCGCGAACACGTTCCTGACCGCTGGAACCCAGGCCTTCACGTTCGCGCTTTACGACACCAATGCGGCCGCAACCACCACGGTGTCGGTCACCGTGACCGGTGGCACCGGCGGCATCGCGGGCAGCGGGGTGCTCAGCCAGCTCAACACGGCCCTGAGCAGCTACGGTGTTTCCGCGGTCGCCGACTCGAACGGGTACGTGGCGCTCGGTGGAACCCGGGCCTTCTCGGTGACCGTGGCCGCGCCTACAGCCGGCACCGGCGTCAAGACCGCTGCCACGGCCGCGGCCGACAACGCCGGGGTGTATCGCATGGCCTCCGCCGTGCTCTCCGCGCTGACTGCCGGCGACAGCGAAGTCCTGACGTTCGGGAACGCCAGCGGATCCGCATCCGTCACCTTGACCAGCGCCAACGGCGACACGGTGGCGCATGCGGTTGCAGCCATCAACGCCCAGACGGCTGCCCTTGGAATCTACGCGCTGGCCTCCTACGCGACCACCAGTGGTCTGGCCATCGAGAGTTCCAGCAACTTCGCCATGGGCTCGTTCGGCACAACCGCCTCCAAGGGTTTCTTCGCCACCAGCGGCTTGAACACTGCGACCGTCACCTCGCCGGATACGACCGCAACCACCACCGGCAACGCGCTGGCCGCCATCGCGGCGATCACCGCCGCGGTCGGCAGCCTGGGCGTGGTGCAAGGCAAGGTGGGTACCGGCCAGAACAAGCTGGCCTACTCCATCAACCTGGCCCAGTCCCAGATCAGCAACTTCTCGGCAGCCGAATCGCGCATCCGTGACGCGGACGTGGCGGCCGAAGCGGCGAACCTCACCAAAGCTTCAGTGATGCAACAGGCATCCATCGCAGCCATGGCCCAGGCCAATTCCGCCCCGCAGGTGGTGCTGGCCCTCCTGAGAGGCTAACTTCAACCCTGAGCCGCGACCGTAAGGAAGCGGTTGACGTGGCCGGCCCCGTGCCGGCCACGTCCTTTTCCCTTTCCAGGGAGCGACTATGAGCAGCACACTCTTCTCCGGCACCAGCCGGTATTCCTCGGACTTCGCGTCGGTCATCAGTCGCGCGGTGGCCATCGCCTCGCTGCCCATGACCCAGCTCCAGCGCGAGCAGACCACGCTAAACGCCGAGTCCACGGCGCTGGGCACGCTGAACGCAAAGGTCACGGCGGTCCAGAACGCCATCTCCAGCCTCGACACCGCGGTCAGCCAGAATTCGCATTCGACGTCGGTTTCCAACGGCTCGGCGGTCAGCGCAACCACCACCGCTGACGCGACCAACGGCACCTACACCATCCAGGTGACCAGCCTGGGCGCTTACTCCACCGCGATGAGCCAGGACGGGCTGAACGTGGTCTCGGATCCCTCCACACAAACCATCAGCAGCAGTTCCAATCCGGTCTACACGCTCAACGGCGTGACCATTACGCCGGCCAGCAACACCCTGAACGATCTGGCCGCCGCCATCAACGACTCCGGGCAGGATGTCCAGGCCACCGTCGTCAACATCGGAAGCTCCGGGACGCCGGACTACCGGCTTGCGCTCCAGAGCACCAAGCTGGGCGCGATCGCCATGCAGTTGAACGACGGGACCACCGACCTGTTCGCCTCGGGTACTCCCAATGGCTCCACGGCCACCTACAAGGTGAACGGCGTGGAGGCGGCTGCCAGCGACTCCCGAACCATCACGCTGGCGCCCGGCCTCACCGTGAACCTGCTCGGGGAAGCCACCAGCACCATCACGGTCGGCCCAGCCGTCGACAACATCTCCAATGCGCTGAGCTCGTTCGTCAACGCCTACAACGCGGCGGTGGACGAGTTGGACAAGCATCGCGGCTCGAACGGTGGAGCGCTGGGGGGCCAGTTCGTCGTCTCGGGAATCTGGGACTCGCTCCGCTCGGTGGGCCAGTACAGCGACGGCTCGGGCAACGCCATCTCCTCGCTGACCGACCTCGGCCTGAGCTTCGACAAGGACGGCCATCTGGCGATCGACACCACGGCGTTCTCGGACACCGCCCGCGCGAACTCCGACCAACTGGCGTCCTTCCTGGGCAGCGCCATCGGCGGTGGCTTCCTCAAGGCCGCCACCGACGCCATGGACGGATTGGAGAACTCCGACAGCGGCATCCTTGCCACGGCCGCCAATTCGGTCAACGCCGAGATCACCAATGTGGGCAAACGGATCGACGACCAACAGACACAGGTTGACCAGCTCCAGGCGAATCTGACCGCGCAGATGTCGGCCGCCGACGCCCTGATCGCCGGGCTCGAACAGCAGGCCACCTACCTCAACGACTTGTTCGACGCCATGAAAACTGCCTCGCAGTCCTACCAATGAGCCTGAGGGATACGCTGAGGGAAACCGGAGACCGATTGCAGCAGGCCATCGCTGCCCGGCGCTATCCCAAGGCCGAGGCGTTGCTTCGCCAATACCGTCGCTGCCTCGAGACGCTGCGCCCCGACGCGCCGGACCGCGCGGAGGTTCTTCGGGAAGCAGCCCGGTTCTTCGAGTCGGCCCGAAGGATGGCGCTCGCCGGCCGCGCCGCCGCCGCCGCGCAACTCGCCGCGCTTCCCGCTTCGCGCGCGCCCTATCGCGTGCCGCAAATGCCCGCGCGCCACACTTGGGAAATGACCGGCTGAACGCCGCCTACTGGTGCGCCGAGTACTGCGGCTGGGGCGGGTTCAACTTCACTTCGATGGTCTTCTCTTCCTCGGTGACGTCGAAGGTCTCGCCGAAGGTCTGGTACCCCTTGGCGATCACCTGGATCCGGATTTTCCCCTGCGGGATGCTAGGGATCTTGGCCACGCCCTCCTGGTTGGTCCGCATCTCCCAATTGGTGACGATGTGCTTGCCCAACTTGATCACCGAGTGGCCTTCGATGAACCGTACCACCACGCTGGCGCGCTCGACCGGCTTGCCGCTGACGTTCTTGACCTCGACGCGAAGCTTGGTCATGGGGTGATCGGCGCGGGCGGGCAACACCAACGCACACAGGACGGCGGCGAACGCTGCTAGACTCCGCATAGCCTCGATTATCTCACGAACTTCTCCGGTCTTCCCTCGGCTTCGGCGACGGCCTCGGCTGCCAGGTAGCCGCTGCGGACGGCGCCTTCCATGGTGGCGGGCCAGCCGGTGCGGGTCCAGTCGCCGGCCAGGAACAGGTTGCGGACGGCGGTGCGCGCGGGGGGCCGCGAGGCTTCGATGCCCGGCCGCGCGGAGAACGTCGCGCGCGCCTCCTTGATGACCTGGGCTTTCTCCAGGCGCGCCCCGGTCACCCGCGGGAAGAACTCGGCCAATTCCCGCAAGGCCAGCGCGATCACCTCCGCCCGGGGCATTTCCAGCAGGCTGCGCGAGGCGCTCACCACCACCTGAATGTACTTCCCTTCGGACTTGTTGAAGGCCCACTGGATGGTGCGGTCCAGCAGCGTGGCGTGAGGGAGATCGAGCACTGGCCGGTCGAACCACAAGTGGATGCCGGTGATCGGCGAATGCTCGAACGCGCTCAGGTCCAGGCCGAGTTCGGGGACCAGGGCGGCGACCCGCTCGAAAGGCACGGCCGAGATGCAGTAATCGGCCCCCAGCGCCCGCCCGTTCTGGATCGGAATGCGCTCGACCGGCGAATGGAGGTGAACCGAAACGTTGGGCAGCCGCTCGGCGCCATACAGCTCGCGGAGCGGCGCCGTCGCCAGGCCCATCCGGGAGGATTGCGCATCGGCGAGGAACCCCAGCCAGAACACCTGGAAGCCGTACCGCGCGGCCATGCGGTCCAGGTCCTCGTTGACGGCGCTCACCAGCACCTGGCGCCAGAAGCGCTGGACGGCGCGCGGCGTCTGCCCCTTTTCGCGCAGCCAGTCGAGCATGGTGATCCGCTCGAGGTCCTGCCGCCGGGAGCGCTCGCGCCGGATGGCGAACAATGCGCGCGCCACCGCCATCTTGTCGGCGGCGCCGAGGAAGTCGAGCCCGAGAAACGATCCGAGGCCCCGGCGCATGGTGGAAACCCGCCCGCCCGGCTCGACGAAATGGAACTCGCGGTAGAACCTGATCCGGTCTTCCACGCCCAGGCGCCGGTATAGGTCCAGCAGATTCGTGAAGCATCCCAGCAGAACGTGCTGGCAGTTGTCGATGAGTTCGGAATCGTCGGGCGAAACCGGAAACGAGGTGGCGCGCCCGCCCAGGAACCCGCGGGCTTCGTGGAGCTCGACCTGGAAGCCCGCGCTTCCCAGGGCGGCCGCGGCAGCCACGCCCGCCAACCCACCGCCGGCTATGAGGACGCTGGGCATCGGCGCCCGTAGATCCGCACTACGTTCTCCATCAGCCGCAGCCCGCAGTTGCCCTCCAGCGTCAGCATCGACTCGGGATGGAACTGCACCGCCTCCAGGGGAAGCTCCCGGTGGCGCACACCCATAATCACGCCGTCATCGGACTCTGCGGTCACCTCCAGGCAGTCCGGAAAGGTGTCCTCACGGGCGAACAGCGAATGGTAGCGGCCCGCCTTGAAGCGCGGCGGCAGGCCCTCGAAAACGCCGGCCCCCTTATGGATCACGGTGGATGGCTTGCCGTGCATGGGGTAGCCGAGCACGCCCAGCTTGCCGCCGAAGGCCTCCACCATTCCTTGCAGTCCCAGGCAGACGCCGAACACGGGAATGCCCGTCTGCGCGGCGTAGAGCACCAGTTGCGGCACGCCGAAGTCGGCCGGTCGGCCCGGGCCCGGCGATATCAGGATGATGTGGGGCGCGATCCGCGCGATCAGCTCGAGCGGGAAACCCGCCCGGTAGGTGACGACTTCCGCGCCGGTCTGCCGGGCGTAGTTGGCCAGCGTGTGGATGAAGCAGTCGTCGTTGTCCACCAGCAGCAGGCGCACGCCTTCGCCCGGGCGCGGACGGGCTTCCAGGCCGGCCGGCTTGGCCCGCGGCGGCCCGGCCAGCGCGCGGAAGAAGTTCGTGGCCTTCACCCGGGTTTCCTGCGCTTCCATCTCAGGCACGGAATCGTACAGCAAAGTGGCGCCGGCTCCGTACGAGGCCACGCCGTCCCGGAGGTGGATGGTGCGGATGGTAATGCCGGTGTTGATGTCGCCGTTGAGCGCCAGCATGCCCACCGCGCCTCCGTACCAGCCGCGCGCGTCTATCTCGAGGTCCTCGATGGCCTGCGCCGCGGCCTTCTTGGGCGCCCCGATCACCGTCACCGCCCACATGTGGCTCAGGAAAGCGTCCAGGGAATCGAAGCCGGGCTTCAGCGTGCCTTCGACGTGATCCACCGTGTGGAACAGGCCGGCATAGGATTCGATGAGCCGCCGCCCCAGCACTTTCACCGAGCCCGGCACCGAGACGCGCGATTTGTCGTTGCGGTCCACGTCCGTGCACATGGTCAGCTCGGATTCATCCTTGGCCGAGGACAGCAACTGGCGGATGCTGTCCGCGTCCTCGATCGGATCGCCGCTCCGCCGCACGGTGCCCGCGATCGGGCAGGTCTCGACCCGCCCGCCCTCAATCCGGACGAACATTTCCGGCGAGGCGCCCACCAGTTGCTCGTCGCCGAACTGGAAGAAGAACTCGTAGGGGCTGGGGCTGTGGAGCTGCATGCTGCGGAACAGATCGGAGGTTTTTCCGGCGTAGGGCGCGCGGAAGGTGCGGCGCAGCACCACTTCGTAGTAGTCGCCGCAACGCATTCCCTCGCGCACCGTCTCGACCTTGGCCATGTATTCCTCGTCGGTGTGGTCGACGGTGGCTTCGGCGGCTTCCCGGGCGGCGGTCTGGGGCGCCGGCTCGCCGGAGCGCTCCAGTGCCAGCGTCGAGAGGCCCTCGTAATCGAAATCGTACTGGTAGCGCTCGATCCGTTCCTTCATGCGGTCCATGAAGTAGATGTCGTCGCACAGGAACAAGTGCAGGTCCTTCTGCCCGGTGCGAGGCAGGCGCAGACGGATCGGATCGAACTGGAACAGCAGGTCGTAGCCGAAGGCGCCCACCAGCGCCAGGCGGGTGTCCTGCTCCTGTCGGAACTCTTCGATCAGTGCGCGCAGGACGGTGAACGCCGAGGGCTGCTTGCTGCGCTCCTCTTCCGGGAACAGCTCGGGCAGCGGCCGCAACCGCCCGCGCAACGCGCCCGCCTCGAGCGCGAGCGATTCCCAGTGCGGATGGCCGCCCAAGACCGCGACGAGCATCCGGTTCAGCATCTCGCCGCGCAGGTTCAGCGGCCGGAACTCCATCTGGCGCCCGAAGGCCACAATTTCCAGCAGCGGGCGCACCGAGGCGATGTCCCAGCGCGAATACCTGCCCGGGTACTCGTAACCGGAGGAGAGATAGAACCCGCGATAGGTGTCCAGCTCGCGGAGCAGATGGGTCAGCCCCTTCCGGTATGGGACCTTGGACACGGTGCGGGTGACAGCGATGCCGTTCCGCGTGGTGTATCGAAGTTCACGCATGATGAAGCCTTGCGAGGAATACTCGCTAGGATAACACGCGCCCGTAGATCCTCACGACGTTCTCGATCAGCCGCAGCGCGCAGCCCTCCTCTTCCGGGAACAGTTCGGGCAGCGGGCGCACCGAGGCGATGTCCCAGCGCGAGTACCTGCCCGGGTATTGCGTGATGGTTATGCCGTTGCGTGTCGTATAGCGGAGTCTGTGCACGCTATCCGGCGTACGTTCCCACCACGATGATCGCGATCGGCCGGTCGCCCACGGTGCTGTAGAGCACCCAGTCGTCGCCCTCCTGCTTCAGTGTGGCGGGCCCGGCGCTGTCGGCCTTCCAGACGTTCAGAATAGCGGGGTGGGGCGTGCCCGACGCTTTCTTGCTCATGTCGACGAGTTGCTGGTAGTTGGGCGTGGCGTTGAGGTCCTTGTCGTCCGCGGCCGGTGTGAGCAGCGCGAAATCGCGCGTCTGAGCGACACCCTGGTGCGCGCCGTCGACCGGGAAGAAGCTCAGGCGCATGGTGTAGACGCCCGGCTTGAGCGCCTGGCCGCGGCGGTCGGCGCCTTTGGCCGGAAACCGGATGGCGCCCAGCAGCACTCCGTGCGGCATCTGGGTAAAGCTGACGTTCTGTTCGCTGTTGCTGCCGGCCGGAACCTTGACGCGGAGCCACACCTCGCAGAATGCGCCGCCCGGCCCGGCAATCCTGGCGCCGTCTTTTTCGAGCGCGTCGCGGATCTCCGGCGCCAATTCGGAGGGCGGAGCGCCCGCGGATTCGAGCTTGTACTGGCCAAAAGCGGTGGCAGCCACCAGGCCAAGAGACAGGAACAGTTTGTTCATCGGCACTGAGCTCCTCTTTTTCAGCTTACCGCTTCGCACGCCGGTTCCGGATCGGGCAAGTCGTTTCCTGTCCGTCGGTTCCTCACAACCCGGCGAACCTGGCCGATATGTTGATCGAGGAGGAGGAGTGTGAGCTCCTGCCCGGTCTCAAGACGAAGGAAAGCCTTGCGCCAGGTCGCCTGGCTGCTACTGGCCTGTGCCGCAGGGCTGTCTGTGTGCATGAGCGGATGCGCGCGCGAGGGGCAGCACTACGCGAAGCGGGGCATCGGCGACGTGAGCGGCCGGCGCGTGCCGGCCGGCGCTCTGGTCGAACTCGAGGGCACGGTCACCTACGTCGATCCGGTCTACGATCTGCTGTTCGTCGAGGACGGCACCGGCGCGGTCCGCGTCGAGGCGCACCACCTGGATGCTACGCTTCAGCAGGGCTGGCGCGTGCGCTTGCGGGGCGCCGTCGCCGAGAACGCGGGAACCTCCTTCTTAGCCGACGCCGAGGTCTCGCCCCTCTCCGGGTCGGGCACGACAACTCCGGCTCACGCTCCTCTCGAGAAGCTGATAGCGGAGGGATTCCAGGACCGCCTGGTCGAAATCCAGGGCGTGGTGCGGGCGGGATCGGTCGAGCGCAGCCGCCGGCTCTTGCTGAAGATGGTCTCCCAAGGCCGGCCCTTGGAGGTGCGGATCGTCGCGCACACGAATGTGTACATCAGGGAGCTGGTAGACGCAACTCTCCGGGTGTCCGGGGTTCTGAGTGTCGTCCGCGACTTCCGTGGAAAGCCGGCCCACGTGGAGCTCTGGACACAGAGATTCGACAGCATCAAAGTGCTGCGCCAACCGCAACCCCCGTCCGAGATTCCGGTGTGGACGGCGGCCCGTCTGATTGCCGCCGGGGATGCGGGGCTGCCAGACGGACGCATACGCATGCGTGGGAGTCTCGTCACCCGGGTCCCTGAAGGCAGTCTCTGGCTCCACGACCAGACCGGGGAGATCCGGCTGCGCCCTTCCGCGGGTTCCGTTCTGGAGGGGAAGGGCGAGGCGGAGATCGTGGGATTCGCTTCCCCGGAGTCCGGCGCCCCTTCTCTGGTCGAGGCCATGCCGCTATCCATGCTTACGTACGGCTACGACCGGCCTCTGCCTGGCGCGGCGGAGCTGGAGACGGTCGCGGCAGTGCACGCGCTGAGCGCTCCCCAGGCACTGAGGCGCTATCCGGTCCACCTGCGTGGAGTGGTCACCTTCTTCGAACCGCTCGACGGCCTGTTGTTCGTCCAGGACAAAACCGGCGGCATATACGCAAGTGCCCGCGGCCTGCCGGGTCTGGTGTTGCAGCCGGGCCAGGACGTCGAGGTTTTCGGGGTCAGCGACGCCGGCGAGTTTGCCCCGGTCGTCACGCAGATCAAAGTGCGCCCCCTCCCGACAAGGAGTCGGCTGCCGGCGCCCGCGAACTCCTCCATCGACGACCTCATCGCCGGACGGCTGGACAGCAAATGGATCGAAGCCAGCGGGGTGGTGCAGTCCGTGAGTCCGGCGAACGGGCGCTGGTTACTGGAGGCGGTCAACGGGATTCATCGGTTTCGGATCATCCTGTTGCATGCCGCGGGGCGGCCGACGCGCTGGATCGACTGCAAAGTGCGAGCGCGAGGAGTCTGTGGCACGGCCTACAATACCCGGCGGCAACTGACCGGGATCAACGTGTTCGTGTCGGGGGAAGACTACCTGGCGCTGGAAGAGCCCGGGCCGGCGGATCCGTTCACCTTGCCGCTGAGTCCGATCGACAGCCTGCAACAGTTCGTACCCGAACGCCGGCCCGACCACCGGGTCAGGATCCGGGGAACCGCAATCATGCAGGGGCCGGGCAGGTTGTACGTCCAAGACGACACCGGAGGAGTTCTCCTGGCGACCGCGGGAGCGCCCAGCATTGCGCCCGGGGAAATCGTCGAAGCCGTCGGGTTCCCGGAGCCCAGCTCGCTCACTCCCGTGCTCAGCGAGACGATTCTCCGCCTCAAAGGCTTCGGGGGAAGCCCGCAACCCACTCCCATCATCGCGGAGCAAGCCCGCCGGGATGGGCGCTACGACGGACAGTTGGTACGCATGGAGGGTTCGGTTGTAGACCGGGTCTCCAACGCCGAGGGCAGCAGCCTGGTGCTCCAATCGGGGGCCGCGCATTTCACCGCGCAGTTGGCTGCCAGCTCCGGAGATCTCTCCTGGTTGCAGAAGGGCTCGGTGGTGCGGATCACCGGCGTCTGCTCGATGCTGGAGGCCGAGGACACGGTCGCGCCCTATGCGCCCCACCCATTCCGCTTGCTGTTGCGGTCGCCCGGCGACGTGGTGGTGCTTCGGCAGCCTCCGTGGTGGACCGGGGAAAGCGCCCGGCGGACCGTGGCCAGCATGGGTGTTCTCATTCTCCTGATCTTCTCCTGGGTGATCGTGCTGCGGCGGCGGGTGCGGGCGCAGACGGAAACCATTCGCCGAAAACTGGACGAACAGGCGGCGCTGAGAATCAAGACGGAAGCGGCGGAGGCCGCCAACAGCGCCAAAAGCCAGTTCCTGGCCAACATGAGCCACGAGATGCGGACTCCCATGAATGCGGTGAAGGGGTTCGCGCATCTGCTCGCCGGAACCAGCATGACGCCGGAACAGCGCGAGTGCGCCGACTTGATCGGCCAGTCGACCGACTCGCTGCTGGGTGTCATCAACGACATTCTCGACTTTTCGAAGATCGAAGCCGGCCGGCTTTCCCTGGAAGTGGCTTCCTTCGGGCTGCGCGAGTCCATTCGCAGCACGGTTGCGTTGTTCCGGCACGCCGCGGAGCAGAAAGGGATCCACCTCTCGCTCGACATTGCGGAAGACCTTCCCGAGGTGGCGGGCGGGGACTCGCTGCGACTGCGGCAAGTTCTGACCAATCTGATCGGGAACGCCGTGAAGTTCACCAACCAGGGAACCATACGCGTATCCGCGCGCCTCCTGGAGCGCACAGACGAAATCACCCGCGTGGCGATTGAGGTGGCCGATTCGGGAATCGGGATTGCGCCGGAAATGCGGGGTGCGATCTTCTCCGCGTTCGTGCAAGCCGACCCTTCCACTGCCCGGACGCACGGCGGCACGGGACTTGGCCTGACGATCTCGGCCCGGCTGGTGGAGATGATGGGCGGATCCATTCAGGTGACTAGCGAGCCTGGACGCGGCAGCACGTTCTCGTTCACCGTGGCGTTGAAGACGGTGGCCGCCGATAGCCGGGCCTCGACGGCCGCAACTCCCACGATTGCGCCGAGTTCGCCGCTTTCCGTGCTGGTGGCGGAGGACAACGCGGTGAATCAGCGGCTGATTGTGCGATTGCTCGAGCGGGGAGGGCATCGGGTCACCCTGGCCTCGAACGGCCGGGAAGCCGTTGCGCGGTACTCCGAGGGGCATTACGACGTGATCCTGATGGATGTTCAGATGCCTGAGGTAGACGGTTTGCAGGCGACGGCCCAAATCCGCGCACTGGAAGCAGCGATCGGCCGCAATGTCCCCATCATCGCTTTGACCGCGCACGCCATGAGCGGCGATCGCGAGAAGTTCCTGGCGGCCGGAGTGGATGCCTATCTGCCCAAGCCCATCGATCCCCCGGCATTGCAGGCGGCCCTGGCGGCGGTGACCAGCAGAGCGCCTCGCTAGACCAACAGCTCCGCGTTTGCCGGAACTCTACGGTAGAATACCTTCCGCACGTCTTAAGAATCAATGTATTAGCGGACGTTGGGCTACCTCAAAATCCGGGGTACACTACGCCGGTTTCCGTGGTACCATGAGCGAGATGGGGTCCCGCAGCGCCGATGGGGTGGGGTCGGCTTCCTCGAAAGGGGGGCCATGCGGCCCCGAGGATATTCGCGCCCAGCTCGAGCGTCTGCTTAGCAGCCCGGTGTTCCAGAGCAGCCGCCGATGCCAGGCGCTGCTCCGGCATATCACGGAGCGGGCTCTGGCCGGCGATACTTCCTCACTCAAAGAGCGCACGCTCGGGATCGAGGTTTTCGGGCGGCCGCCGGACTACGATACCAACGCCGATCCGGTCGTCCGCGGGACTGCGGGAGAGGTTCGGAAGAAACTGGCCCAGTATTACCAGGATCCCACCCGCCACGGTGAGCCCCGGATCGCGCTGCATCCCGGGTCCTACGTTCCCGAGTTCCACTCCCCCGACGTGGCGGCCCGGCCGCCCGCACGGCCCTGGAAGCCGCAGGTGGCTCTGGCCTCGACCGGCGCCGTCGCGGCCCTGATGACGGCGGTCTTGCTCTTCGCCCACTGGCAGCGCTCCGACTTGGACCGATTCTGGCGTCCCATGCTGGACTCGCCCGGGGGCGTCCTGTTCTGCCTGGGCCAGTGTCGCGCGTACAACTTCCGCTCGGATGCCAGGCAGAAGCAGATGGAGACCATGATCGAGGGCATGACGCCCGCCGCTCTGGAATCCTCCCGCGAACTGATTCCCCTGAGCCAGTTGGTGCCAATGTGGGATCGCTACATCGCCGTGGGTGACGCGATCTGCCTTTTGCGACTCGCCTCCGTGTTCGAGAAACGCGGGAAGCCGTACCGGATCCGGGGTGAAGCCTCCACGACGTTTTCCGACCTCCGGGAACGGCCGGCGATTCTGATCGGCGCCTTCGACAACGAGTGGACTCTTCGCGCGATCGGGGAGATGCGCTACACGTTTTACAAGGACTTCCAGGGTCTCGAGATGGTCCGCGACCGCCAGCATCCGGACAACAACAACTGGCGACTGATGAACTCCTGGCCAAGCTGGGACATCTCCAACGACTACGCGATCGTCTCGCGGGTGATCGACGTCAGCTCCGGGCGGATGGTGGTGGTAGCCGCGGGCATCACGCAATTCGGGACCCAGGGCGCCGGCGAGTTCCTCAGCGATGCGCGGAGCTTCTCCGAAGTGGTCCCGCCGCTGCCCCGCGACTGGCCCAAAAGGAACCTTCAGATCGTGCTGCGAGTTCCCGTCGTGCACGGCGCATCGGGGCATCCGCAGGTGCTGGCGACGCACGTCTGGTAGGGCGCCACCACGGGGGTCCGAACCGGGGCCCCCCATTCACGCTATAATTCCGCGTTGAACCCTACTCTGCCGGTTGGAACGCAGTTGGGGCCTTACGAGGCCGGCGCGCTGATCGGCGCGGGCGGCATGGGAGAGGTTTACCGCGCGCGCGATTCGCGGCTCCGCCGCGAAGTTGCCATCAAGGTGCTCCCGCCCGCCTTCTCCCGCGACCCGGACCGCCTCCGGCGCTTCGAGCAGGAGGCCTGGGCGGCGGGGATGCTGAACCACCCGAATCTGATCACGGTCTACGATTTCGGGTCCTACGAGGGCTCGCCGTTCGTCGTGACCGAACTGCTCGAGGGCGAAACGCTGCGCCAGAGGCTCGACGCCGGCCCGCTGGCTCCCCGGAAGGCCATCGACTACGCCATTCAGATCGCCCGCGGTCTGGCCGCCGCCCACCACAAGGGTGTGGTCCATCGCGACCTCAAGCCCGCGAACGTCTTCCTGACCCGCGACGGCCATGTCAAGATCCTGGATTTCGGCCTGGCCAAGCTCATCGCCATTCCTGGCGTCCCCTCCGGGGACACCGTTCTCGCCCACACCGAGCCGGGAATCGTTCTCGGCACGGCCGGCTACATGTCCCCCGAGCAGATCCGCGGCCAAGCCGCCGACCATCGCTCCGACATCTTCTCCTTCGGCATCATCCTGCACGAGATGCTCACCGGCAAGCACGCGTTCTCCGGAGATTCCACCGTGGAGTTGATGAACGCCATTCTCAAGGACGAGCCGCTGGAGTTCGGCGCTGCCGGCCGCACGATTTCACCCGGCTTGGAGCGTGTCACCAGCCATTGCCTGGAGAAGAGCCCGGAGGAGCGCTTCCAGTCCGCGCGTGACCTCTGTTTCGCCCTCGAGGCCCTCTCCGGCGTCTCTGAGGTGGGCGTGCCAGCCGCCACCGCGCGTCCGAAACGGCGTGCCCGCACCGGGCGCCGCCAGCTTGCACTGGCCGCCTTGGGAGGCCTGATCGCCGGGGTGCTCCTCACGGTCTGGCTCGCCCGCCCCGCTCCCGTCCAGCCCCCCACCTTCCGATATCTCACGTACTCGGGCCACGACTATTCGCCCTCGGCCTCTTCCTCCGGCCGCTTCATCGCCTTTACCTCCGATCGCGACGGGCGGCCCCGGATCTGGATCAAGCAACTCCCCGGCGGCGAGGAGCGCCCGCTCACCTCAGGCACGGACGACTTCGCGCGATTCTCTCCCGCCGGCCCCACGATCCTGTTCACGCGCACGGAGAACGGCCGCACGTCGCTGTACCGCGTCGGCGCCTTGGGCGGCGAGCCTCGCAGAGTGGTCGACGATGCGGTCGAGGGCGACTGGTCGCCGGACGGGAGCCGCATCGCCTTTCTGCGCTGGAAGACGGCGGGCGGTAAACTCACCTCCGCAGTCGGCCTGGTCTGGGCCGACGGCTCGGACCCGAAAGAGATCGCGGTGCACGACCAGAAGCTCTCGCACATCCGCTGGAGCCCGGATGGAAGCCGCCTCGCGGCGACGGAGCTGGCGCAATCGGGCGCCTTGCACCCCATTTTCCTGGTCGGCGCCGCTGGGGACGAGAAGCGGTCCATCCTCACGCGGCGCGCCGGCCTGGCCATCTCCTCGCTCGTCTGGAGCAGCCGCGAAGAGGTCATTTACTTCCAGAACGAATCGGCGCTGGAAGGCGGCCTGGGCACCAACGCCGGCACTGCCAACATCATCCGCCAGAACGTCCGAACCGGGAAGTCCGAGAAGATCTCCTGGAGCCCCGACAGCAGCACGCTGCTCGATATTGTCGGCCCCGGCCGGCTGGTCTTCGACACCTGCTCCCCGCGGGCCTGCCTGCGCGAGGTCTCTCCGGCCGCTCCCTCCAGCCGCTGGCTGACTCGCGGCCAGGCGAACGACCGCCAGCCCGCCTATTCGCTCGATGGCGAGTGGGTAGTGTTCTCCTCCAATCGCAGCGGCAATCTCGACCTCTGGGAGGTCTCGACCAAGTCCGAGGTCGTGCGCCGCCTGACCGAGGACGAGGCCGAGGACTGGGATCCCGTCTTCGCCGACGGAGGCCGCAAGATCCTCTGGAGTTCCAACCGCTCCGGCCACTTCGAGATCTGGGTCGCCGACGCCGACGGCACGGGCGCGCGCCTGTTGACGCACGACGGCGTCGATGCGGAGAACCCGACGCCCACTCCCGATGGCCGCTGGATCGTCTACGCCTCCACCAATCCCGAGAAAGAGGGCCTCTGGAAGATTCGTGCCGACGGCGCCGAGGCCAGCCGGATCGTCCCGGGCAACTACGCCTATCCGGAGGTCTCCCCCGATGGCCGCTATGTCGTCTATTGCACCGACTACCTCACGGAACGAGTGTCGCTGCGGGTCGCCGAGGTGTCCACCGGCTCCCTCGTCCCCTTGGAGATCCGCATCGGAGTCGCCGCCGGCAAGCCCGGCCTGGCTCTCGGCCGCGCGCGCTGGATGCCCGACGGCCGGGCCATCGCGTTCATCGGTCAGGACGAGAAGGGCGTGAACGGCGTCTTCGTCCAGGATTTCACCCCCGGCCGGGATACCGCCCGCACCCGCCGCCCCCTGGCGGGCTTCGACCCCGAGCGCACTACCGAGTCTTTCGGCATTTCCCCCGACGGCGCGCGGGTGACCATCGCAAGCTGGGAGCAGCTCTTTAGCCTGATGATGGCCGAGCGCGTTCCCGGCGTGGCGCCTCCGGGCCGCGCGGCTGCTCGCTGACCACTCTTGCCGCATGCACCCGCTGCTCGAACTCGCGAAGAACCTGCACCGATCCGAGGAAGGGATCTGGCTGGCGGGGGCTAGTGTTCCTTCGGCGTTCGGCGAGCGTGGGCACGACGGGCTTCTGGAAATCGAGGCGGGCTCATTCTGGTTCCGCCATCGCAACCGGTGCGTTACAGAAGTGGTGCGCGCGCACCCCCCAGCGGGCGCGATCCTCGATGTTGGGGCCGGAAATGGGTACGTCACGTTGGCGCTGCGAGAGGCCGGGTTCGACGCCCTGGCCGTCGAACCCGGAATCGGAGGCGCGCGAAACGCACAGAAGCGGGGATTGGATCCGGTGATATGCGCGACGATCGAAGGCGCCGGCTTCCCCGAGGGCAGCCTCCCCGCCGTGGGGCTGTTCGATGTCGTCGAGCACATTTGCGACGACGCCGGGTTCCTGCGAACCATTCGCCGTCTATTGCGCCCGGACGGGATGCTGTACGTGAGCGTGCCCGCCTACCAGTGGCTTTGGTCAATCGAAGATGTACTGGCCGGGCACTACCGCCGGTACACCCTCCGCGGTATCGCGGCATTGCTCGAGAGATCGGGCTATTCGACGGTGTTCGCCAGCTACTTCTTTACCGTCCTGCCCCTGCCGATCTTCCTGCTCCGCAGCGTTCCCAGCCGTGTGGGCCTGCGGAAGGCCCCGAGCCTCGAATTGGCCACAGCGGAACATCGGCCGCGAGAGGGCGCCGCTGGCCGGTTGATGGAGCGGGTCCTGGATTGGGAAGTCCGGCGAATCCGGCGTGGCCGTCGCATCGCGGCGGGGGGCAGTTGCCTGGTTGCGGCCCGGACGGCCTGATTCGACGTGCGGTTCCTACTCCTCCCATCGGCGGAAGGCGAGGACGGCGTTGAGGCCGCCGAAGGCGAAAGAGCTCGAGAGGGCGCATTCGACTTCGGCGCGGCGGGCCTGGTTGGGCACGACATCGAGGTCGCACAGCGGGTCGGGCGCGGTGAAGTTCGCGGTGGGCGGCAGGACGCCCTCGCGCAGGGCCAGCACGGTGGCAATGGCCTCAATCGCTCCCGCCGCGCCCAGCGCGTGCCCGTGCATCGACTTGGTCGAGCTGATCGCCAATCGCTCGGCCTGCGCTCCCAGGGCCGCGCGGACTGCCGCGACCTCGATCGGGTCGTTGGCCGGGGTCGCCGTTCCGTGCGCGTTGATGTAACCGATCTGGCCGGGCGTGAGGCCGCCGTCGGCCAGCGCGCCCCGGATCGCGCGCGACGGGCCTTCCACGGAGGGCTGCGTGAGGTGGTGCGCATCCGAGGACATGCCGAAGCCCACAATCTCGGCATAGATGCGCACCCCGCGCGCCCGCGCCGCCTCGAGCGGCTCGAGCACCATCACGGCACCGCCCTCGCCCAGAATTATGCCCCGCCGGTCCTTCGAGAACGGCCGGCAGGTGTCCGGCGCCACCACGCGCATCGCCTCCCAAGCCTTGAGGTTCCCCATGCTGAAGGGGGCTTCGCTGCCCCCCGTCAAAGCCAGATCCACCACCCCGTCCCGAACCATCCAGAAGGCCTGCCCGATGGCGTGGTTGGCCGAAGAGCAGGCCGTCGAGATCGTGTAGGCGGGCCCGCAGATCCCGGTCTCCATCGAAATGTAGCTCGCCCCGGCGTTCCCCATGGAGCGCGGAATGGTCAGCGGATTCACGCGCGGCTTGCGGAGCAGGTACAGGTTCTGGAAGCCCTCGTCTTCGGTCGACTTTCCACCCACGCACGAGCCGGTCACGATGCCCGAGCGCTCCCGCAGGCCGGCCGTCCACTCGACGCCGGCGTCCCGCACCGCCTCGCGCGCCGCCACCAGCGCAAACTGCGCGAAGCGGTCCAGGAAGTCCAATTCCTTCTGCTGGAAGTGCTCGGCGGGGTTGAAACCCCAGGCTTCCGCGCCGTTGTGAAAGCGCAGAGCGCTCCTGTCGACGAGCGTGATGGGACCGATCCCCGGCCGCCCCTCGACCAAAGCCTTCCAGAACTCCCGCGCGTTCCGGCCCAGAGCCGATACGACCCCGATCCCCGTAATGACGACGCGCCGGCGCCCCATGACTCAGGGCTGCGCCGCCGCGCCCGCATCCGCCCCGCCGGATAACAGCTTGTCCAAGGCCTCCACCATTTCCCGCACGCCCCGGATCCCCTGAACGCCCTCGTCCGGGATGTCGATGTTGAACTCGTTTTCGAGCGCGAACAGGATATTCACCCCATCCAGCGAATCGATTCCCAGCTCCTCGAACGTGCTGTCGAGGGTGATCTTCTCCGGGGGGATCTTCTGGCTCTCCGCGATGCAGGAAACGATTCTCCGGGTCAACTCGTCGGACATAGTATTTGGCTCACGGTCTCAAAATGAAAGCCCCGGAGGCGCAGCTCGGGGATGAGGCGGCGTACGGCCACCAGCATCTCTCCGACGTCGGGCTCCGGCTCGAGCTCCCGGCCGTCGTGCAGGCAGAATATGGCGCCGTTCCCGGCGGCCCGGAGCAGGCGCCTCACGATCGCGGCGGCGTTCAATTTCCAATCCAAAGCGATTGCCGTCCACATCACGCCTTGCAGCCCGAGGCGCTTCTGCGCTCCTCCCAGCCCGAACCACCGGGCGCCGTAGGGAACGCGGAACAGCGAAGGCGCCCGTCCGGTCACATCCTGGATCACCGCCTGCGCCCGCGCCATCTCCCGTTCCATGAACGCCGCCGACCGCAGGTAGAAGGGCGGGTGGGAATAGCTGTGGTTGCCAATCTCATGCCCGGCCTCCGCCACCCGGCGTGCGATCCCCGGCAGCCGCGTGACGTTGGCCCCGCACTGAAAGAAGGTCGCCTGAACGCCCTCGCGAGCCAGCGACTCCAGCAGCCGCGGCGTGGATTCGCTCGGTCCGTCGTCGAAGGTTAGCGCAATGGCCCGGTTGTCCGCCGCCCCGCGCCACACCGACGGCCCGAACAGATTCGAGGAGCGCGAACGAACCCCGTAGGTCATCAGCCCGGCTACGGCGAAGACGGATCCCCCCACGCATTCAGTCCACATGCCGAGGACACCAGGATATCAGAAACCCTGGGCCTGACATAAAAAAGCCGCCCAGTCGGCCGGGCGGCGCGTGAGACACTGCTCTTGGACGCGGGCCAATGTACTCCCTGGCCTGCAATGCGCTCCTCAGCGAGAGGATTCCGAACTGGAGCAACTGCGCCGGGAGAGACTTCCAGCCTACCGAATCGCCGCCCAGGCGAATCGATGCAGCCCGGACACCATCACCACGAAGACCAGAACCCACAACATTCGCTTGAGAGTCATGCGCTCCCTCCGTGGCACTCGAATGGCGACGATTCAGAAACTGCCACAAATTGGGGCAAGACACAAGGGGTCGGCCGGCGAGAAGCGTACTGGTACGGTCTAGTAGTTTACTCTCCGGCCTTCGTCCGCCCCTCCCACTTCACGCTGTGGTCGGAGCTCACGTACCAGGTTTCCGCGGGCGAGTCCAGGGTGAAATGGGTCCACGGTCCGGGAATCCAAGGATACCGCTGGATTACACTCTCGTTCACCTTGACCCCCAGCCCGGGCTCCCGCGGCACGATCAGGTCACCCCGGTCGATGTCGAGCGGCGCGGAGAGGATCTCCTCGGCCAGCGGGAACGGGTACATGCCCACGCGGTCAAAACCCGAGTAGCAGGGGTACTCCAGCCATTCCGCGACCATTTCCGGCCAGCAGATGCCCAACTGCGCCGCTGCCACCAGCTCCAGCACCGTCCCCCAGCTATGGAAGGCGAACCGCAGACCCTCCCGCGCAACCTCGGTCAGGATCAGGCGCCCGGTCGGGTATCCGCCCTGGCACACCAGGTCCATCTGCGCGTAATCGACGCTGCGGGTTTGGATCAGGTCGATGAAGCCGTCGTCGCTCGGCTCGTGCTCTCCACTGGCCAGCGCAACGTACCCCTTTTCCTTCAGCCGGTGGTAAGCTTCGTGGTCGTCCGGCAGCCAGGGTTCCTCCAGCCACAGGATGCGGTGCGCCGCCATTCGCTGCGCCACCTGCTCGACGGTCTGGAACGAGTAGCTGAGGTCGCCCATCCGCCACCAGGCATGCGCGTCCACCATCAGTTCGACGTCCGGCCCCACCGCCCGGCGCATCAGGGCCACCGTCTCGACGTCCTTCTCCGGACCGAGCGCCGGCCGCATCTTATAGGCGGTAAAACCCATCTCGGCGATCGCCGCCGCTTCCTCCGCGTACTTCTCGGGCGCCATGTACATCCCGGCGCTGCCGTACAGCCGGATGCGGTCCCGCACCCGCCCACCGAGCAACTCGGAGACCGGCACCCCCAGCGCCTTCCCCACCAGGTCGTACAGCCCGACTTCCACCGAGCAGTAGACCTTGGCCAGTTCCGGGTCTCCGCCAGGACCGTGCAGGAACAGCACCCGCAGCGCATCCGGGTCCGCCAGCGTCCGCCCTTCCAGGAACGGGGCAATCGTCCCCTTGATGGCGCGGTCTGCCTTCTCGCTTCCCTGCCCGGGCGCGTACCCCACCAGCCCGTTGTCGGCCTGGATGCGGACGAGCATCGCATCCCGCTTCAAAATGGTCCGCTCGCCGCCGTAGAACCGCATGTTGAGGGGCTCGGGAAGCGGGTACGACATCAGGAAGGATTCCACCCGGGTGATCTTCATCTGGGCTACCGACTATCAGCTATAGCACAGCTACGCGGTCGCCGTAGGGCGCGGCCATCGCTTCTCCAGGCGCCGTGTTCCTCGCGCGGCTACATGAAGTAGTCTTTGACCTTTTCGAACAGGCCGCGCTCGCTGGGCTTGTTCTCGGCGGGCAGGGTTTCTTTGAGCTGCTCGAAGAACTTGCGCTGATCGCGGGTGAGCTTGGCCGGCACTTTGACCTGCACGTGGACGTAGAGGTCGCCGCGTCCGTGGCCATTCATGTCGGGAACGCCCTGCTGGCGCAGCCGGAAGGTGGCTCCGGTCTGGGTCCCCTCGGGGATTCTCAGGGGCTGGACGCCATCGAGGGTGGGGACCTCGATCTCGGCGCCCAGGGCGGCCTGCGCGACGTTGATGGGGATGATGCAGTGGAGGTCCTTTTCCCGCCGCTCGAAGATCGGGTGCTCCTCCACCTTGATGAAAACGTAGAGGTCTCCCGGAGGGCCGCCGTTGGCGCCGGACTGTCCCTTGCCCGACAGCCGCAGCCTGGTGCCGTTATCCACCCCGGCGGGAATGTTGACCTTAAGCTTGTCCTCGGAGGTGACGTAGCCCCGGCCACGGCACTGGGTGCAAGCTTTGCGAGCGACCTGGCCCACCCCGCCGCACCGCGAGCAGGTGCGCCGGATGGACAGGAAGCCCTGCTGATAGATCATCTCCCCGCGGCCCCGGCAGGCGGAGCAGGTGACCAGGTCGCCCGGCTCGGCGCCCTTGCCGAGGCAGCGGTGGCAGACCTCCTGCCGCGGGATCTGGATCTCGGCGGCCATGCCGCGCACGGCGTCCTCGAAGCTGAGCTCCAGGTCGTAGCGGAGATCGTCGCCGCGCTGTGCGCGGGTGCGGCGGCGGCCGCCGGAGCCGCCGAAGAGATCGCCAAAGCCGAAGAAGTCGCCCAGGATATCGCTGAAGTCGGCAAAAGCGTTGGGGTCGAAACCGGAGGAAGCCGCGCTGGGCACGCTGGCGTGCCCGTATTGGTCGTAAGCGGCGCGCTTCTGCGGATCGCCGAGCACGCTGTAGGCCTCGGCGGCCTCCTTGAACCTCTCCTCGGCCTCCTGGTTGTCCGGGTTGCGGTCCGGGTGAAACTTGAGCGCCATCTGCCGGTAGGCGCTCTTCAGCTCCTGCTCGGAGACGTTGCGGCTGACTCCCAGAACCTCGTAGTAATCGCGCTTGGTCACCGCTGCTGGGTTACGGCTTGACCGCGACCTTCACCATCGCGGGTCGCAACAGCCGTCCTTTGAAATTGTAGCCTCGCTGAAGTTCTTGGACGACGGTATGGTCTTCCACGTCGCCCGCCACGACCGTCTCCACCGCATGGTGCACGTTGGGGTCGAACTTCTGCCCCGCGACAGTCAGCGGCTCCAACCCGGTTCTCCGCAGGGCGCTGAACAGCCGGTGATAGATCAGCTCCATGCCCTTGGAGTACTCCGTGCCGGAGCAGGGGGCCTTCAGGGCGCGCTCGAAATCGTCGAGGATGGGAAGCAGTTCGCGGAGGGTCTCCATCCCGGCGAACTCCAGGATTTCCGAGCGCTCCCGCTGAGAGCGCCGGCGGAAATTCTCGAACTCGGCGCTACGGCGGAGGAACTGGTCGTAGAGGTCCGCCTTCTCTTTCGCCAGTTGGTCGCGTTCGGCGGCGACGGCAGCCAGCAATGCGGTAGGATCGGTCACCTCGACCATGTCCGTCCCCGCCGCTGGCGCCGGAGGGGCGTCTGTGAACTCCGTGAATTGCTTCTCTTCTTTCATTTTGCCGATAGCCGATAGCCGATAGCTTCCTAGCCGATAGCTTCCAGAAACGCGCTGCCCACCTGCCACACCGCGGACATGACCCGCTGGTAGTCCATGCGGATGGGGCCCAGCACGGCGATCTTCGCGGACAGCCCCCCGGCCAGAACCATTTTGAGGCCGATCAGCGAAAGCGCCGTCATGGCCGGGTAAGCTTCGCCCAAGCCGACTTGCACGCCGAGTTCGCCCGAAGGCTGCTCCAGAAACCGGTCCAGCAACTGGAGCATCCGCTTCTTCTCTTCCAGCGTCCGAAACAACTCCCGCATCTTCTCCCGGGTGAGGTGGAGATCCAGGCCTACCAGGTTGGAAGCTCCCTCCATGTAGATCTCGGGCGCCCATTCGATGTCCAGCAGCCCCTTCCCGTAGAGCACAATGAGCCGTTTGAGAATGGCGTCGTAAGCGGCGCTCTCCTGCTCCAGCCGGCGCCGGAGTTCCTGGCGGGCTTCCGGGAGGGCCCAGCCGCTGAAGTTCTCGTTCAGGTAGTTGCGGATGGAATTCAGGTCGTCCTGAGAGATGTCCTCTTGGAGGGACACCACGCGGTCGCGCACCATGCGGTCGCGCGTGACCACCACCATCACGACGCGCCGGTCGACGAGCTTCAACAGTTCGACCCGGTCCAGCGTCTGGCTGGAAGTCGGGATGGCAGCGGCAATGCCGATGTTGTGGGTGACCTCGGTCAGCACGTGCGAGGATCGCTCGACGCGCCCGGACAGCGACTCGACTTGGCTGAGATCGGCCCGCAGCCGCTCCAGGTCCAGGACCGCACGGCGGCCCGCGGTGAGAGACTGAACGTAGACACGAATCGCCTTCTCGGTTGGGACCCGCCCGGCGGAAGTGTGCGGCTGCGCCAGGTAGCCTTCCTCGAACAGATCCGCCATCACGTTGCGGATGGAGGCGGGACTGAGAGAGTCCTTGCGATGTCGCGAGATCGTTCGGGAGGCGACGGGCTCGCCCGTGGCGATATAGGTCTCGACGATGGAGTAGAGAACTTCTCGCTGCCGGGGAGTGAGCGCCGCCTGACTGGACATAATTCGACCGCCCTGATGCTTCATCTACTATTCTAGTGATCCAGCGCGTTGAAAGCAAAAGCAGGGCCGGGCTGCTACAATGGCAGGTTCCGAGCTCGGCAGGTTGCCCACGCCGGCGCAGGAGGGTCATTGGTGCGAGTCGTCGAACTGGTTCTGCGGTGCTTCAGTTTTCTGTTTCACCTGGCGGTGGCGGCCTTCGTTCTGGCGGCCTCGGTCCTGGCCTGGTTCGGCGGCCACAACCTGACGATTGAAGTGCTCCCCTGGCAGGGCGCGGCCCTTACCTACTGGCTGTTCTTCTCTGGCCTGGCGGGACTCCTCATCGCGGGACTGGCGCTGAAGAGGATTCTGCCGGAGCTGTTCGTGCTGTGGAACGTGGCCGTGCTGGGGATGCTTGTCCGCGGGTACTTCTTCAGCTCCTACGGCTTCGGTCCCGGCGGGGGCAGCCTCTCCACCGCGTTGTGCTTCGTGCTCGCGGCGCTGGTGGCGGCTGCCGGGAGCTGGGTCCATCTCCGCAGTTCACGCCGCGCCTGGTGACCCGGCGGCGCCTAGCTGCGGTTCAACCAACTTCGGCATGTGGCTGGTGGCCTGTCGTCGGCGCGTGGTTCCTCTTCCACGGTGCTGCTTTCGCTGGCGCGCCGAAAGCGAGGGTGGGCGGTTGTTGGCGGGGATCGGGCGACAAGCCACAGGCTACAAGCCACAAGCCTATTTGATTTCGGAGCTATTGGCAGTGGCGGGCTCGGGACCCCAGTTCTCGCGATAGACCTGCGTCTGGTCCGAGTAAAAGCTGCGGCGGCCGGTGCTGTTGTAGGTGACCGGGTTGGCGTTGATGGTGTAGCCGGTGGGCCCGCCCACGAGGATGAATTGGTAGCCGCTCTTGAACCCTTTGGCAAGGTCCCCGGAGATGAGGTCGGCGGCGGCCGGACCAGCCTGGCCGGTCGGCGGCGGCCCGAGTTCCTCCATCTTCGTCGCGAACTTGCCGAACTGCGAGTAGTACTGCGTCTGGGCGGTGTGGATGGTCTGCATCTGCTTGATGGCGGCCATTTCCCGGGCGTTCATCAGGACGCTGGAGACCTTGGGCAGGGCGATCGTGAGAATGGTGAGCACGATCGCAATCACGATCAAGAGCTCGATCAGGGTAAAGCCCCGGCGTTTCCTGTTATTCATGACAGCCTCCCGGCAGCGCACACCTTACATGGTAACTGACGTTTCAACCGGCCGGTCCGTGCAGAGTCTTCACGCAGGCGTCGATCCGTCGCAGCCGATCCAGTAAGGGGGCCAGCAGATCGAGCCGCAGCGCGTTCGGACCGTCGGAAAGGGCGCGCTCGGGGGCTTCGTGGACCTCGACGAACAGCGCGTCGACGCCGACCGCCACCGCCGCGCGCGCCAGCGGCTCGATGAATTGGGCCTGGCCGTCGGAGGCCGTTCCCGCCCCGCCCGGCAGTTGCACGCTGTGGGTGGCGTCGAAGACCACCGGGAAGCCCAGTTCCCGCATGACGACCAGGCCGCGCATGTCCACTACCAGGTTGTTGTAACCGAAGGTGGTTCCGCGCTCGGTCAGCAGGATTCGGGTGTTGCCGGTGGAGGCGACCTTCTCGGCCGCCAGCCGGACGTCGTGCGGCGCCAGGAACTGGCCCTTCTTGAGGTTGACGATCCGACCCGTGCGGCCGGCCTCGAGCAGCAGGTCGGTCTGGCGGCAGAGGAAGGCGGGGATCTGGAGGATATCGGCGACTTCGGCGGCCGGGCCCGCTTGCCAGGGCTCGTGAATGTCCGTGAGGATGGCGTGGCCCGCCGCCTTGATGCCGGCCAGGATGCGAAGGCCTTCCTTGAGCCCCGGCCCGCGGTAGGCCGAGACGCTGGTGCGGTTGGCCTTGTCGAAAGAGGCTTTGAAAACGAACGGCCCCGCGATCCGGCCGATTTCCGCGGCCAGGAAGGCTGCGTGCTCCTCGCTCTCGATGATGCACGGCCCGGCGATGAGGGCCAGCGGATTCCCCGCGCCGAAAAGGATTCCACCCCCGCTGGGTGCGCTCAGTTCCACTGGAATCATGACTGCTCGACTTCGGCGACTTCGGATACCTGCGATCTCGCCGTGCGGTACTCGTACGCCGCGCCAATGAAGGCCCGGAACAGCGGGTGGGGCTCGAGTGGCTTGGACTTGAATTCCGGGTGGAACTGGCAACCCAGGCCCCAGGGATGGTCGGGGTACTCGCAGATCTCGACGTAGACGCCATCCGGGGTCTGGCCGGTAATACGGAGGCCCGCGGCGGTAAGCGCGCTCTCGTACTCGCGGTTGAACTCGTAGCGGTGGCGGTGGCGCTCGCTGATCTGGCGCGCGCCGTAAGCGCGGTGGGCGAAACTCCCTTCCGCCAGGTTGCAGGGGTAGGCCCCCAGGCGCATGGTGCCGCCGAGTTCATCGACCCCCTTCAACTCGCGCAACTTGAAGATGACACGGTGGGGCGCGGCCGGGTTGAATTCGGTGGAGTCCGCCTGGGCGAGTCCGCAGAGGTGGCGGGCGTATTCGATCACCATCGTCTGCATCCCCAGGCAGATGCCAAAATACGGGACTTTCCTCTCGCGGGCGAAGCGGATGGCCTGGATCATGCCCTCGATGCCGCGCTTGCCGAAGCCGCCGGGCACCAGGATTCCGTCGAATCCCTCGAGCTGGTCGCAGGCGCCGGGCGCGAGCAGCTTCTCGGACTCGATCCACTCGATGTTCACCTTCACGTTGTGGGCCAGGCCGCCGTGCAGCAGGGCCTCTTTGAGGCTCTTGTAGGAATCCTCGTACTCGGTGTACTTGCCGACCAGCCCGATCGAGACCTCGCCGGCGGGGTTCTTCAAGCGGTCCAGCATCGCGCTCCAGCGATCCAGGTTGCGGGGGCCGGCCGGGAGCCGCAGCGACTCGAGAATGCTCTCGTCCACGCCCTGTTCGGCGAAGGTCAGCGGCACCTCGTAGACCGACTCGACGTCGCGCGCGCTGATCACATTCTCGACGTCCACGTCGCAGAACAGCGCGATCTTCTCCTTCATGTCGCGCGAAAGGAAATGCTCGGTGCGGCACAGCAGCAGGTTGGGCTGGATGCCGATCGAGCGCAGCTCCTTGACGCTGTGCTGGGTGGGTTTGGTCTTCAGCTCCTGGGCGGCGGCGATCCACGGCACCAGGGTGACGTGAACGAACAGCGCGCCTTCGCGCCCCACTTCGTGGCGCATCTGGCGGATCGCCTCCAGGAAGGGCAGCGACTCGATGTCGCCCACCGTGCCGCCGATCTCGACGATCACCACGTCCACCCCGGCCGAGACCTTCCGAATGGCCGCCTTGATCTCGTTGGTGACGTGCGGGATCACCTGCACGGTCTTGCCGAGATAGTCGCCGCGGCGCTCCTTGCTGATGATCTGCTCGTAGATGCGGCCGGAAGTGACGTTGTTGCTTTGGGTGAGGTGCGCGTGGGTGAAGCGCTCGTAGTGGCCCAGGTCGAGGTCGGTCTCGGCCCCGTCGTCGGTGACGAACACTTCGCCGTGTTGGAACGGGCTGAGGGTGCCGGGGTCCACGTTGAGGTAGGGATCGAATTTCTGCAGGGTCACCCGCAGGCCGCGGCTCTCGAGCAGGCAGCCGATCGAGGCCGCGGCGATTCCTTTCCCTAAAGAAGAAACCACGCCGCCGGTTACGAAAATGTACTTAGCCATCGTGCTTTTCGAGTGCGTTCCTCACCGCTTCTTCCACCCGCTCCAAATCCGCGGGCGTGTCCACGTGCAGCGAATCGTAGTCGGTTTCGGCCACGCGGATCTTGTACCCGTTCTCGAGCGCCCGCAACTGCTCCAGCCGCTCGGCCTGCTCCAGCGGGCCTATGGGAAGCCCGGGGTAGGCCAGCAGGAACTCCCGCCGGTAGACGTACAGGCCGATGTGCTTGTAGTGCGCCGCGCGCTCGCCGTCGCGCAGGTAGGGGATCGTCGAGCGCGAGAAGTAGATCGCGTTGTTGGCCCGGTCGGTGACCACCTTGACCACGCTCGGGCTGGTCAGGTCCTCCGGATTCTCGATGAGCTTCTTGAGCGTGCCCATGGGGATCTCGGGGGCCTCGAGCAGGGCCAGCACCGCCGTGTCGATCGCCTCCGGCGCAATCAGCGGCTCGTCGCCCTGGATGTTGACCACCAGTTCGGCGGCGTCCGACGAGGCCACCTCGGCCACCCGGTCGGTTCCGGAAGGATGGTCGGCGCGCGTCATGCGGACCGGGGCGCCGAAGCGCCGGGCTTCGCTGGCGATCCGCTCGTCGTCGGTGGCAATGATGACCTGGGCCAGGGTGCGCGCCTGGCTGGCGCGTGCAAACACGTGTTCCAGCATGGATTTGCCGGCGATCAAGGCGAGAGGTTTCCCGGGAAAGCGAGTGGAAGCAAACCGGGCCGGAACGACCCCCAAAATCCTACGGGGCACAGTCGATTTTAGCACAGGCGCCCGCGGTCGCGAAGGCGGGGCTGCCCGCCGCAGGGGCTTGTGCTGGCGGGCACTGGATCTACAATGGGTTCGGGCGGTTCCTGAAAGGGGAATCTCGGCTCCGCGTGATATGCTGAGGATGGACGCAGCCGTGACGCGGAGGGGAGAGCGAGCGATGGTTGCGAGACGATCCAGGTTTGTCATTGCGGGAATCGCCTGCGCCCTCCTAATCGGGGGAGCCGCCGGCCAGGATCCGAAGGGCCAGAAGGAACCCACGCCGCGCCCGCAAGATCCGGAAGTCTCGATCCGGTCGCGGCCCGCCAGGCCCTCCCCGGGGAGCGAAACCGATACGTCCAGGGTTCGCAGTCTGCGGATCGACGCCACCGTAGTGCTGATCCCCGTAACCGTCACCGATCCGCTGAACCGCTTCGTCACCGGCCTGGAAAAAGAGCATTTCCGCCTGTTCGAGGACAAGGTCGAGCAGAAAGTCTCGCACTTCTCGAGCGAGGATGCGCCCGTGTCGATCGGCATCGTGTTCGATACCAGCGGCAGCATGGGCGTCAAGCTTCAGAATTCCCGGCAGGCGGTGGCGCAACTGATGAAGACGGCCAATCCGGAAGACGAGTTTTTCCTGGTTCAGTTCAGCGATCGGCCGGAAGTGACCGTGGGTTTCACGCGGGAAGCCGAGGAGATCCAGAACCGGCTCGTGTTCGTTCAGTCCAAGGGCCGTACGGCGCTGTTGGATAGCGTGTACCTGGCGATCAACCAGATGAAGAAGGCGCACAATGCCCGCAAGGCGCTGTGCGTCATCTCCGACGGCGGCGACAACAGCAGCCGCTACACCGAGAGCGAGATCAAGAACCTGGTGCGCGAGGCGGATGTCCAGATCTATGCCATCGGGATCTTCGAGCCGGCTTCATCCCGCGGGCGGACGGCGGAAGAGCTGGCCGGCCCCAGCCTGCTGAGCGAAATCGCCCAGCAGACCGGCGGACGGCATTTTCCGGTGGACAACCTGAACGAACTGCCGGACGTCGCGGCGAAGATTGGCATCGAGCTCCACAATCAGTACGTGCTGGGATACGCCCCGACGAATCACGAGAAGGATGGGAAGTACCGCCACGTGCAGGTGAAGCTGGTCCAGCCCAAGGGGTTGCCGCCCCTGCGGGCTTTCTGGCGGCTGGGCTACTATGCGCCTACGCAGTAGAGGTTGCCTCTCCCTGCTGGCAGCGGCGCTCTGCCTGCCGGTCCGGGGGCAGGAGGGGCCGGCGGTGTTCCGCGCCGATACCCGGCTGGTGGTCCTCCATGCCACCGTGGTGGATAAGCACGGCAAGCTGATCACCAACCTGCCGCGCAGCGCCTTCCGCGTTTACGAGGACGGCGTCGAGCAGCCGCTGAAGCTCTTCAAGCGCGAGGACGTGCCGGTGTCGATGGGCATCGTCATCGACAACAGCGGCAGCATGCGCGACAAGCGCAGGAAGGTCGAGGACGCGGCCATGGCGCTGGTGAAAGCTTCCAACCCGCAGGACGAGGTGTTCATCGTCAATTTCAACGACGAGGCCTATCTCGACGTCGATTTCACCAGCGACCTGAAGAAGCTCGAGGAGGGCGTCGCGCGCATCGATTCTCGCGGCGGGACGGCCATGCGCGACGCCATCGACGTGTCGATGGACCACCTGAAGAAAAAGAGCAAGCTGGACAAGAAGGTGATCGTGGTGGTAACCGACGGGAACGACAACGCCAGCGAGATCACGCTGGACAAACTGGTCCAGAAGGCGCAGCAGCGCGAAGTGCTCATCTACACCATCGGGCTGCTGAACGAAGAGGAGCCTCGCGAGGCGAAGCGGGCCAAGCGCTCGCTGGATGCGATCACGACCGCCACCGGCGGCCAGTCGTTCTACCCCAGCCAGGTGCAGGACGTCGGCAGGTTCACCCTCGAGGTGGCCCACGACATCCGCAACCAGTACACGCTGGCGTACAGCCCGCTGAATCAGACCCTGGACGGCGCCTTCCGCCAGATCAAGGTCACCGTGAACGCCGCCAGCCGCCCCCAGGTGCGGACGCGCACCGGCTACTACGCCACCCCGGAACTGGCGAAGACGAGCCAGACGCGGCCTGCCGCCGCGCAGGCGGGGCCGGGCTGACCGTCATCTCGCCGGCGCTCGTGGTTCCGTGCTGCCACGTACCCCTCGAAGCACCGAACTGGACATGACGGCCAGCCTTCACCCCCAATGATGAAAGCGCCGACCGCTTGCTGACGCGCGCGGTTCGGTGCTCCGAGGCGGCCCCGCGCACCAAACCGCGACCGTCAGGGAGCGGCACCGTGTTTTCTGAGCAACCGCGACCGTTAGAGCGGTGGTCTCCGCACAACCAGCGGCCTGGACTGCGGACGGATCGCGGTCGGTTCCCCGGGCTGTTGGTTCCCGGCTGCCTTGCTAAGATGGTGGAGTGATTTGTCTCCGCGGCGCAGCCGCGCTTTGTACCCTGACCGTCGCGCTCGGCTGGGGGCAGGAAGATAGCGGCGCCGTGTTCCGCGCGGATGCGCGCCTGGTGGTGCTTCATGCCACGGTGGTGGACAAGAACGGCAAGCTGCTCACCAGCCTTCCCAAGAGCGCATTCCGCGCGTACGAGGACGGCGTCGAGCAGCAGGTGAAGATCTTCCGCCGCGAAGACGTGCCGGTCTCGATGGGGCTGATCATCGACAACAGTGGCAGCATGCGCGAGAAGCGGCAGAGGGTCGAGGCCGCGGCCATCGCGCTGGTGAAAGCCTCGAATCCGCAGGACGAGGTCTTCATCGTCAACTTCAACGACGAGCCGTACCAGGACGTGCCCTTCACCAACGACATCAAGCGAATGGAGGAGGGGCTGGCGCGGATCGACTCGCGCGGCGGCACGGCCATGCGCGACGCCATCTACGCATCCATCAGCTACGCCAAGTCCAAGGGGAAGCACGACAAGAAGGTGCTGGTGGTGGTGACCGACGGCAACGACAACATGAGCGAGGTCACGCTGGAGAAGCTGGTGCAAGAGGCGCAGCAACAGGAAGTGCTTATCTACACCATCGGGCTGCTGGCCGAGGAGGAGCGGCGGGAGGCGGGCCGGGCCAAACGGGCGCTGGACACGATCACGCGCGCCACTGGCGGCCAGGCGCATTATCCGAACCTGGTGGATGAGGTGGGCAAGCTCGCGCTCCAGGTTGCGCACGACATCCGCAATCAGTACATCATCGCCTACACGCCCGCCAACCAGAAGCTGGACGGCGGCTTCCGCCAGATCCGCGTGACTGTGAGCGGCTCGAACCGCCCCACGGTGAGGACGCGCACCGGCTACTACGCCACCCCCGACCTGGCCGGCAAGCCGGGGGCAGCGCCACCGGCCCGCAAGCGCTGACGTGTGGGTTCGTCGCCGATCAGAGCGTGCGCGTGACCTTGGTCAGGGTGCGCGGGCGGTCGGGGTCGAGCCCCTTCTGGGAGGCCAGGTGGGCGGCGAACAACTGCGCCGGGATGATGTAAGGGATCGGCGTGTAGAGTTCGGTGGGCCAGGCACGGCGCGCTGCCAGCTTGGCCGGCAGGCAGATGGTGGGGCCGCGCTGGGAGCACGCATCGCGGTTGCTCCGATCGGTGAGGATCAGCGTCTCGGCTTTGAGCTGCTGCAAGCGACCGAGGATTTCGCGCATCGACGGCCAGGTGACCCCCGGAGGGGCAAAGGCGAACACAGGAAAGGCGCGCTCGATCATGGCGATGGGGCCATGAAGGAAGTCGGCCGTCGAGAAGCCTTCGGCCACTACGTAGCAGGTCTCTTTCAGCTTGAGACTGAACTCGAATGCGTTGGCGTAATTGAGTCCGCGGCCGACCACCACGGCGTGGTCCATGAAGCGGTAGCGCTCGGCGAGGGCGGCAATCTGCGGTTCGATCTCGAGCGCGGCGTTGGCCCATTCGGGGATGCGCCGCAGGTCGTCGAGCCGAATACCGGCGCCCAGCGCGCGGGCCAACATGTACAACACCATCAACTGCCCGGTATAGGTCTTGGTGGCAGCGACGCTTTTCTCCTTGCCCGCACGAACCAGAAGCGGGAACTCGGCCAGGCCGGCCAGGGTGCTGCGGCGCTCGTTGGTGATTCCCACGGTGATGGCCCCCTGGCAGCGGGCCTGCTCGAGCACCAGGTTCGTGTCGGTGGACTCCCCGGATTGCGAGATGGCCACGACCAGCGCGTCGCGCAAATCGACGCCGGCCTCGTAGAGAGTGAAGATCGAAGGGGCGGCGAGAGAGACGGGGATCCTGGTGGTGATCTCGAGCAAGTACCTGCCAAACTGCGCGGCATTGTCCGAGGTGCCGCGCGCCGCCAGCAGGATCAGGCGCGGCCAGCGCTGCTTGAGTTTCCGCCGGAAGCGTTGCACGCACCGCAGCTCGGCCGTTAGGGTGCGCTCGAGCGCCGCCGGCTGCCGTCGAATCTCCTCCAGCATCCTGGACATCGATTCACTTGAGGATAACAGGAGCGCGCTACAGCGGGATGTTCGGGCGGCTCTCCGAGCCAAGGTAGAGGGAGCAGTTGCCGGCCTCCCCGGGGGGCAGATTGAGAAGCACCGGTTTGAGCACCAGGACTACCTCGGTGGACTGGCGGTTGACGTCGTTCTTCCGAAACAGCCGGCCCAGCCCGGGCAGGGTTGACAGGCCGGCGACCCCGGAGATGGTCCTGGCTTCGCTGGCGCTCATGAGGCCCGCGACGATCGCCCACTGGCCGTTCTTCAGGCGCACCTTGGATTCCAGCTTGCGGTTGGAGATCACCGGCATCCCGTTGGAGCTCTGGCCGGAAAGCACTTTGAATTCGGCGTTCACGTCGAGCGAGACCTCCTCCATGCCGTGCACGTGAGGCGTGATCTTCAGCACCAGCCCGAGGTCCTCGAAAGTGAAGGTCGGCGGCACGACCGCGTTGCCGAGGAAGGCGGCGGTGACGATCGGGTACTTCACCCCGACGTGAAGCGTCGCCGTGGCCCCGTCAAGCGATCGCACCTGGGTTTCGAGCAGGTTCTTCCCGAGCGACCGGTTCATGGAGGCGAACATATTGGCATTCGCGATTCCCAGGCCGAACATGGGGTGGCCGAAGAGGAACGTGGCGAGGCTTTGCACCGCTACGGCAGTGCCGCCGGTGCCCACGAACAGGATGGGGAAAGCGTTCGGAAGCAGGAGGCCATAGGAAATCAGGCTGCTCCGGTCGACCTCGAGAAACTGCACCTCGACGACCACCTGCGCGCGGCTGCGGGCGAGTTGCTCGAACAGCGCCTGGGCGGGCTGGACCTTCGAAATGCGGTCCCTGATCAGCACCACGCGACGGCTTGAGTCGACCACCAGTTTCACGATCTCCATCGCCTGCTGGACCGCCCGCGCCAGCTCCTGCGCCTCCTGCACCGAGACAGGATCGGGAATAGGGATGGCGATGGCCACGACCGGTTCCACCTCGGCGCGTTTCTGCGGCGTGTCTTTGGCCACCAGGAACAAGCGCTCGCCGAGGGGGACGACAAACGAGCCAGTGGCCACGCCAAGAGCGCGCAGAGCCTGGCGGTAGTCGGCATCATCGATGCGGATGTGGAGTGACGGGCCGGGCCGATAGTCGCCATCGAAGACCGCATCCAGGCTGAAGGCGCGAGCGGCCTGCTCGAATACCGCCTTGGCGTCGCCCCGCAAGTCGAGGTTTTGCCGCCCGGGAGCGGGCTTCAGCTCGGGCGGCGGCCGGAGGCGGCGAATTTCCGCCAGGTCTTCGGCGGTGATGGCGGTGGAAAAAACCCTCCCGGGCGGCTGGGGTTCGGGAGGGCTGGTCTCCGGCGGGGACGGCGAGGGCATGGGCCGGGCCTTCAGCGCAGCTTGAGTACGAAGGGCCTGGGCGCGGGCCCAGTACTCCGGATGCTTCGGGTCGTTGGCCGCAGCCTGGGAATAGAGCAGGTAAGCGCTCACCACGTCGCCGTCGCGCTCCGCTTTCCTGCCTTGTTTGAACAGGTTCGCGGCCGTCGGCTCGGCGGCCGGCAGGCCCAGCGCCGTCGCCATACACAGAACCGCGGTCCGGCAGAAGGTCACCAAAACCTATGACGAGCGGCCGGGGCCGGACGTGGATGCCCACCTGGGATGAGCTTTGCCCGTATGCGAATTCCTCGCTTTGCCGCGGCAAGTGAGCCTGAAACCGGCGGCTTGACACGGCATCCGCCCGCGAGTCAGACTTTGAGTTTGCGAGTCCGAAGGGGACGTGTACCCGAAGCTGGATGCCGGGACGTCTGACCTGCCAGAATGGAGACCACTTGAGACTGCTCTTCGCGCCTGTTTGCTTGTTCTTGGCCACGGGTGGGTGGGCGCAAGAGCCGCCGCCCAGCAACCCACCGCAGCGTCCGCCCATCAGCCCGCAGGAGACTCCCGACACCTCCGAGCAGCAGTCCTCCGAGTACGAGGGGCCGGCGATCCTCAGTCGCGGGGGCGCCGCCACGGTCGTAAAGGGGACCGAGTTGCTGCTGTTGCGCCCCTACGTGGCGGTCTCGGGCGTTTACGACAGTGGCCTGGGAACCGTCTCGGTCGACCAGCAAGGCCACGCGGTTGTGGCAGACTCCTTCGGCGAGGAGGTTCGCCTCGGCGTCACCGGGAGACATAACTGGAAGAAGACGGAAATCGATCTGGATTACCGCGGATCGCTTCGGCATTACAGCCGGAGTTCCTACTACGATGGCATGGATAACAGCCTGATGCTGACGCTGCGCCACGAGGCCAGTCGCCGGGTCAGGCTGGAACTCGAGGAGACCGCCGGCAGGTATGAATACTCCTCTTTCATGCCATACAATCTCGGCTCATATTACAATCCGATGACCTCCGGCCTGACCAGCACCGAGATGTTCAATACGCCGACCGAGGTACTGATGAGCTCCGCCCGGATGACCTACCAGCGCACCTCCCGGCTGTCGTTCGGCATGGGAGGGACCGGGTTCGTGGTGAGACGGCGCTCGCAGGCCCTGATTGGGGCGGAGGGTTATGTCGTCACCGGCGACGTGGCTTACCGTCTGAGCCGGTACCAGACCATAGGGTTGGATTACACTTTCGGTCACTTCAACTTCACCCACCAGTTCGGCTCCTCGGATTTCCATGGGGTGGCGTTCGACTACGCCGCGCGGATCGGCAAGCACTGGGAATTCGGATTGCGGGCGGGCGGCTTCCGGGTCGAGGCTTCGCGGCTGACCGAGGCCTCGGTCGACCCCGCGATCGCCGCGATTCTCGGCCAGACCACCGTGATTGAGGTCTTCCACCGGGTCCTGTACGCACCCCATTACGAGGGACACCTCACGCGGGGTTCCCGTCACGGCTCCTGGTCGCTCTCGTACGTCCGGACCATAATGCCGGGCAACGGCGTGTACCTGACCTCCGGCTACGACACAGCGCAAACGATATACAGCTACAGCGGATTGTCGAAGGTGGCCCTGCAATGCCGGTTTGGCTACTACGGTTTGTCCAGCGTGTCCCAGACCATCGGCAGGTATCGGGGGGTTACGGGGGGCGGCGGCGCCACCGTGAGACTCACCCGGGGGATGTCGCTGGCCGCGCAAATCGACGGCCGGCGGTACGATGCCAACGGGACGGCGCTCCGGCGCACCGCTTACCGCGCCAGCCTCGGACTCGTCTGGAGCCCCGGCGAGCGTCCGCTGGCCATTTGGTGAGGAACGTGGCACAACGGCAAACGGGGCGGATCCTGATCGTCGACGACGAGAAGGCACTGTTGACCGTCATGGAGCAGTACCTGCGCCGTTTGGGTTACGAGGTGGCGGCGTGCCGCAGTGGCCGGGAAGCCTGGAGTCTGTTTGAACCGCAGCCTTCCGCTTACTCGCTGGTTCTGGCCGACATCACCATGCCGGAAATGTCCGGGCAGGAGCTGCTGCGGCGGATGTTGCAGCTTAACCCCGCCATCTGCATCCTGATTTGCAGCGGTTACCCCTTCGATGTTGCGACGCTTCCTGCCACCGCCCACCACCAGGTCGGCTTCCTGCAAAAGCCGTTCACGCCGAAGATGCTCGCTGGTTCGATCGAGCAGTTGCTGGCAGCCCGCAACGGCGCCGCGCCGGAGTAGCTCTACAGATCGCCGTCGAGCTCCGATTCCAGGCGCGCGGCGAAGTTCTCGTGCGATTCCGACCAGAGGTTCTTCCTGGAGATCGGCAGCGATTTCTCCAGGTCGCCCACGAGCCGTAACACGCTTTTCAGGTTCGACTGAACGGCGCGGGCGCTCTCCGGCAGGCGAGGCTGAGGAAGATAGTGCATCTCCGGACCGAGGTCGATGCGCAGGTGATCGCGGTCGTCGTTCTCGAACTGGGGGCCGAAGCAGGTCAGCGAGACGGGCGACGGCGTGAGATGCCATCCATTGCCGTACTGGAGCAGCTCCCACCAGCCTTCGACGGTGTAGGCGCAGTCGGGGCTGTCGAACTCGCGGCACATGGCGATGACGGTGTCGACATCCGAGGCGCCGCTAAAGGCGTGCTCCAGAACCGGCGGCTCAACGTATTCCAGCGCGTACACCTTCAAGGCGGCAATGCCCGGGCGCAGGTGGGAGAAAGGAAAGACCCGCAGCATCTCTTCGAAATGGCGCAAGGTGTTGTCCGGCTGGAAGCCGCGCAGCCACAGCGAAAGGAAGAGTTGATCGGGCATTGGACCCTGCCGAAGCCCATTGTAGTCCATGCGCGCCAGCGAGCCTGTGGTGAAAGTCCCGTTCCACGCGCGCACGTGGGCGAAACCGGCTGCTAGCGCAAGCGCTCGGTGAGCGTGACCGGCTGTTGCAGGCGGAAGGTCAGGTGGGTCTCGACCGGCAACTCCGCCGGCTTGCCGCGCGTGGCCGCGGCCGTGCCCGCACCCGCCGCACCGCCGACCCCGGCGCCAATCGCCGCGCCCTTGCCGCCGCCGGCTATCGCGCCGATGGCCGCGCCGATGGCGGCCCCCACTCCCACCTTCCTAAGGTCCTCGCCTTTGCTGCTGGGCCCCTCCTTGTGGATCACCGCCGTGTCGATGTCGATATCCTGACCATCCGAGGTGTGCAGCCGGGTGAGGTGTAGGGTCAGCGACGAAACGCCCGTCACGCGCCCAGCCTTCTCGGATTCGAGCACCTTGCCCTGCACCCGGGCGCCGCGCTCGCCGATCACGAACCCATCGACCACCAGCGGCTGATCGAGGGTAGCGGGGAACGTGTCTCCGGGCTGGTTCTTGTCGCTCGAAAGCGTCTCCCCCAGGCGCACGGACAGGGTGGTGCCCGCTGGGATGGTGAGCGTGTTCGGCGTCCGCGGCGGCGGCGGAGCGGTCTCGGCTCCGCTGGGGGGATTCAGGACGGTGGGCGCTGGAGGCGCGGCCTGGGGCTGCGGTTCCGGCGCGGGCGGAGGAGGCGGTGGAGGCGGCGGCGCTGGAGCCGGTGCGGCAGGAGCGGGCTCGGCGGGCGGCAGGTTCTGCGCGACCATCTCCGGGGCCTTCTTCTTGGGCGCCCGCGTGGGCGAGGGTTTCCGCAGGGGGGCTGCCGGTTTCTCAGGCTCTGGCGCGGGTTGCTGGACCGCAGCCGGAGCCGGCGCGGGCGGAGCAGGCGTGGCCGCCGTGGGGGTCATGGCCGCCGGGTTCTGCGCGGGAACAGCGGCCGGCGGCGCCAGGGCCGCCTGCTGACCGCGGTAGATCTTGAACAACAACCCCGCACATAAGACGAGCGCCACCAGGATCCCAATCTGTACGGCCTTCATGGTTGATCTCCTTACTTCTTAACGTATTCCAACGCGATCCCGTTTCCAAGTAGTTAGAATGGGGAGGAGATGCCGGGCCTCCCCACGAAGCTGAAGATCGGTGCGGTCGAGGTCGCCCCCGCCACGGTGCTGGCGCCGATGGCGGGCGTGACCGACACCATGTTCCGCCGTTTCATCCGGCAGTTGGGCGGGTGCGGGCTTCTGATGACCGAGTTCACCAGCTCGCACGGCGTGATCGCGCGCAATCCGCGCCGTACAATGAAGTATCTGGCCTTCGATCCCGATGAGCACCCCATCAGCGCGCAGTTGTTCGGCGCCGATCCCGAGGTCATGGCGAAGGCCGCGCGGGTTTGCCAGGAGCTGGGCTTCGACGTTGTGGACATCAACTTCGGCTGCCCGGTGAACAAGGTGGTGCGCTGCAACGGCGGGTCGGCGCTGCTGCGCGATCTGCCGCTGGTCGAACGCCTGCTGCGCGGGGTGAGGGCGGCGATCACCATTCCGCTCACGGTGAAGTGCAGGGCCGGCTGGAGCGAGCGGGAGATCGTGGCGCTGGAGCTGGCGCGGATGGCCGAAGACTGCGGGGTCGACGCGTTCGCTCTGCACCCGCGCACACGCGAGCAGGGCTACGCCGGGCGGGCCCAGTGGCACCGCATCGCCGAGGTCAAGGCGGCGGTGAAGATTCCGGTGATCGGCAACGGCGACATCGTCGCGCCGGAGGACGCCGCCCGCATGGTGGCCGAGACCGGCTGTGACGCGGTGATGGTGGGCCGGGCCGCTTCGGCCAATCCCTGGATCTTCCGGCAGATCTCGGAGTACGTGGCCACCGGCGCCTACGCTCAGCCCTCCGAGAGCGACCGCTACCAGATGATCCGCGGCTACTACGCCCTGCTGATTGCGAGCGGCGATCCGGAGACGGTCGGCAAGATGAAGCAGTTCGCCAGCTACTTCACGCATGGCGTCCGGAACGGCGCGCGGCTGCGCGGCGAGATTCACCGGGCACAGGAGGCGCCGCAAATCTTCGAGCTGGTCGACGCGTTTTTCCAGCAGGAGCTTCGAGACACGGCGGCATAGCGCAGAATGAAGAAGGTGAAACTGATCACGGATGGGGCTTGCCAGGGCAATCCGGGCCGCGGCGGCTGGGCCGCGATTCTGCGGTACCGTCAGCACAGGAAGGAGCTGTTCGGCTCCTCGCCGCACACCACCAACAACCGCATGGAGATGGCGGCGGCCATCGAAGGTCTGCGCGCGCTCCAGGAGCCGTGCGAGGTGGAGATCGTCACCGACTCGGAGTATTTGAAGAAGGGCATCAGCGAGTGGATCCACGGGTGGAAGCGAAAGGGCTGGCGCACGGCGGACAAGCAGCCGGTGAAGAACCGCGAGCTTTGGCAGAGGCTCGACGACCTCGCCAGCCGGCACAAAACGCGCTGGACCTGGACCAGGGGGCACGCCTCGCACGCCGATAACAATCGCGCCGACGAGCTGGCGGCCGCCGCGGCCCTCAGGCAAGGTTTCAGCAGGGGATTCAAACCCGATGTACAATCACCGTCCTACGAGCTCGGCGATGTTTCGGGGCCGGCGGCGGATCTTCTGTTCAGCGGCGACGAGAGGCGCCGTTGAGGCCTCCGGCGCGGTACGGGAAAGGAGCTACCTTGAGACTCGTTGTCTTGTTCCTGGTTGCGGCCTCGGCCGCGTTCCCGCAGAAGCTGTCGTTCGGCTTGAAAGCGGGGCACCCGTTCGAAGACGTATTCAAGAGCGGCGTCACGGTGGGGTCCGTGCTCAGCCCGGCAAGCGGACGTTATACCATCGGCCCGACGCTCGAACTGCACTTGCCGCACGGTACCAGCGTCGAGCTGGACGTGCTCTATCGCCCGGCTAAGTGCGCTGGCTCCAGCAGCTCCCTGCTTTCGAAAATCACCGCCAGCGAGTGGCGGATTCCCCTGCTGCTGAAGTACCGCCTGCGGTCGGGCCTGGTCGCGCCGTACGTGGCGGCCGGGCCGGCTTTGAGGCGTTTTACGGGGGTCCAGAACGCCGAGGGAAGTTCGAGCTCCGGGGTGGCGGCGGCCGCGGGTCTGGAGGGGAAACTGACCATCATCCGCCTGTCGGGCGAGCTGCGGTATATGCGCTGGGGCTCGGCCACGTTCAATAGCCTGGTGAGTGGCCTGGCTCGATTGAATCGGAACCAGGTGGAAGCGCTGGTGGGCATCACCTTTTGAAACTCGCGATCTTCGGCGGCACCTTCGATCCCGTCCATGACGCGCACCTGAGAATTGCGCGCGAGGCGGCCCGGCAATTCGGGCTCGACCGAGTGCTGTTCATCCCCGCCGCCCGGCCGCCGCACAAGCGCGGCGCCACCGGGGCGGGCTACGAAGACCGTTGCCGGATGGTGGAGCTGGCCTGCCACGGCGAGCCGCTGTTTGAACCCTCGCGGCTCGAGGCGGGCAGCGAGCGGAGCTACTCCATCCACACCATCGAGAAAGTCAAGGCCGGGCTCGGGGCCGGCGATTCACTGTACTTCCTGATCGGCGCCGACGCCTTCGCCGAGATCCGGACCTGGTACCGGTGGCAGAGCGTTCTCGACGAAGCGGGTTTCATCGTGGCGACGCGGCCCGGTCACGACTACGTGGTTCCGCCGGGAGCGCGCGTTCACCGCATGGAGACTCTGGCGCTGCCGGTCTCCTCCTCGGAAATACGGGGCCGGTTGGCGGCCGGCGAGTGTCCCGCGGAGGTGCCGCGTGCGGTGATCGAGTACATCCTGGAGAGGGGGTTGTACGGGACGCGCGTTGGTAGGAAGACGCGCGGGTTGTTGCACTGAAAGTACTAGTACATAACGGCCGAATTGCGTCTCGAAAAGGTACCTAGGCGCGCCATTAAACGCGGTATAAGGGTATTAGAGGAAAGATGGGGCAAAGGCACCCACTCACGATAGGTATCACCGTTTCCAACGAGGACCTACGGGATGAGGTGCGCGCGGCTTTGCGGGACATGGGAGTCCGCATCCTGCTGGAACAGGAATCACCGATCGAGACGCTGCAACTAAAGCGCTTGAACCTGGATCTGCTGCTGATCGATGCCACTCCGCTGGACGAGTCGCTGGAGGAGCTGGTCCGCAGAATCAGGGTGGTTTCGCCCGGGACCATGGTGGCTGTGGTTCACCGTTCCCCGGACCCTGAAGTGATGCTGAGGGCGATGCGCGCCGGCACGGACGAGTTCATTCTCCCGCCGGTGGAACCGAGACTTCGCGCCGCGATCGACCACATCGGAGCGATCGTCGCCAAGAGGGAAACCTCCAGCCGTCCGCTCGGCAAGGTGGTGGGCTTCGTGTCCGCCAAGGGCGGATGCGGCGCCACCACAGTGGCCTGCCACGTGGCCTCCGAGCTCCAGCGGGTGACGCAGCATGAGATTCTGCTGGCCGACTTCGACCTGGAGTCGGGCATCATCGCTTTCCTGATGCAGGCTGCGACGAGGTACTCGCTCCTGGATGCGCTCAGGAACGTGTATCGGCTCGACCCTAGCTTGTGGAAGGGCCTGGTGTGGAGCGGCCAGCCGCGGTTGGACGTAATTCCCGCCCCTGCCGGCATGGTGCCTTCCACCGATGTGGACGTGGCGCAGTTCCGGGACGTGTTCCGGCTGATTCGGTCGATGTACGGCTGGGTGATCGCGGACTTGGGCCGCACGTTGAGCCCCGTCACGCTGGCGGTGCTGGACGATCTGGACGAGCTGTTTCTGGTGGCCACGCCGAGCATCGCCGCGCTATACCAGGCCAAGCAGTTCATCCGGAGGATGATCGAGGTAGGGTATTCGCGCCATAAGCTGCGTCTCATCCTCAACCGCGTTCCGAAACACCACGACTTCAAACCCGACGAAGTGCAACGATCCCTCGGCATCGCAGTCTACGCGGAGCTCTCCGAGAGACTCGAACTCGAGGAGGCCTATACGGCCGGCAGGTTGCTGGCGCCCGAATCGGAGTTGGGCAAGCAGTTCGCGGACCTGGCCCTGAGGGTAGCCGGGGTGCAGGCGGAAGAGAAGCCCAAGAGCGGCTGGGGCTCTTTGTTCGGCTCGAAGAAGGCTCAACCGGGATACGAGGGCGTTTAGCACCGCGAGGCAGGCGCCCTGCCTGCATCGCAATTCGGAGTCTGCCCCTTTCGGCAGCGCGACAGAGTCTCCAAGACACTCCTATGGGCGGTATAGTACTGTAGAGACTACTAGTACGCGCTGTCAACATTTCACGGTATGCCCGCATATTCTCCTTGAGCGATCCCGCAATCGGGGGTACAACTAAAATGGGTGGGTAAAGGGTGCCGTGTCGCGGCAGGCATCGCGACGGCACCGAGAGTAACACTGGGGTTCGAACTGAGGGGGGGCCGAACCTGGAGAGGCGGACGGATGGGGGGTACATGGAAGCGTTGACTATTGGACTGGCCATTTCGGACGACGAGTTGAGGCAGGAGGCGCACGCGTGTGTGCGGCTCCTGGGAGTCCGCGTCGTCCTGGAACAGGCGCAGCCTGTCGAAACGCTGCAACTGAAGCGCGTGAACCCTGACTTCCTGCTGATCGGCCCCGGTGTGTCGGGGGAGTTGCTCGAAGACCAGGTGCGGAGGATCAAAACGGTCTCACCCTGGATCAAGGTGGTCGTGATTCACCGCTCCTCGGATCCCGAGGTGATCCTGGAAGCAATGCGCGCCGGGGCGGACGAGTTCATCCCCACGCCACTCGGTGACAGGCTCCGCGAAGCGCTCGGCCGGTTCGCGGAGCAGATCGCACAGCGGGAGTTGGCCCGCCGGCCAGCCGGCAAGGTAGTGGCTTTCGTCTCCGCCCAAGGCGGGTGCGGCGCGACCACGGTGGCTTGCCACCTGGCCGCGGAGTTCCAGCGCGCCAAGCAGCAGGACATTCTGCTGGCGGACCTCGACCTGGAGTCCGGCCTGGTCGCGTTCCTGATGAAAACCGCGACGCAGTTCTCGGTTCTGGATGCCGTCAAGAACCTGTATCGGCTGGACCACAGCTTCTGGAAGGGACTGGTATCGAACGGGCGGCCCTGCCTGGACGTGATTCCCTCGCCCAGTGGCCTGACCATCTCCGATGTCTGGAACCCGGCCCAGATGCACGACGTGTTCCGGCTGGTCCGATCGCTGTACGGCATGGTGATCGTGGACCTGGGCCGCACGCTGAACCCCATTGCCTTGACGCTGCTGGACGACCTCGATGAGCTGTTCCTGGTGTCGACACCGAGCATCACGGCGCTGTACCAGGCCAAGCGGTTCATCCAGCGGGCACTGGACGTGGGATTCCCGCGCCGCCAGCTCCACCTGGTGCTCAATCGCGTTCCGAGGCTGCCCGATTTCCAGCCCGAGGAGTTGGAGCGATCCCTGGGGCTCCCGGTGTACGCGCAGCTTTCCGACCGGCCCGAAGAGGTGGAAGAGGTCTACAGGTCCGGCGAGTTGCTCGCGCCGAACTCAGCGCTAGGCAAGCAATTCTCCAAACTGGCGATGAAGGTGGCCGGGACGCGGGAAGCGAAGTCGAAGGGATTCACCTCCTGGTTCGGCGCGAGGAAGGCTCAGCCGGGCTACCAGAGCATATAGAGCCGTGGGGCAGACGAACGGTTTGTGTCGCCTGCCAGGGCCAGACCACAGGTGGGTTGAAAGCCCACACCTACAGTCACAGCGGCGGCGGGCCGATTTTGGGTTTGTATGCGCCGCGCGCTGGTCCCGTTTCTGCTTTCGCTGGCGCTGATCCCGTCCGCGTGGCTGGCATGGCGCTCCCGCGACGCACCGCACTTGGGCTATTCCCACGATGACGGCCTCTACTGGGTGTGCGCCAAGTCGCTTGCGGAGGGCCGGGGCTATCGCATTCCAAGCTTGCCTGGCGAGCCGCACCAGACCAAGTACCCACCGCTCTACCCACTGCTGCTGGCGTGCGTCTGGAAGCTCAACCCGGCGTTCCCGGGCAATCTTCCCGGCGCGGTGCTCTGCTCCTGGCTGATGCTGGTGCTGTGTCTCGCGGCGGCGCGCATTGCGTTTCGGGACCTGGGGGTGGGAACCGAGCGCGCCTGGATGCTCTCGGCGGCGCTGGCGCTCAACCCCTACTACGCGCTGTGCGGGATCAGCCTGCTTTCCGAGTTGCCTTTCGCGTGCTTCCTGCTGGGAGCGCTTGCGCTCATCGAGCGCGCCCGCAGGCCTTCGGGCGGCGCGGGGCTGGCCGCGGTTGCAGGGCTGGCAGCCTCCGCCGCCTTCCTGACGCGCTCGGCCGGCTGGCTGCTGCTCGTCGCCGGCCCGCTTGCATTTCTGCTCCGCAGGCAGTACCGGCGGGCCGCCGCGTTTGCGCTGGCCATGCTGCCGGGCATCGCGGGCTGGACGCTATGGACGCAGGCCCACCACCTGGCGCGAGCCGACGCCGTGGCGCTCTACTACACCGACTACCTGGGGTACTACGGGCACGAGATCTCGGCCGGGAACCTGGGCCAGGTGCTGTGGAGCAACCTGGACAACCTGCTGTCGGCGATCGGCGGGATGCTGGTGTTCGGCCTGGGGGATTCGTTCGCGGCGAAGAGCGCGGCGCGCGTGCTGGCGGTAGCGGCGATCGCAGGCACGGTGCGGCTCTGGCGCCGGCCGGGCGCGACCGCCTACGTGCTGTTTACGGCGGGCTACCTGGTGGCGCTCGCGGCCTGGAACTACGCGCCCGACCAGCGTTTTCTCGTGCCGGTATTCCCGGTGCTGCTGGCCGGGTTCGCAACAGAGCTGCTGCGGCTGGTGGGTAGTGTGCGGGCCGCCTGGATCAGCCGTGCCGTGGGCGGCCGCGTCGCGGCGGGCGCGGTCGCAGTCGCGCTGGCGGCGCTGGTCTCTCTCGCCGGGATGGGCGCGTATTCCGGGCTGTTCCGGGTTCTGCCGCGGTTTGTGACCGAGCACCGTGATAGGCTCGTCGAGCAGCGGGCTGCCTACCGATGGATCGAAGCCCATACGCCGCCGGACGCGGCCGTGCTCGCGTACCAGGATGCGGTCCTGTACCTGTACACCGGCCGGAAAGCCTGCCGGCTGGTGCTGTCACCCGCGCTGGTGTACGGAGGGGACCGGCAGGCCCTCGAGCAGTTCTTCTCCCACGCCGCTGATTTCGCGCGCGAGCAGCGGCTCTCCTACGCCGTGATCGCGCCGGAAGACCTGTCCGCGGAACTGCCCGACCGGGAGCGGCGCGTGGCCTGCCGCATGTTCCGCGCGAACCCGCGCCTCAGGCAGGTCTGGCGGTCCGGAAGCGTCACGGTGTGCCGAGTCGAATAACGCTACAATCACAGACTATGGTGCGACGTGTTGCTGTGCTCATGGTCTGTGCTTCCCTGTCCGGGTTTGGCGCCGGGAAGAAGCCGGTCACGCTGGAGGCGCTGGCCGGTCAACGGCCGCGGTCTGTGCCGGGGTCGCCCGTGTGGGCGCCGGATGGGAAGCGGTTTGTCTTTACGGAGGCCCGCAAGCTGTGGCTCTACGACATTCCGTCGCGCAGCAAGAAGGAACTGGCTTCGCTGAGCGATTTGGAAGCGGCGGCGAAGAAGGGGACGGCGCCCGAGCGCTCCGACTTCGAGAACCGGCGGGTGAGCGAGCGGCCGGTGCAGTGGTTCCCCTCGGGCCGCGAACTGCTGATCGGCGCGGGCGGCGACCTGTTCCTGTTCCGGATCGAGGTGGGCGGCTGGACGCAACTCACCGCTACGCCGGAGCGCGAGCGCGACCCCAAGCTCTCGCCCGACGGCCGGCTGGTCTCGTTCCGCCGCGAGCACGACCTGTACGCGCTCAGTCTCGCCGACCGCAAGGAGAGGCGCCTGACCACCGACGGATCCCCCACGCTGCTGAACGCCGAGCTGGATTGGGTCTATCCGGAGGAGCTGGAACTGGGGACCGCGCACTGGTGGTCGCCGGATTCCAAATCGATCGCCTACCTCCAGTTCGATGTGAGCCGCGAGCCGGTGTACCCACAGATCGATCTGACCGGGATGCGAGCGCTGCTCGAGCCCGAGCGCTACCCGCGCGCGGGCGATCCGAACCCGGAGGTGCGGCTGGGCGTGGTCGCGGCCGGCGGCGGTCCCACGCGCTGGATGGACCTCGGGGAGACGCGGGATTCGTTGCGGGCGCGGTTCTTCTGGCTGCCGGATTCGCAAGGCATCGCGGTCGAGCGGATGAGCCGCGTGCAGGACCGGCTCGAGCTGCTGGTCGCGGATGCCAAGACGGGCGAATCGCGCGTGGTCCTGCGCGAGAAGGACCCGTACTGGATCAACCTGCGTGGCGACTTGAGGTTCCTGAAGGGCGGCCAGGAGTTCCTGTGGGAGAGCGAGCGCGACGGCTTCAACCACCTCTACCGGTACTCGATGGACGGCGCGCTGCTGGCCCAGTTGACGCGGGGAGACTGGGAGGTGTCGGAGGTGGCCTGCGTGGACGAGCCCGCCGGGCAGGTCTACTACACTTCCTCCGAGCCGAGCCCGCTCGAGAGGCAGTTCTACCGGGTGAGCTTGGAAGGCGGCGAACGGGTGCGAATAACGCCCGCCGCGGGCACGCACACGATCTCGATGGGGCCGGGCTGCGAGTACTATCTGGACAGCCACTCGAGCCTCGCCACGCCCGCGCGGCGGACCATTCACAGGAAGGACGGGACCGAATGGGCGGTCTACGCCGAGGCCGACCGAAAACCGCTCGAGGAGTACGAGGTCCTGCCCAGCGAGATTGTCGAAGTGAAGGCCGCGGACGGCGCGCTGCTTTACGCGCGGATGATCAAGCCGGCGGGATTCGAGGCGGGCAAGAAGTATCCGGTGGTTGTGAACGTATACGGGGGCCCGGGCGTGCCGCCGCAAGTCCAGAACCGTTGGTACGGGCCGGTAAGCCTCGAGCAGGCGCTGGCGCAGCGCGGCTACGTGGTCTGGATGCTCGACAATCGGGGAACCTCCGGCCGCGGGCACAAGTTCGAGACCGCGGTGTTCCGGAACCTTGGCGGCAAGGAGGTGGAAGACCAGCGGGACGGGGTGCGGCACCTGCTGTCGCTGGGCTTCGTGGACCCGGCGCGGGTGGGCATCTACGGCTGGAGCTATGGCGGCTACATGACCATCCGATCGCTGCTGCTCGAGCCGGATGTGTTCGCCTGCGGGGTGGCCGGCGCGCCGGTCACGGACTTTCGCAATTACGACAGCATCTACACGGAACGATATATGGGCCTGCCGGCGGAAAACGCCGAGGGGTACAACCAGAGCTCGGCGGTGCAGGCGGCGGGCAAGCTGAAGGGAAAGCTGCTGCTGGTCCACAACCTGGAAGACGACAACGTGCTGCTCCAGAACACGGTACAGATGGCGGACGCGCTGGAACGCGCCGGCAGGCAGTTCGAGCTGATGGTGTATACGAACAAGAGCCACGGTCTGATGCGCGGCCGGAGCCACTTCCACGAGCTGCTGGTCTCGTTCTTCGACCGCTGCCTGCGCTAGCAGCCTGTGATGATAGTCCGTGGCAGGCGAAACCGCCTGCCCCACACTGGCCCAACTCGGTTATAGTGGAATATGGGGCTCGCCCACCACGGGTGCCCCGTGGTGGGAGGAAGGTTGCGGAGATTCGCGATCGTGATGGCGGGGCTCCTCGCCGCGGTCCTGGCCAAGCCGGCGGTGCTGGCGTTCCTGGTGTTCGACTCGAGGATCGCCCAGCCCGGCCGTTTGCCGGAGGGCTGGCGCATCAAGGTCACGCGGGGGGTGCCGGATATCGCGGTCATCGGGGACTCGCAAGGCAGTGTGCTGCACTTCCGGAGCCGGGGATCCTCCTTCGGCCTGGAGCGCGGCGTGGACGTGAACCTGGCCGAGTACCCTTACCTGAGCTGGAGATGGAAGGTGAGCAAGTTGCCGCCGGAGGGCGACTTCCGGCACGCCAGAACGGACGATCAGGCGGCGCAGGTCCTGGTGGCCTTCGAGGACCGGCGCATTCTCACCTACCTCTGGGACTCGAACGCGCCCCAGGGCGCGATGGAAAACGCCAGTGCGATCCCGCTGGTCCACATTGTGGCGGTGGTGTGCCGGTCTGGGGCCGCGGAGATCGACCAGTGGGAGTCGGAAGTGCGCAACGTCGCCGCTGACTATCGGAGGGCTTACGGCCGCTCGCCTGTCCCGCGCGTGAAAGCCATCCGGCTGCAAATCAACGCCCAGCATACGGGCGCTGCGGCTGAGAGCTACTTCGGGGACGTGGCCTTTCGAAACTCGTTGTGAACTCGCCCGTTTTGGTCACCGGCGGCACGGGCTTCGTCGGAAGCCACCTGGTGGAGCGACTGATCGAGCTCGGCGCCGGGGTTCGCTGCCTGGTGCGCCGCGGCAGTTCTTTACGTTACCTGCCCGTCGCGGCGGTTGAGCTGTGCTATGGCGACCTGGCGACGGGCGCGGGCCTCAAAGAAGCGCTGGAGGGCGTCGAGACGGTGTTCCACGTTGCGGGCGTCACCAAAGCCAACTCCAGCGCGGAATACTACCGAGGCAACGTCAGCGCCACGGGGAACCTGTTGCGGGCTTGCGAAGAGAGCGGCCAGCCCCCGCGCCGGTTCGTGCAGGTGAGCAGCCTGGCGGCGGTCGGGCCGAGCCCGGATGCGGGCCTGCTGGCGGAAGAGGCGGAGCCGCGGCCGTTGACGCACTACGGCAAGTCGAAACTGGAGGCGGAGCGCGCGGTGCGGGCATCCCGGCTGGCGCCGAACGCGGCGATCGTGCGGCCGCCGGTGGTCTATGGCCCGCGGGACACCGACGTGTACCGGGTGTTTCGCGGCATCTCCAACGGGTTGATGTTGCGGATCGGACGCCAGGAATCGCTCTTCAGCTTCATCTACGTGAAGGACCTGGCGGACGCGCTGGTCGCGGCGGCCTGGAGCCCCCGGGCCCCCGCCGGGACCTTCTTCGTGGCCAATCCCGAGCCGGTCTCCTGGACCGAGTTCGGCGCCATCGCGGCCAGCATCATGGGCCGGAAGGTGAGGACGGTCGCGGTTCCGGCCGCCGTGGCCTACGCCGTGGGTTGGTGCGCGGAGATCGCCTCGAGATTGCGCCGGAAGCCCGGGATCGTCTCCCGGGAAAAAGTGCGGGAAGCGCGCTGCCGGTACTGGACCTGCGACACCCGGAAGGCGCGCGAAGAACTGGGATTCTCGGCGCGGCACTCCTTGCGCGACGGGATGAGCGAGACGCTGCTGTGGTATAAAAATGCGAGATGGCTGACGTTTTAGGCGCCGACGCCGCCCCCCTGCCGGCGGGTTGGTGGCCCGTGGATCGGTTGATCCTGGGCTACCTGGCAGCCGCCGGCCTGCTGATTGGGATCTACTTCCGCCGGGTACCCGGCGCGGGCTGGCTGCTGGGCCTGCACGCGGCCGGAGCGGCGCTGATTGTGCTGGCGGTTCTGGCGCGCCCGCGTCCGGGCTCCGCGAGCTACAAGCTCCAGGCGGCCTTCCGCCACTGGTACCCGCTGCCTTACGTGGCCTCGTGCTACAAGGTGATGGCGATTCTCATCCCCTCGGTCCGGGGCGTCCAGTGGGACGTGGAGATGGCACGAGCGGACCTCGCGCTATGGGGCGCCAACCCGACGGTGTGGCTCGAGCGGGTGCAGGCACCCTGGTTGACGGAACTCTTGCAGGTTGCGTATTCGCTGTTCGTGCCAGCGGTGCTGCTGGTGGCCGTTCTGCTGTGGAGGCAGCGGCGGCGGGAGGCCTTCCGGTACTACGCCTTCTTGATTGCGCTCGGCTTCCTGGCCTCCTACGTGGGCTATCTGTTGGTGCCGGTGCGCGGGCCGCGGTTCCTGCTGGCCGGGATCCAGAGGCTCGAGCTGCGCGGGCTGTGGCTGTTTCCCTGGCTCCAGCAGGCGCTGGACCGCCTGGAATCGGCGCACTACGATTGCTTTCCGAGCGGCCACACCGAACTGACGCTGCTGGCGTGGTGGGGCAGCCGCCAGATCTCGACGAACCTGTTTCGTGGCTTTTCCGTTTACTCTGTGTTGATCCTGTTCGCGACGGTCTATCTGCGGTATCATTACACGGTTGACGTGTTTGCGGGCGCCGCGCTGGCGGCGGTGCTGCTCGTGATGGCGCCCTACCTCTATCGCTTGAAGAGGCTGCCCGGTGGCTGAGCAGATTGAGATTGCCCGGGTTGGGAGCGCGCGGGACTTGAAGCGGTTCCTGGAGTTCCCGTACTCGCACTATCGCCGAGACCCCTACTGGGTGCCACCGCTGCGACTGGCGCAGAAGGAGCTGTTCGACGTCCGGCGGCACCCATTCCACCGGCATGCCCAGGTCCAGTGCTTTGTGGCGCTCCGCGACGGCCGGACGGCCGGGCGGATCGCTGCCGTTCTGGATCCCCACCACAACGAGTTTCAGCACGAAGAAGCCGGCTTCTTCGGCTTTTTCGAAGCGGTGAACCAGCAGGGCGTCGCCAACGCACTGCTGGGCGCGGCGCGCGAATGGCTGCGCCAGCGGGGCGCCCGGGTGATCCGCGGACCGATGAACCCTTCGACCAACTACGAGTGCGGTCTGTTGGTAGACGGGTTCGACTCCAGCCCCCAGGTGATGATGCCCTACAATCCGCCCTACTACGCCGAAATGCTGGAGCGGGCGGGCCTGCGCAAGGCCAAGGACCTTTACGCCTACCAGGTCACCACGAGCGAGATGGCGGTGGAGAAATCCCAGCGCGTGGCCCAGCGCGCCGCGGAGGTGAACCAGGTGCGGATCCGCCCGATCCGCATGGAGGCGTTCCGGCAGGAAGTGGAACTGGTTTGGGGAATCTACAACGCGGCGTGGGGCCGCAACTGGGGGTTCGTGCCGATGACGCGGGATGAATTCCTCTTCATGGCCCGCGACATGAAGTCGATCCTGGAGCCGGAACTAGTACTCATAGGCGAGGTGCAGGGCCGGGCGGTGGGGTTCGCCCTCGCGCTCCCCGACATCAACCAGGCCCTAAAACACGCCCACGGGCGATTATTTCCCCTCGGGCTCCTCAAAATCTTGTATCATAAACGCTCAGTCCGAAGTGTCCGGGTTATGGTTTTGGGTGTCCTCGAGGAGTACCGGACGGCCGGGGTGGCAGCCGGGTTCTATGCCGAACTGTTCCGGCGGGGCAGCCGCTTGGGCTACCACAGTGGGGAGATGTCCTGGGTACTCGAGGACAATGTGCTGATGTGCCGCTCCATCGAGGCGCTGGGCGGCAAGCGGTACAAAACTTATCGCATCTACGAATGGGAATGAACATGCGTAGCGCATCCATCTCCACTTCTGTTGCAAGCACAGCAAAGGGATCCAACGATCTGTTCGAGAAGTGTCGTGATTTCACCCGCCCGCGAGACTTCCAAGCGGCCGGCCTGTACCTGTACTTCGAGGTGTTCGGCGACCATCGGGGGTGCGGGCCAGGCGAGATCCGCATGGGCAACCGGAAAGTGCTCATGTTCGGCTCGAACGACTACCTGGGCCTGACTACGCACCCGAAAGTGATCGACGCGGCGGTCGCGGCGGTCCGGCGTTATGGAACCGGATGCAGCGGCTCGCGGCTGCTGAACGGCACCCTGGACCTGCACGTCGAGGTGGAGTCCCGGCTGGCGGCGCTGGTGCACAAGGAAGCGGCGATGATCTTCGGTACCGGCTTCCAGGCCAACTATGCGGCGCTTTCCGCCATCACCGACAAAGGCGAGGTGATGCTGTGCGACCACAACCTCCACGCCAGCCTGGTGGAGGGCGCGCTGCGGTCGCCGGCGCGCACGGTGCGCTTCCGCCACAACGACATGGAGCACCTGGAGCGTTGTCTTCAGAGCTGCGCGCCGGAGGAGAAGGTCCTGATCGTTTCCGAGGGCGTGTTCAGCATGGAGGGCGACCTGGCCGACCTGCGCGGCATCGTCAAGCTCGCCAAGAAGTACCAGGCGCGGACCTACGTGGATGAGGCGCACGGCGTGGGCGTGCTCGGCCCAACGGGCGCCGGCACGGCCGAGCACCTGGGCGTGCTGGACGACATGGACATCGTCATGGGGACCTTCAGCAAGTCCTTGGCGACGGTCGGAGGTTTCGTCGCTTCCGAGCAGGTGGTGATCGATTACCTGAAGCACACGGCGCGGCCGTTCGTGTTCTCCGCCAGCCTGGCGCCGGGGTCGGTGGCCGCGGTAAGGGCGGCGCTCGAGATCATCGCGAAGGAGCCGGACAGGCAGCGGCGGCTGCTCTCGGTGGCCCGGAGGCTCCGCCAGGAGTTGCGTTCCCGCGGTTGCTCCGTGCTGGAGGGCGAGACGCCGATCGTTCCGGTGGTCATCCCCGACGAAATCGACCTCTGCCGGCTGTGCAAGGCCCTGCTCGAGGACGGCATCTACGTGAACCCGGTTCTGCGTCCGGCGGCCACCCAGAACCTGCTGCGCATTTCCTGCACCGCCGCCCACACCGATTCGCACGTCGACCGGCTGGTGGAAGCGGTCGTCCGGCTGGCAAAGAAGCTGGGAATCTCGCTCAACGATTGACGATTGAAGATTGAGTCATTGACGATTGGAACGCGCGCCCGTGCGTCCCGACGGGTTTCCAAGCGTCAAGGGCTGCCATAGGCTTCGTCCAGGATCTCCACCACGTGCGCGATACGCTGGCCTCGGCCGTAGAGGGCTACGCCGGCGCGGAGCTCGAGGATGCAACCGGGATTGGCGGTGGCGACAATCCCGGCGTCCGTCGAGTTGATGCACTCCATTTTCCGGCGCAGGATGGCCCCCGCCATCTCGCGCTGGACCACGTTGTAGATGCCCGCGCTGCCGCAGCACAGGTCCGAGAGCGGCATCTCGCGGTATTCCAGGCCCGGCACGGCCTGGAGCAGCTTGCGCGGCGCCAGCCGCACGCGCTGGCCGTGGGCCAGGTGGCAGGAGTCCTGGTAGGTCACCGTGGCGCCGAGCGGGCGCATCTCGCGGTTCAGCTCGATGGATGCCAGGAATTCGGTCACATCCTTCACCAGGCTGGAGAACCGTGCCGCGCGAGCGGCGTACTCCGGGTCGCCGGCCAGCAGTTCGCCGTATTCCTTGAGGGTCGATCCGCAGCCGGCGGCGTTGGTGAGGACGGCGTCGCAATCGGCGGCGAGCAGGGCATCGATGTTGCGGCGCGCAAGCCGGCGGGCCTGCTGGAGCAAGCCGGAATGAAGGTGCAGGGCGCCGCAGCAGGTCTGCCCGGCGGGGATCTCAACCTCGCACCCGTTTCTCTGCAGTACCCTCACGGTGGCCTCGTTGAGGCGCGCGAAACAGACGTTGGCGATGCACCCCGCCAGGAACGCGACGCGGTGGCGCCGCGGGCCCACGGCGGGGAAGGTCTTGCCGATGTGGCGGAAGAAGAACGGCCGCTCGGCGGAGGGCGTCAGCGGCTCGAGCGCACCCAGCAGGCCCGTGAATCTGGCCAGCTTGCGCAGCCCGCTCACCTGGTAGAAGTAGAGCAGGTTGCCCGCCCAGCGCATCGTGCGCGGCGACACCAGCAGGCGATCGAAGAGGAACCGGCGGAACAGCCGAAGCGGCAGCGAGCGGCGCCTGGCGGCCTCGATTTGCGCGCGGGCGGCTTCGATCAGACGGCCGTACTGGACCCCCGACGGGCAGGCCGTCTCGCAGGCGCGGCAGGCCAGGCAGAGATCCAGGTGCTGGATGTAGGACGGCCCGATAGGCACGGCGCCGGAAGCGGCCTGGAGCATCTGGTAAACCCGCCCGCGCGGGGAATCCATTTCCAGGCCCAGCTCGCGATAGGTCGGGCAGGCATTCAGGCACAGCCCGCAATGCACGCAGCGGTCCAGGTCAAACTGCCGGGGGCCGGCCGCCACCTGGACTTCAGATCCGGCCATAGAGCCTCCCCCGATTCAGCAGCCGCCCGGGATCGAACATCTGCTTGACCCGGGTCATGATCGCAAGGTCGTCGCCCGGGTTGGGCCACAGTTCCAGTTGCCGTTTCGCGGATTCCGGAGCGAACTCGATGACCGCTCGCCTCGCCTGTTTGATCCACCGGCCGGCGGACTCCCAGTCTGCGAAGTATCCGTAGACGACGCCGGAGCCTGCGCGCGCGACAACCGGTACATCCAAGGACGCCATGACGCTCCCCAACTCGGAAAGCAGGCACGAAACGCGGACCACCGCGCCCTCGGGACACTCGGCGAGGAAGTGCGGCGTGAAGTCCTGGATGCGCCGCCAGAGTGCCTCTTCCTCGGCTCCCTCAACGGCTCGGGCGCCGGCGAGCTCGCGGCCATACCGCTCGATCACCGCGAGATTGCCTCCGGCCCGGACAGCCAGCAGGAACCCTTCGAAGCCCAGGCGGGCGGCGGCCGCCGGGTCGAGCAGGTCGATGGCAGCCGGTTGCAGTACCGTCGCCAGGATGGCATTGCGCGCGGCGATGGCTTCGTCCAGGGAAGCGAAACTCAGGGCGAAGGTCCTCGAAGCCGGCGGCATCGGGACGAGCTTGAAATTCGCGACCGCGATGGCAGCCAGCGTGCCGAAGGAACCGATCAGGAGCTTGGCCGTGTCCAGCCCGGCTACGTTCTTGACGACCATGCCCCCGGACTGGACCAGTTTGCCCTCCAGCGTGGCGAACTTCATGCCGATGACCAGATCCCGCGCGGTCCCGTACAGGCGGCGCCGGGGGCCGCTGGTATTCGCTGCCAGAATGCCTCCGATGGTGGCCCGATCGGAAAACGGCGGATCGAGCGGAATCATCTGGCGGTTGGCGGCCAGCGCCCGGCTCAATTCGGCAAAGGTGATTCCGGCCTCGACGCTGATGGTGAGATCGCGCGGCTCGTACTGGAGGATCCGGTCGAGCGACGCCGTGGAGATGACCGTGCCTGCGGGCAGAACCGGCCCGCCCATGGCGTTCTTGGAGAAGGACCCGCCCAGGGTGATGGGGGCGCCGGCCGCGGCAGCATTAGCCAGCGCGCCGGCGAGTTCTGCGGGAGTCTGCGGCTTCAGCAAACAACCACTATACGATGGTTGACGCGGAGGGGATGAGGCTCCCGGGTGGGAGCCTCATGGTTGCCTTGTAATGCCGCGTGGCCGCTCGGTGCTAGAACCGGTACGTCGCTCCGAACTGGATCAAGCGGCGGTCGAACATCGTGCTGGTGATGCGACCGAAGGTCGTGGAAGTGATGGTTTGATCGCCTACGTACCAGGTGGTGTGGTTGAAGAAATTCGCGGCGTCCATGCGGATCTGGATCGAATGGCGCTCGGTGATGTCGATTCTCTTCCCGGCCGAGAAATCGAGGTTCCAGACGCGCGGACCGTTGAACATGCGGCGCTGCAAGGAGCCGAGCTGGCCGGCGCCGGGCTGGTAGAACACCTGGCCGCTGAAGGCCGCGGAGCCGTCGGTAGCGACGGCGCGGCCGTCGTTCGGGTTAAGGGCGCTGGAGGCGAAGTACCAGGGGCCGTTGCCGGTCATGCGAACCTGGAACAGGTCGTCGAGTTGCGCGGCTGTCAGGAAAGAGGAAGCGGTGTTGCTGCCCGACCGCCCAGCGCGGTTGAGCGTGCCCCGGGCCGACAGCACCGAGAACGGATTGCCGGTCTGCCAGGTGTAGATGCCCGCCACGAACCAGCCGCCCAGCACCCGGTTCAAAGGCTGATAGGAAAGCTTGTGGCCCTTGCCCATAGGCAGCTCGTAGCTCGCGTTGATCTTGATCTGCTGCCGCAGGTCGAAGCTGGTCGGAGCCCGCTCGATCTTGGCGTTGTTGATGTCCAGAAAGGGCTCAAAGCGCGTCTGCTGGGTGCCGTCCTGGTCGCTCAGGTTCTTGCCCCAGGTGTAGTTGCCCTGCAAGTACAGGCCAGACCTGGTCTGCTTGCGGACGTCGATCTGGAGCGCGTCGTAGCTGCCGTTGCTGTAATTGGTGATCATGTTGCAGCCCAGGCCGTACGGGTTCCTGTAGAAGTTCACCGAGCCGTTGACACCGTTGATCTGGTAAAAGTTGGCCAGCTCTCCCACCTGCTGCTGCAAGATGTAGTTGATCACGCTGGAATTGGTAAGGTACCCGCTGCTCCCGACCTTAGCGAACACCGGCAAGGGCACGCTGCCCGCGATCGCAGCGTTGTAAGCCGGCCGGAAGCTCCCGGTTGCCGCCAGCGCGAGTATCCCGTTGCTGTAAGCATTCTTGAAGTCGGCCAGGAAGCCGTTTGAGGTAATGTCGACCTGGTTGTAGTCGATCGCGCGCCACAGCTTGCTGGAGTGGATGCCGACGTAACGGGCCTCGATCACGGCTCCTTTCACCGCCTGCTGGATGCCGAAGGTCCACTGCTGGACGTAAGGGGTGCGCAGGGTCGGATCGGGCATGCCGTAGGCGGTCTGAGTGTTGAGGGCATAGTTATCCGCAAACTGGCGGGGCACCTTGTACGTCGGCGCCGTCACCGCCGGAGGGCTGGTCAGGTTAGCGGTCAGCCCGGTCTTGACGGCTTGCAGCTGGAGACCGGAGTTCGTGGCCGTATTGTTGTCCGCGGCGCGGATGTCCTCGTCGTTCACATAGCTCAGGCTATAGGCGGCGCGGATCGCGGTTTTGCCGGTGCCGAACACGTCCCAGGCGAAACCGACTACCGGACCGAAGTTGTTATGGTCCGCGTTGTACCAGGAACGGCCCACGGCGTTGCCCGCGAAATCCAGCGTCGAGTTCGACATAAGTGTGTCGATCGCGCTCTGGCCGCTCGACACCGGTAGCAAGACCAGCGCATTGCGCTCGTCCACGGGCGAGTAGTAGTCATAGCGCAGCCCCAGGTTGAGCGTGAGCCTCCGCGCGACCTTCCAGTTGTCCTGGAAATAGCCCGCGTAGTTGTTCAGCGTAAAGTTCCGGGTGTAGTTGGCGCCGTTGACGAAGCCGGAGGTGCGGGTGGTGACGTTGTAGGTCTGGCTGGCCTGGGTGATATATCCGCCCAGGTTCGCGAGCAGGCTGTTGGCTGCGCCAAGATCCGTCGAGCCGATCCCCGGCATCTGAGTCGTCGTCAGGCCTCCGTTCAGGTTCCCGATACCCATGCCGAGCGTGTACCAGGGCACGATATCGATGGGATCGCTAAAGGACTTCACCCGAATCTTCTGCATCTGGTAGCCGAACTGGAAATTGTGAAGACCGCGCACGTAGCTGGCGTTGTCCTGAAGGCTGAAGGTGTTGGTGAACCGGCCCTGGGGCAGGGCCGCCCCGGTGTAGAAATTGGTCGGGTTGTTGAACTGCGTTCCGGCGATGCTGACATTGTACTGGCCGTGGTCGTAGGAGGTCAGAAACAGCGCGGGCGCTAAGTTGAAGCCGCCGCGGAGCTCGTTGGTGAAGGTGGGCGTGGGGCTCCAGCGCCAGGTTGCGGAAACGAACTTCGTCTTCTCGTTGTTGAACACCGGGGGAATCGCATCGTAGTTGACGGTCAGGTCATAACGGTCCAGGTAGTCCCGGTTCCAAGCGAATGTGCCCGAAAAGACGTTCTTGGTCGAGCGGATGTAGTCTACCTTTCCGGTCACGTTGTCGCGGAAACGATCGTAGCGCAGCGGGAAGGAATACCCGGCGGTGTTCCGCAGGAAGCTTTCCGAGCTGTCGCCGACGCGGTAGTTGTTGATCTTGGACGCTGCCGGCACCTTCGCGATCAAGGCGGCCATGGTCGAGTTCGCCGACACCCCCATGGCTGTCAGCACATTGACCTTGTGTACCGTTCCGCCGGTGTCCTTATAGGTGTAAATGCCGTTGCGGGCATCGTCCGTGAGGATGGTCGTGTTGTAGGACGATTGCTGAGCCAGCCGGAAGGCTTCGTAGTTCGCGTAGAAGAAGAGCTTGTCCTTGATGATGGGGCCCCCGATGGCGCCGCCCCCCTGGTTCTGGTTATAGGGTGGCCGCGCGATGCCATCCCGGTTGTTGAACCAGGTGTTAGCCGCAAACGTCCGGTTGCGGTTGGCCCAGTACACGCTTCCGTGGAAGGTGTTGGTGCCGGTCGGGGTGGAGATGATCACCTGGGACGAGCCCCCGCCCACAGCGGCGCTGCTGTTCGAGCTGACCACCGTCACTTCGGCCACCTGGTCGAGCAGCAACAGGTTGGGCAGGAAGTCGAGCGCATTGGTGCGGATGAAGTTGTCCTGAACGTTCACGCCGTCCACCGTCACGTTGCTGAAGGAGGGGCGTTGGCCGTTGATAACGGTGTTGGTGCGCCCGTTGTAGGTGACGCCGGCCTGGGTTGCAATCAGGGCCAAGGGGCTGCGGTTGAGCAGGGGCAGGTTCCGGATCTGGTTGGTGGTGATGGTAGTGGACACCTCGGTGTTGGAGGTTTGCACGCCCTGGTTCGTGGCCGTGACTTCCACGACCTCGGCCTTGCCCGCCACTTCCATGGTGATGGCTGGGATCGATGCTTCGCGACCGGGATCGACCTTCATCCCCCGGATGATCTGTTTGGCGAAGCCCGCCGACTCGACAGTCAGGTCGTAAGTCCCGGGCTGGATGGCGCTGAAGTTGAACAACCCATCGGTTCTGGTGGTGGTGGAAGCGGCTACGCCGCCGCCGGCCAGAGAGAGCTGCACGGAAGCGGTGGGGATGGCGGCGCCCGTGGCATCCACCACCGAGCCGGCGATACGGCCAGTGTTCTGCTGGGCCAGGAGCGCACTCACCCCTAGCATGACGAGAAGCGTTACGGGTACGATTCGATGCATGGTCGGAACCTCACTAGATTGAAGCTGATAGGAGAAGAATGTACCACACCGTGGAAGGAGTATGGGGGCGATCCGCCCGCTGCGAGGAGCGCTGGCGCCCCGCAGCCAAGCTGCCCGTCCGGTCTGTGCGCCGCGGCCACCCTGCCGCCGCAGCCAGCATGGGATCCAGCCATCCGACCTGGGTCTGTGCGAGTCACTGGGACGGAGATCCACCTCCCACGAACCCACTCAAGTCCCCGGCCTTTGGCTAGAATCCCTGACGAGAACACCCTTACCTCGAATCCCCCTTACGGCCTTCCAGCCTGCTCAGTATATCATCACCAGCCAGTTTTGGAAGAGGAGAGTGCACTTTTTCACTTGCCATGCGCCCCTCCAGCCCCAAGGGGGCCCGTGAGACCACTCCCAAAGGAGCCCCGCCGGTGCCGGCCATGGTGCGATCCCCCGCGGCGTGGCCCCGAAGGGCCGCCTGGTGAAATGGCCCTTGGCCAACAGCAGCCCGCAGTAGCGTGCATGTCTGACCAGCCGGCCGCCCGTCTTCACCGACTGCCGCTCGAACCTCCTCAGGGACCACCGGTACTGGAACCAATAGAACTGCCGCAAACGCTCGTGTGGGTTGACCTCCGGAATCAAGATGGGTTGACTTTCCCGAAGCACTCATCCTACACCCACCTCCGACGTTGTCTGCCTTGAAACTGCAAACCTCGATAGACTGTCAAAACGCGATTGGCCAGCACAGAGTGCGGAACAGCAGCCAAGTCCTTGCAGTGCTTAGGAATCCGAGTCTCCGCAGGCTTGGGCCAGCCGTCAAGACCGGCTCTCCTGACCGATGTCGCCGGGTGCTGGATTGCTCCCCTCGCCATGCCGCAGGCCCGGCAGCGCACGCAGCCGGTTGAGGTGGATCCTGTGCCTCAAGAACGAGACGGGGCAGGCCGGAGCCTGCCCCATTACGGTCTGAACTGGGAGCTTATTCCGCTTCGAAGCTCTCGATGTCGCCGGCCTCGGTGAGGCCGCCGGAGTAGTGCAGCCGGGTCTCTTCCGCGTAGCCCTCGATGCCCTCGGCCAGCGGCGCCTCGGCTTCCGCCAT
>JBEKWU010000021.1:0-55166 GCA_049512775.1 Bryobacteraceae bacterium
CCTTGCCTGCCGGTGTATAATCGTCAGTAGATGATGAGCCGATGGAGTGGGCGAAAGCCCACTTTTTTGTTGGCCGGCCGGGATGTCGGGAACGCATGAACGACGCGGTCGTCGCCCGAGTGACGGAGATCGCTGAACGTGTCGGCCAATCTGAAGGGATAGAAATCGTCGAGGTGCGGCTCCTCGGCGGGGGCAGTCGGCGGGTGCTGAAAATCGTGATCGATAAGCCAGGCGGGGTTTCTCACGCGGACTGCGAGACGGTCACGCAGCAGGTGGGGACCATCCTGGACGTCGAGGATGTGATCCCCGGCGGCAGGTACACCTTCGAGGTGAGTTCCCCGGGGATCGAGCGGCCGCTCACCAAGCCGCGCGATTTCGAGCGGTTTGTGGGCCGGAAGGCCCGGGTGACCCTGCGCCAGCCGGTCGAGAGCCGGCGGCAGTGGGAAGGAACCCTGGCGGGCCTGTCCGGCGACGTGGTGACGCTGGAACCTGAGCCCGGTACGAGTATCCGCTTCGCCCTCCATCAGGTCGAGAAAGCGAACCTGAAAATCGACTGGTAATCTCCTGACAGCATTGAAAAGAGGAATACCTTGGGAACGATCTACCAATCCATAGAGATTCTGAGCAAAGAAAAGGGCATTGACCCGCAGATCGTGGTGGACGCGGTCAAGGACGCGATGCTGATTGCCGCCAGAAAGCACTACCACACCGAGGAGAACCTGATCGCGGAGTTCGACGAACAAACCGGCGCCATCCATGTCTTTGCGGTGAAGAAGGTGGTCGAGACGGTGGAGGATCCCATCAACCAGTTCACGCTCGAGGAGGCGCGCCGCGTCAATCCGGAGGCCGAGCTGGGCTCGGAGATTCGCATCCCCAAGTCCACCGATCTGCTGGGCCGCATCTCGGCGCAGACCGCCAAGCAGGTGATCCTGCAAAAGGTGCGGGAAGCCGAGCGCGAGACCGTCTACCAGGAATTCTCCGGCCGCGTGGGCGAGCTGGTGAACTGCACGGTGAAGCGCGTCGAAGGTCAGGACCTGGTCGTCGACATCGGGAAGACCGAGGCCCGCCTGCTCAAGAAGGAGCAGTCCAAGCTGGAGAGCTTCAGCGTCGGCGACCGCGTGCGCTGTGTCATCCGCAGCGTCGAGAAGAGCGGGAAGAACCCAGGCGTTCTGGTATCGCGCGCCGCCCCCGAGCTGGTGGTGCGCCTGTTCGAGCAGGAAGTGCCCGAGATCTACGACAACACCGTGAGCATCAAGGCGTGTGCGCGGGAAGCCGGCGAGCGCACCAAGATCGCCGTCCACAGCCGCGACCGCGACGTGGACTGCGTCGGGGCCTGCGTGGGCATGAAGGGGATGCGGGTGCAGTCGATCATCCGCGAACTGCGCGGCGAGAAGATCGACATCATCGAGTTCTCCGAGGACCCGGTCGCCTTCGCCACCCACGCGCTCAGCCCCGCCAAAATCAGCCGCGTCAGCATCGTCGATCCGAACGAGAAGCACATGGAGGTCATCGTGGACGACTCCCAGCTTTCGCTCGCCATCGGCAAGAAGGGCCAGAACGTGCGCCTTGCGGCCAAACTGCTGGGCTGGAGAATCGACATTAAGAGCGAAGAGGAGAAGCGCCAGGAGGTCGAGTCGCAGATGGCCGCGCTGGTGGTGTCCGGCGCGCCGGTCTCGGTGCTGATCGACCATGGCCTGGGCGAGAAGGTGGTGGAGAAACTGCTCGAAGCCGGCATTGGCACGATCGAGAGGCTCGGCTCCATGACTCCCGAGCAACTGGAAGAGATCTCCGGCATCGGGCCGAAGACCGTCGAGACCATTCAGGTGGCGGTGAACAGCTATTACGCGCAGTTCGAAGAGGCCGTCCCGCCGGAGACGGAGCAGGCCGCGGAAGGGCCGGAGACCCTCGCCGCAGCGCCCGACGAGGGTGCCGCGGCGCCGGGCCTCGAGCCCGCGACGGCGGCGCAGGAGGAGGGTGCGGCAGAGCCGGCCGCCGAGGCCGCAGCGGCAGCGCAGGAGGAGAGCGCGGCTGCTCCGGGCGCCGAGCCCGCCGCCCCGCAGGTGGAGGCCCCCAAACCGGAGGAGGCCCCGGAGTCCTGTGCACCCGAATCGGACGCCTCTCCGAAAACCGAATAGATTTCATTGGATTTGATACGATAAAGGTCTCGGATTGGAAAACCCGGAGGTTAGGAGCAAAGCTGACAGGCTGGTGTGTGGCGGAGTCTCGCAAGGGGCTGACGCGCACGGTCGTGGTGTGCTCCCCTGGTACGGCCGCCGATTGAATGTATGAAGAAGATTCGTATCAACGAGCTGGCGCGGGAATGCGAGCAACCCAATAGCGTGATCATCGCCATTCTGCCGGAGTTCGGCGTTACCGAGAAGAAGACGCATTCCAGCTCGATTGACGAAGACGTGGCCGACGCGATCCGCCGGCATTACGGCGTCTTCGTCGAGCCCCGGGCGCCCGAGATTGCGGCCGAAGCACGGGAGCCCGCGCCCGCGGCGGCCGCCGAGCCGGGCGTGGCGGAAGCCGAGTCCGCGGCGAAGCCCGCTCCGGCGCCAGCCGAGCCGTCCGCCGCTGGCGTGGACCAGGCCCCCGAGATGGCGCCGATCGGCCCCGCGTTTCCTCCCGGTCTGACCACCGAGGAGATGATGATCGCGCGTCCGGCGGCCCACCCGCTGCGTCCGCCGCTGGCCACCCGCCGCGGCCTACAGCCGGAGCCGGCAGCCGTGGCGCCTCCGCCAGCGGGCGTCACGTTGGCGCCCGCTCCTACAGCGCGCGCCGCGCTCCCTGTGGCTGCCAGGCCGCTTCCGACTCCCCGCCCCGGCCAGATCATCTCCGGTCCCCGGCAACCCTATCCCGCGGCGCCGGCGGAAGCGCCGCCGCGAACGGCCCGGCCGTCGCAAGCCAGCCGTCCGGCTGCGTCCGCGGCCCCGCCGCCCGCGGCCCCGCAGCCAACTCCGCCCGCCGCCGTGGTGACTTCCCGGCCCAACCTGGCAGGTCAGCCGGCAGCCCGGCCCGTGGTCCCGCCGCGCCCCGATCTGGTCGCCCGGCTGGCGCAAACCAAGGCGGTGCCCGGCCAGCCGCAGCCCCGGCCCGGCGCGCCCCTGCGCCCGGCTACGGCGCCCGTCCCCGGCCAGCCGATCTACAAGGGGCCGATCCGCCCCGGCCCGGCCTTCGTTCGAACCCGTCCAGGCGCCCCCGGAGCGCTCGTTCCCCGGACCCGCGGCCTGCATCCGACTTCGCCCCTGCGCCCCGAGCCCGGAGTCGTGCCGCTCCTGGATCAGCAGCGCCGGGCCCAGAAGGACCGCGCCCGGCCGGTGATCGACCGCGAGGCCGAGCGCGAGGGGAAACTCCTTCACGTCCCCATTTCCCGGCGCGAAGAGTTCGCCAAGCTCGCCGAGGGCAAGCAGATCACCATCGCCGAGGGCATCACCGTCAAGGAACTCTCCGAGAAGCTCGGCATCAAGGCCAACCTGGTCATCAAGAAGCTGGTGGACCGCAAGATCTTCGCCACCATCAACCAGACTCTGGACGTCAAGCTGGCCGAGGAGCTGGCGCAGGAATTCGGCGCCATCAGCTCGCGGGTCAGCTACGAGGAGGAAGCCACCCAGGCGGAGGTCCTGCAAGCCGACGAGGAAGGCGGCCCCGTCAAGCGCGCTCCGGTGGTCACCATCATGGGCCACGTGGACCACGGCAAGACGTCGCTGCTGGACGCGATCCGGCTCAGCAACGTGGTGGACAGCGAGGCCGGGGGCATCACGCAGCACATCGGCGCCTACCAGGTGGACAAGAACGGCCGCCGCATCTCCTTCATCGACACGCCGGGCCACGAAGCCTTCACCCGCATGCGCGCCCGCGGCGCCAAGGTGACCGACGTGGTGGTGCTGGTGGTGGCCGCCGACGATGGCGTGATGCCGCAGACCATCGAGGCCATCGATCACGCCCGCGCGGCCCAGGTGCCGATTATCGTGGCGATCAACAAGATCGACAAGGCCGACGCGCAGCCCGAGCGCGTCAAGCAGCAGCTCTCCGACCGCGGCCTGGTGCCCGAGGAGTGGGGTGGAGACACCGTCATGGTGCCCGTCTCCGCCCGCACCAAGCAGCACCTCGACCTGCTGCTGGAGATGATCCTGCTGGTCTCCGACCTCCAAGACCTGAAGGCCAATCCGAGCCGGCCGGCGCTGGCCACGGTGCTGGAGGCGGAGCTGGACCGCGGCCGCGGCCCGGTGGCCACGGTGCTGGTCCGCAACGGCACGCTGCACGTGGGCGACTACTTCATCTGCGGCTCGGTGTTCGGCAAAGTGCGCGCGCTCTACGACGACCGCAGCCTGCCGATCAAGGAAGCCGAACCCTCCCAACCCGCCGAAGTGCTCGGGCTGGAGTCGCTGCCCGAGGTCGGGGACACCCTGCAAGTGGTCACCGACACGGCCAAGGCCAAGCAGATTGTGATCTACCGCGAGTCCCGGGCCCGCGAGCAGGCCATGGCCAGGAGTTCCCGCATCACCCTCGACCAGTTGCACCAGCAGATCAAGGAGGGCGAGGTCAAGGAACTCCGCATCATCCTCAAGACCGACGTCGGCGGCAGCGCCGAGGTGCTCTCCGACACCCTGCAAAAGCTCTCCAACGACAAGGTGAAGATCCGGGTGATTTCTAGCGGCGTGGGCGCCATCACCGAGACCGACGTGCTGCTGGCCTCGGCCTCCAACGCCATCGTCATTGGGTTCAGCGTCCGCCCCGACCGCAACGCCAGCGCGGTGGCCGAGCAGGAGAAGGTGGACATCCGGCTGCACACGATCATTTACGACCTCACCGACGAGATCAAGCGGGCCATGACCGGAATGCTCGAGCCGGTCTTCAAGGAGGTTTACCGCGGCCGCGCCGAGGTGCGCGACACCTTCCGCATCAGCAAGGTCGGCACCATCGCCGGCTGCCTGGTGATCGACGGCTCGGTGACCCGCGACAGCGAGATCCGCGTGCTGCGCGACAACGTCGTCATCTACACCGGCAAGATCGGTTCGCTCAAGCGGTTCAAGGACGATGCCAGCGAGGTCCGCAGCGGCGTGGAGTGCGGCATCGCGATCGAGAACTTCAACGATGTCAAGCTGGGCGACGTGCTGGAAGCGTTTGTCACCGAACGCGTGGCCCCGGAAGTTCTCGTCTGATCCGGCAATGGCTAGCATCGGCGTCCTCACCCTGGAGATGAGGCTGAACGACGCGCACTCCCTCAAGGACAAGCGCCACGTCGTGCAGAGCCTCAAGGAGCGCCTGCGGCACAAGTTCAACGTGGCGGTAGCCGAAATCGATTGCCAGGAGCTGTGGCAGCGCGCCGTGGTCGCCGCCGTGACCGTGTCCAGCGACCACGGGCATGCCGCCGCCCTCCTCCAATCGGTCGAAAAGGAGGCCGCCTCGCTGTTGGGCGGCGAGCTGGTGAGCGCCACCGTAGAGTGGCTGGAGTAATTCGCCATGGATGCCCACCGCGCCCACCGCGTCTCCGAGGCGCTGCGGGAAGAACTGGCCGAGATCATCGAGTACGAGCTGTCGGACCCGCGCCTGTCCGGCGTGACCGTGACCGGAGCGCAGGTCACCCCGGACCTGCGGCACGCCCACGTCCTGATCGTCTCCGGGGGCACAGCCGACCAGGGCCGCCAGGCGCTGGAGGCGCTCGAGCACGCCTCGGGCTACCTTCGCCGGGAACTCTCCAGCCGCCTGCGGTTGTGGCGCATCCCCGAGCTGCATTTTGCAGCGGATGAGCCTTCCGGGGCTGCCAGCCGGGTCGAGGAGCTCCTGGAGCGGGTGCGGAAAAGCCGAAAAAAAGATCCAGGGAACAGCGAGAAATAGCCCATCAGATGTCACATTTCGTGCTACTTTTGTTTCTGTTGGCGCCGGGGGCGCTGCTCGGCCACGACCGTCGGGGAGCGGCCGTCCAGGCTGCACCCAGCGAACTGCTGCGGCTCGAGGAGAGCATCGATGCCATGGGCTCCAGCTACACCGTGGCGCTGTACGGTTACGACCGCAGCCGGATGCTGGCCGCCATGGAAGCTGCGTTCGAGGAGCTGCGGCACCTCGACGGGTTGCTCTCCAACTACCGGCCCGAGAGCGACCTCAGCCAGGTCAACCGGCTCGCGGCCGAGCGTCCGGTGAAGGTGACGCCCGAGTTCTTCGAGTTTCTGGAGAGGTGCCTGGAATACAGTCGCCAGAGCGAAGGCGCTTTCGACATCAGCGTCGGTCCGCTGATGAAGGTGTGGGGGTTTTACAGGGGCGCCGGCCGGCTGCCCCGCCAGGAGGAGGTGGACCGGGCGGTTCAGAAAGTGGGTTATCGGAACATCCTGCTCGACGCTGGGAACCGGACGGTGCGCTTCGCCCAGCCGGGTGTGGATCTGGATCCGGGAGGCATCGGCAAAGGCTACGCGGTGGACCGCATGGTGGAAGTCCTGAAAGAGAACGGCATCACTTCCGCGCTGGTCTCGGCGGCGGGCAGCAGCATTTATGCGCTCGGCGCGCCGGATGGCGGCAAGGGCTGGGAGGTCAAGATCCGGGACCCCAAGGACCGGCGGAAAACCCTCGAGGACCTCTACCTCAAAGATCAATCCCTGTCCACCTCCGGCGGCTACGAGAAGTTCTTCGTGGCCAATGGAAAGGTATACAGCCATATCATGGACCCCCGCACCGGGTATCCCGCCGCGGGCACACTGGCGGTTTCGGTGGTGGCCCCCAAGACCCTGGACAGCGAGGCCTGGACCAAGCCGTTCTTCATCCTCGGCCGCCGCTGGGCGGCTCAACACAAACCCAAGGAATTTCGCGTTTTCTTATGCGAGGACAAGGCGGAGCAGCCATGCGCATGGCTCCAATGAACAGCCGGTTCCTGGACGCTTGCCGGCGCCGTCCCACGGATGTGAGGCCCGTGTGGTTCATGCGCCAGGCGGGCCGTTATCTCAGGCAGTATCGAGAGATCCGCTCCAAGCACGGAATCCTGGAGATCTGCAAGCGGCCGGATCTGGCCGCCGCGGTGACTCTGCACCCCGTGGAGATTCTCGACGTCGACGCCGCGATCGTTTTCGCCGACCTGCTGTTGCCGGTCGAGCCCATGGGACTCAAGCTGAGGTTCGCCAGCGGCGAGGGCCCGGTGATCGAGAACCCGGTGCGGACCTCCGAGGACATCGATACGCTCTCGATCTCCAACACCGACGACCTGGGCTATGTGGGCGAATCCATCCAGATGGTGGTGAAGGCCCTGGCCGGGAAGGTCCCCGTGCTCGGCTTCACCGGCGCTCCGTTCACGCTGGCCAGCTACATCATCGAGGGGGGGGCGTCCCGCACCTTCCTCAAGACCAAGCGGATGATGTATTCCAACGAGACGCTGTGGCGGCGGCTGATGGGGAAGCTGGTGGACGTGCTGGGCCCGTTCGCTATCCTCCAGGTGGCCGCGGGCGCCCGCGCCATCCAGGTCTTCGATAGCTGGGTGGGGGCGCTCGGCCCCGACGACTACGTTCGCTACGTCGCCCCCTACTCGCGCGCGCTGATCGAGCGCATCCGCTCTACCGGCGTCCCGGTCATCCACTTCGGCACCGGCGCGGGCGGTTTCTTCCGCGAACTCCACGCGGCCGGCGGCGACGTTCTCGGCGTCGACTGGCGCGTCAACATCGATCAGGTCTGGATGGAAATCAGTTACCGCTCCGCCATCCAGGGCAACCTCGACCCGGCGGTCCTGTTCGCTCCGTTGCCGGAGCTGAAACTGCGCGTCCACGAGCTGCTGAAACGCACCGGCACCCGGCCCGGGCACATCTTCAACCTGGGCCACGGCGTCCTGCCGGAGACCCCGGTCGAGCACGTCAAGGCGGTGGTGCAGTTCGTCCGGGAATTCCGTCCGTGAGTGGGATAGGGATCCAGCCTTGTCCGCGTAAGGACGCCAGATGAAGCAGGCGGTACTGCTGCTCGCGCACGGGGCCCCGGAACGCCTCGAGGACATCGCCGAGTACCTGAACTGCGTGCGCGGCGGCCGGCCGACGCCCTCGAGAATTGTCGAGGAAGTCCGCCAGCGTTATGCGGAGATCGGCGGCGGCTCGCCGCTCCTGGCGCGCACCCGCGAGCAGGCCCGCGCGCTCCAGGCGCGGCTCGAGGTCCCGGTCTACTTCGGTATGCGCAACTGGCATCCCTTCATCCAGGAGACCATGGCGCGGATCCAGGCCGATGGCGTCGAGCGAATCGTCGCCATCTGCCTCGCCCCGCAGTACTCCAAGGCCAGCGTCGGGCTCTACTTTCGCCGAGTCCAGGAAGCCAAGCAGGAACTCGGCGCCGGCGCGGAAATCGTCTGGGCGAAGAGTTATCACGCGAACCCGTTGTTGATCCAGGCGTTCCACGAGCGGCTGAAGCCGCTGCTGCCCGCCGAAAAGGTTCTATTCACCGCCCACAGCTTGCCCCAGCGCGTGCTCGAGCGCGGCGACCCCTACGACACCGAGGCCAAGGCTACCGCCGCCGCCGTCGCCGCCCGCGCCTCGCTCGCCGCCTGGGATTTCGCGTATCAGAGCCAGGGTTTCTCCGAGGGAGAATGGCTCGGTCCTACCGTGGAATCGTGGCTTGACCGGTACGCTGCCGAGGGCGCCCGGGACGTGGTCCTGGCGCCCATCGGGTTCGTCTCGGATCACTTCGAGATCCTCTACGACGTCGATATCCTGTGCCGCGGCTACGCTCGGGATCGCAACATCCGTCTCCGCCGCCCCGAATCCCTGAACGACTCGGCCGCTTTTATCGCCGCCCTGGCCGAAGTCGCCAAACAGAAGCTATGCGCCGGGTGACGATCGTCGGGGGCGGGATTTCCGGCCTCTCTGCCGCCTACTACCTCTCGAAAGCGGGCACGCCCGCGACGCTGGTCGAGCGCCGGCCGCGCCTGGGCGGCGTCATCGAGACGGAAACGGCCCATGGCTGCGTGCTGGAAGCCGGCCCCGACAGCTTTCTCGCCGCCAAGCCCTGGGCGATGGAGTTGATTCGCGAGCTGGGCCTGGCCTCCGAGGTCATCGGCTCCAACGACCACCGCCGCGTCACCTACGTCCGCAAGAACGGCCGCCTGGTCCCGCTCCCCGACGGGTTGATGCTCATGATCCCCACCAAGGTATGGCCGCTGGTGAGCACCTCGCTGCTGGGCTGGCGCACCAAGCTGCGGATGGGGCTGGAGTGGTTCCGCCGCCCCACCGGCGCGCCAGGCCAGGACCAGTCGGTCGCCGGCTTCGTCGCCGCACACTACGGCAGCGAAGCGGTGGACTACCTGGCCGAGCCGCTGCTCGCCGGGGTGTACGGCGGCGACCCGAACCAGCTCAGCGTGGCCAGCGTGCTGCCGCGCTTCGTCGAGCTGGAAACCAGGTACGGCAGCCTGACCAAGGGCGTTCTGCACGAGCGCCGCAAAGCCGCCCGGGAGGCCAAGGGCCAACCGCTGTTCCGCACTCTCAAAGGCGGCCTCGGGCAGCTCGTAACCGCCGTCACGGCCGCCACGAACCCGAAGCCGGAAGTGCTGCATGCCACCGCCGAGACCGTGCAGCACACCCCGGAGGGCTGGCGCGTCCGGGTCGCCGGCGAGTGGATCGAAAGCGGAAACGTGGTCCTGGCTTGCCAGGCATACGAGGCGGGCGAGCTGCTGACCGGCGTCGACCCGGAACTGGCCGCGCTGCTCGACGCCGTTCCGTACACCTCGTCGATCACGCTCTCGCTGGGCTACGAGAAGGCGGGGTTCTCCCATCCGTTGAACGGGTTCGGATTCCTCGTCCCCAAGCGGGAGCGCCGCCGCCTGGTCGCCTGCACCTGGGTGGGCACGAAGTTCTCCTACCGCGTGCCGGACAACCTGGCGGTGCTGCGCTGCTTCCTGGGAGGCGAGGACGGGGCCGATGAAGCGCTCATCACGGCCGTGCGCGAGGAGCTTCGGGACATCATGGGAGTAACGGAGACCCCGCTGTTCACCCGCTTGGCCCGCTGGCCGCGCTCGATGGCGCAGTACACCGTGGGTCATCGTGATCGCGTGGCCCAGATCGAGGCTCGCGCCGCCGCCCTGCCGGGCCTCCACCTGGCCGGGAACGCCTACACCGGCATCGGCATCCCCGACTGCGTCCGCATGGGCAAACAGGCCGCGGAGCGGATCGCAGCCGGGCGGTGAGACCACGTCCTTGAAAACCCTGCGTGGGCAACCGCTCACCAAGCCAACGAGAGTTGCTCGGACTTCACGAACGATAGGTCCTGCGGGTAAAGTCTCTCGATACCTTGCCAGAGGGCAGCCGCCGGCACCCGGGCTAACTCATTGGGTTCCAGCTTGTGCAAGCCGCCACCGTAAACGCGTCCCTCGCGTAGAAGATCGCTGATGTCGATGGATTGAAGGTGTTGGAAGACGGCCGCCAGGAGTTCGGGGTGCTCTTCCACTGCCCTCTTCAGGGCACCTCTGGGATAGAGGAGCAAGTACACGTTGTGGGCTGTCGCCGCCGACTTGTTCCAGATCACCCGAAATGGTTTGCGGCCCGCGCCAGACCTACCCATGTAAGTGAACAGGAACGGCGCCGGCTCGCGCTTCTCCTGTGAGTACCATGGGCTTCGCCGACTGGCTAGATACGAAGCGTGGATGTCCCTTGCCTTGCCACTCTGAAGGTATCGCCAGAACTGCGCGTAACGGGCTTCAATCGCTGCTTCAGTCAAGTCGCAGTCGATCAGCGCGAGCCACAGAACGTTGGCGGGATACCCACGTTCACCCTTCTCCAGAACCTCGCTGTTCAAGTATCGCGGGTTCGGCAGGATCGGCCGCCTGCACTCTTCGGGGATCCCTTCCCGCATGGCCTCATCCTCGGTCAGGATGAAGAAGCCGTTGGCGCCGGTGGCAATCCCGCGCTTGACCGTGAACAGGTCTCCCAGTACGACCTGGCGCCCATCCGGAGAATTACCAGCTACCGCAGTCGGGAACGCCGTCCACTTCCGCGCCTTGCGTAGAATCTCGATGGGGATCATTGCGGTGCGGACGGGGGAGAGCAAGGACCCGCCGAGGGATATGCGCACTACATGATCATCCACCGGGCGTCTCTTGCGAAACACCACAATTGCCGAGGAGACCAGGGCGTCCGTGAACTGAACATCCGCTGGGCTGAACCTGTGGACATGAATCAGTTCAACGCGGTCGATCAAATAGCGCTTGATGGCGTCCCCGTAATTCACATCCATGAATTCGGATGGGATCAGCCAGATCGACAGGCCGCCCGGCTCCAACCACGCGTCGGACAGCAAGAGGAAGTAGCAGTACAAACCGGCAAGCCCGCTGATGCGGATTCCGTGCTGGAGCATCACACGCCGCTGAAGCCGTTCCTTGGCCACAAGGCCAAGGTGATGGTGCCGGACGTAGGGGGGGTTGGAAACGATGAGGTTGAAGCGGGCTTCCGGCCGAGCGGCCGTGAAGTCCGCTTCGATCACTCGCGAGCCGGAACCGGCCCACAGGCGCCGAGCTGCGTCTGCAAACAGCGGGTCAAGTTCAATTCCGATGGCAGCCTCAATGCGGTCGCTCTCAAAGATCCTTCGCAGTGCCGCGTAGAATGACCCCGTTCCAATAGCCGGATCCAGAAAGCGCACGCGGTCGGTCAGAGAACGGGCGTAGCGCACAATCTCCTCTGCCAACGCCGGAGGTGTGGCAAACTGGCCCCACTGGTTCCTCTCCTCGGCGCTTTTCAGGCTGTCGAGCCGCAGTTGCTCGACCAGCCGTCCTTGTTCTTGGGCATCTAGATCTGTCATTCAAAGACCAAGTTTCGCCATATCCTCAATCCGGTGTTCCCAAACCCAGTCGATGCCCTCGGCGGCTTCGTACCCGAGATATCCGCTGTCGAAGTACCCACAAAGAAACAGAATGAAACGGGAGCTGTCTCCGTACGTGGCTCGAATCTGCCGAATCTTCGTGGCTTCTTCCTTCCGGCGTTTGTTGACGTTCGTGAAGTCACCCGCGGACTTGGCTTCGATCAGCACAGGTATTCTATCGGCGGTAGGCTTCCTCGGCTGAACAGCGACATCAACCGGGATCTTCCCTTTGTGCGGCTCACCAGCTACGACCGCCATTCGGAATCCATATGTGCCCGGCGTCATGCTCTGCAACGGCTCGGTGCCCGGATGCCGTTCGTGCCTGTAGCCTTTTTTCGACAGGTAGTCTCCGATCAGCGCCAACTGCCTCTTCTCCTGCGCGTTCCGAACGATCGGATCTGAGACCGCCCCGCAGAGCCGATCCGCGACAATCGTAGAGGCTCGATAGCGGTCATCCTTGGACGCGATTCCCTTGACGGCTAACCACGGGAAGATGTCCACATCCAGCATCTTGGCGATCGTGCCGGAGATACGCCTCAGGTTCTCAGCCAGAACCGCCTAGGTCATCCTAATTGGTATTTTCCCGCGTTCTATGGCTTCTACAAGACTCTTCTTGGCGTAGGCCAGCCCTACCAGCCGGTCACGTGCCAGAGGTGGGCAGGTCGCCATTCGCAACATCGGCAGAATGCCCGGATGCTCTTTCAGAACCTCGGGCGTGATCGCGGTGAGGTCTCTGGTCATGAGCAGGCCCTCTTGCACCTGCTTGGTGGTCTCCAGCCGGGTCTCCCGGTACGCCTTTGGCGCGAACTTGGTGAACCATGTATTGAAGAGGTCAACGCTGGCCTGAATATCCGCTTTCCAGAGGTGCGGCTTGTCGGAATTGATGGACATGGGCAACCCACCAACGAGTTTACCGCCCAATCACCACCCGCACCTCGCTCGGCTCGATTTCCAGCCGGTCGATGCGGTGCCCCAGCTCGAAGGGCTTGCCGAGCTTGGCCTCGGGGTAGTAGGACCACAGGAAATTGCGGATCAGCCAGTCGAGGGTGGCGCCGCTGAGCACGATTCCCGAAATCTCCAGGCGCTCGATGTTCACCACTGCCTTGCCTCCGCCCGAGCGGATGTGCGCGTCCACCCGGATCGGCCGCTCGCCGCCCACCAGCCAGGCCAGGAGCGGGTTCATCGGCTTGCCTTGCGCCTGGCGGAGCTTGGGGAAGTCGAGGTAGGCGTACCCGGTGGCCCGGCTCGGCCCCAAGACCACCCGCGGGTCCCGCACGCCCGCGGGAGCCACCGCCGCTACCTGTTCCCGCACATAGGCGTTCAGCTCATTGTGATTCAACGTCACCCTGGTCCCCGGAGGGACCCGGTCCTGCTGGATGAGCTGGATCTTCCGCTTCGCGCTCGCGGAATCCGTCCCTGACGCGGCCAGCGCCACCGCCGCGAAGAGAAGCGCCAAACGCTCCATAGGCTTATCATGACACGCGATGCGGGCGATTTGACGCCCTCATCTTGGGTCCGATAGACTTGAGTTTTCGACTTCCCTCAGGAAATCTCTGTTACCGTGAACTGAGGCTGGGTTGTGTCAAAGGAGGAAGACCAGGTGGCAGACGCCCGCAAGTTCATCTTCACGTCCGAATCGGTGACCGAAGGCCACCCCGACAAGATCGCGGACCAGGTTTCGGACGCGGTGCTGGATGCCGTGATGAAAGACGACCCGATGGGCCGGGTGGCGTGTGAAGTCCTGGTGACGACCGGGCTTTGCATCGTAGCCGGGGAAATCACCACGCAGCCGAGCTGCCGGCTGGACATTCAGGGGATCGCCCGCAACACCATCCATGAAATCGGGTACAACAACGCGGGCTATGGTTTTGACGGCGAAACTTGCGGCGTGGTGAACGTCCTCCAGCAGCAGTCGGGCGACATTGCCATGGGCGTGGACACGGGAGGCGCCGGGGACCAGGGCCTGATGTTCGGATTCGCCTGCGACGAGACTCCCGAGCTGATGCCGCTGCCCATCATGATGGCGCACAAGCTGGTGCGGCGCCTGAGCGAAGTCCGCCGGGCGGGAACCCTGGATTTCCTGCGGCCCGACGGCAAGTCGCAGGTCAGCGTCGAGTACGTGGACGGCAAGCCCAGGCGCATCGATGCCGTGGTGGTTTCCACCCAACACGCCGACATCCCCATCGAGGAGGTTCGCGCCGGCGTCAGGCAGCAAGTCATCGACGCGGTCATCCCGCCCGAGATGGTCGACTCCCGGACGCGGTACCACATCAACCCCACCGGTCGGTTTGTGATCGGGGGGCCGCACGGCGACACCGGGCTCACCGGCCGCAAGATCATCGTGGATACTTACGGAGGCATGGGACGCCATGGGGGCGGCTGTTTCTCCGGCAAGGACCCCACCAAGGTCGACCGCTCGGCCTGCTACATGGCCCGCTACGTCGCCAAGAATATCGTCGCCGCGGGACTGGCCACGCGCTGCGAGGTGCAGCTCGCTTACGCCATCGGCGTCGCCGAGCCGGTCTCGGTCTCCGTGGACACCTTCGGCACCGCCGCCATTGACGAAGAGCGCATCGTCGAGCTGATTCGCGCTCATTTCCCGCTCACTCCCAAGGGGATGATCGAGCACCTGCAACTGCGCCGTCCGGTGTACCGCCGGACCGCCGCGTTCGGCCACTTCGGCCGGACCGAGGAGACATTTACGTGGGAAGCCACCGACCGCGTGGGCCTGCTGCGCGAAGACGCGCGGGTGGCGGCTTCGGTCGGATAGGGCGGGTTTCCGCTTCCGTTTCCATCGAGCATCCAAGGAGGATTCATGTCAGGCAATCCGCAGGCTTCGGTCGCTTGCGACGTGAAGGACCTGGCGCTGGCCGATGCCGGCAAGCGCCGCACCGAATGGGCGTTCCAATCCATGCCAGTGCTGCAAACCATCCGCAAGCAGTTCATCAAGACGCAGCCGCTGGCCGGGATCCGCATCGCGGCCTGCCTGCACGTCACCACCGAAACCGCCAACCTCATGATCACGCTGCGCGATGGGGGCGCCGTCCCGGTCGTGTGCGCTTCCAACCCGCTGTCCACTCAGGACGATGTGGCGGCCACGCTGGTGGACGACTACGGCATTCCGGTGTACGCCATCAAAGGCGAAAGCAGCGACGTGTACTACTCCCACATCCTGGCGGCCATCGACCACAAGCCGCACATCACCATGGATGACGGCTGCGACCTGGTGACGGTGCTGCATACCAAGCGCCAGGATGCGCTGGCCGGGGTCCTCGGGGGCACCGAGGAGACCACCACGGGCGTCATCCGCCTCCGCGCGATGTCTCGAGATGGCGTGCTCCGCTACCCGGTCATCGCCATCAACGACGCCCTGACCAAGCACCTGTTCGACAACCGCTACGGCACCGGCCAGAGCACCGTGGACGGAATCATCCGCGCCACCAATCTCCTGCTGGCGGGCATGAACGTGGTGGTGGCCGGTTACGGCTGGTGCGGCCGGGGCTTCGCCATGCGCGCCCGCGGCATGGGCGCCAACGTCATCGTCACCGAGATCGACCCGACTAAGGCGCTTGAGGCGCTCATGGACGGTTACCGGGTCATGTCGATGGCCGAGGCCGCCATCATCGGCGACCTGTTCGTCACCCTCACCGGCAACAAGAGCGTCATCGCCAAGGAGCACTTCGAGAAGCTGAAGAGCGGCGCCATGCTGGCCAACTCCGGCCACTTCAACGTCGAGATCGACCTGGAGACTCTGGGCCGGATGGCGTCCACGCGGCGCCAGGTGCGCGAGTATGTCGAGGAGTTCGCCCTTCGCGACGGCCGCCGGATCTACGTGCTGGGGGAAGGCCGCCTGATCAACCTCGCCGCCGCGGAGGGCCACCCGGCTTCCGTCATGGACATGAGCTTCGCCAACCAGGCGCAGGCCGTCGAGTACCTGGTCAGGAACCACGCTTCGCTCGAAAAGCGCGTCTACCCCGTCCCCGAGGAACTGGATCGCAAAGTGGCCCGCATGAAGCTGGAATCCATGGGGGTCAAGATCGACCGGCTTACGCCCGAGCAGGAACGCTACCTCGCGAGCTGGTCGGAAGGAACTTAGCACGGCCATTGCGGGAGGCACATGGAGGATCCCCAGAACATCAAGAAGACCCTCGAAATCACCGTCCCGGCGGCGGAAGTCGAACGGGAGACCGCGCGGGTTGTCGAGTCCATCGGGCGGAAAGTCCGGTTGCCGGGGTTCCGCCCCGGCAAAGTGCCGCTGGACATCATCCGCCGCCGTTACGCGCAGGACATCCGCCAGCAGGTTATTGAGGAGCTCCTCCCCAAGCACTTCTTCAAGCGCGCCGAGGAGGAGGGCCTCAACGTGGTCGGCAGTCCCAGTGTTTCCGACGTCCACTTCGTCGCGGGAGAGCCACTCCGTTTCAAGGCCGAGTTCGAGGTAGCCCCCTCGGTCGAGCTCAAGGAGTACAAGGGCCTCAGCGTTCCCTATCAGGACCCCGAGGTCACCGACGAGGACGTCGACAAGCGCCTGGCGGGGATCCGCGATCAGAAGGCCGAGTACATCAACGTCGATCCCCGGCCGGTGGCTCAAGGCGACCACGCCGTGGTCTCGCTCGAGAGCCTCGCCGGCGTTTCCGGCCCGCCGATCAAGCAGGAAGAGGTCACCCTGCACATCGGCGGCGAGGAGACGGTCGCCGGATTCAGCGAGAACCTGCTGGGCATGTCCCCCGGCGAGGAAAAGGAGTTCGATGTCGCCTATCCGGAGGACTACGGGCAGGCCAAGCTGGCCGGCAAGACCGTCCGCTTCCGCGCCCGACTCAAGGGCATCCGCCGGAAGGAACTGCCCGAGCTCAACGACGAGTTTGCCCGCGATCTGGGCGACTACCAGAACATGGAGGAAGTGCGCGGGGCCGTCCGCAACTCCATTTTCGCCGAGCGCCAGTTCTTCGCCCAGCAGGAAGCCAAGAACAAGCTGGTCGAGACCCTGGTCGACCTGCACGACTTCCCCGTTCCCGAAGCCTACATCGAGCGCCAGATCGAATTCCAGGTGGAACAGCAGGTCCGGATGCTGGCCGGCGAGGGCGTCGATCCCAGCAAGATCAAGCTGGATTGGGAAAAGCTGAAGCTGTCGCAGCGCGACCAGGCCATCCGCGAAGTCAAAGGCTCGCTGCTGCTCGGGAAGGTGGCCGACGCCGAGGCCATCCACGCCACCAATGAGGAGGTCGACCGGGAAGTGCACCGCATCGCCAAACAAGACCGCGAGCCGGCCGCGGCGGTCCGCATGCGCCTGGAAAAAGAGGACGGCCTGCGCCGCATCGCCTCCCGCATCCGCACCGAGAAGACCCTGAACTTCCTCTTCGAGCAAGCCCGCAAAGTGGCGGAGGCGTAGCCAACGGGGGACTACGGAAGCGCTCCGACCCGCGGCCAGCCCTTCTCCCAAACCGTGGTGGAGATTTGGAGGTACGGTTTTCCGGTGCCCCCCTGGTAGGCATGGAACACCAGGTAGTCGCCGCGGGGGTCCTGGAGCACGGCTTCGTGTCCGGGGCCGCGCCAGTTGGGCGTGGTGGCTTGAATCACCGGGGTCCCGCCACCCTCTGTCATCGCCTTCCCGGTCTGGTCCAGGTAGGGTCCTGGGATCCGGCGCGAGCGGCCCACTACCACGTTGTATGTGCTCTTGGTCCCGCGACAGCAGAAATCGAAGGAAGCGAACAGGTACCAGTAACGACCGTGCCGGATGATGAACGGCGCCTCAATCGAGCCCCCTATCTCAGGGGTTCGAGGACGGCTGGCCAGCGAGTACAGGGTCGTGTCCCTAGAAGAAAGCTTGCCGGTCTCGGGATCGACGCGCCGCATCTTGATGCCACTCCAGAAGCTTCCCCAGTTGAGCCAGAGGTGCTGGTTGTCCTGGATGACCAGATTGGGGTCGATGGCGTTCCAATCGTCCTGCTGGTGCGACCGGACCACGAGACCTTCGTCAACCCAGCGGTAGCTGGGGCTCTTCGGATCGAGCGTCTGGTTGCTGGCCAGCCCGATCGCCGACTCGTTCTTGCCGAAGGTGGAAACCGCGTAGTAGAGACGGTACTTGCCCCGGAAATAGGAGATGTCGGGAGCCCAGGGCACCCTGGCCCCCGGGATCTCCCTAGTCGCCCATTCAGGGAGTTTGTCGAAGACGTGCCCGCAAAGGGCCCAGCGGCGCAGGTCCTTTGAGCACCGGATAGGGATCAGGCCGGAACCCGGACTGCCGCCAGTTGAAAACAGGTAGTACGTGTCACCCTGCTTGATGATGGCCGGGTCGTGTACGCCCTCCAGATCCCCTTCCAGGCTGAGTAGCCGCGGGGCGCGGGCGCCGCCCTGGGCGAACCCGATGCCGAGAGCCGCAAGCAGTGCGGCGCCGCAGATTCTGCCGGCCGGATCCATGGCATGAACCCCCCTTTCTTCTAGCACCTGCTTGGGCCGCCCCGCAACGACCGGCCCGGCGGTTGGCCGGCGGGGTTCCAAAGCCGCCCTGCACCGTACTGGCCAGTACCAAGTACCCTCCTGTGTGGCAACTTCCTCATTGCCGTGGCGCTCGCTTCCGGCGATAATAGGAACAGATCCCGGTGCATATGTGGTTGGGTCATAGCTCGAGTCGCTCGGGAGCACTTCTATGAAGCGTGTGGGTTCTGACGAGCCTTTGCGCTGTTCCTTCTGTCACAAAAGCCAGGATGTCGTCGGGAAGCTGATCTCCTCGCCCAGCGATTATCCCCGAGCCTACATTTGCGACGAGTGCATCGCGGTGTGCAATTCCATTCTGGAAGACGACCGCCACGATGCCCCTTACGCGGCCCCGCACAAGCTGCCTAAGCCATTGGAATTGAAGGAATACCTGGACCAGTACGTGATCGGCCAGGAGGCCACCAAGAAGAAGCTGGCGGTAGCGGTTTACAACCACTACAAGCGCATCCACATGAACAAGCAGCGCGGGGGCGAGGTGGAGGTGGGCAAGTCGAACATCTTGCTGATCGGCCCGACGGGCTCCGGCAAGACCCTTTTGGCTCAGACACTTGCGCGCATTCTGGACGTGCCGTTCGCGATCGTCGACGCCACCACTCTCACCGAGGCCGGCTACGTCGGAGAAGATGTCGAGAACATCATCCTCCGGCTGCTTCAGAATGCCGATTGGGATGTGCAGCGCGCCCAGCAGGGCATAATTTACATCGACGAGATCGACAAGATCAGCCGCAAGGATGAAAATCCCTCCATTACCCGCGACGTCTCGGGGGAGGGGGTCCAGCAGGCGCTGCTCAAGATCCTGGAGGGGACGATTGCCAACGTGCCTCCTCAGGGTGGGCGCAAGCATCCGCACCAGGAGTTTACCCCGGTAGACACCACCAACATCCTGTTCATCTGCGGCGGTGCCTTCGTGGGCCTCGAGAAGGTGATCGGCCGCCGCACCGGAAAGAAGGCGATCGGCTTCCTCACCCCCGAGGACCGGACGCCGGATGGCGCCAAGCCGGTCCTGCCTGGCCGCCGGGACCTGGACCTGCTGGAGAAGCTCCAGCCCGTCGATTTGATCCGATTTGGCTTCATTCCCGAGTTCATCGGCCGCCTGCCCGTGGTGGGACTGCTGGCGGACCTCGACAAAGAGGTTCTGATACAGATTCTCACCAAGCCCAAGAACGCTATCGTGCGTCAGTATCAGAGACTCTTCGAGTTCGAAAATGTTAGACTGAAATTCAGCGACGATGCGCTGGAGGCCATCGCGGTGCTGGCGATGGAGCGCAAGGTCGGGGCTCGGGGCCTGCGCATGATCCTGGAAGACTTGATGCTGGACCTGATGTACTATCTCCCCTCCTACAAGAAAGTCCGGGAGTTCGCGGTCACCAAGGAGATGGTGATGGCCCAGAAGATCAATGTGGCGCTGCTGGAGAAGGCGGGGTAGGGGCAGGTTGCCGGCCAGTCCCCGCAAGCCACTCCGGCCTCTGGGAGCCGAATCGGGGTCTTTGGGAAGATAGCTACCGCCCGCGCTTTCGAGCAGCGCGCCGCCGCGCGAAAAACTAAAATGCTGACCTCCAAGGAAAAGTCGGATACACGGCGTTTACCGATGATGCCGGTCCGCGACGTGGTCATCTTCCCGCACATGATGACCCCGTTTGTGGTGGGCCGCGAATCCAGCGTTCGCGCCCTGGAAGAGGCTCTGGCGAGCGACAAGAAGATCTTTCTGGCCACCCAGCACGACGCCTCGATCGACGAGCCGCGGCCCGAGGAGATCTACAGCGTCGGCACCATCGTGAACATCGTTCAAAGCCTGAAACAGCCCGACGGCAACATCAAGGTCCTGGTGGAAGGGTTGGAGCGCGGCAAAGTCGTCTCGGTCACCGACGAGGAAGGCTTCTTTCGCGCCGTGGTGCGCACCTTCCACTTCAGGGTGGAGCCGGGCCCGCAACTGGATGCTCTGGTGGCGCGGGTCAGCACCCTGTTCGAGCAGTACATCAAGCTGAGCCAGAACCTGAACTACGAGACCATGATCGCCGCCATTCGGGTGGACGATCCGGGCAAGTTGGCCGACACGGTGGGCGCCAACCTCCAGCTCACCATCGAGGAAAAGCAGGAGTTGCTCGAGGTTTTCGATCCCATCGACCGGCTGACCCGCGTCGCCGAGATGCTGGACATCGAGATCGAGAAGCTCAGCGTGGACCGCACCATCCAGGGCCGGGTCAAGCGCCAGATGGAGCGGGCCCAGAAAGAGTACTACCTCAACGAGAAAATCAAGGCCATCCAGAAGGAGCTGGGCCGCGGCGAGAAAAGCGAAATCGACGAGCTCAAGAAGAAGATCGAATCCGCCGGCATGACCAAGGACGCCCTGGAAAAGGCCCTGGCCGAGCTCAAGCGACTCGAGAACATGCCCCCTATGTCGGCCGAGTCCACGGTCTCCCGGAACTACCTGGAATGGCTGCTGGCCGTCCCCTGGAAGCAGAAATCCAAGGAAATCCGCGACCTGAAATTCGCCGAGCACATCCTGGAGTCAGACCACTACGGCCTGGAAAAGATCAAGGAGCGCATCCTGGAGTTCCTGGCGGTTCGCCGCCTGGTGAAGAACCCGCGGGGCTCGATCCTATGTTTCGTCGGCGCCCCCGGGGTGGGCAAGACCTCGCTGGGCATGTCGATCGCCAAGGCTACCGGCCGCAAGTTCATCCGCCTGTCGCTGGGCGGCGTGCGCGACGAGGCCGAAATCCGTGGCCACCGCCGCACCTACATCGGCGCCCTGCCCGGCCAAATCATCCAGATGATGCGCAAGGCCGGCACGCGCAACCCGGTGTTCATGCTGGACGAGGTGGACAAGATGTCCATGGATTTCCGCGGCGACCCCTCGGCGGCGCTGCTGGAAGTCCTGGATCCGGAACAGAACTACATGTTCATGGATCACTACCTGGACGTCGAGTACGACCTCAGCCAGGTGTTCTTCATCTGCACGGCCAATGTGCTCCACACCGTGCCGCCGGCCCTCCAGGACCGCATGGAAGTCATCCGCATGTCCGGCTACACCGAGCAGGAGAAGCTGGAGATCGCCAAGCGCTTCCTGGTGCGGAAGCAGACGCAGCAGACCGGGCTCAGCACCGAGCGCGTGCAGTTCAGCGACGAAGGCCTGATGACGCTGGTCCAGTTCTACACCCGGGAGGCCGGGGTCCGGAACCTGGAGCGCGAGATCGGCAACATTTGCCGCAAGGTGGCGCGCTCGGTGGTAAACGCGCGGGGCGGCAAGGACAAAACCGAGCCGCCGTTGGCCGTCATTCGCCCCGAGAACGTCTCCGATTACCTCGGCCCGGCGAAGTTTCGTGACCTGGAGAAGGACAAGTCCAATGAGGTTGGCGCCGCGGTGGGCCTGGCCTGGACCGAGGTAGGCGGCCAGATCCTGGCCTCGGAAGCCACCATCATGGACGGGAAGGGCAAGCTGACCACCACCGGCAAGCTCGGCGACGTCATGCAGGAATCCGCTCAGGCGGCCATGAGCTACATCCGCTCCCGGGCGCACCAGTTCGGCTTGCCGCGCGATTTTTACCGCAACCTCGACATCCACGTGCACGTGCCCGAAGGCGCCATCCCCAAGGACGGCCCCTCGGCGGGCATTACCCTCGCCACGGCGATCACCAGCGCGCTGACCAGGATTCCGGTACGCTGCGACGTGGCCATGACCGGCGAAATCACGCTTCGGGGGAGGGTGCTGCCGATCGGCGGGTTGAAGGAGAAACTGTTGGCCGCCCGGCGGCATCGTATCTTCGAGGTCATCATCCCCAAGGACAACGAGAAGGACCTCCCCGACATTCCGGAGAACGTTCGCAACGAGATGAAACTGCACTTCGTCGAATCGATGGACGAGGTGCTCAAGATCGCTTTGGAGCGGGAAATCACCGCGCTCCCGCTCGCCGCCGGCGCCGCGCCGGTGGAAATCGCCGCTCAGCCCAGCGAAGAGCAGTTGCACTAGGCGCCAAGGACGGACTTGGCTGCTGGCGGCCAGGGGCGCTAAAGCGCGGTATATAATAGGTGCAGCCCACCGGGAGCAGTTCTCCTCTGAAGAATCGGCGGAGACTGCATTCCTGGAAAGAAGTCATGTGGGTAAGTCCAGCCTGCTCGATTGCCTGCTCGACGCGCCTCAACTGGCCAGGACCGGCAGAAAGCCCGGCTGCACGCTGTGGATACACCGCCATCGGGTGGAACCCACGAAGACTGACAAACTGAAGAACCGACCCCAATGAATTCGCGGGCTGACCGCGATCCGCCACTCGGCGGGCGAGGAGCCAGCGCCGCGCCCGGCCGCCTTCGGCCAGGGAGCGAGGGAGACTTGGCAAGCGATATGGAACACCCAGAACAAACCCTAAACCCGACCCCAGCGCAAGAGGAGAAGCCGCAGGCCCAGACCGCCCCCCCGGCCGCTCCTCCCCAACCTGGCGCTCGCAAGGGGCGGGGACCGGCGCCTCCCACCAAGAACGGCGCCCCCGCCGCTACCACCACTCTGGATCTGGTCGCGCTCAAGGACATGAGCATCCAACAACTCAACCAGATCGCGAAGGATCTCGGTCTGAGCGGCACTTCCGGCCTGCGCAAGCAGGAGCTCATTTTCAAGATCTTGCAGGCCCAGGCCGAAAAGAGCGGCCTGATCTTCTCCGAGGGCGTACTGGAATGTCTGCCCGACGGTTTCGGGTTCCTCCGGGCCCCGGAATACAACTACCTGCCGGGGCCCGATGACGTCTACGTATCGCCGTCGCAGATCCGCCGCTTCGACCTCCGCACCGGCGACACGATCTCGGGGCAGATCCGCCCTCCCAAGGAAGGAGAGCGCTATTTCGCCCTCATCAAGGTGGACGCCATCAACTTCGAGCCGCCTGAAGAGGCGCGGAACAAGATCTTCTTCGACAATCTCACGCCCCTGTATCCGCACGGGCGCATCCGCCTGGAAACCGTGAAGGAGAACTACTCCGGCCGCATCATGGACCTGCTGACGCCCATCGGGAAGGGGCAGCGCGGCCTCATCGTCTCGCCGCCGCGCACCGGCAAGACCATGCTGTTGCAGTCGATCGCCAACTCGGTCACCGCCAACCACCCCGAGATCATCCTCATCGTGCTGCTCATCGACGAGCGGCCCGAGGAGGTCACCGACATGCAGCGAAGTGTCCGGGGCGAGGTGATCAGCTCGACCTTCGACGAGCCGGCCGCCCGCCACGTGCAGGTGGCCGAGATGGTCATCGAGAAGGCCAAGCGCCTGGTCGAGCACAAGCGGGACGTGGTGATCCTGCTGGATTCGATCACCCGGCTGGCCCGCGCCTACAACACCATCGTGCCGCCTTCCGGCAAGGTGCTCTCCGGCGGCGTCGATTCCAACGCGCTCCAGCGCCCCAAGCGCTTCTTCGGCGCGGCCCGCAACATCGAGGAGGGCGGTTCGCTCACCATCATCGCCACCTCCCTGATCGATACCGGCAGCCGCATGGACGACGTCATCTTCGAGGAGTTCAAGGGCACCGGCAACATGGAAATCCACCTGGACCGCAAGCTCGTGGACAAGCGCGTCTTCCCGGCCATCGACATCAACAAGAGCGGCACCCGCAAGGAAGAGCTGCTCCAGCCCAAGGAGGAATTGAACCGGGTCTGGGTCCTGCGCAAGGTTCTTTCCCCGCTCTCCCAGGTGGAGTGCATGGAGCTGCTGCTGGACAAACTCAGCAAGACCCGCAGCAACGCCGAGTTCCTGGGCGCGATGAGCGCTTGATCGCAGCCGGCGTCCGGATCCGTTCATGAACCCAGGGGAACCGCCGGCCAGGCGCCCAGAGGCACGCTTTGCGGCGGCGGCTTGGCTGGTCTGGCTGGGCGTGGCGGTGGCGCTTACGCTGCGACCGTTTCTCTGGCACATCGACTACTTCAAGCATCCCGGAGCGCGGTTCTACCCGCTCTTTCTGGCCGCGATTCTGGCGGCAGCGCTGGCAGCGCCCCTGTATCAGCGGATGCGGCGAAGCGGTTTCTGGCGCTATGAACCCGCACTGCTCGCCGGCGCGTCCCTGGCGGCGTTGGTGTTCTACGAACCGCGGGCCACTCTGGCGACTGCGTGGATCTTCTTCACCTGCTATGCCGTCGGGCGGCTCCTCCGGAAGAAGCTGGGGCTCCAGCCGGGCGGGTTTGCCGAGGAGGTGAGCCTTTCCGCCGCAATCGGCCTGGGCGCCCTGATGTGCGTCCTGTTCGCAATGGGTTTGTGCGGCTGGTATTACGCCTGGGCCTTCGTGCTGTTGCTAGGGCTGGCGGACTTGCTGGCGTACCGCGAGTTTGCGGGCCTGTGGCTGGCGCTGCGCGGTTTCCAGCGGGCCTGGAGCGAGACCAGGCAGGCCGGCGGATGGCAAGGTGTGCTGCTGACCGGCTTTGCCGCCTGTTTCATCCTCTGCGGCACGATGGTGATCCTGGCGCCCAGCCTGACCTTCGACGTGCTCTGGACGCACCTGCCCGCGGCCGAGACCTACGCCGCCCAACACTCGTCGCAGCCCATGCCGTTGAACCACTACAGCTACTTTCCGCAGGGTGTCGAGGTCCTCATGACGCTCGGCTACAGCCTGGGAGGGCAAGCCGCGGCGCAGATGCTGCCGCCCATCTTCTTCCTTCTCTCGCTGCTCATCGCGATCCCCCTGGCCCGGGCCTGCGGGGCGGAGCGCTTCAGCGCCCTGGCCGGGATCGTGTTCGCGGCCTCCATTCCGTTCCTGCACCGGACCGGCAGCGTCGCCAAGAACGACCTGACCGTGGCTTTCTTCGTTCTGGCCGCCCTGGACTGCTACTTGCTTTGGAGGGACTCGGGCCGCTTCGGGTGGATCCGGCTGGGCGTGTTCTTTCTGGCGATGGGCGCCGGTGCGAAGCACACGGTGGTGTTCGGTCTGGTGTCGCTGGGACCGCTCTATCTCCACGCCACCTGGCGGCAGACGCGGCGGCTGAGGGCGGCGGCATCGCTGGCTGCGGTGTTCGCCGTGTTCGGGCTTCTATGGCAGGCGCGCTCTTTCGCCCTCACCGGCAACCCATTCTATCCGCTGGGCATGCATCTGGCCGTCTTCGGGCCGGACGAGCGCCCGCATCTGGACTGGAAATCGGCGGCGCTGCGGTACGTGCGGATGCCGTGGACGCTGCACTTCGAGGGGGAGCGGCACTTCGAATCGCCGTCCTCGAATCCGCTGGGCATTTTCTTCGTTCTGTTCGCGCCCGCCTGGCTGCTGGCCCGGCGCGCGCGGGCGAACGCGAACGAACGGGCCTGTCTGCTCTTCTGCGGGCTGTACCTGCTGTACTGGGCGGGGCTGGTGGACTGGCCGCGCTACGCCGTCGCCCCGCTGATCTTGCTGGTGCTCCTGACCGTACGCCGGCTCATGCAGTTCTACTCCGGTTCCGCGCGCTGGGTCCGCGGCTCGATCACCGCTGCGGCGGCCTACTGCCTGCTGTTTGCGCTGCCCGCGGTGATGATCATGGAAATCAACGCGCCCCAGTTTCGCCTGTTTGCGCGAAAGATCGACAAGACGGGTTACTTGCGCGAAGCGCTCGCCACCTTTGGCTCGCTCGAATTCCTGCGCACAAGCCGCATCGGACAGGATCAGGTGCTGGCGCTGGACAACTGCTCGGCCGCCTATGCTCCCGATCCCCGCAGGTTCGACTGCCTGCTCAGCGGCGGCTCCCTGGACTTGGGGGAAGCAGTCCTGTCGGGACTCCGGCAGCGGGATTACCGGTGGCTGGTCCTGCCGCGGAACGAAGTGGGTCTCTCCGTCGAGCGGCGGGTCGGGGCCGCGCAGCCCGCAACCGAGGTTTACCGCGACGCCCATTTCGCGGTCTTCAGGTTGGGCGCGCCATAGGCGCCAAATAGCCTGCCCCATGGCGCGCCAAGAACTCCTTCTCGCCGCGCCGTTGTATTGTGCAATACTGCCTTCGTCCCAAAAAGGGGCTAACCTTTTATGTGGGAAGATCGTCCTTATTCTCTCTGGAAGAGCTCGGCGTCTAGACGCGGCGCAGCCACGAAGCGTGGACCGTGCCCGGATGATCCGCGATGCAATCTGACAAGAACCGCAAGCGCAGTCCGTGGGTGCTTCTGCCGGCGGCCCTGATCGTGGGGTCGGGCCTGCTCTGGCAGGCGCGATCCGGCACCCCACGTAAGGAACCCGGCAAATCGCCTGAAGTTTCGGTCCGCACGGTCAGAGTCTCGGCCGGCAGCCTCGAGCGCACTATCCGCCTGGCTGGGAGCACTGCGCCGGAACGTTACGCCTCGCTGCTGGCCCCCCGACTGCGCGGGAGCCGCCGCGGTCCCGGCAGTAGCAGCAGCGCCGGCGCCACCAGCAGTTCCTCAAGTTCCTCCTCCACGGGATCGACCACCAGCAGCAGTTCCAGCACCGCGTCTGGCTCGACCGGCTCCACCGGGTCCAGTTCCAGCTCGCTGACCACCGCTCTCAGCCGGTTCAGCACCCCTACCAGCAGCAGCTCGAGCAGCTCCTCGAGTTCGAGCAGCAGTTCGAGCAGCACTTCCAGCACCGGCTCCACGACTTCCACCACCTCGGGCTCCGGTGGCGGAGGAGGGGGCGGTGGAATGGGAGATTTCAGCCTCGTCCTGCAAACAGCGGTCCCTGCCGGCGCCCGCGTCAAGAAAGGCGATCCGATCGCCGAGTTCGATCGCCAGTACATGCTCCTCCGGCTCGACGATTACCGCGCCCAACTGGACCAGCAGGCGGCCGCCCTGCTGTCCTTGAGAGCCAACCTGGAGGTCGAAAAGAAAGCTCACCGGCAGTCGATCGAGGTCGCCAAGGCCACCCTGGACAAGGCGCGCTACGACCTGAAGACTACTCCCGTCCTGTCGGCCATCGCCAGCGAGCAACTGAAGCTCGCCGACGAGGAGGCCGCCGCCCAGTACAAGGAGCTGCAAAGCGAGGTGAAGAACAAGGACATCTCGCAGGAAGCGCAGTGGAGAATCAGCGCCCTGGAGCACGACCAGAACAAGATCGAGTTCCAGCGCTCTCAGGCCAACGCGGATCGCATGCTGTTTCGAGCGCCCATCGACGGCATCGTGGTGATGGGCGTCACGTTCCGGGGCTCGGAGTTCTCGCAGATCCGCGCCGGAGATGAGGTCCGCCCCGGAATGATGTTCATGCGCGTGGTCGACCCCAGCTCGATGGTCGTCGAGGCGGTGGTCAACCAGGCCGATATCGAGCAACTGCGCATTGGCGCGCGGGCCAGAGTGCGCTTCGACGCCTACCCCAACCTCGAACTGCCGGGCCGCGTGCACTCGATCGCCGCGATGCCCAAGTCCGGAGGCGCCCGTGCGGCCTACGTCAAGGAGGTTCCGGTGATCATCAAGCTGGAGCGGCTGGACCCGCGCGTGGTTCCCGACTTGTCGGTCAGCGTGGACGTCGTGCTCGGCGTAGAGCCAGACGCGGTGATCGCGCCGCTGGAGGGGATCTTCAGCGGCCCGCCCGGCGCCGCCCCCTTCGTGTTCGTCCGGACAGATTCGGGATGGGAGCGGCGCCCGGTCGAACTGGGCTTGAACAACAACGTCGCGGCAGTTGTTCGTTCCGGCCTCCGGCCCGGCGAGGTGATCGCTGCGGAGAGGCCCAGGCAGGAGATCAAGTAGGGGCGGGTCTGAGATCCGCCCCCGATGGAAAAGCAGGCGATGTCCAAAGACGTAAGACCGAAACAGCGACTCGGGAGGCCGCCCTCGCGCCAGCGGAAGATCCTCGGCTGGGCGGCTGTGCTTCTGATCTGCGGCGGGGGCGCGTTCGCCGCGTACCGCTACGGCGGCACCACCGAAGTGGTGGTTGCCACGGCGCGCGTGCGGCGCAGCGACTTCGTGATCGCCACCCGCACCCGCGGCGAGATCCGCAGCACGCGCTCGATGGTACTCGCCGCGCCCCAGGTCCCCAGCCCGCGCATCGTCCGGCTGGCCGCGGACGGCAAGCCCATCAAGAAGGGCGACGTGGTGGTGGAGTTCGACACCGCGCAGCAGGAGCAGAATTACCTCGAGAACAGCACCAATGTTCGCACCGCCGATAGCGAGATCATCCAGACCAAGGCCTCTCACCGCATCACCGACGAGCTGGACGCCATGAACCTGATGACCTCGGGCTACGACGTGGAGCGCGCCAAGCTGGAGGCCAGCAAGGCCGAGATCCTCTCGGAGATCGAGGGCGCCAAGAACCGCATCAACGTGGGCATCGCCGAGGGCAGCCTGAGCCAGGTGAACGTGACCATCAAAGCCCACAAGGTGAACCAGAAGGCCGATCTGGACCGCCTCCAGCAGCGCAAGGACAAGACCGTGCGCGACACCGAGCGCGCCAAGGGCTATTTGTCGAACATGGTGATCCGCGCGCCCATTGACGGCATCCTCAACATCCTGCCGAACTTCCGCGCCCAGGGCTCGTTCGGCTCCATGCCTCCGCCGTTCAAGGAAGGCGACAGCGCCTGGACGGGGGCGTCCATCGCCGAAATCCCCGACCTCACCAGTATGCGCATCGAGCTCAAGCTGGAGGAGGTCGAGCGCGGCATGTCGAAGCTCGGCCAGCAGGTCCACGTCCGCGTCGACGCGATCGCGGACAAGGAATTCCTGGCCGAGTTGGACTGGATCAGTCCGGTGGCGACCTTGAACTTCTCCCGGCTCGCCTCCGCCGAGAAAATCTTCCCGGCGTACGCGACCCTGAAGAATCTCGATCCGCGGCTCCGCCCGGGCATGAGCGCCTCGGCGGAGATCGTTATCGAGAGCCAGCCCAGCGCCCTGCTGATCCCGGCCCGGGCCAGCTTCCTCCACAACGGCAAGCCCGCGGTCTACGTGCAGCGGGGGCAGCAGTTCCAGATCCGGCAGATCGAGGTTGGCAAGCGCAACGAGAACGACATTGTGGTCCTGAAGAACCTGCGGGAAGGGGAAGTGGTGACCCTGGAGAATCCCTCCGAGGCGGCCAAACGCGCGAGGAAACTGTGACACACGGCTGACCGCCTGGAGTGCTGACAGTTCAGAGCTAAGTCCATGAGGAAAATCTTGATCCGCATTTTGGCGCTGTTGACCGTGGCGGCCGCGGTTGGGGGCGGTTACCGCTTCCTCCAGCAGCTCCAGCAGAAGCAGCAGCCGGTGCCCACCGCCACGGTTCGCAAGGGGGACGTCATCATCCGCAGCTACACGCGCGGCGAATTGCGCGCCGTCCGCTCCGCCATGCTGGTCGCGCCCAACCTGTTTGGCACCGTGCAGATCACCAGGCTGGCGCCGCTGGGCAGTTTCGCCCGCGAGAAGGACCTGATCGTGGAGTTCGACGATTCCGAGGTTCAGTCGCGCCTGGACGAAAAGCAACTGGAGCTCGAGCAGCTCGACGAGCAGTTGAAGATGTCGCAGGCCAACATGGACATCCGCACTAACCAGGACCAGGTCGAACTGCTCCGCGCCCGCTTTTCGGTGCGCCGCGCGCAACTGGAAGTCAAGCGCAACGAGCTGCTCTCGGCCATCGACGCCAAGAAGAACCTGTTGAACCTCGACGAGGCCCAGCGGCGGCTCAAGCAGCTCGAAAGCGACGTCAAGTCGCGCCGGGAGAGTTCCGAGGCCGAACTGGCGGTGCTGCGGGAGAAGAAGAACAAGGCCCTCCTGGAGCTGAGCCGCGAGAAGCAGCGCCTCAGCCAGGTGAAGTTGCTCGCGCCCATGTCCGGCCTGGTGGCGATCCGGCAGAATCGCGGCACCTTCTTCATGATGCGCGGCATGCAGCTTCCCGACCTGCGCGAAGGCGACCAGGTCTTTCCCGGCCTGCCCGTGGCCGATGTGCTGGACCTCTCCGAGCTCGAGGTTGCGGCCAAAGTGAGCGAGCTGGACCGCGCCAATCTGCACGACGGCCAGGACGTTACCATCCGGCTGGACGCCGTTCCGGACAAGATCTTCCACGGACAGATCAAGACCCTCAGCGGCACCGCCACCGCCAACATCTGGTCCGGGGATGTGGCCAAGAAGTTCGACGTGATGTTCTCGGTGGGGATGAAGGAGCTGCTCACCGGGCTCGGGGCCAAGCCCGATCAGATCAAGAAGGTGCTGGAGACGGCCGAGCGCAACCGCAGCCGGCCGCAGGCCGGGCCGATGGCGGCCATGGCCCCTGCGGGCGCCATCCCGGGCCCCGAGCCCGGCGGGATGCCCGGCGGCGCGCCGGGCGGCGGTGGAAGCGCCGTCACGATGGTTCGGGCCGGAACGCCTTCGAGCGGCGAGAGCGGAGGCCAGGGCGGCGGTCAGGGCCGCATGATGCGCATGGGCGCCGGCCTGTCCCCCGAAGATCAGACCAAGCTGCGGGAGGCGGCGCAAAAGATCCTTAATGGCCGCAATCCGCAGGACCTGAGCTCCGAGGACCGGCAGAAGATGTTCGAGCAGATGCGAACCCTCATGCAGAGCATGGCCGGCGGAGCTAAGCCCGAGGCCGGCGCGTCCGGCGCATCGGCACAGGCTGGGGCGGTTCGCGCCTTCGGGCCCGCGCCCGGGCCCGGCGGACCCGCCGGGGCGAGCCTTCCTCCCGGCTTCGGCATGGGGTCGACCCCGCGTTTCAACGCGAAGGACTTGGAGAACGCCCAGCTTCCGGCTGCGCCGGAGGAGAGCAGCCAGTTGGAGGTGCTGCTTCGCCCGGGCCTGCTCGCCGACGTCGAGATCATCGTCGAGAAGATCCCTAACGCCATTCATATCCCGGTTCAGGCCGTGTTTGAGAAGGACGGCAAGCCGATCGTCTACGTGAAGAGCGGCAACCAGTTCGAGGAGCGGTTGATCAAACCGCTGAAGCGCAGCGAATCGACCATGGTGATCGCCGAGGGCCTGAAGCCCGGCGAGGTGCTGGCGCTGACCGATCCTAACGCGAAGAAGGGTGGCAAGAAGGAAGCCAAGGCGGCCGGGGGCAAGGGACCGGCCGTGCCGGCAGCAGGCGCTGGGGCGGGAGCGAGACCATGAGCGGCATCAGTGGATACTTGCCCGAGCTCTACATGGGGCTTTCCAGTCTCCTGGTGCACAAGCTCCGCAGTCTGCTCACCATGCTGGGCATGATCTTCGGCGTGGGCGCGGTGGTGGCGATGCTGTCGATCACCGCGGGCGCCCGGAAAGAGATGATCAGCTACATCGATCTGCTGGGCGTGAACAACATCATCGTGGAGGCCAAGGAGGCGGTCGATGCCAACGAGCTTCAGGCGCGGCGGGCCATCTCCCAGGGGCTGACCTTCCGGGATTTCCGCGCCATCTCCGAGAACGTCCAGGGGCTGGAGGCCCTGACCCCGCGCAAGCGCTTCAAGCCGCAAAAGGTGCTGCCCAAGACCACCCAGGAGCTGCCCCTGCTCATCGGCGTGCTCCCGAACTTCGCCGAGATCAACAACCTGAAGGTGGTTTCCGGGCGCTTCTTCACCCCGGAAGAGAACGATCGCTCGGCGCCGGTGTGCGTGCTCGGCGAAACCGCCAAGGTCAACCTGCTCGGTTTCGACCCCGCGGTGGGCAAGTACGTCAAGGTGAACGACCTGTGGCTGCAAGTGATCGGAGTGCTCTCGCAGCAGGCCACCGCCGACACCGACGTCGAGGGAATGGAATCGGCCAACCGCAACAACATGATCATCTCGCCGCTGAACACCGTGATGCGGCGGTTCGAGGACAACAGCAGCTACCTGAAGGACGAGATCGACGGTATCTACATGAAGGTCGCCACCGGCGCCGATTCGATCGAGACCTCGAACGTGGTGAGCGCGATCCTGTCGGCCACCCACAAGGACGCGGGCGATTTCACGGTGATCGTGCCGGCCGGCCTGCTCAAGCAGCGGCAGCAGACCCAGATGATCTTCTCGATCGTCATGATCTGCATCGCGGGCATCTCGCTGCTGGTAGGCGGCATCGGCATCATGAACATCATGCTGGCCACCGTGCTGGAGCGCACGCGCGAGATCGGAATCCGGCGCGCCATCGGGGCCCGGCAGTCGGACATTATCCGGCAGTTCCTCACCGAGGCGGTGCTGATCTCGATCGTGGGCGGGCTGATCGGCATCGCTTTCGGGTTCTCGCTGTCCCGGATCATCGCCGCGGCCGCGGGCTGGTCCACCGAGGTCACCTCGGGTTCGATCGCGGTGGCGTTTGGCGTATCGGTGGCCATCGGGCTGCTGTTTGGCATTTATCCGGCCGTGCAGGCCGCAAAGCTGGATCCCATCGAGGCGATCCGCTACGAGTAAAGGAATATGCGCTTTCCCTGCTTTCTTGCTGCCCTGTTAGGCGCCGGCTCGATGCTGGCGCAGGAGGCGCCGCGGTTTCCCTCGCCGTCCTACTTCCGGCACACCTTCCAGACGCCGCGGACCCGGATCGAGCTTCAGCCGCCGGCGCGGCTCGAAGACTTCCTGGTGGATGGCGGGCTCGAGCTGTCGCTGCGAAACTACCTCGAGCTGGTGATGGCCAACAACACCGACATCGCCATCCAGAAGCTGTCTCTGGAGATGCCCAGGAACAACATCATACGGGCTTTCGGCACGTTCGACCCGGCCTTCGTGGGCTCCTTCAGCGCCAACCGGGCCAAGGACGCTTCGACCAGCTCGCTAGCGGGCGCCAGCGTGCTGAACCAGTTGAGCCAGATCGCGGATTTCCGGTACACCCAGACCCTCCAGAACGGCACGCTGTTCAACGTGGGATTCAACTGGGGGAAGAGCTCCTCGAACAACTCCTTCTCCACGTTCAACCCCGCGCATTCCACCCAGCTTGCGTTCGGCCTCACGCAGCCGCTGCTGCGGAACCGCGGCGCCTACATCACGCGCCTCCCCATCATGGTGGCGCGCAGCACCTTGCGCAAGAGCGAGTACGACCTGCGCGACCAGTTGCTCCAATTGGTTCAGAGCGCGGAAAGCGCCTATTGGGACGTCATCGAATCGCGCGAGAGCCTGAAGGTGCAGGAGGAGTACCTGAAGCTCAACGACGTCTCGCTCAAGCGCTCGCAGCGCGAGCTGGAATTGGGCGCGCTGTCGCCGCTGGACATTTACCGGCCGCAGCAGCAGTACGCCCAGGCGGAGATCCAGGTGTCGCGCTACCGGTTCCAGCTCGCCCAGCGCGAGGATGTGCTGCGCCGGCTGATCGGCGCCGACCTGGACCCGCGGATGCGCAAGCTGCCCGTCGTCCTCACCGAGACCGTGCTGCCGCCCGTGAACGAGGCCGCAGTCGATCCGGAGGCCGCCGTCCAGAAAGCGCTGGCTATGCGGCCCGACCTGCGGAGCGCGCAGCAGTCGCTGGACCTCGACGAGCTGAGTATCAAGTCCTCCACCAACGCCCTCCGGCCCGACCTCTCGCTGACCGCCGGGTACACTTCGAAAGGCCGCGGCGGCACCTACTACGAAAAGACGGATCCCTTCGGCGACGGGAATTTGGTCAGCCGGATCGTCCCAGGTGGCTTCAGCGACGCCCTCGGCCAGTTGTTCGCGTTCGAGATACCGACTTACGCATTCGGGCTGACGCTGCGCTTCCCCATCCGCGACCGGCGCGCTTCGGCCGACCTGGCCAACTCGCTGGTTCAGAAGCGCCTGGACGCGCTGCGCGTGCGCTCGACCGAACAGCGGGTCCGGCTGGATGTCCTCAACGCCATCAACAACGTGGAAGCCGCCAAAGCCGGCGTGAGATTGGCCAAAGTGGCGGTGGACTTCGCCAAGAAGCAGGCCGACGCGGAGCAGAAGAAGTACGACCTGGGCACCAACATCATGTATTTTGTGCTCCAGGCCCAGACCGACCTCGCCAGCGCCGAGTCCGAGCTGGTCACCCAGTCCATCGAGTACCGCAAGAGCCTGCTGAACCTGCTGCGCTACACCGGCGAGCTGCTGGATGAGCGGGGGGTGGCGATCAAGTAGAATCACTGCATGGGGCGCATTCGCATCCTCTCCGACGACGTGGCCAACAAGATCGCCGCCGGGGAGGTGGTGGAGCGGCCCGCTTCGGTCGTCAAGGAGCTCCTCGAGAATTCCCTCGACGCGGGGGCGTCGCACCTGCGGATCGAGGTGGAAAGCGGCGGGCGCCGGCTGATCCGCGTCACCGACGACGGCTGCGGCATGTTGCGCGACGACGCCATGCTGGCCTTCGAGCGGCATGCCACCAGCAAGCTCTCCAGCGCCAAGGACCTGCTGAGCATCTCGACCCTGGGCTTCCGCGGCGAGGCGCTGCCCTCGATCGGCTCGGTTTCCCGGCTGCTGCTCGAGACGCGCGCGCCCGAGGAGGCCACCGGAGCGCGCGTCGAGGTCGCGGGCGGCAAGATGCTGCGCTCGGAGGAGGCGGCGCTGGCCCCCGGCACCCAGGTCACGGTGCGCGACCTGTTCTACAATGTCCCGGCGCGCAAGAAGTTCCTGCGCTCGGAGCAGACCGAGCTGGCGCACATCGCCTCGCTGGTGACGCACTACAGCCTGGCCAGTCCCGACAGGACCTTCCTGCTCTTCTCCGACGCCAAGGAGCTGCTCAACGTGACGCCGGTCGAGAAGCTGCGCGACCGTGTCTACCAGGTGTTCGGCAGCCAGACGCTCGATGAGCTGGTGGATCTGGGCGTGCGCAGGCACGAGACCGGCGAATCCGTTTACGCGTTGCGGGGTTTCGTTTCCCGCCCGCAGGTGCAGAAGCTGAACCGCAACTCGATCTTCCTGTTCGTCAATCGGCGGCTGATTCGCGACCGGCTGCTGCTGCACGCCATCACCACGGCGTATCACAACCTGATCCCGCCGGGCAGCTACCCGTTCGCTCTGCTGTTCCTGGAGTGCGACGCGGGCGAAGTGGACGTGAACGTTCACCCCTCGAAGACCGAGGTGCGGTTCCGCGAGCAGTCCTTGGTGCACGACTTCGTGCGCGACGCCCTGCGGCAGGCCTTGGTCGAGTCGAAGCCGGTCTCGGTGATCCCGCTGCCGGCGCGCGCGCAGCCCGCCGCCGGGATGCCCTACTCGGAATTCAGCCAGCGCGTGGAGGACCAGAGCTGGCAGCCGTCGGCGGCGCGGCCCGCCACGGAGGCGTTGCCCGAGTTCACCCTGCGAGGCCCGCAGCCCCCCGCGGCCCGCTTCGACTTCAGCGAGCCGCCCGTTGCCTCCGAAGAGTCGCCGCCGCTCAAAGTCCCCATCCCGGAGACGCACGGCGGGTTTCCCCCGGAGCTGGTGCCCGACCTTTCCCAGAGCCTGACCGCGCTGGCCGACCTGCGCCCGCTGGGGCAGATCCACGAGAGCTTCATCGTGGCGGCCGGGCGCGACGGCATCTGGATCGTGGACCAGCACGTGGCGCATGAGCGCATCCTGTTCGAGAAGATCCTCAAGCAGCGCGCGGCCGGGCGCGTCGAGACGCAGCGGCTGCTCATGCCCCTGGTTCTCCAGCTCACGCCCGCGCAGCAGGCCGACTACGACCGCATCGCGGCGGAGCTGGAGGCCATCGGGTTCGAGACCGAGCCGTTCGGACAGCGCACCATCGCGGTGAAGGCCGCCCCCGCGGGCATCGCTTCCTCCGACATCGAGAGGGTGATCTTCGAGATCCTGGAAATCGCCGAGCGCGAGCTGCGCCGGGTCTCGCTCGACGACTTGCGCCGCGGCATCGCCGCTTCGATCGCCTGCCGCGCGGCCATCAAGGTCAACATGCGCCTGGACCAGGGCAAAATCGAGTGGCTGCTCAGGTCGCTCGCCGCCACCGACTGCCCCATGAGCTGCCCCCACGGCCGCCCCATCGCCCTGCGCTACTCGCTGCGCGACATCCTGAAGGGCTTTCACCGGATGTGAGAGCCAGGCGGATCCCACGGCTGTGTGATAGGATTACGTTGCTCCGGAGGCAATTCACGTGAACTCGACAACCGCGGCCGAAAACAAGCCCGCCTGGACCTGGGCCGATCTTCTCAGCACCTACCGTTTCTGGGGTTTGTCGCTCTTCTATTTGCTGGCGGGAGCGGGAATGCGCTTCCTCCTCAACAGCGCGGCGTACTACTTGATGAGGCAGTACAACCTCAGGCCCGCCGACTACAGTGGATTCTATTCCATGAGTCTCGTGTGCGTTCCGCTCGGCTTCTACCTGGCCTGGGTTGCCATCCGATCCAGACCGCTGGACACCCTGCTGTTCGCGGGCTGCCTGCAGATCCTTGCGGTAGGCACCCTGATGGTGTTCGCGGTCAACCCCTCGCGTGGCTCGGGGGTGGTACCCATCTTTGGACTGTTGTTCTTCTTCCTTTACCTGGGAGGCGTCGTGGTCCAACTGGTGGTTCCGGCGTTGATCGCCGGAGCACTGGGCAGCAGCCAGGGCTTCTTTATCGCGTTCGGGGCCGTCTACCTCACCGAGCGGATCAGCTACTGGCTACCCGTGTTGTCCTTCGCGCTTACTGAGAGCCCAGCCGGTCCCATGTACGTACTGGCGGGTGTGCTGCTCCTGGGCGTGATCTGCCTCCTTCCGGTCAAGCAGGCCCTGTTTACCGAGGGACCGCCTGCGCGGGGCCGCGCGCTCGAACCCAAGTATCGCGGACCCGTCGCTGTCGCGCTCTTGTCGCTCGTCCCGTTCTGGGTCCTGTACTGGGTATACCGCGCGTACGGCGAGGCTGCATACCTGCAACCTTCCCGAGACCTGTTGTCTCCGCGTGGGGCGGCCTGGATCTGGCTGGTTCCGTTGATGGGGCCCATCCTGCTGATGACGCTCGCGGATCACCTCGACCAGCGGGCGGCCACGTGGGGAGTGCCGGCCGGCCGACGGGTTTGGGCGATCTTCGCGTGGAGCGTCTTCTTCCCCCCGGTGGCGATTGGCATGTTGCAGGGCGGACTGAACCGGCTGGCGTCGCACCAGCGCGGTCTGCCCCTCCCGGCGGAGGCCTGAGCGCCATTGGCGCCGGATGAAGCCGTCTACCAGACAGCCCGTGAGTAGTTCTGCCGAATTTCCGTGTCCGCAGTGATCAGCATGGCTTCACGGTTGGCCTTCGCGTGGGACACGATGATGCGGTCGAACGGATCGGTTGTCCAACTCGTTGACAAGGCTTCCGTGGCGATGGCGGGGAAGGGGAAGCTGCACAGACCGATCCCGAAAGTGGCATTCAAGTAGTTGTACAACGGGATTGGTTCGACGCCGAGCCGCCTCCGGTCGTACAGGTACTGGAGCTCCAGCAGAACCATTGGGGAAATCAGGAGATCGTTTCCTTCGATTTGCTTCTTGGCTTCGGCAGAGAGGCGGCTCAGCAATCCATCGTGGAGCCAGACGGCCACGTGGGTATCCAGATACGCATTCACATCCCGCCCCAGTCTTTGCGCCACTGGGATTCCATTTCCTCGATCAGTGCGCTATCGGAGTGGATGATGGAATCCGGGTCGCAGAGCAGCGCGTGCTGCCGCTTCGCCCGCGCCAGCTTGGAGGGGGACTGGCTGGGAACCAGCTTTACCACTGCTCCTTTGTAGACGACCTCGACCGGCTCGCCATGCAGCGCACGCTCCAGTAACGGGAACAGGCTCTTGCGGAATTCTGTCGCGGTCAACTTCATACGACAAGTGTACACCTGTCCATGTACATAAGTCAACTACAGGATGTACGTCACTCCCACTCGATGGTGCCGGGGGGCTTGTGGGTGAGGTCGTAGAGCACTGCCGCGACGCCCTCCAGGTCCAGCAGCTCGCGGGTCATCTCCCGAAGCAGCGCGGGGTCCATGGGGACGGCGCGGGCGGTCATGCCGTCCACCGAATCGACGGGGCGGAGGACCACCGAGTCGGGGCGCTCGGGCGTTCCCAGCGGGACGAGGATGACGGGGAACTGCCAGACCCGCCGGTCGAATCCGCGCGCGTGAGAAAGGCGGCGGACGACGGCGTCGGCGCGACGGAGGCGCGCGAGGCGCTCCGGGGTCAGCGAGCTGTCAACCACCTCGAGTGAGGCGAGTGGGGCGCGGCTCCCCACCAGCGCCACCACGCGGTTGATTCCCGCGATCCGGTTGATGAGCCCGGTAGCTTCCTCGAACAGAGCCGGCTCAGGCGCCCGGTCGAGCGCCAGCACCGGCGCGTAGCTGCGCGAGTCGCCCTGGACCCCGACGGAACGGACCGGAAGGAGCCACCCATCCTCGCCGCGGCGGACAGGCGCGGCGGTTTCCGAGCACAGGCAACGTATGGCGAGGCCGGGTCCGGGGAAGGGGTGGCGATGGAGCAGTTCGGAAGGCAACCCGAGCTCCTCGCCGATCTCGCGCACCTCGTCTTTATAGAACGAGCTCAGGGGCTCGACGATGCGACCCGCCTGGATGAGCTGCTGGATGCCGGCCACGCGGTTGTGATGGGTCTTGATCACCGCGGCGTTCGAAGTGCCGCCGGATTCGATGGTATCGGGGTAGATGGTGCCCTGGCCCAGGATCCAGTCGCCTTCCAGGAACTGGCCGGACTCGATGATCTCCTGCTGCACGCGCACGAATTCCTCGCCGATCACCACCCGCTTTCGCTCGGGATCGCGCACCCCCGCGAGCGCCGCCAGGAAACGCGACTCGGCGGGCTCGATCCGGACGGCGCCGGGCGCGAGCTGGCAGAACGTGCGCCGGACGAAATCGGTCTCGCCCTCGCGCATGAGACCGGTATCGACGTAGATGCCGCGGACGCGCTCGGCTCCGAGCGCGCGCACGCAGAGGATGAAGGCGACCGAGGAATCCACGCCGCCGCTAACGAAGAAGAAGACGTTGCGCGGGCCGGCGGCCTCCTGAATGCGGCGGGTGACCAGAGGGATGCGGCACTTCGGGTCCCAATCCGTCTGGCAACCGCAGATGCGCAGGACGAAGTTCTCCAGAATCTCCCTGCCGTGGCGGGTGTGCACCACCTCGGGATGAAACTGCACTCCGTAGAGGCTGCGCGCGACGTCGGCCATGGCGGCAACCGGGCAGGTATCGGTCCTGCCGAGAACCTCGAAGCCGGGCGGGAGGCCGATTACGGCGTCGCGGTGGCTCATCCAGACCTGCTGGGGACCGGGGGGGATGCCGTCAAACAACGGCGCCGCCGCGCTGCGTTCGAGGATGGCGAAGCCGTACTCGCCTTTGTCGCCGCGCCGGACCGCGCCGCCCATCAGGTGGGCCATCAACTGCAAACCGTAGCAGATGCCAAGAACGGGCATGCCCGCGTGGAAGATACCGGGCGAGACCGTGGGGCTGCCGGGCTCGTAGACACTGGATGGGCCGCCGGAAATGAGGATGCCTTTGCGCGCGCGGAGTTCGGCGGCGGGGGTGTCGCTGGGGCGCACTTCGGCGTACACGCCGAGTTCGCGCACCTTGCGGGCGATGAGATGGCAGTACTGGCCCCCGGCGTCAAGGACGGTAATTTGGGGTTCCGGACTGTATTCGGGCACTCCCTACGATCTTAATGCGACTTGCCGACGCGCTGGGCCATGACCCGTTTGACGTGATCCAGCAGCGCCCGCGCCTTGGGCATGGATTCGACGGCCCTAGCCACTTCGGGATCCGTTTCGACCGCCAGGCGGCGCGCATCGTCGATGCTCAGCGCGCTGGAGTACATCTCGCGCTTGAGTTCCAGCTTGAGCCAATCCTGGTCCTGGGCGAACTCGGCCTCGGTGAACGGAACGTGCTGCTCGAGCAGGAATTGGTGGAACTCCTCGACGATATTGTGGTCGGGCTCCCAGCCTTTGGTCAGCTTGGCGTCGTGTGTGCCGAGGTAGCGCGAGACGAAGTTGAAGATGGCCCATTTGCGGACCACCGCAATTTGAAAACGATCCAGCTTCGGCGGGACGTACTTCTCGTCGGGAGCGATCCCGTCGCCGCCATAAACGATGCGGCCGCTGTCGGTGGACTTGGCGTCGTCCAGGTTCTTGGTGTCACCGTCCTTGCGGAAATAGTAGTCGTAAAACGAGATGTTCGAGTAGTCGCGCTGGATGAGGCGGCCGCTGGGGGTGTAGTAGCGGGCGGTGGTCAGGGCCAACCCGGTATTGTCGATCTGGAAGACCGTCTGGACCAGGCCCTTGCCGAAGGTCCTCTCGCCGAGGACCCAGGCGCGGTCATGATCCTGGAGGGCTCCGGCGACGATCTCGGCGGCGGACGCGGAGTAGCCGTTCACCAGCACGACGATGGGATAATCGTGCGCGCCGTTGCCGGGTCTCGCGGTGTAGGGCTTCTCGGCCGAGGCCCGCCCGCGGTGTGAAACCACCACTTGCCCCCGGCGCAGGAACCGGCCGGCGACATCGACGCCCTCCTTCAGCAGACCGCCGGGGTTGTCGCGCAGGTCCAGCACCAACCCCTTGATGTTGTCCTCGCCCAGCCGCTTGAGGTTCTCCTCGAGGTCGTGGCCGGTGTTCTCGTTGAAGGAGTCGACATCCAGGTAGGCGATGCCGGGCTTGAGCCAGAAGGCTTCCTGGACGGTCTTTCGCGGGATCTCGTCGCGGATGATGTCGAAGGTGAGCGGCGCATCGGTCCCCGCTCGCCCGATCGTCACCTTGACGTGCGTGCCCTTCAACCCCTTCAGCCGGTCGGCGACCTCGGTCATGTTGAGCTTGTCGGTGGGTTCGTCGTTGACCGCCAGGATTTCATCGCCGGGGCGGATGCCGGCCTTGTAGGCGGGCGAGCCGGGGAAGGGCGCGATGCAGATGATTCTGCCGTTGCCCGTGCGGCTGGCACCGATCGTCATGCCGACCCCGAAGTAGTGGCCGAGCTGGTCTTCGCGCAGAAGCTGGAATTCGCGCGGATCGTACAGGTAGGAGTGGGGGTCGAGCGTCCGCAGCATGCCGGGGACGGCGCCTTTGTAAATCGCCTTGTCGGGGCTCACCGGCTCGGCGAAGTTCTGCTCCACCAGGGCGTAGACCTTGGTGAAGCTGCTCAGGCTGGCCTTCACATCATCTTCGGAAGAGGCAGCCGCGGCCGAACTGGTCAGGCCGGGCCCATAGATGCCTCCCAGAACCGAACAGGCCAGGATCACGATCGGAATCAGGAACAGGGGTCGGCGCTGAGCCATCTTGGCGATCTCTCCAGCAGGATCTGACCTTCAGTATAGCAACTTGTGGCCTGTGGATTCGGCGGCGGCGCCCGGGCTACGCCCCTGAGAGTAGAGTCAGGTCACGGTGCAGAACGACCAGCGCCAGGTGCGCCAGCCGGTGCGCCGTTACGGGATCAACAGGCCACAAGCCACAAGCCGGCTGGATTACGAGCTGCGCGCCACCAGCTTCCTCGTCCCCGAGCCGGTCTCGCTGCGGAGCGGTTTCTTGGGGGCGGCGCTGAGGCGGCGGACCTGGTCACTGACGCAGACCAGGAACATCGGCTGGCGGGCGCCCTTCAGGATGTCGATGATGCGGTCGTGGCTGTCCTCGAGGTAGATCGATCGGCCGTCGGTGAGCAGGTGGAAGTCCGATTCCGCCGACAGGACGTCGCTCAAGCGCCGTCCCATTTCGCGCTGCAAGTACCGCAGGACCCGGCGGATCTTTTGAAGAGAGAAGCCCTTGCGGCGAAGCTCCGCGATTACGGTGATTTCCACTACCTGTTCCGGAGAATAGACCCGCTTGTGGCCCTGGTGCTGAGGAGACACCACATGCCGCTCGTCCCACCACTGCAACTGGCGCAGGCTGATGCCGGCCACGCGCGCCACATCACTGGAGGAGTAAGCCTCGGCGGGAGGGGTTGGAGCAGGGCGGATCTTTTTTGTTTTGAACATGGGATGGCACTTCCGTTTGGGAAAAAACACCCACCTTTAGGATTGTACTTCGCTGCACGGCCCTGTCAAGAGGCTGTTCGCCGAATGCCGGCAACTTTTCGTCTTAGCCCCCTCTGCGGCAGGACTCTTGGCCGCCAGCGCCTGCCCTAGCCGCCGCCAACAAAATGAACGACTTCCAGGCGCGAGCCGGGCTGGAGCGGACGCACCGGCCACTCGGGTTTCTTCAGGATCAGGCCGTCGAGTTCGACAGCGACGCGGCCGGGGTCCAGCCCCAAAGACTCCAGCAGCCCCAGAACCGTCTGGCCGTCGGGGATCTCGCGCGCTTCGCCCTGGACAAAGACCCGCACTGGATTTGACACCCTCTTCCGCGGATCATTATAGTCGAGTTTGGGATTGCTGTAGATCGGTACCCTGCGGGGCCCAGGGGAGGCTTATGCCGAACTCGTACGCGCAGTTCTACTTCCCAGTGCTGCTTCAGGTGTTGATTGCGATGGCCATCGCCGGGGGGATGATCGGCGCCTCGGCGCTGCTGGGCCACCGCGTGCGCAACCCCGTGAAGGACCGGCCCTACGAGTGCGGGGTAGACTCGCAGGGCTCGACGCGCGAACGCTTCAGCGTGAAGTTCTACCTGGTGGCGATGATCTTCATCCTGTTCGACATCGAGACCGTCTTTCTGTACCCCTGGGCGGTGGTCTACCGGGAGCTGAAGCTGTTTGCGTTTTTCGAGATGTTTCTTTTCGTGGCTCTGATTCTTTCCGGGTTTTTCTACATCTGGAAAAAGGGCGCCCTGGCCTGGTCGGTCGAAGAACAGCCGCGGGGACAGCCATAACGCGATGCTTCCGGAACAACTCCAAGCCTGGGACGCCTCCGCTCTGCTGAACGCAAGAACCGACCGGGGGGAGCTGACGCTCGATATCGCCCCGGAGAAGATCGCCGCGGTTTGCCGGTATCTGAAGGACCAGCAGCGGTTCGCGCGGCTCAGCGCGGTGACGGCGGTGGACCGCTATCCCGCCGAGCCGCGCTTCGAGGTGGTCTACCTGCTGCACTCGATCGAGCGGAACCAGCGGCTGCGGCTGAAGTGCCGCCTGCCGGGGGAGGCGCCGGAGATCGATTCGGTGACCGCCGTCTGGCGGGCGGCGAACTGGTACGAGCGCGAGGTGTTCGATCTGTTCGGCGTGCGTTTCCGCAATCATCCGGACCTGCGGCGAATCCTGCTGCCGGAGGACTGGAGCGGGCACCCGCTGCGCAAGGACTATCCGGCGACCGGGCAGAAGTACAACTATACCGGCGAGGCGCTGTGAGCGACCCAGCCAGCACGACGCCGCGGCGGATGACCCTGAATATGGGGCCGCAGCACCCCTCCACGCACGGTGTGCTGCGGCTGATCCTCGAGCTGGATGGCGAGACGATCACCCAGGCGAGCTGCGACATCGGCTACCTGCACACCGGGATCGAGAAGGAGTGCGAGCAGAAAACCTGGCAGCAGGCGGTGACGCTGACCGACCGCATCGATTACCTCTGCCCGCTGACCAACAACCTGTGTTACTGCCTGGCGGTGGAGAAGCTGCTGGGATTGGAGATCCCGCCGGCCGCGCAGTGGATGCGCGTGCTGCTGAACGAGCTGACGCGCATCAACAGCCACCTGGTTTGGCTGGGGACGCACTCGCTCGACCTGGGAGCGATGAGCCTGTTTCTCTACTGCTTCCGCGAGCGCGAAGATGTCCTCCGCATCTTCGAGATGTTCTCGGGGCAGCGGATGATGACCAGCTACTTCCGCATCGGAGGACTGGCGCTGGAGCCGCCGCGGGGCTGGCGGCAGGCGGTGGGGAAGTTCATCGACGTCTTCCCCAGCCGGGTGGACGAATACGAAGATCTGCTGACGCGGAACCCGATCTGGGTGCGCCGGACCAAGGGCGTGGGGTACGCGGCGCTCGAGGACCTGCTCGACCTGGGGGTGACCGGGCCGATGCTCCGCGCCGCGGGCCTGGCCTGGGATATTCGCAAGTCCGAGCCGTACTCGAGTTACGAGAAGTTCGATTTCGAGGTGCCGACGCGGACCGAGAGCGATGTGTACGCGCGCTACCAGGTGCGGGTGGAAGAGATGCGGCAGAGCGCGCGGATTGTCAGGCAGGCGCTGGACGGGATGCCCTCGGGGCCGTACACCGCGGATGCTCCGCGGGTGGTGTTGCCGGACCGCGAGAAGATGAAGACGCAGATGGAGGCGCTCATCTACCACTTCAAGATCGTGACCGAGGGCTTCCGCGTGCCCGAGGGCGAGGTGTACCAAGTGGTGGAGTCGCCGCGCGGCGAGATGGGCTATTACGTGGTGAGCGACGGGACCTCGAAGCCCTATCGCGTGTTTATCCACGGGCCCAGCTTCGGCAATCTGCAAGGGCTGCCGAAGATGGTGGAAGGCCGGCTGGTCTCGGACGCGATCGCGGTCTTGGGGAGTACGGATTTTGTGCTGGGGGATGTGGATCGGTAGCATGTGGCTTGTGGCCTGTGGCCTGTGGATTCCGCTACGGCGCCCCTGCTGTCGCGCCAGGGGCGAAGCCCACGCGCGGCCGTCTGGAACCACAGGCCACAGGCCACAAGCCACAAGCTGCGAGGCGCAATGACGTTCTCACCGGAACTAGAGGCACGGTTTGAGAAGCTCTTGAAAAGCTACCCGCCCGGCCGTGAGCGGTCGGCGGTGGTGCCGATGCTGATGTATGCGCAGGACGAAGTGGGCGCGGTAACGGAGGAATTGATCCAGGAAGTGGCGCGGCGGACGGGCATCACCCCGCTCCAGGTGAACGAGGTGGTCACCTACTATTCGATGCTCCACCGCAAGCCGCTGGGGAAACATCACATCCAGATCTGCACCAACATCAGTTGCCTGCTGACGGGCGGGGCCCAGCTTTGGGAGCACGCCTGCCGCAAGCTCGGGATCGGGCACAGGGAGGTGACCGAAGACGGGCAGTTCTCGCTCGAAGAAGTGGAATGCATCGGCGCTTGTTCCTGGGCGCCCGCCCTGCAAGTGAATTACGAGTTCCACCACGACATGACGCCGGAGAAGCTGGACCGGCTGATCGAGAGCTTGCGGAAAGTTTCCTAATGCTCTACAACCAACCCAGCCCGCTGGAGGTGAAGGTGCTTACGCGCCGGTTCGGCCTGCCCAATTCGGCGTCGATCGACACCTATCTGGCGAGCGACGGTTACGTGGCGTTGCGCAAGGCGCTCGCGATGACCCCGGAACAGATCCTCGAGGAGATGCGCGCCTCGAACCTGCGCGGGCGCGGCGGGGCGGGCTTCCCGACCGGGATGAAGTGGAGTTTCGTGCCGCGCACCTCGCCCAAGCCGAAGTACGTAGTGGCGAACGCCGACGAGAGCGAGCCCGGCACCTGCAAGGACCGGCTGCTCATGGAGAACGATCCGCACCAGTTGCTCGAAGGGATGCTGATCGCGGGGCGGGCGGTGGACGCACACGCGGGCTACATCTACATCCGCGGCGAGTACCGCTACCTGATCGAGATCCTGGACCGCGCCATCGCGGAGGCTTACCGGCGGGGATACCTTGGCAAGAACATCCTGGGCAGCGGGTTCGACTTCGACGTCTTCACGCACACGGGCGCGGGAGCCTACGAGTGCGGCGAGGAGTCGGCGCTGCTGGAGTCGCTCGAGGGCAAGCGCGGCATTCCGCGGATCCGGCCGCCGTTTCCGGCCGTGGCGGGGCTGTACCAGTGCCCCACGGTGCTGAACAACGTCGAGAGCTACGCGGCGGCTCCGGCCATCCTCCGGGACGGCGGGGCGGCATTTGCCGCCCTCGGCACGCCGAAGAACGGCGGGACGCGGCTCTACTGCATTTCGGGCCACGTCAACAAGCCCGGCGTGTACGAGCTGCCGATGGGATTCAACCTGCTGCGGATGATCGAGGAGGTGGCCGGCGGCGTGCGCGGCGGCAAGAAACTGAAGGCGGTGATTCCGGGCGGGTCGTCGTGCCCGGTGCTGGAAGCCGAGGAGTGCGACATCCCGATGGACTTCGACTCGCTGGCCAAGGCCAAGAGCATGTTGGGATCGGGCGGCGTGGTGGTGATGGACCAGGACACCTGCATGGTGAAAGCGGCGATGCGCATCATGCGGTTCTACGCGCACGAGAGCTGCGGGTGGTGCATCCCCTGCCGCGAGGGAACGCTATGGCTGAAGAAGATCCTCACGCGGGTGCACCAGGGCGGCGGGGTGGCGAGCGACATCCCGCTCATTGGAGAGCTGTCGAAGAGTATGCTCGGCCGGACATTCTGCCCGCTGGGGGATGCGGCGGCGATGCCCACCATCGCCTTCGTCGAGAAGTTCCGCGGCGAATTCGAGGCGCACTTGAATGGGGGGTGTAAGTGCCCCTCGTAAAGCTCACCATCGATGGGAAAGCGGTGCAGGCGCCGGCGGGCACGCTGCTGATCGAGGCGGCGCGGCGGGCGGGCATCGAGATCCCCGCGTTCTGCTATTACGAGGGGCTGACGCTGCAAGCGGCCTGCCGGATGTGCCTGGTGGAAGTCGAGCGGGCGCCCAAGCTGCTGACCGCGTGTACGCTGCCGGTCGCCGAGGGCATGGTGGTGCGCACCGGGACGCCGCAGGTGGCGCAGGCGCGCAAATCGATGCTCGAATTCCTGCTGACCAACCATCCGCTGGATTGCCCGGTGTGCGACAAGGGCGGCGAGTGCGAGTTGCAGGACATGGTGTTCCGCTACGGGGCGGGCGAGAGCCGGTTCCTCGAGACCAAACAGCACGTCCAGGAGCGGCAGTGGTCGCCGGTGGTGTTCTACGACAAGCCGCGCTGCATTCTATGCTTCCGCTGCGTGCGCATCTGCGCGGAAGGCATGGGCGTGGCGGCGCTGGGGGTGGTGAACCGGGGGGCATCGTCGGAGATCGCGCCGAACGCCGGCGACCACCTCGAGTGCGACGAGTGCGGAATGTGCATCGACATCTGCCCGGTGGGCGCGCTGACCAGCGGAACCTACCGCTACCGCACGCGGCCCTGGGAAATGGAGCACGTGGGGACCATCTGCACGCACTGCGCCGACGGGTGCAAGACCACGCTGGGCGTGAAGAATAACCAGATTCAGCGCGGGAACAACCGCGACCGCTCGGGGATCAATGGCCAGTTTCTGTGCATCAAGGGGCGGTACGCCGGGGATTTCACGCACCACCCGGAGCGGCTGCTCGCGCCGATGGTGCGCTCGGGCTCGGGCTTCGAGCCGGCATCGTGGGCCCAGGCGCTGCACCTTGTGGCGGGGCGGTTCGCCGAGATTCGAGCGCGGGGCGGCAGCTTCGGCGTCATCGGCTCGAACCACACCACCAACGAAGAAAACGAATACCTGGTGAGAATGGCCCGGGTGGGACTGGGCACGAACAACGTCGACCATCACCGCACCGGCGACGTGGCGAGCCTGCTCGAGACGTACGCCTCTCTGGCGACGACCGCGGATCTGTACACGGCCAAAGCCGTTCTGATCGTGGCCAGCGACCTGGCGCAGCAGCATCCCTTCCTCGCGTTCCAGGTGCGCGCCAACTGGCGGCATCACCAGGCGCGCGTGTACACGGTCCGGCGCGGGCCGGTTCGCGAGGACAAGATCGCGGCGCGGATCGTGTCGGTCGAGCCGGGCGCGGAGATGGCCGGCGTCGAATCGCTGCGGGCGGATCTGGCCCAGGAGCCGGGGCTGGTGATCGTGTTCGGGGACGCCATTCAGGGCCAAGGCGTCGGGCGGCTGGTCGCATTCGGCACTTCGCTCGGAATCCCGGTGAAGTACGTCTGCCTGGTGGACTACTCGAATTCGCGCGGCGCCGTGGAGATAGGCCTGCTGCCGGGCCAGGGGGGACTGTCGCTTCCGGAAATGATGGCGGCCGCGGATCTGGACGCATTGTGGGTGGTGGGCGCCAATCCGCTGAAGCGTTACAAGCTGGCGGCGAAGAAGGCCTTCGTGGTGGTGCAGGACTTGTTTCTAACGGAGACGGCCCGGGTGGCCGACGTGGTTCTCCCGGCGGCTTCGGTGTATGAGAAGTCCGGCACGGTCACCAACGTGTGCGGAGAAGTGCAGCGGCTGAAGAAAGCGCTCGAGGTGCCGGGCACCAAGCCGGACCTGGAGATCTTCCGGCTGATCGCGCGGGAGATGGGCCTCGATCTCCGCGGGGAGGTTGGGGAGGAAAGGAGGCATGGCCTCCCTGTCGAGTCGGCTGGGGACACGCTGTTTACGTCGGGCACTTTGGGGCGATATTCGAAGATGTTGAACGCGGTGAAGGAAGGACCGGGGGAGTTGTACCGTGGGTAGGAACCGCTCCCTTGGGGTCGCGGTTCGGCGAGGGCTGCGCAGTCCGCTTGCTGACGCGCGCGGTTCGGTGCTGCCCCGCGGCCCCCAGCACCGAACCGCGACCGTGAGGGAGCGGTGGTGAGCGGCTGGGACCTACTGGTATGAATTTCTACCTGCTGAGCGCGATCAAGGCGGCCGTGGTGGTGGGAGTGCTGATGCTCACGCTGCTCTACCTGCAGTGGGTGGAGCGGAAGGTGATCGCGCGCATCCAAGTGCGGCTGGGGCCGAATCGCGTGGGGCCGTATGGGCTGCTGCAACCCCTCGCGGACACCCTCAAGCTGCTGCTGAAAGAAGACCTGATGCCGCCGGGACCGAACCGGTTCCTCTACCTGCTGGCGCCGTTCCTGGCGATCACCCTGTCTCTGATCTCGATTTCCGTCATCCCGTTCGGGCCCGCGGTGAACGTGATCGGCGTGCCCACGTGGATGCAGCTCACGGACCTGAACATCGGGGTAGTTTTCATCCTGGCGCTATCCTCGCTGAACGTGTACGGGGTGGTGCTGGCGGGCTGGGCGTCGAATAGCAAGTACCCGCTGCTGGGCGGGCTGCGCGCCTCGGCCCAGATGATCAGCTACGAGTTGCCGCTGGGCCTGGCGGTGGCGGCGCCGCTGCTCATGTCCAACACGCTGAGCCTGCGTGAGATCGTCGTCTCCCAGTCGCACTACTACGGGGGGTTCTTTCCGGCCTGGAACGTGTTTCGCGGCCCGTTTCCGCAAGTGATCGGGTTCCTGGTCTTCATGATTGCCGCCTTCGCCGAGACCAACCGCGTGCCGTTCGATCTGCCCGAGGCCGAGACCGAGCTGGTGGCGGGATTTCACACCGAGTACAGCAGCATGAAGTTCGCCGGGTTCTTCATGGCCGAGTACTCCAACATGATCACGGTGTGCTCGATGGCGACAGTGCTGTTCCTGGGAGGCTGGCTGCCGCCGTTTCCGGGGCTGGATGTGGTACCGGTGGTGGGGCCGCTATTCTGGTTCCTGGCCAAGACCGGCGTGCTGCTGTTCGTTTTCATCTGGGTGCGCGGGACCATGCCGCGCTTGCGGTACGACCAGTTGATGCGGTTTGCCTGGAGCTTCATGTTCCCGGTGGCCATGGTGAACTTGATGGTTACGGGGCTGCTGGTGGCCTTGGTGGGCTGAACGATGAGCGCGCTTCTGTTCCTCATTTTCGCCACGATCGCGGTGGTTTGCGGCATCAGCTTAGTAGTGCGGAGACACCCGGTTGAGAACGCGCTGGCGCTGATCGGGACGATGGCCTCGCTGTCCGTCCTTTACTTGCTACTGGGGGCGCAGTTCATCGCCGCGGCGCAGGTGTTCGTTTACGCCGGCGCCATCATGGTGCTGTTCATCTTCGTGATTATGCTGCTGAACGCCCGCACGGAGTATAAGTCGCACGGGGCCTGGATGGCGCGGCTGATGGGGGTTCCGTTGCTCCTGGCGCTGCTCGGCATCCTCGGCTTCGTCATCTTCCGTGCATTCCCCCGCTCCGAGGAAGTGCGATTGGGCGGCTTCACCGGCGGGACCGTCGAGCACGTGGGCCGGGCCATCTTCACCACCTACCTGCTTCCGTTCGAGATCACCTCCATTCTGGTGCTGATCGCGATCGTGGGAGCGGTGGTGCTGGCCTACAAGGAGCTGGACTAAATGCCCGAGGGCGTGCCGCTATCCTGGTACCTGATTCTGAGCGCCATCCTGTTCGCCCTGGGCGTGGCGGGATTCCTGTTCCGGCGCAACCTGATCACGATGTTCATGTCCATCGAGCTCATGCTGAACGCGGTGAACCTGACCTTTGTGACGTTCTCTTACCATCTGAAGAAGGTGGACGGGCAAGTTTTCACGTTCTTCGTGATGGTGGTGGCGGCGGCCGAGGCCGCGGTCGGGCTGGCGATCATTCTCACCGTATTCAAGAACCGCGCGACTCTGCACGTGGATGAGATCGCCTCCATGAAGAACTAGATGGCGCACCTCTGGATCATTCCCGCGCTTCCCCTGCTGGGTTTCCTGGTGAACGGGATCCTCGGCCGGCGCCTGTCCAAGGCGGCGATCAACGCAGTGGCGGTCGGGTCGGTGGCGCTGTCGTTTGTGTGGGTGCTGAGGGTCGTTTGGCACGGCGGCGCCCCCCTCGAGCACTACTTCGACTGGATCAGGGTCGGCGACTTCGTCGTGGGCTGCGACCTGGCGGTGGACCGGCTGACGTCGGTGATGCTGCTGGTGGTGACCGGGGTCGGGCTGCTGATCCACATCTATGCCATCGGCTATATGGCGCACGACGGCGGCTACTCCCGCTTCTTCGCCTACCTGAACCTGTTCATGTTCTTCATGCTGACCCTGGTGCTGGCCGCCAACTTCCTGCTGATGTTCGTGGGCTGGGAAGGTGTGGGGCTGTCGAGCTACCTGCTGATCGGGTTCTGGTTCCTGAAGAAGAGCGCCACCAACGCGGGGAACAAAGCGTTCATCGTGAATCGCATCGGCGATTTCGGGTTCTCGCTGGCGATTCTCCTGTTGGGAATCCACTTCGGATCGCTGGATTTTGCGAAGGTGTTCGGAGCGCTGGGCGGCTGGCCGGTGGAGCGCAGCGTCGGGACGCTGACGCTGGCCGGCCTGCTGCTGCTCGTGGGCGCGGCGGGGAAATCGGCGCAGATCCCGCTCTACGTATGGCTGCCGGACGCGATGGAAGGCCCGACGCCGGTATCGGCTCTGATCCACGCGGCGACGATGGTGACGGCGGGCGTCTACATGGTCGCGCGGACGTCCCCGATCTACCTGAAGGCGCCGATGGCCCTGGAGATGGTGGCGATCATCGGCCTGGCCACCGCATTCTTCTCCGCGACCATCGGCCTGGCGCAGAACGACATCAAGAAGGTCTTTGCCTACTCGACGGTATCCCAGCTCGGCTACATGTTCTTGGGCCTGGGGACGGGCGCGTTCGCGGCGGGCATTTTCCACCTGGTGACGCACGCGTTCTTCAAGGCGCTGCTGTTCCTGGGCGCGGGCAGCGTGATTCACGCTCTGAGCGGCGAGCAGGACCTGCGCAAAATGGGCGGGCTGCGCAAGAAGACCCCCGTGACCTTCTGGACGCTTGTGTGCGCCGCGGTCTCGATCGCCGGCGTTCCGTTCGCCGCCGGGTTCTTCAGCAAGGACGAGATCCTGGTTTCAGCCTACTGCCACGCGCCCTGGATGTACTGGGTGGCGGTGGTCACCGCGGGCATGACCTCGTTCTATGTGTTCCGCGCGATCTTCCTGGCGTTTTTCGGAGAATACCGAGGCGATGCGCATCCGCATGAATCGCCGGCCGTGATGACGCTGCCGCTGGTGGCGCTGGCCGCGCTGTCGCTCGGCGGCGGGTTCCTCCCGGTCCCCCGATGGCTGGCGCCGATGTTCCCGCCGGCCGAGCACCACAACGAGTCGCTGGTCGTGATTTCCGTGACGGCGGGACTGCTGGGCATCTTCCTGGCGTGGCTATTCTATGTGGCGCGGCCGGGGCTGGCGGACGCGACGGCGCGGCGCCTGGGCTGGGTCTATCGAGCGGTCTTGAACAAGTACTACGTGGATGAGATCTACGGGGCGGCGGTGGTGGGGCCGGTGGTGGAAGGCTCGCGGTCGGTGCTGTGGGAAGGGATCGACGTCGAGGTGATCGACGCCAGCGTGAACGGCATCGGGGAGCGGGCGCGCGGGCTCGGAAGCATACTGCGCCAGCTACAGTCGGGCTACATCCGCAGCTATGCCGCGTGGGTGCTGCTGGGCGCGGTGAGCGTGCTCGTAGCGCTGGGCATCGCGGGAGGAGGCAAATGAACCTTCTCGATGCCGTGCTGTGGCTTCCGCTGGCGGGGTCCGTGCTGCTGCTCGTGGTCCCGCGCGAGAAGGTGGAAGCGATCCGCCGGATAGCGTTCGGGGTTTCGCTCGCCGTCTTCCTGCTGTCTCTGGGGCTGGTGGCCGGCATCCAGGGAACAGGCCCATTCCAGTACGTCACGAACCTCCCGTGGATTGCTTCGCCGGCCATCCGGTATCACGTCGGCATCGACGGCATCAGCTTGTGGCTGGTGCTCCTGACCACGCTGCTGACGCCCGTCTGCGTTCTGGTTTCGTGGCGGCACATCGACAAGCGGGTGAAGGAGTTCTTCGCGCTCTTCCTGCTCCTGGAATTCGGGCTGATCGGCGTGTTCGTGGCGCTGGATCTGTTCGTGTTCTACGTGTTCTGGGAAGTCTCGCTGGTGCCGATGTACTTCCTGATCGGCATCTGGGGGCACGAGCGGCGGGTTTACGCGGCGGTGAAGTTCTTCCTCTACACGATGGCGGGGTCGGTGCTGATGCTGGCCGGCATCATCTACCTGTACAACCGGGCCGGGACCTTCGATTACACCGTCCTGACCGAGATGATGTGGACTGGGAAGCTGACCCTGGGCCGGGTGGAGCAGGCCGCGCTGTTCCTGGGCTTCTTCGCGGCATTCGCCATCAAGGTGCCGCTGTTCCCGCTGCACACCTGGTTGCCGGATGCGCACGTCGAGGCGCCGACGGCGGGCTCGGTGATGCTGGCTTCCGTGATGCTGAAGATGGGCTGTTACGGGCTGCTGCGGTTCTGCCTGCCGATGTTCCCGGCGGCCGCGCGCGGCTATGCGCCTTGGATCGCGATTCTGGCGATTGTGGGCATCCTCTACGGCGCGCTGGTGGCCCTGGTGCAGCCGAACATGAAGAAACTGGTGGCCTACACCTCGGTGAGCCACCTCGGATTCGTCGTGCTGGGGATCTTCTCCTTCACCGAGTTGGGGGTGAACGGGGCGGTCTACCAGATGCTCAGCCACGGGATCTCGACCGGCGCGCTGTTCATCCTGGTGGGCTTTCTGTACGAGCGGCGGCATTCCCTCGAGATCAAGGACTACGGCGGCGTGGCGACTCCGGCCCCGGCGCTGGCGACGATGTTCTTGAGCACGTCGCTGGCCAGCATGGGCCTGCCCATGCTCAACAACTTCGTGGGCGAATACCTGGTGCTGCAAGGCACGGCGCAGGTGAACTTCCGTTGGGCGGTATTCGCGGCTATCGGCGTGATTCTTTCGGCCTGCTACATGCTCTGGCTGTATCAGCGGGTGTTCTTTGGCGAGACCCCGGCGAGCGTGCGGCCGCACATGCGGGATTCGAGTGCGAGGGAGTGGGCCGCGATGGCGCCGCTGCTGGTACTGATGGTGTGGATGGGGACGTTCACGCAGACCTTCATGCCGCCCATCGCCACCGCCGGGGCGTCGATCCTCGAGAAGACCAAGGTGAACGTAGAGTTCCAGGTGAAGCGGCCGGCGCCGCCGCGGGAGGTCGCCCATGCCCGCTAGCTTCGTCCCTCCTAGCGGCGCGGAGTACGCCCGGCTCCTGCCGGAGATGATCCTGGCCGGGGTGGCGACGGTGACCATGGTGCTCGAGCCGCTGACGCCGGCGCGGCGGAAGCGGGCGCTCGGCTACCTGTGCCTGGCCGGACTGGCGGCGGCGCTCGTGCCGGCCGTCGCGGGCCACTGGAATCCGGGGCCGGCGTTTAGCGGCATGTTGCAGGTGGACGGGTTCGCGACGTTCTTCCGCGTGCTGGTGATCGTAGCGGGCATGCTGGTAGTGCTGTGCTCGTCCAGCTACCTGCGACGGGAAAACGCCGAGAGCGGGGAGTACTACGCCCTGCTGCTGTTCTCGGTGGCCGGGCAGTCCATCATGGTCGCGGCCAACGAGCTGATCGTGCTCTTCATCGGACTGGAGATCTCCTCGATTTCCAGCTATGTGCTGGCGGGGTTCTTGCGGCGTGAGAAGCTGGCCAACGAGGCCGCGGCGAAGTACTTTCTCCTGGGGTCGTTCGCCACCGCGTTCCTGCTTTACGGGATTGCGCTGATCTACGGAGCGACGGGGACGACGAACCTGAACGCGATCCGGCAGGTGCTGTCGGACCCCAAGACGGCGCCGGCGGGACTGCTGGTGGGGACGGCAGCGGCGCTGATGTTCGTGGGGTTCGCCTTCAAGGTCTCGGCGGCGCCTTTCCAGGTGTGGGCGCCGGACGTGTACCAGGGCGCGCCCGCGCCGGTGACGGCGTTCCTGGCGGCGGGACCGAAAGCGGCGGCGTTCGCCATTTTCTTTCGCGTGTTTCTGACGGCGCTCGGGCCGGTCAGCCACCGCTGGGAGGGGGTCGTATGGACCTCCGCGCTGCTGACCATGGTGGTGGGGAACTTCGCCGCGCTGGCGCAGACCAACCTCAAGCGGCTGCTGGCCTACAGCTCGATCGCGCACGCCGGCTACGTAATGGTGGCCCTCACCGCCCACTCCGCGGCTGGGACCCAGGCGGCGATGTTCTACCTGGCGGTGTACGTGTTCATGAACATCGGGGCATTCGCCCTGGTGGCCTACTTCGGACGGAAGGGCGAGCGTTACGTCAACGTGGAGGACCTGGCGGGGTTGGGCGCGCGGCAACCAGTGACGGCGGCGCTGTTCTCGGTGCTGCTGCTGTCGCTGATCGGGGTGCCGCCGACCGGCGGGTTCTTCGGGAAGTTTTACATCTTCAAGGCGGCGCTGGAGGCCCGGCTCGGGTGGCTGACCGTGCTGGGGTTGCTGAATACCGCCGTAGCGGCCTACTACTACCTGCGGATTCTCGTGGCCATGTACATGAAGGAGCCAGGCGAATCGACGGCCGACCTGCCGCCGCCCGCGCCCGGGACCAGGAGCGTGCTGTGGGTCACCGCCCTGGCCTCTCTGGCTCTGGGGATCTTTCCTTCGGCGATTCTCCAGTTTGCCGGTTTGGGGAAATAGGCGCTCGCCGGCAGTCGTTCTTTCAGAATCCCTTTCATGTCCCGCTGCGCTCCTCGAATGCTAGCCTGACTTTCGCAGTTGACGTCAGTTTTCCGCCATTTTGGGGCAGTTTTCTCTCGCAACTCCTTGCGCTGCAAGGCGGGCGCATCGCCAACGCGTGTAGGGCAGACCTACCCTCTTT